>CACYWQ010000019.1 GCA_902778165.1 uncultured Lachnospiraceae bacterium
TTCGATGATCCTCGATAGCTCAGCGGTAGAGCATCCGGCTGTTAACCGGAGGGTCGTTGGTTCAAACCCAACTCGGGGAGTTGCTTAGAACAAAATCTAAGCTAACGTTTCGGCGGAGCCGAAACGTTCGGTATTTGACCCATGAGTCGAGTACATATTAGGGACCTGTAGCTCAGTTGGTTAGAGCAACCGGCTCATAACCGGTCGGTCCTGGGTTCGAGTCCCCGCAGGTCCATTATTACAACTTAATTTTGCTCCGGTGGCGGAATTGGCAGACGCATGGGACTTAAAATCCCACGGTGGCGACACCGTACCGGTTCAAGTCCGGTCCGGAGCACGGCTACATAAATATCGCCTATGAGGCGATTTTTTTATTGCTTTTTTGAGCCTTATTATGTATTTGTTACAAAATTTGTCTGAATTATCTATATTTTTCTGTTAATAATTCGCATTTGTTGATATAATATATATGTTAATCTATGCGCTTTTGGCGCATATTAAGCATGGGAGATAAGAATAATGCAGTATAATCTGTATTTTGAAATATCTGCAATTATTATAATGGCCACGCTTGCATTGGCACTTCGTTTGTACAGGGTCAACAGAAACAGGACTCATGTGCTGTTTAGTTTACTTGTCTTTAGCATAATCATTACGGCATTTGTTGATGTGTTGGAGGTTAATTCAACCGACAGAATAACAAGATATGCACTTAATTTTGTGTACTTCTTGATCAGGAACGTTTCTCCGCCGTTATTCATTCTCTATATTTGTTCATTTATAGGCATATGGCACAGACTGCAGGGCTTTAAGTCTATGTTCTGGCTGGTTGTGGGTCCTTTTATAATTGATTTCGTACTCATAATCACCAATCCTTTTACGGGTGCAATATATACCATTAATCAGAACGCCGAATATGCAAGAGGACCGCTTATGCTCGTCCTTTATGCCGTTGCGTTCTATTATATGTTCTTAAGTATCGGCATTCTTATCTATAACAGAAATCTTTTAGACAGCAGGAAGAATCTTATTCTTCTTATATTCCAGCCGCTTAATGTGTTTACCGTGTTGGCACAGTTTGTCGTTCCCCAGTTTAGAATAGAGATATTCGGAACGGCGATTCTGATCGTAGTTATGGCGGTTGGAGTACATAAGCCCGAGGAATTCATAGACAGGATAGTTGATATCAATACCTCAGCGGGATTCTTGCTTGATATTAAGAGGACCATTAAGTCAGGTCGTCCCGCAACTGTACTTGTATTTAAGTTTACTAATCACAGGATATTAAGACAGACCCTTGGATTTGAGCTGTATTCGGATCTTACCCATAAGATAGCCGATAAGCTTAAGAATATGAACTCGCTTACAGATTCCAAGGCGGAACTGTATTATCTTGATAACGGCACATATGCCGCAGTTGCATCGTATTCCAAATACAACATGATGTATAATTTCGGCCGTATGTTGTCCGATTATATCAAAGCACCGCTTAATCTTCTCGGAATGGAGGTTATGCTTGAGTCAAGACTGTGTATCGTTAACTGTCCGTCCGATATACGTGATGCTGATTCAATGATTCAGTTTGTCAGAGATTTTGAATACAGGATTCATGATGAGGGCAAACTTGTCATTATGAGCGATGTATCTGAATCAAAAGAATTCAGAATCAGAAATGATATGAATGCCATTATTGCCCGCGGTATAAGCGGACATAATTTCCAGATGTATTATCAGCCTATTTATTCTGTCAAAGAGAAGAAATATACTTCGGCTGAAGCGCTTATAAGACTGATAGATGAGGAATACGGATTTGTATCACCTGCACTGTTCATACCTGTTGCTGAACAGACCGGTGCAATTCATCATATCGGAGATTACGTAATTGATGCCGTATGTAAGTTTGTATCAAGCGATACATTTAAGACACTTGATCTTAATTACGTGGAGGTTAATCTCTCGGTGGCACAGTGTATTGAAGCCAATCTTCCGAATAAGTTTGATTCGATACTTAAGAAATACGGCGTTAAGCCGTCGCAGATTAACTTAGAGATTACCGAGACTGCGGTTGACTATGATCCGGCTGTAACAGACCGTAATATCAGTATGTTATCATCCCTTGGATTTAATTTCTCTTTGGATGACTACGGAACCGGCTATTCCAATATAAGGAGAGTTGTTACTCTTCCACTTAGAATAGTCAAACTTGATAAATGTCTCGTGGATGATATGGACAATGAAGCCATGTGGACGGTTATAAGAAATACCGTCAACATGCTTAAGAGAATGGATAAGAAGATTCTTGTCGAAGGCGTGGAAGATGAGAGAGCGCTTGAGAAGTTTACTGAGGTAGGATGTGACTATATCCAGGGATTTATCTTCTCTAAACCGCTTCCCGAAAGAGAATTCATAAGATTCATACGTAGAGCCAATGAAGGAACGGAGAATGTATGAATAATGTAATATATTTTGATATAAGTGCATTTATCATATTGGTGATATTTGTGGCCACATTGCTTGGACGCAGACAGGCAAGAGACAGAGCGAATACTCTGTTGCTTATCTTAATTGAGTTGGCAACATTGGCGACAATAGGCGATTTTGTGTCCGCTTATGTTGAGAATGCGTCCGAATATACACGCATGGGTTATATATTATCCAATGTATTTAATTATCTGTTCTACGGAGCTCATAACCTCTTGTTCGCGATATATACGCTGTATACATATGCATCAATTGATATATGGCATATATATAACCAGAGTAAGAAACTTAAGATAATGTGGTGGTCGGTTGTAGTATTCGGCGCATTGTTGCTGCTTACCAATCCGTTTACACATGCGATATTTGAAATAACCGAACCGGTAGTATACACAAGGGGATCCCTTATTATTCTTAACTACATATATGCGGCATTCTTTGCGGCATGGTCACTCGGAGTTGTAATTAAGTACAGATACATTGTGCGCAGGGATAAGATATATACGATAATAATCCTGTATCCGATTGTTATTACAGCCGCAGTTGTTCAGGCTCTGATTCCCGGGATGTTAGTTGAGATGCTTGGTGTTGCGCTGGCTGTATTGTTCTTCATGATAGTTATGCAGAGACATGAGTATCAGATCGATCCGGTTGTCGGTGCAATGAAGTACACCACGAGTGTTGAGCGTATCAAAAGAATATTCAGAATGAATAAACCCGTCACCATAATTCTTATCAAGGTGGCCAATTATTCGAATTTAAGACTCTATCTTGGTCAGAGTCTGTATAATAAGTATCTGTACATGGTATCGGAACTGCTTGGAGATATAGCATTTAAGCATTCTTATCCGGTGGACTTATTCTATCTAAAGAACGGTACCTACGGATATTTATCCGATGAATATGATATCAATAAGGCCATACCTGTGGCAGAGACAGTTAAGAACCGTCTTGCCGGAGCCATGAATGTGGGCGAATATACGGTGCATACGGATGCAAGGATCTGTATTGTCAGATGTCCGGAGGATATTGACGAGCTGGCAACAATGATGTCACTTGTCCTTACATTCCATGAGACGATGGGTGATACCAAGGATGTAATGTTATATGCAGAGCATCGTAACGACAGGAATTTCATGATTCGTAATGAGATGGATGATATCCTTGCACGTGCACTTAAAGAGAATCTCTTTGAGATGTACTATCAGCCGATATATTCTACGGTAGAGAAGAGATTTGTCAGTGCCGAGGCGCTTATCAGACTTAAAGATGAGAAATATGGTGTGATATCTCCGGGTATTTTTATTCCGATGGCTGAGAACAGCGGCGCTATCCATGCAATAGGTGACTACGTATTAAATGCCGTGTTTGATTTCATAGCCCGTAACGATCTGGAAGAACTGGGCCTTAAATACATAGAGATCAATCTCTCTGCTTCTCAGTGTATCGAGGTGGATCTGGTTGATAAGATACTTCATATGATAGCGACCAAGGGTATAGATGCGGATAAGGTAAGTCTTGAGATTACCGAGACTGCAGCGGATATTAACCCGGCAATAGTCGATTCCAATGTACAGCGATTACATGCTGAGGGTATAAGATTTGCCCTTGATGATTACGGAACGGGCTATTCCAATATCAGACGTGTTACGACTCTTCCTGTTGAACAGGTTAAACTTGATAAGGAATTCGTTGAGGATATCGATAATCCGAAGATGTGGATCGTTATCCAGGATACCATCAAGATGCTTCGCGAGATGGGTAAGGAAGTATTGGTGGAGGGCGTTGAGACTGAAGAAGTTGCCCACCGCTTAACTGAGATAAAGACAGACTTATTCCAGGGTTGTGAGCTTATTCAGGGATTCTATTTCTGTAAGCCTCTTCCCGAGAAGGAATTTGTAGAATTCATTAAAGACAGATTATAGTTAGGAATTAGAATGATGAAGACTGCTTATGTAAAAAAGACCGCGATTGTCTTATTGGCAATCCTAATGTGTGCAATTGCCCTGGCGGGCTGTACATTCCCGCCATGCCTTGAACACGAGTGGAAGGAAGCTACATGTGAAGAGCCCCAGACCTGTATCAAATGCGGTAAGACCAGAGGAGAAGCATTGGGACATGATTGGCAGGCAGGCAACTGCACCACTCCGAGAACCTGTGCAAGATGCGGACTCACCGAAGGTGAGGCTCCCGGTCATACATGGCTTAGAGCAACATGTCAGTATCCAAGTACCTGTTCAGTATGTGGTGCAACACAGGGAGATCTCGCCGATCATACATGGATAGAGGCAACATGTATTATGCCAAGACACTGTTCTGTATGTGGTATTACCGAAGGAGGTTTAGCTCCTCATAAATGGGTTGATGCAACATATACTATGGCACGCACATGCGCAATCTGCGGAGCTACGGAAGGATCGCCTTTATCACCTTATATAGGCAACACCGATACATTTAACTATTCGTTGTATAATGGAGCCAAGTATGATTATCATACGATTACCGGCTATAATGACATGATAGCGGACGGTACCGTAACTGTTGTGTCATACAATAAGTATCCTTCGGATTCAGGTCATCCTTATGCAGAAGGATATGAGTGGAGAGAAGTCGAAGTACAGTTTGCCATGGACAGACCGTGTCGAGTGATGTGGGGTTATACGGATATATATACCGGTCCTGCAGACTATGCCATGACAGACTATATAACTTATGCTGACGGAACAAGAGAGAAGGTACAGGCTACGCAGTCATTCCATACAACGACTGCAATTGTGGCAACTTCGCCCGGTGCGGAGCCTACGCCAACACCTACACCGACGCCCACACCGACGCCGACACCAACGCCTACACCCACACCGACGCCGACACCGACAAGCGGATCGACAACACCCGGAGCTACATCGGGAGCATCCGCATCAACACCTCTAAAGGCGCCTGAGATTACACCATCGCCTACACCGTCGCCGTCTCCGATACCGACTCCGACACCTTTCATACCGGAGCCCGGTAAATATATATCTACCGTCAAACAGGCGGTAAGAGTACCTATAAGCTATGACGGACTTGTATTCTATGTCTGCAATGCAGACTATGAGATAGACCACCAGGTCGACAATTCATTCCTGTACATGGAGATGAAATAAACAGTTTGCCCCGAATGTAATATATGCATCCGGGGCACACGTTTGATTTACTCCTTAGGAGAAAGACATGTTATTTCCTACAGAAGAATTCTTGCTGATATTTCTGCCGGTTGTTCTGGCAGTGTATTACGGCATTCATCTTATTACGCACAATATAACGGCCAAGAATGTATGGCTTTTGATTGCCAGCATCATATTCTATGCATGGGGCGAGCCTGTGTATGTATTTCTGATGATTGGAAGTATATTGTTTAATTATCTGATGGCACTTGCAATACAAACTCAGTCAGATAGGGGAAATGCAGTTAATAAGCGTGCAATGCTAGTCTTGACTATTACGGTCAATATTGTCATCCTGTTTTGGTTTAAGTATGCCGGAGCTGTTTTAAGAACAACGCCTTGGGCTGAACTTACCGAGAACATAGTTCTTCCTATCGGAATATCATTCTATACTTTCCAGGCAATGTCATATGTAATCGATGTATACAGAGGTGATGTTTATGCGGAGCGCAATCCGCTATATGTCGGCCTGTATATTTCTTTCTTTCCGCAACTAATCGCGGGTCCGATTGTTCGCTATAAATCGATCGATAAGAAGATTAAGTCTAGATCTGAGTCCCCCACAGGGTTTGCCGCAGGTGCGGAGAGATTTGTTCGCGGACTGATTAAGAAAGTGCTTATAGCCAACAGAATGGCAGTTGTGGCAGATGCGGTCTGGAACCTTATTATCGCAGATAAACTTCAGGCATCGGTATCCCTTGCCTGGCTTGGAGCAATATCATATACATTGCAGATATTCTTTGACTTCTCGGGCTATTCGGATATGGCCATAGGACTCGGAGGGATGTTTGGATTTGAATTGCCCGAGAATTTCGACCATCCCTATATGGCAAAAAGTGTAACGGAATTCTGGCGAAGATGGCATATGACTCTGTCACGGTGGTTCAGAGACTATGTATATATACCCCTTGGCAGTTCAAGAAAGGGAAGTGCAAGGCTTATATTTAATCTCTTCATCGTGTGGCTCCTTACCGGAATATGGCACGGTGATTGTCTGACTTTTGTCTTATGGGGAATGATATATTTCGTAATCCTTACGATAGAGAAGTTCTGTAAAGTTAAGGTTACCGATGATGATAAAAAAAGAGGCAACATATTGACCAATACGGTCAGAAGATTATATACCCTCCTGACAGTCATATTGGCATGGGTAATATTCAGATCGGACAGCCTTGCTGATGCGATGGCTTATATAAGAGGAATGTTCCCTGTGGCATCGATTATAAGCGGCATAAGTACCTTGTCTGCTCACGGCGCGGCTTTGGCATATTTAAGACAGAATCTGGTATATTATATGGCGGCTGTAGTATTATGCTTCCCGGTAAGAGAGAAACTTAAATCACGTGCGGAATCCCTTGGTGGAAGTATATATCACATATTCTACGGTCTTATAATGGCCGGGGGACTGATACTTGCATTGTCATATATATATAACAATGCATACAGTCCGTTCATATACTTTAATTTCTAGATGTCAGTTTAGAAATAATAAATGGGGCAGATGATTTGATCTGCGGATAAAGCTAACGATGAGGAAAGAATAGATGAAGATAATCGGTAAGATTAAGGGCAATAAGTTCATATTGATGACCGTTATATACCTGGTAATTACGGTATGTGTATGTGCGGTCACCTATAAGACATCATACGGTGAAGGAAGCGAAGAGCCTGTGTATGTGGCGGATACGGACTATACGGTTAATTATGCTAATGACGGGCTCACCCTTAAGGATATAACGCTTGATAAAGGCATATATGCATTTACCATAGCTTATGAGGCCAACGGATTCGCTAATCTTAAGTTTGAATCGGATGCACCTGGGGGAACTGTATCATATAATGATGTGCTCTTAACTCCTTATACAGGCTATATGGAGCCGACAATATACGTATATGATGAATCGGCTGACATATCTGCGGATATACAGGCGGTATATCCGGATATGACGTTTAGGATACTGGCAATCAATATAAGACGTCTTAACAGACAGTCTGCAACTTGTGATGTTGTAAGGTTACTAATGTTACTGGCGGTACTGTATCTGATATTGTATATAATCCTTAAATACAGGGGATTTACGGTATTAAATCCCAAGGAAAGCAAATCCTACGGGACGTTGATCCTGCTATTGACTATCATGGTCATTAGCCTTGCCGGCTTTATTCCGGGGCTAAATAGCGGATTCATAGCAGGCGGCCATGATGTCGAAGCTCACATGGGAAGAATTGCAGCCATTGCAGACGGTCTTACCGGACATATATTCCCTGTCAGGATGTACAGATATTTTGCCAATGATTACGGATATCCCATGGGCATATTCTACGGAGACATTCTTCTGTACCCGGAAGCACTGTTGCATATCCTAGGCCTTCCGTTATGGCAGTGTTATGTGGTGTATGCAGCTTTAATAAGCATATTGACCGCAATTATATCTTATAAGTGCTTTGCGGCTATTGCGGGGGATGAGAAGATCGGGATGTTAGCCTGCGGGGCCTACTGCTTATCGCCCTGGAGACTTAATGATGTGTATGTAAGAGCGGCAGCAGGTGAATATGCGGCCATGGCATTCCTTCCGCTTATTGCCTTCGGTATATATGCATTGACTCATGTGGTCGATAATGACCCTTTGTATAACAAACGCAGAGTCAGAAGATCGGTAATGTGCCTTATACTGGGGTTCACAGGCATTATACATACTCATATGATTACCTGTGTAATGACGGTGATCTTCACGGCGTTATTCTGCCTTATATATCTTGGCAGACTTATACGTAACCGAAGAATACTGCCTTTGATTGCGGCCGGTGCAGGAACATTTATGCTTAATCTTTCGTTTATTGTGCCTTTCGCGGATTATTACTTAAGCGAAGACTACGTTGTTAAGCATTTAAGCGATAAGATCGGTGCGCAGGGAGCATATATAAGACAGATGATCACTCTTATGGGTGATTATACCGAGATATCTTATCCCACAGGTGATGTATCTGACCTTGTATCCGAAATGCCCCTTAGTGTGGGACCGCTCCTTGTCATAGTGTTAACGGTGCTTATTGCCACGACGGTATATAGCCTTAAAGTAAATAAAACCTGTCAGGATGGCAGATTAAGCGATGGAATAAATTCAGGAAATAAAGACAGAGTAAGCATGGGACTTACACTCAGTGTATTGCTTATTCTCTCCATATGGCTTGCCAGCAGATATTTTCCATACGGAACGGGAGAAGGATTCTCACTTACGGCGCTTATATTCGGTAAGGTTCAGTTCCCATGGAGATATCTGGTGATGGTTACACTTATCATGTGTCTGGCAATCATCTATGTGTATGATGTTCTTAAATATATTGATAAGGCGTCAGAATCCATAACGCCTAAGAATGAGTCCGACTTAACAGTTCGTAAGAGGACGTCCGTTAATCTGCGAGGGTTATTTACAGTAAGTGTCCTTGTTTTGACCATAATACAGGCTTCGGTATTTATCTGCAGGCAGCAGGCGGCCGATAACAAGCATGTTAATGCCACCAATGTATACGGTGTATACACAGGTCTTATCGATTCGGACATTATGTATTTGCCTGAGGGAATGGATGCGGAAATGCTTAAGGATCGCTTAATATCCGCTTCATCTGATGATATTCAGATTCAGGATATGGGATTTGACGGAAGGGAGTATACCGTAGGCGTTGTCAATACGTCTGATACAGAGTGTTGGGTTAAGCTTCCGCTTACATATTATAAGGGTTATAAAGCATATTTATTTGATAGTGATACTGCGTTGGGAGAAGCAGACGGCATAGTACTTACCGGGGCGGATGACCACAGGCTTATGATTAAGGCGGCCCCCGGTTATTCGGGAATACTTAATGTCAGGTATAAGGAACCCTGGTATTGGCGATTCAGTGAGGCAATAACGGGTGTTATGATTGCTCTTTCGGTAATTTATATATTTAGAAGCAGGATGTGGGTAAGCGGTGACAAAGCAGGTAATGAGGATGAAGAACAGAGATAAGAATCTATCCGGATATATAATCGGTGCGGCGTTGCTTATGCTTATTATCTTCGTGCCGCTTGGAACGCTTGCGCGTATGTGTTTGCAACGTATCCCGATTACACAGTACAGTGAGAATATTCTCGGTAAGTACAAGTTGATCGGATTAAACACAAGATTTACGCAGGCCATAAGCGGCGGTGAATACATGGAATCCAATGAAGTGCTGCTTGGCAAGGACGGATGGATGTTCTATAAGACCGAAACGGACGGAACACCGCTTCATGATTACATGGGCATTAACAGTTTCTCAGGCGATGAGCTTGCAAGGGTATACGGCAACTTCTGCGATGTAAGTGAGACGATATATTATCACAGGGTTAAGTTAAGAGCAGAGAAGGGAAGACCTTTATTTTTGCCGGAAAGAGATGCGATTGAGAATTCATATGGATTGGCCGTGCTTACGGTACCCAATAAAGAACAGGTATACAGCGCATATATGCCCGATACCGTAGAGAAGATCAGTGACGGTTCAAGATTAACACAGTTAACTGATTACATAGGTGATAAAGGACAGGGGATTCTTATGATGAACCGGTATGTGCCCCCTTGGACATATACGGATGTAAGTGATGTATTTAAGTATGCATATGATAAGTATCCTCTATATTATAAGACGGATACTCACTGGACGGATGTCGGAGCATATCTTGCCCTTACCAAGGTTATGGATACAATTAATGAATCGGATGCATTAAGCGGCAAGACAGGATATATGGGGCAGACAGACAATAAGATGTCTGCAGCCGTACTTGATGATGTGACATTTAATGCGGAACCCGGATTTGTGGGGGATTTAACCAAGATCAGTGCCACTTCGGACAGATTCAGTGATATAACATATAGGATTGACGGGGATTCGATTCCCGATAAATATAAGACGAATCAGAAGTTATTGATCGTCGGAGATTCATTCGGAGATTCATTACAGCATGTAGCTAAGTATTGCTATGGGGAAGTAAGGTTTCTGGATATCAAGGAATACAGCGATAAGTTTGAAGATGAGCTTGATACTTATCAGCCGGATCTTGTTATATTCGAATGTGTTGAGCGTTATCTGCCGCGTCTTATTAATCTTGAATCCGTAGAATAAGCAGGGATATACAAGCATAAGGCATGCAATTGATTATTGGTACAAAACCAAGTAGAATTGTTAGTGATCAAATGATATTACAATGCATATTATATATAGAAAGGTCGGATCATAAATATGAACATAGTATTGTTATCCGGCGGTTCGGGCAAGAGACTCTGGCCGCTTAGCAATGACGTAAGAAGTAAGCAGTTTATCAAGATTTTCCCTGCAGGCAAGGGCAAGTATGAGTCCATGGTTCAGAGGGTATATCGCCAGATTAAGGAAGCGGATCCTGAGGCCAACGTAACGATAGCCACATCCAAGACGCAGGTCTCTGCCATACACAATCAGCTCGGAGCCGACGTAGGTATAAGCATAGAACCGTGCAGACGCGACACTTTTCCCGCTATAGCACTTGCGACGATGTATCTTATCGATGAACTGGGTGTAAGTCCGGATGAACCTGTGGTTGTATGTCCTGTTGACCCCTATGTTGATAAGGACTATTTTGAAGCCATTAAGAAGTTATCAGACCTTGCTTCTACAGGTAAGGCCAACCTTACCCTCATGGGTATAGAGCCCACTTATCCCAGCGAGAAATATGGCTATATTATCCCTAAGGACACGGCTGAAGTCTCTGAAGTAGAGACATTTAAAGAAAAGCCCACGGTGGATGTGGCCAAGGATTATATTGCAAGAGGAGCGTTATGGAACGGCGGAGTATTTGCCTATAAGCTTAAATACGTTGCCGACAGAGCGCATGAACTCATAGATTTTAATGATTACAGAGATTTGTTTGCCAAGTACGATACCCTTGAGAAGATTTCCTTTGACTACGCCGTAGTTGAGAAGGAAGATAAGATATCCGTTATGAGATTTAAGGGCCAGTGGAAGGATCTGGGTACATGGAATACCCTTACCGAGGCCATGGAAGAGGATATCATCGGCAAGGGTGTGATGAATGATAAATGTAACGGTGTCAATATCATCAACGAATTAAACGTACCGATTCTTGCCATGGGCCTTACGGATGTGATCATTTCCGCAAGTCCCGAAGGTATCCTTGTATCGGATAAGGAACAGAGTTCATATATTAAGCCGTTTGTGGATGAGATGGTCTCTGAAGTGATGTTTGCCGAGAAGAGTTGGGGCAGCTATGAGGTTATCAACATCGAGAAGGAAGCTATGACCATCAAGGTAACACTTAATCCCGGACATTGCATGAATTATCACAGCCATAAACATCGTAACGAGGTATGGGTAGTAATAGCCGGAGAAGGCAGGACGGTGATCGACGGCATGGAACAGAATGTGAAGCCGGGGGATGTGATCACCATGGCGGCAGGTTGTAAGCATATGGTATATGCGGACACCGAACTTAAGTTGATCGAGGTCCAGCTTGGCAGTGAGATTACGGTTGAGGATAAGGTTAAGCACAGACTTAAGGGCTAGTGTGAGGGATTCATATTGAACGTACCTTTTAGATTATCACCTGCAGGTAAGGACTATCTGTGGGGTGGCATAAGACTTAAGACTGAATATGGTAAAAATATGGACAAGACTCCCCTTGCCGAGACTTGGGAGTGCTCGACTCATCCGGACGGACTGTGTATTGTAGCGGACGGTGAGTATAAGGGGGAAACGCTTGTATCCGTGCTTAAGGAGCATCCGGAGTATATAGGCTCTCATCCTGACAGGTCCTCTGATGCACCGGGAGAACTGCCGATATTAATTAAGTTTATTGATGCGGCCAAGGATCTCTCTGTCCAGGTGCATCCGGATGATAAGTACGCATACAGGAATGAGAACGGCAGTCGCGGCAAGACCGAAGTGTGGTATGTGTTAGATGCAACTCCTGATGCTAAGCTTGTATACGGACTTGCGCATGATTCTGATCCAGACACCATAAGAGAAGCCGTCACAAAGGGAACAATTGCGGAGCATTTGCAGTATGTCCCCATTGCCCAAAACGATGTGTTCTATGTGGAAGCAGGCACCATTCATGCCATAGGAGCCGGTGCGCTTATAGCAGAGATACAGGAAAACAGCAATATAACCTACAGACTCTATGATTATGACAGGAAGGATAAGGATGGCAATACGCGTCCCCTTCACATAGATAAGGCACTTGAAGTGGCCAATCTTAACAGGGCATCTGCCCCGGTTCAGCCCATGCGTGTACTTCGCTATGAACCAGGAGTAGCCAAAGAATTGCTCTGCCGTTGCAAGTATTTTGAAGTCCATCGAATGCTTGTAAGCGAAGAGACGGGAAAGGGTATAGCTTACAGATCCGATTCACTTTCTTTCAGAGTATTACTGTGTATAGACGGCTCCGGCAGCCTGTCTTACAAAGACAACGGAGAATCGACCGAAGTTAACATAACAAAAGGCTCCTGTGTCTTTATCCCCGCCGATTCCGTCAAAATCAAATTACACGGCAAGTTACAATTATTAGATATATGTGGATAGCAAAGCGATCACATATTGCAAAAGCAGGTAATTTTTTGCCGTCGGTACTTAGTCGTCGTTTTTCAGACGACTTATGTACCGCTACGAGCAAAAACTTAGCGCGAGTGTGCCTGCGTTGTAATATGTGATCGTTTTGCATATGCCGCTTTATGCAAAAAATTGTTCTTGCCAACTTTTTTTTCATGGTGTATAGTTGTGACCGTGACCGCACTAGGTCTGAAAGTACATCCGTGTTCTTTCAAACAGACCCTACAACATCCGTGTTGTCGTCACGGTTTTTTGTATTAGGAGAATGATATGGCGAAATACTTAGTCATAGTGGAGTCACCGACCAAGGTGAAGACCATAGGTAAATTCTTAGGTTCGAATTATAAGGTAATGGCCAGTCAGGGTCATGTAAGAGACCTTCCCAAGTCATCGCTTGGAATTGATGTGGACAAAGATTTCGAACCGCACTATATAACGATAAGAGGTAAGGGCGACATATTGGCGGCTCTTCGTAAGGAAGTGGCCAAGGCAGATAAGATATATCTTGCAACTGACCCGGACCGCGAGGGAGAAGCTATAAGCTGGCATCTTATTTTCGCGCTTAAGCTTGAGAATAAGTCCGTATATCGTATTACGTTTAATGAGATCACTAAGAAAGCGGTTGCGGACAGCCTTAAGAATGCCAGAGAGATAGATATGAATCTTGTGGATGCACAGCAGGCAAGACGTTGTCTTGACAGAGTTGTGGGTTATAAGATTTCACCGGTACTCTGGGCTAAGGTTAAGAGAGGCCTATCTGCGGGCAGAGTTCAGTCTGTGGCACTCAGAATTGTATGTGACAGGGAACAGGAGATAAGTGATTTCATTCCCGAAGAGTATTGGACTATAGATGCGACCTTAGGTGTTAAGGGCAGCAAGAAGACCATATCGGCCAAGTATGCCGGAGGTGATGATAAGTCACTTAAGGATAAGGCGGCTGTTGATAAGCTTATGAAAGAGCTTAAGGGCAAGGATATGGAGATAACCGAGGTTAAGAAGGGCGAGCGAGTTAAGAAGATGCCGCTTCCTTTTACAACCTCAACACTTCAACAGGAAGCCAGTAAGGCGCTTGGATTCTCAACTCAGAAGACCATGCGTATTGCGCAGCAGTTATATGAAGGCGTAGATATCAAGGGTCAGGGTACGGTAGGTCTTATATCTTACCTTCGTACCGACAGTACACGTATATCGGATGAAGCGGAGACGATGGTTCGCTCTTATATCGGAGCGACTTACGGGGATAAGTATATCTCAGAACCCGCTGCTTTGCCCGGAAGCAATAAGAAGATTCAGGATGCACACGAGGCAATCCGTCCTACCGACGTGGAAATGACTCCCGTTAAGATTAAGGAAGACTTAAGCCGTGACCAGTTCAGACTCTATCAGCTTATCTGGAAGAGATTTATAGCCAGTCGCATGGCTCCGGCGGTATATGATACGGTCAGTGTTAAGCTCTCTCTTGCCGGACATCGCTTCAGCGCATCATCAAGTAAGCTTAAATTCGACGGTTTCATGAGCGTGTATGTGGATGCCGATGAGACCAAGGAAGAGAATAATTCTTTACTTAACACCATTACCAAGGACACCAAGGTTATAGTGGATGAATTGCATCCGACGCAGCATTTCACGCAGCCTGCTCCTCATTACACGGAGGCAAGCCTTGTGCATGCGATGGAAGAACTGGGAGTCGGACGCCCTTCTACTTATGCAACGACGATTACGACCATCCTTGCAAGACGTTATATTGTCAAGGAAGGCAAGAATATATTTGTTACGGAACTTGGCGAGACCGTCAATAAGATCATGACGGATGCATTCCCTCAGATTGTTGACGTTGATTTCACGGCCAATATGGAGACACTTCTTGACGGTGTGGAAGAGGGCATAGTTAAGTGGAAGACCATAATCACGAATTTCTATCCCGATTTAAATGATGCCGTAACTAAGGCTGAGGAAGAGATTGAGAAGGTTGAGATTAAGGACGAACTCTCGGGTGAGAACTGTGAACTCTGCGGTCGTCCCATGTATATTAAGTACGGCCCCCACGGAAGATTCCAGGCTTGTTCGGGATTCCCGGAGTGTCGAAATACCAAGCCTTATTATGAGAAGATAGGTGTGGCATGTCCTAAGTGCGGCAAGGATGTTGTTATTAAGGCAACCCGTAAGGGCAGAAGATATTACGGATGTATAGATAATCCGGACTGTGACTTCATGGTATGGCAGAGACCTGCGGGTAAGACATGTCCTAAGTGCGGACAGGAACTGCTTATCAAGGGCAATAAGCTTGTATGTATGGATACAGCCTGCGGATACAGCGAGGATAAGCCTGCTTCGCAGGAATAGTTTTTGGTTATTATGGAATTCTCTGCTTTTTGTAGACTAATGTTCAAATAATCGGAATTGTCAAAAAAATATTGAAATTATCAGAAAAATATGATATTATACCCCTATACGCGCAGTATGGGGGTATTTGCGCGTTATAAGAAGGTGTATAGCGAAAACGGAGGGACTATGAGCGGAGTTCAGCTACTTGATAAAACAAGAAAAATAGGGAAGTTGCTTCATAACAACAATTCCAGCAAGGTGGTATTTAACGATATATGCGCGGTAATGCAGGATATACTTGAGAGTAACGTGCTTGTTATAAGTCGCAAGGGTAAGGTCCTGGGTATAGATAATGATCCGCATGTTGAAGTGATTCATGAGCTTATTAAGGATAATGTGGGCGGATTTATTGACGGAATGCTTAATGAGCGTATGTTATCGGTTCTGTCCACCAAGGAGAATGTTAATCTTGAGACTCTGGGATTTGAGAGCCCCGATATAGGCAAGTTCACGGCTATTATTGCACCGATTAATATTGCGGGCGAGAGACTCGGAACGTTATTTGTATACAAGGCAGGAGATCTCTACGATATAGACGATATTATTCTGTGCGAATACGGCACAACGGTTGTGGGACTTGAGATGTTACGCGCCGTTAATGAGGAGAATGCCGAAGAATCCCGTAAAGTTGCGGTGGTTAAATCAGCGATATCTACTCTGTCATTTTCCGAGATGGAAGCCATCATCCATATATTCGATGAACTCGGAGGCATGGAAGGAATATTGGTTGCCAGCAAGATTGCCGACAGAGTGGGCATTACCAGAAGTGTCATAGTCAATGCGCTTCGTAAGTTTGAGAGTGCCGGAGTTATAGAATCAAGAAGTTCCGGTATGAAGGGTACATACATCAAGGTACTTAATGATGTGGTATTTGACGAGATAGACAAATTACGCAGAGAATCTAATGTAAGATCGAACTGATGCCGATATAGATATTGTAACTTTATAAGTTTATAAAGGGATTGGTGTTATAAAAGGATTTATTATCGCTTAGGCGTTTAATAAGTCCTTTTTTGATACGGCAGAATGAGACTAAAGTACCGAGATGATATCATGATACAAGATATTGTTTGGTAAAAGATAAAAAAATACCATATAATGTGTTTTAAGTCTTGTTTTTTTCTCCAATTTCTTTATAATAGAATAGGATGTTCGGAGTATGTTTTTGCTTCGAATCATGACGGAGGATGCGAATGATTAGTTCTAATGCTTTCGATTATATCAACGTTCTTGACAAGGCGGCGGATGCAGCTGCTCTTCGTAATGAGTTGATATCCAATAACATTGCCAATCAGGATACGCCCAATTACAAGCGTCAGGATGTGAATTTTGAAGCGCAGCTTACCAAGGCGCTTCATAACAGCAAGTATATTTCCATCGATGACAAGGTGGCTAACCTGCGTAATAGTGCACTTAAGCCCAGACAGTATACGGATTATGAGAATTACTCATACAGACTTGACGGCAACAATGTGGACCCCGAGCAGGAGCAGGTAATGCTTGCGGCCAACCAGCTTAAGTATCAGGGACTCACCAAGAGTATCAATGCGGAGTTCTCAAACCTTAGTATGGTTATGAAATAAGGAGGTAACGTATGGGATTATTCGACAGTTTTAATATCAATGCATCCGGCATGACTGCACAGAGATACCGTATGGACGTTATCGCAGAGAACGTGGCCAATGCCAATACCACCAGAACGGAAGACGGTTCGCCGTATAAGCGTAAGATAGTTACATTTGAAGAGAAGAACGGCGGTCAACCGCAGTTTTCTACCATATTCGGTCGTTGTACCGACAGATTTAAGGGCAAGGGCGTCAAGGTCAGCGGTACTTATGATGACAATGCGACAGAAGGTCATCTTGTATATGATCCTTCACATCCCGATGCGGATGAGAACGGATATGTAATGTATCCCAATGTCAATATTGTTACCGAGATGACCAACTTAATCGATGCCAGTCGAAGCTATGAGGCCAATGCTACGGCATTTGAGGCAAGCAAGAACATAGCGAAGTTGGGATTCGAGATAGGTCAGTAAGATTATAAGAGGACATATATATGGCTATAGATATTCATAATCTCTATAACGTGACAAGCGGAGCGGTACGTAATACCGCTGAACACAGCAGCGCGGGAGTATCACCCGTAACCGACATCACGACACCTTTTGAGAGTGTGTTTAATGCGGCGGTTGATAATCTTAACGTGACCAATTCGTATCTGTCGGATATGGAGAATGAGGAACTTAAGCTTGCCATGGGACTTACGAACAATACGCATGATCTTACGGTGGCTATGCAGAAGGCATCTACAGCACTTCAATATACCGTAGCGGTCAGAGATAAGTTCATGGATGCATACAAGGAACTTATGCAGATGCAGTTATAAGTGCGTAACAGACAGCTTATGAGGCGCCGGGTTTAAGGATAAGCCTAAGGAAGGGCGCAGCTTCGTTAAGAAGCGTGGGAGATAAATACCATGATGGATCGGTTAAGAGAGATTCCGCAGAAGATACTTGAGTGGTGGAATAAGTTTTCATCCAAGCAGAAGACTATTATCGTATCGGTAGCAGCCGGTGTGATAGTAGCTTTTGCTATACTTATAACCATTCTTACAAGACCGGTATATGAGATACTCGTAACAACGGAGTCCACCAAGGAGACTTCTCAGATAACGACAATCTTAGATGGTGAGAGTATTAATTACCTGACATCCGATGACGGATTGCAGATCAAGGTATTAAAATCTCAGGCTTCTCAAGCAAGATTATTACTCGGAGCCAATGATATCCCTGCAGCGGGCTATGATCTTTCGAATGTAACGGGAGGCGGATTCTCCGCTACCGAATCTGATAAGCAGAAGCAGTACAAGTTATATTTGGAGAGCCTTATGGAGACCGATCTTCAGGGCATGGCCAATATTAAGAGAGCTACGGTTCAGCTTAACCTTCCCCAAAATGACGGAACACTTATAGCCAAGCAGGAGGATTCTTCCGCAGCTATCTGGATTGAACCCGACGGTGAATTCACACCCGAGAATGCCGCCAATGTGGCTCAGTTTGTTAAGACCGCACTTGGCAACAAGGACATAAGTGACATCACCATCATAGACAATGAAGGTAATCTCTTATTCTCAGGGGATGAGGAGATGTCCGTAACGGGAACCGCCACTTCACAGATGACGGTTAAGCAGCAGGCGGAAGCCTTAATGCAGCAGGAAGTCAAGAGAGTATTGCTCGGTACCAATGAATACGACCTTGTGGAAGTATCGACCAATCTTGAACTTGATTTCTCGACAACAGAGAAGACACAGCATGATTACACTCCGGCAGACGGTCAGTCACAGGGTGTGTTAAGCCATGAGGATATATATGAATCCGAGGCTCAGGGCGGACAGGCACAGGTGCCCGGCACCGACAGTAACGGTGAGGACGGTACTACATATGTGCTTCAGGATAATGGCTATTCAAGTTCATCCGTCAGTGAGCAGAACAGAGATTATCTTCCCAACGAGACGATCACGCAGACAACAATCCCTCCGGGACTTGTCAAATACGGTGCATCGTCACTCTCTGTGGCAGCCATTAAGTATAAGGTCCTTAAGGAAGAGGATGCCAGGACACAGGGACTGTTAGACGGTATCACATGGGAAGAGTATAAGCTTGCCAATTCGGAGAGACAGAAGATAGATACGGATGAAGATCTTGTGGATATGGTGGCCAAGGCCAGCGGTATCGATGCTGCCAATATAAGCTTCATATCTTATGAAGAGCCGATGTTTATTGACAGACAGCGTGGCAATATTACAGCTACGGATATTATCCAGATTGTGCTTATAGTTGTAATATTAGGCCTCTTGGCATTCGTAATCTTAAGAAGCATGCGTGCAGAGAAGGCGGAGGAAGTAGAAGAAGAACTCTCTGTAGAGAGCCTGCTTCAGTCTACGCCTGAGTCTGAACTTGAGGATATTGAGGTAGAGACCAAGTCAGAGACACGTAAGATGATAGAGAAATTCGTTGATGAGAATCCGGAAGCGGCAGCAGCATTGCTTCGTAACTGGCTAAACGAGGATTGGAGCTAATATGGCGATGAAGATGGCAGATGAGAAGCTCACAGGGCTTCAGAAATCCGCGATACTTTTGATAGCGCTCGGACCGGAGCGTTCGGCGACAATATTTAAGCATCTTAAGGAGGAGGAAATAGAGGAACTCACGCTTGAGATAGCCAATACAAGAAGTATTACACCTCAGGTTAAGGATGAGGTGGTGGATGAATTCTACCAGGTATGTTTGGCACAGCAGTATATCGCAGAAGGCGGTATCAACTACGCTAAAGAGTTGCTTGATAAGGCTCTCGGTTCAGAGGCTGCAGTCGAAGTTATCAGCAAGCTTACCGCATCGCTTCAGGTTAAGCCCTTCGAATTTGTTCGTAAGGCGGAGCCTTCACAGTTGCTTAACTTCATTCAGGATGAGCATCCTCAGACTATCGCTCTTATTCTGTCGTATGTAGCGCCTTCACAGGCTTCACAGATAATCGCGGCTCTTCCTCAGGAGAGGCAGGCAGATGTTGCCAAGAGAGTTGCACTTATGGATCGTACATCTCCCGATGTCATCAAGGAGGTGGAGAAGATATTGGAAAGCAAGTTAGCCAGCCTTGTCAATCAGGATTACACGATTGTCGGTGGCGTAGATCAGGTAGTAGAGATCTTAAACTCCGTGGACCGTGGTACAGAGAAACACATCATGGAGACATTGGAAATCGAAGAACCCGAGCTTGCCGACGAGATCAGAAAGAAGATGTTCGTCTTCGAGGATATCTTGTTGCTTGACGACAGAGCTATTCAGAGAGTGCTTCGAGATGTTGATAATAATGACCTTGGTCTTGCGCTTAAGGGCAGCAATGAGCAGGTTCAGGGAGCGATATTCAATAACCTGTCTAAGCGTCTTGCTACCATGATCAAAGAGGATATGGAATTCATGGGTCCTGTTCGTATGAAGGATGTAGAAGAAGCTCAGCAGAAGATAGTTAATATTATACGTAAGCTTGAGGATTCGGGCGAGATAGTAATATCAAGAGGCGGAGGCGACGAGATAATTGTCTAGCGGACGAAGCGGCAACCTGGTCAAGTCCTTCTATCTTGCAAGAGAGGGAGTTGAGCCTCGTGTCATAGATTCCAACAGCATAATAGAAGAGAAACTCGAGAATTTAAGGTATTCTTTTCCGGAACCGGCAAAGAATGCCTTAGACTTCACTGAGCAGGATTATTCGCAAGAACCGGAATTCTCGGAGGGTTTGGATGCAGATACCCTTAATGCTCTGGTGGGTGATCCCGATGAAGCTATGGAATACACGGCTGAATTCGATGAAGAGGGTAATCCGGTATCTAATGTTATTAAGGCTAATCCTTATGAGCCGGAGCCTGAACCCTATGTTGAACCCGAGTCCGTATATCAGGGCCCCACAAGGGAAGAGATAGAAGAGATGGCTCGTGCCGAGATAGAGGCTATGAAGGCCGAAGCGGCAGGTGAGATAGAGAGACGCAAGACTGTAGGATATGAAGAAGGTAAAGCGCAGGGCTATGAAGAAGGCAGAGCGCAGGCAGAAGCCGAAATAGCACAGGAACGTGAGGCGATAGAGCGTGAGCGCGAGGGCTTGCAGAGTCAGTTTGAAGAGATGATGGATGAACTCGAACCCCGTTTCGTTCATACATTGACCTCTATTTATGAGAAGATATTCGAAGTAGATTTAAGTGGTCATAAGGATCTTATACTCGGTTTGCTTCGCAATGCAATGGGACATATCGAGAGCAGTAAGACATATATGATCCATGTCAGCCGTGAAGATTATGCTTTTGTTACCGAGAATAAAGGCAGACTTGCAATGGATTCTTTGGCAGAGGATGCAACGATAGACATAATTGAGGATGCAACTCTTAAGGCCAATGAGTGCATGATTGAGACTCCGGGAGGCATCTTTGATTGCAGTCTCGGAACCGAACTTGAATTGTTGCGTAAGAAATTGGAATTATTGTCATATACACCGTAGTAACGGAGGAAGACTTGGAAGCTGCGAGGGTGGATTTTAGTAAATACATAAGCTTGTGCGACGAGTCTTTTTATGCCAAGAAAGGCAAGATAGTTAACGTCATCGGCTTGTCGATAGAGTCCGCGGGACCCGACAGCAAGTTGGGTGACGTTTGTTTTATTTATCCGGATGATCCCGAACTTCCGCCGATTATGGCTGAAGTCGTCGGATTTAAGGAAGGCAGGACTCAGTTAACTCCGTATGATAAGGCTGAGGGAATCAGTATTGGTTGTATAGTGGAGAATACAGGTAATCCCCTTACCGTTAATGTATCGGATGCCTTGCTTGGTCACACGCTTGACGGACTCGGAAGACCTACAGACGGAGCCGAGATAACTGGAGGAACACCTTATCCCGTTGAATGTGCGCCTCCTGATCCGATGAGCCGTAAGATCATTTCGGATGTATTGACTCTGGGAGTCAAAGCAATAGACGGACTGATGACCGTAGGTAAAGGGCAACGTATCGGAATCTTCGCAGGTTCCGGCGTAGGTAAGTCCACACTTATGGGTATGCTTGCCCGTAATACCGTAGCTGACATTAATGTCATAGCTCTTATAGGCGAGCGAGGCAGAGAAGTAAGAGAGTTCGTTGAGAGGGACTTAGGCCCTGAGGGTATGAAGAGATCGGTTGTGGTTGTTGCCACTTCCGACAGACCGGCCTTGGAGCGTAATAAGGCTGCGAAGACCGCAACCGCAATTGCCGAGTATTTCCGAGACAAAGGTAAAGACGTACTTCTTATGATGGACTCCATGACGAGATTTTCCATGGCTCAGAGAGAGATAGGACTAGCTAACGGAGAACCTCCCGTATCAAGAGGATATCCTCCGAGTGTGTATTCAGAGATGCCGAAACTTCTTGAGAGAGCGGGATGTAGCGTTAAGGGCTCGATCACGGGATTATATACGGTGCTTGTTGACGGTGATGATTTCAATGAGCCCATTACCGATACGGCCCGTTCGATATTGGACGGTCATATAATGCTTAACCGTAAACTTGCTCATAAGAATCATTATCCGGCTATTGACGTATTGCAGAGTATAAGCAGATGTATGAGCCAGATAGCCGATAAGGAACATAAGGCTGTAGCGGGCAAGCTTAAGAATGTTCTTGCAACCTATTCTGATGCGGAGGATCTTATCAATATCGGTGCATACAAGAAGGGCAGCAATCCGAGTATAGATTATGCGATAGAGAAGATTGATGCCGTCAACGCATTCTTGATGCAGAGTACGGATGAGGCGGTCGCATTCGAAGATACATTAAGGATGATGAACGAGATATTTGAATAATGGCAGTTTTCAGATATAAGATGAAGAACGTCTTAGACGTTAAACTTAAGATGGAAGATCAGGCCAAGGCTGCATTTGCCGAGGCTATGGCGATTCTTAATGCCGAGGAAGAGAAACTGCAGGCACTTATAGACAGACATGACTGGTATGAAGAAGAAGGCAGACGTATGCGTCGTGAGGCCATTGATGTCAATGATTTAAGAGACAATACCAGAGCGCTTGATAATCTTAAGGAACAGATTGAGGCACAGAAGCAGAATGTTGCAAGGGCACAGGCGGGTGTCGACAGGGCAAGAGAAGTGCTTAACAATGCCATGCAGGAACGCAAGATACATGAGAAGTTAAGGGATAATGCTTTTGAAGAATTCGTGCATGAATTAAATGCAGCGGAGAGTAAAGAGATAGATGAACTTGTAAGTTACAGGCACGGACTTAAAGTACAGAACAGTAAGCAATGATTGCGACTTAGATATGTCTGTAAGTCGCGACGGAGTGGAGAAATATGGCAGATTACGTAGATGAGAATGAGGCCCAGATAGCCAAGCTCAAAGAAGAGAAGAAGGCATTTAAGGAAGAGCAGAAGAAGGCCAAGGCCGAACAGAAAGCCAAGAAGAAAGAGGCTAAGAAGAAAGCCAAGGAGTTGGCGGATGAAGAGGCCAGAATCACAGATGATGAAGGCAGCAATCTTCCGGTTATAATCACGACCATAATAATCGTGGCAGTGTGGATTGCCATAATATGCGCGCTTATTAAACTTGATGTGGGAGGTTTCGGTTCAGGTGTATTGGCTCCCGTGCTTAGAAATGTGCCCGTGGTTAATAAGATATTGCCTGATGCTGCTTTGGTATCCGATGATGAGGGTGGCGAATTCGACGATGTCGATACTTCGGGATATTCATCGCTTAAGGAAGCCGTAAGAGAGATACAGGATCTTCAGAAGCAGTTGGCGGATACACAGGCGGGCTCAGCCTCTAAGGATGAACAGATATCATCACTTGAAGAAGAGGTTGCAAGACTGCGAACTTTCGAAGATAAGCAGGTTGAATTTGAGCGAATTAAGAACGAATTCTACAACGAAGTTGTGTATGCGCAGAACGGTCCCGGTGCGGATGAATATGTTAAATACTATGAGTCTATGGATCCGGCCACTGCAGAGAATCTGTATAAGCAGGTAATTGTTGAAGAACAGGTATCTGAAGAGATTAAGAATTACGCGCAGGCTTATGCAGATATGAAGCCTAAGCAGGCTGCAGCCATATTTGAGGATATGACGGATAATCTTGAACTTGCTGCCAAGATATTATGGCAGATGGATACTGATTCAAGAGGCAAGATCTTAGGCGCCATGGATTCAGAGATAGCGGCCAAGCTTACCAAGATTATGGAACCGGATTGATCCACAGGATAAATAATTAAACCGTAATTTGATACATTTGTACTATAATTGGGGTTAAGTATCGGGATGGGAAATCCGATATAGATGATAGAGAGTTGCGATAAGACTATGCTTATGTGCAACAAGGTTCTTTGATAATTTGATAAGGAGGATGACGGATGACAGCTAATTTAGTCACAGGCTTAAGCCCCGTTAAGGAACTTAAGCCGGGAGCAGCTGCAAACTTATCCCCGACCTCAGGTACGGATTTCTCAGATGTACTTAAGAACAGTACAGACAAAGGAAATGATGTAAATGTACCGCAACCCAAGGAACCGGTCAAAGACAAGATCTCTAAGTCTGAAGAGGATAGTCCGGGGACAGAGTCTAAGGTTGAACAGACCAAGACTAAGGACGATTCTTCTAAGTCCGTTAAGGAAACAGATAAAGAACTTGCCGGCGACAAGCCCTTGGATGATAAGGTTACGGAAGAGATTGCAGAAGCAGTAGGAACGATGGTTATAACCATCGCAAACGTATTGGATGTTCCTGTTACAGATGTAACACAGGCTATGGAGGATCTTAATATTTCCGAAGTAGAGATATTGGAACCCAATACAATCCCTAATCTGGTGGTAGAACTTACAGATGCCGTGGATGTGACAGAGATCACAACCAACGAGGAATTGTTCGCAGATGTTAAGCAACTTATGACAGAAGTTGATAATACGGTTAAGGAAGTTGCGGATACATTACAGATTCCCGTAGAAGACGTAAAGAGTCTTATAAGCGATAAGGCAGCGGAAGCTAAGGATGGAACAGAAATAAGCGAGGTTATCATCACAGATACTAAGATAGTAAGAGAAGATAGCAATCGCAGAGACAGCCTTACGGTAAGCGAACAGACAGATCCACAGATAACAGCCGAGGATTCGGAAGAAATCGCTCCTGTCAGTGCAAGGCACACAGATGATAAGAGACAGGACAACGAAGGATCAAGGAATAACGGTGAACACTTAAACTTCACTCAGACAGTTACCGATACTCTTAAGGAGATGGTAGCAGAGAAGATAAGCGAGCCGACAGTAAGCTACACTGCTACAACAGACCAGATTATGGAACAGGTCAGCGATTCACTTCGTATGACAATGAACGAAGATATTACCGAAATGGAGATGCAGTTACATCCCGCATCACTTGGTAATGTCAGAGTACAGGTAGCGGCCAAGGATGGTGTTATCACAGCTTCATTCACTACAGAGAATCAGCAGGTGAAGGAAGTATTAGAAGCTCAGGTAATTCAACTGAAGGAACAGATGAATGAGCAGGGAATCAAGATTGAAGCGGTCGAAGTCACGGTAAGTTCACACGCTTTTGAACGTAATCTTAATGATAACGGACAGAATCGTAACGGACAGCCCGAAGCAGAGGCCAAGAAGAAAAGAGTCAGAGGCATCAACTTAGGCAGTGGCGGTATCGAAGAACTCGATATGGAAGAACTCGATGAAGAGGACAAAGTCACGGCAGATATGATGGCAAGACAAGGTAACACAGTAGATTACATGGCATAAGCTATAAGGAGAACAATATGAGTACTTTTGCTAATGTGGTTGACGGACAGATAGTCAACAACGGAGCGTCATCAAGTACATCCTCCATATCAAAGGCAATCGAAGCTTCCAAAAGAGAAGCGGGCGGAGCACTTGACAAAGACGCTTTCTTACAATTACTGGTAACACAGATGCAGTACCAGGATCCGTTGGAACCCACGGACAATACCGAATATGTATCTCAGCTTGCTACATTCTCAACACTTGAAGAGATGCAGAACATGGGTAGCACAATGGATAAGCAGAGCGCATCGGCATTAGTCGGACAATATGTATTCATGGAAGAGACTTCAGCTACCGGTGACACCAAGACTATAGAAGGAACTGTAGATTACGTCACATTCTCTGGTAGCAAGACATATCTGTCGATAGACGGTACCCTGTATGACTACGAGGATCTTAAGACAGTTGCTGATTCGGACTATACACTTGCAGTTAAGCTTGCAGACACGATAATAGCCGAGATCAACAAATTACCTAATCTTGACAATCTCACATCTGCGGATGCAGAGAAGGTCGGTAAGGTCGTAGAAGCATACAGTGCTATGAATTCGTACCAGAAATCGTTCTTATCTGACGAAGAAAAGGCAGTATACAATGCATATGCAACATGGTACGCCGATCAGGTTGGAGCTGTAGAGAATACCGAGCAAACAACCGAGACCACCGAGTCAGATACGAATACCGAGACAACAGAATAACGTAAACGCCTTAACAACGGAGGGAAACGTATGAATATTGACAAAGAGAGATTCCTTTCCGCTAAACAGATTCAAGGTGAGTATCTTGGAAATATGAATTCCGCACAGAATGTCGGACGTACAAGAAACGGACAATCATTCGGTGATATTCTTGGCAGAATGCAATATGAAGCCACTAAGGAATTAAGGTTTTCCAAGCATGCAACCGACAGGCTCGCTACAAGAGATATAACTCTTGATGATTCGCAGCTTAACAGACTGCAGGAAGGTGTAGCGAAAGCCGGAATGAAGGGAATCAAAGAGTCGCTTATGATCATGGATAAGCTCGCATTCATAGTGAATGTACCAAGCGGAACAGTGGTTACGGCACTTGACTCAAACTTAAGTAACGAACAGGTATTTACAAATATAGACGGAGCGGTGATAGTATAAGGCCGGACCTCACAAGGAGGCCAAGGCTTCTGAATGACAGAAGAAGCCACACCGCCCTGAAGATCACAGGAGGGCAACCATTATGATGAGATCAATGTACTCCGGCGTAGCCGGATTAAAGACACACCAGACTAAGATGGACGTTATCGGTAACAACATCGCCAATGTTAATACCGTAGCGTATAAGTCACAGTCAGTGACCTTCTCAGAGCTGATGTATCAGACAACTCAGAATGCATCCGGAGCTAACCCTACGACCGGTACAGCAGGTATCAATGCACGTCAGATCGGTCTCGGTGTTAAGACAGGTGCTATCAACACAGCTATAAGCTCACAGGGTGCTTCACAGACAACAAATAACCCCTTCGATATTCGTATCACGGGTAGCGCATTCTTCATTGTGTCGAATATGCAGGATAACTTCTTTACCAGAGACGGTTCTTTCTATGTTGACGGTGTAGGTAACCTTGCAATGACATCAAACGGATACAATGTCATGGGATGGCAGGTAGATCCACAGACCATGGATATTAAGCAGGATACTGTATCTCCTCTTCGTATCATGAGTGCTGAGAACATGACATATGAGCCCGAGGCAACAACCCAGGGTAGAGTAACAGGTATCATAGATAAGCTTGATACACAGGTTAACAGTTCGGCAGGTAAGGTTATGAACTTCATGTTCTATGATAAGCTCGGTTATCCTTATACGGCTAAGTTTGCTGTTAAGAGTACGGATGATGACGGTGTATACACGCTCCAGCTTAACTCAATTCTTGATGCCGATAATAATATTAAGGCTACGGGTTTAAGCCTTGCGGCAGGTTCTGAGCCAATTAATAAGACTAATACCGTAGCTTTGGCAAGTGGATATGGCTGGGAATTAAGTGGAACAGCCGATCATCTTTTAACACTTGGTAAGAATGATGCCAATCAGACGTTATATGTTCTTAAAGATGGAACAACAACAACAGATGCAGCAAACGGAAATATTGTAAAGATAACTGACAATACAACCGATAGTATTGATGCCGCTGACTGGGTACAGATAGCTAAGGCATACAATTCTGATAGTGTATCTGAATTCCAGTCAATGGGATTTAAGGGTACAACAGATGCAGGCCTTGAATATTCATTCGATATGGCTACGTATCTTGTTAACGGTGCAGTTACAGGCGTTATGAACACAAGTACTGATCCTGCAACAGCAGTCACGCCTGACCCTAAAGCATGGGATTTGCTTGGCGTTACTGCATATAATAAGGCTGTAGATGCACAGACGGTTAGACTCGATGGAGCGGTTTTAATTGAGTACGATACAGCAACAGGTAAGTTCCTTGGAATAGGCGGTAAGGGCAGTAATACTATAACAATCGATTTGTCTGATCTCCCAATATTGAATGACGACGGTATCAATAATTTCCCTGATCCTGCAGATCCTGATGAAACTAAGAGAGGAATAATAATCGATTTCTCTGCAACATCTATGTATAACAATTCCGGTACATCTACGATTTCGGCATCTGCAGGTAATGCAGACAAGCTCGGTGCAGGCCGTAAGCTTGGACGTATGAGCGGTGTGTCAATCCAGGATGATGGTAAGATCTACGCTTCATATGACAACGGTATGTCAAGACTCTTAGGCCAGATAGCAGTTGCAGAATTTGCCAATGCTTCAGGTCTTGAGAAGGAAGGCGACAACCTGTATAAGAACACACAGAACTCCGGTGATTTCGATGGTATCGGTATTGATATTAAGTCAGGTGGCGGATACATGACAACCGGTGTACTCGAGATGTCAAACGTTGACCTTTCAGCTGAGTTTACTGATATGATCACAACACAGCGTGGTTTCCAGGCTAATTCACGTATCATAACTGTTTCGGATACACTCCTTGAGGAACTTGTTAATCTTAAGAGATAATTAACATCCGTTTCAGAATATACCTTACATGGTTATGCCGACACCTTCGGGTGTCGGCATATCGCATTTGCTTAATATGTGGTATACTTATCTTTATTGAAACAGAGGATAGATATATGATTGAAGTAACGAAATTGAACGGGACCAAGACGTTGGTTAATGAGGCTCTGATTGAGACCGTAGAGTCCAATCCCGACACGGTAATTTCTTTTACTACAGGCAGGAAAATAATTGTAAAAGAAAGTAGACAAGAAGTGAATAATCTAGTAAAATCGTATAGAAAGGATATTTCTGTCAATTGATGCAATTTGATGGAAGCACAGGTGGATTATTGTGGATCTGGCGACCATAATAGGTTTAGTTGTCTGCTTGGCGTTGTGTATATTCGGAATCGTATTCGGTAACAGTTTTTCCGTTATTCTGAATTTCATGGATGCGCCTTCTGCGCTGATTACTTTCGGCGGAGCTTTCATGTGTATTCTGGCATCCAATACGATACCTGATTACATTGCAGGCTTCAAATCTATACTATTGACATTTAAGGGCAGTTCATTGGACGTGCCCGGCGTAATAAAGAAGATAATCGATCTCTCCAACGTGGCACGTAAGGAGGGCTTGTTGTCGTTAGAGGAGGCTGCAGGCGAACTTGATGATGCTTTCCTTAAGAAGGGCATCTTGCTTATAGTCGACGGTACCGACCCCGAGCTTGTTCGTGGCATCATGGAGACCGAGATGATGAGTATAGATTCAAGACACCGTAATAAGATTGGCTTCTGGGAGAACCTCGGAGCCATGGGTCCTGCGTGGGGTATGATCGGAACCCTTATCGGTCTGGTTAACATGCTTCAGAACATGGATGATCCTTCATCTATCGGACCTGCCATGGCGGTTGCCTTGCTTACTACTTTGTATGGTTCGTTGCTTGCTAACTGGATATGTGCACCTATAGGTGCCAAGCTCAAGTCTCGTAACGAAGAAGAGATGATGAGTAAAGAGATTATGATTGAGGGGCTGCTCTCCATTCAGGCGGGCGAAAATCCCAGAGTTATAGAAGAGAAACTTAAGTCGTTCTTGACACCTGCCGAGAAGGCAGCAATGGAAGCTTCTGAGGGAGGTGAAGCGGATGGCTAAGAGGAAGGCTGAGGAGCCGCCTAAAGGGGCGCCGGCGTGGCAGTCCACCTTCGCGGATCTGATGAATCTTCTGCTATGCTTCTTTGTGCTTCTATTCTCAATGTCATCCATAGACGCGCAGAAATTTGAAGAGATAGCAGCATCATTCTCCAATACTTTCAGCATATTCCAGGCGGGTGGCTCTTCGTTTGACGAAGGACTTCTGATAAGCAATGGCGTAAGTCAGCTTAACAACCTGGACATGTATATAAGCAATACGGGTGCAGCAGCAGAGCAGACTGCCAAGAGAAGCGACCTTCAGAAAGATGAATCCGACAGTGACAGTGCAGAAGAGCTTAAGGAAGCGCTTGAGCAGGAACAGCTTAAGGAGAGTGAATCAATGGCCGAGGCTGTATCCGAGGCATTGGTTGAGAATGGAATAGATAAGGATGTGGACATTCAGTTCACTTCACAGTATGTGCAGCTTACGCTTAAGGGATCGGTATTATTCGATTCAGGCTCAGCTGATCTTAAGCAGGAAGCAATGCCGATGATCGGCAAGATTGCACTTATACTTGAGAGATATGCTACTTCGACCATAGAGATAGAAGGTCATACGGACAATGTTCCGATACACACGAGCCATTTTGAGAGCAATGATGTATTAAGCTCATACAGAGCGCTTGCGATGTTTGACTATCTTGTGGCCAATACAAGCTTAGATCCTTCCAAGATCAAGCATTCGGGAAGAGGTGAATATATACCGGTGGCTGATAATTCCACACCCGAAGGAAGGTCCAAGAACAGACGTATAGAGATTAAGATATATAACAGCTTAAGTTCTGAGAACTAGATAGTCATATACAGGAGACAATTATGAAGAAGAATATGATATCAATTCTCGTGCTTGCATTGCTCATAGTCAATGTAGCGTTGACAGCGATACTTATGTTCTCTGTCATGGGCACGATGAAGAAGACGGCAAGACTCATCGACGGAATATCAAGCGCACTTTCACTCGAGGTAGCCGATGCTTCTGAAGCGGGTGGTGAGCCTGTGCAGGAGATCACAATGGAGGACATAGAAGTTGTCCAGATTCCCGATCAGATGACGATATCTCTTGCCAAGGGAGCTGACGGTGAGGCTCATTACTGTCTGGTATCCGTATCGTTATCCCTTAACAAGAAGGATCCTGATTACGAGAAGTATCAGCCCATGGTTGAGAGCAATATGGACCTTATCAAGAGTGAGATATTCTCTGTGATACAGTCACATCCCATAGAAGAGGCCGAGAGCAATCCCGATATGCTTCGTCAGGAGATACTCGAGAAGATACAGCAGATGTATGGCTCTAAATTCATATACAACGTAGTATTTAGAGACATTATGTTCTCGTAGAGAACATAATGTGGGGTTAAACCGTAAGGTTTAACCGGGACATATATGTTCTCGTAAATACGATGAGGGGATAAACCGGCGTAAAGGAGGTGAGCCTGCTTGGGTGAGGTATTATCTCAAAATGAGATAGACAGTTTGCTGGCTGCCTTAAGTACCGGTGAACTGGACGCCGAAGAAATATCAAAAACCGACGAGAAGCAGGTTCGCAATTATGACTTTGCAAGGCCTGCGAAATTCTCCAAAGAACACTTAAGAACACTAGAGATTATATATGAGCACTACGGCAGATTGTTATCTACCAACCTTCCGCTTTACCTTCGCAAATCCGTGCAGATTTCGGTAGCGAGTTCGGAAACGGTTGTGTTCTCGGAATTCTCTAATGCGCTAAGTAATCCGGTCATATTGGGAATTGTCAATTTCAGCCCGCTTCAAGGACAGATAATCATAGAGTTAGCCCCTAATCTGGGATTTGCCATGATTGATCGAATGCTTGGAGGACAGGGAGTACCTATAGACAAGGAGAGGGATTTCTCGGATATAGAGCTTGTCATACTTAATAAGATAATGACGATATGTATGACACTTATGAGAGATCCGTGGAAGAACGTGGTGGATATCGAACCGTTCCTTGAACGAATAGAGACCAATCCACAGTTCGCACAGATTATCGCTCCGAACGATATGATAGCGATTGTTACGCTTAATATCAAGATAGGCGATGTTGAAGGATTCATGAATGTGTGTCTCCCTTTCAGTACGGTGGAAGACATAATGGATAAGTTGAATACGAAGTTCTGGTATTCAACGATGAAGGAATCCAATGATGAAGACTACTCTCAGTACGTAGAATCGATGATCAGACGTGTGGATGCACCTATTAAGGCAATATTAGGTAAGAGCGTCATAACGGTCAATGATTTCGTCAATCTTCAGTACGGTGATATAATAAGACTTGATACAAGAACCGAACAGGAGCTTGAGGTATACGTGGGGAATATTAAGAAATTTATGGCTATGCCCGGTAAGAGTGATGATAAGTACTCCGTAAGGGTAACATCAGTCATAAGAGAGGAGGAATAGGAGCATGGATGGTGGTATTTTATCTCAGGACGAGATAAATGCACTGCTTGGCGGAATGGCAGCAGACGGCGACGCACCGGCAGCTGACAGCGCTCCCGCAGAAGAACCTGCGGCACCGGCAGCAGAGGCACCTGCAGCAGCTGCACCTGCAACCGGAGGATTTGCGCTGACCGATATAGAAAAAGATGCCATAGGTGAAGTAGCCAACATTAGCATGGGAACATCAGCCACGACTCTTTTCTCCCTTGTTAATCAGAAGGTTAATATCACTACACCGGTTGTAAGTGTAAGTAATTGGGAGAAGTTAACAGCCGACAAAGAGCGTCCCTGTGTATTCATACAGATTAAATATACGACGGGACTTGATGGTTCCAATATCTTAATCCTTAAAGAAGAGGACGTTAAGATTATAACCGACCTGATGATGGGCGGAGATGGCACCAATACCGACGGAGAACTCGGAGAACTTCATTTGAGTGCGATATCCGAGGCCATGAACCAGATGATGGGTTCATCTGCAACATCTTTATCGCAGATGCTTGGCAAGATGATTGATATATCTCCTCCGACGGCAGATCTGGTAGATGTACAGACAGAGAATCTTGAAGGAACGGATGTAGCTAATTTCTTAGCCGGAGATTTCGTTGAGATAGCCTTCAGGATGCAGATAGGCGAGTTAGTGGATTCAACCATACTTCAGTTGTATCCGATAGAATTTGCCAAGGAAATCGTGGATACATTCATGGGAGGCGGATTGCTTGAGACTGCACCGCCACCGGAAGAGCCGGCACCGGCAGAAGCGCCTGCTCCCGCACCTGCACCAGCTGCAGCACCTGCGCCGGAACCCATGGCATATACACCGCCGCCGGCAGCGGCACCTGCACCCGATATGAGCGCAATGCCTCCGGGAGGAATGCCCGGTTACGGAATGCCTTATCCGGGAGTACCTTACGGAATGCCTCCTCAGGGCATGAATTATCAGCCGGCACAATTTGAGAACTTCCAGAACGGTCTGGGAGCGCTGGCAAGTAACGAGAATATTGATCTAATCTTGGATGTTCCGCTGGAGGTTACAGTTGAACTCGGAAGAACCAAGAAGTCAATATCCGAGATTTTGGACTTCTCTCCGGGAACTATCATAGAGCTAGACAGAATAGCCGGAGAACCTATAGATGTATTGGTTAACGGTAAGTTCGTAGCAAAGGGAGAAGTTGTTGTAATTGAAGAAAGCTTCGGCATTCGTGTAACGGAGATCACAAAATAAGTTAGGAGTGGAGAATTATGGCAAAGAACGTTTTAATCTGTGATGATGCAGCATTTATGAGAATGATGATTAAGGACATTCTCACCAAGAACGGCTATAACGTAGTCGGAGAGGCTGAGAACGGAGCAAAGGGCGTTGAGAAGTACGGCGAGCTTAAGCCTGATCTTGTACTTATGGATATTACCATGCCCGAGATGGACGGCCTTCAGGCTCTTAAGGCAATCAAGGGTTCCGATGCGGACGCTAAGGTCATCATGTGTTCAGCTATGGGTCAGCAGGCTATGGTTATTGAGTCTATCCAGAACGGAGCTAAGGACTTCATAGTTAAGCCTTTCCAGGCGGACAGAGTTATTGAAGCGGTCAAGAAGGTCATAGACCAGATGATCGAGGAAGGTGAAATAGATGCATGACGGCCGGGCTGATCCGGACGTATCAGGAAAGTCTTGAATCAGGAGGAAACAGATATGAAAGTGATTCTTTTACAGGATGTAAAATCTCTCGGCAAAGAGGGTGATGTAGTCAACGTCAGTGACGGATATGCAAGAAACTTTGTGATCCCCAAAAAGCTGGGCGTCGAGGCCAATGATAAGAACAGAAACGACCTGAAGCTGAAAAAGCAGCGTGAGGCAAAAGAAGCCGCACAGCGCCTTGCAGAAGCGCAGAAGCTGGCGCAGGATCTGGAGAAGGTCACGGTTGAGGTCAAAATGAAAGCTGGCGAGGGCGGCCGTGTTTTCGGCTCTGTCAGCGCCAAGGAAATAGCACAGGAAGCAAAGAAGCAGCATAACCTCGAGCTTGACAAAAAGAAGATCCAGCTTTCCGAGCCGATCAAATCCTTCGGGAGCTTTGAAATCCCGATCCGCCTGCACCCCCAGGTGACCGGAAAATTCACACTGAAAGTTACAGAGGCATAAGCGAAATGGCACAGGATGATGTGATCAGCAGGGTCATGCCCCACAGTCTGGAGGCGGAGCGTTCCGTGCTGGGATCTATGCTGATCGATCCGGAGGCGGTTGAGACAGCGTCCGAGATCATAAAGGAAGAGGATTTTTACGCACGTCAGAACGGGATCCTGTACCAGACCATGCTGGCCCTGC
>CACYWQ010000020.1 GCA_902778165.1 uncultured Lachnospiraceae bacterium
GATTTGCACATAATGAGCAGAGTCTGAGGCTTGTAGATGTGCTTGAGAAGGACGGCCAGGGATTTAATCTTACCATGGAAGTCAGAGACGGTATACTTAACCATCAGACCAGCGGTAATCCATTTACCCTTGAGGGCAGAATAGTCAGAATATCAGATAAGATTGCATATATACATCATGATATGGATGATGCGATTAGAGGAGGCATACTTAAGGAAGAGGATGTGCCTTTTGAGATCAGAGAAGTGGCCGGATATACAACGGGTCAGAGACTTGACACGTTTATTCATGATGTGGTAGTAAACAGTATGAACAAACCGGACATAACAATGTCTGAGCCTGTTGAGAAGGCGATGAAGAACTTAAGACAGTTTATGTTCGACAATGTGTATAAGAATCCCAAGGTCAAGAGCGAAGAGACTAAGGCTGTAGAACTTGTTAGCACATTATATACACATTATCTGAATCACATCGATGATATTCCTGATGATATGCATATGATGCTTGAAAAGGGTGAAGAGAAAGAAAGGGTTGTATGTGATTACATATCATCTATGACCGACAGATATGCCATAGCTTTGTATGAGGATTTGTTTATACCCAAATCGTGGCCGGTGACGAAGTTCTAAGGATGAGGTTAGGATGTACTATCCCGAAGAAATAGTAGAAGAGGTAAGAGCAAGAAACAATATTGTTGATGTAATATCCGAACACGTCAGACTGCAGAAGAAAGGTTCGACGTATTTCGGACTATGCCCCTTCCACAATGAGAAGACTCCTTCTTTCTCCGTATCACCGAGTAAGCAGATGTTCTATTGCTTCGGTTGCGGAGCCGGAGGAAATGTATATTCCTTCCTGATGCAATATGAGAACGCTACTTTTGCAGAAGCGATCAAGATGCTTGCAGACAGAGCGGGTATTAAGCTTCCCGAAGTAGAATTAACGCCTGAGATGAAGAAGGCGGCCGGTGAGAAGGCAACACTTCTTGAGATCAATAAGGAAGCGGCCAAATACTTCTACTATGCATTAAGAAATCCGGCAGGTAAGATCGGATATGAGTATTTCAAGGGCAGAGAACTGTCTGATGAAACGATGAAGGCCTGGGGCCTCGGATATTCTAATATGTATGCGGATGACCTGGTTAAGTTCTTACGGACCAAAGGTTATTCCGATGAGATGATAGTTAAATCGGGCCTTGCATCTCATGATGAGAAGCGCGGCACACACGACAAATTCTGGAACAGAGTGATGTTTCCGATTCAGGATGTGGGCCACAGGGTAATAGGCTTCGGCGGTCGTGTGATGGGTGAAGGAGAACCTAAGTATCTTAACAGTCCCGAAACACCGATTTTTGATAAAAGCCGTAATCTGTATGGACTTAATTATGCAAGATCTTCCAAGAAGAATCATATGATTCTTTGTGAAGGATATATGGATGTCATAGCAATGCATCAGGCCGGATTCAATGAGGCTGTTGCATCGCTCGGAACCGCATTTACATCGGGACAGGCGTCTATCCTTAAGAGATTTACGGATAATGTGATCTTATCATATGACAGCGACGGAGCAGGAACCAAGGCGGCACTAAGAGCTATAGGAATACTTCGTGAGAACGGTATGAGCGGCAAGGTGCTTGACCTTAAGCCCTACAAAGATCCGGATGAATTCATTAAGAATATGGGCGCCGAAGCTTTTAATGAGCGAATAGGAAACGCCCGTAACAGTTTCTATTTCGAAGTTGACGTTGCGTCAAGGGAATTTGATCTAAGCGATCCGGATTCCAAGACCAAATTCCACAGAGAGATAGCGACCAAACTGTGTCAGTTTGCGGATGACGTAGAGAGAAATAATTATTTAGAGGGTATTTGCAGGGAGTATTCGATTAATCCCGAGAGTATGCGCAAGCTTGTGGGTACGGTGGTTAATCAGACAGGCCTTGCAACTCCCATAAGGCCCAAGCCTAAGTCAGGAGAGGCTAAGCTTATTAAGCCCGAAGAGGGTATAATAAGGGCACAGAGACTGTTGATCACATGGTTATCCGAAGAGCCCGGAATATATGATCGGATCAAAGAGTATATAAGTGAAGCGGATTTTACCGAAGAACTTATGAACAAGGTGGCAAGCAGGGTCATTGCGGGGATTAAGGAAGGCAATCTTACGCCGGCTTCCATAGTATCAGATTTCATGGATGATGAAGATCAGAAGCAGGTAGCGGCGATGTTTAACGCCAAGATCACCGGACTTGACGGAATACCGCTTGAGGCGGGCTCCAAGATGGATAGGGAGCATGCACTTAAAGAGATAGTTCTCAAAGTTAAGGAGAACAGTTATAATTACTATTCAAAAAACCTGTCGAATGATGTGGCGGCATTAGATGAAGTAATAAAAGGCAAGAAGCAACTTGAGAAGCTAAGAAACACCACATTCACAGTAGACTAATTATACCGGGAATCAGATTGTTATTCTGAGAGGAGAAGAGAATGCCAAGAAAGAAAAAAGAGGTAGAAGAAATCATTGAGGAGACAAGCATCGAAGAAGTCGAGGAAGATTTCGAAGATGAAGAGGAATTCGATGACCTTGAGCCCACGGACGAGGATATCGAAGATGAAGAAGAACTCGATGATGATGACTATGACGACGATGATCTGGACATCAGCAAGTATGATGACAAGATCAGATTGTTGGTCAAAGCTGCCAAGAAGAAGAAAAGTGAACTTGAGTACCAGGAAGTTAAGGCGCAGTTTGACGATCAGCAGTTAAGCGACGAGGAGTTTGATAAGATATTGGAAGCTCTGGATGTCAACGGAATTGATGTTCTTAAGAAAGAGACCGAAGATATCGATGACGAACTCATGGATGACGATGATGTTGTTCTTACGGATGAGGATGAAGTTGATGTTGAGAACATCGATTTGTCGGTTCCTGAGGGCGTCAGCATCGAAGATCCGGTCAGAATGTATCTTAAGGAAATCGGTAAGGTTCCGCTTCTTAGCGCTGAGGAAGAGATCGAGCTTGCCAAGCGTATGGAGAAGGGCGATGAAGAAGCCAAGAAGAAGCTTGCCGAGGCTAACTTACGACTTGTTGTAAGTATTGCCAAGAGATATGTGGGACGCGGAATGTTATTCCTTGATCTTATTCAGGAAGGAAACCTGGGTCTTATTAAGGCTGTAGAGAAGTTTGATTATCGTAAGGGCTATAAGTTCTCTACATATGCGACATGGTGGATCAGACAGGCCATTACAAGAGCCATAGCCGATCAGGCGCGTACGATTCGTATCCCCGTGCATATGGTGGAGACCATTAATAAGCTTATTCGCGTTTCAAGACAGTTGCTTCAGGAATTAGGTCGTGAACCTACCCCTGAAGAGATTGCTGCAGAGATGAATATGCCCGTTGAGAGAGTTCGTGAGATCCTTAAGATATCTCAGGAGCCCGTATCCCTTGAGACACCTATCGGTGAAGAGGAAGATTCACATCTGGGAGATTTCATCCAGGATGACAATGTTCCCGTACCCGTTGATGCGGCGGCATATACATTGCTTCGCGAGCAGCTTGAAGAGGTGCTTAATACTCTGACCGATCGTGAGAAGAAGGTGTTAAGCTTAAGATTCGGCTTAGAGGACGGAAGAGGAAGAACGCTTGAAGAAGTAGGCAAGGAGTTCAATGTCACAAGAGAGCGTATCAGACAGATAGAAGCCAAGGCGCTTCGTAAGCTTCGTCATCCTACCAGAAGCCGCAAGTTAAGAGATTATCTGGATTAGAATATGACTGCCCATTTAAGTGCCAGAATGTTGATGAATGCGCGTCTAGTGCCCGTGTGTGATACTGCAGCCGATATAGGTTGTGACCATGGTAAGTTATCGGTATATCTTATTGAAAATAAGATCGCAACTAAGGTTATCGCGATGGACGTTGCCAAAGGACCGCTTGAGCGGGCCGTTAAGACGATTAATGATGCCGGGCTTGCAGACAGGGTCATAACAAGGCTGTCTGACGGAGCAAAGGAGCTTAAGCTTGATGATAATGGCCGCTCTGAGGCGAATGTTATCATAATGGCTGGTATCGGCGGAATGTTGGCACTTAAGATGGTGGAAGATTCACCGGCAGTATATAAGACATGTGATTGCTTTATAATACAGGCTCAGTCCAATATAGACACCGTACGTGAGCGTATGAACGATATGGGATATTCCATTATCGATGAAGACATGGTATATGAGGACGGCAAGTATTATACCGCTATCAAATACAGATACAATACGGATGATATGACAGGTGTGTCATATATTACCGTGTCGGATGATGGAAGTATAATACCTCACAGAGGGCTAAGTACAGAAGAACTGATCTACGGGCCTGTGCTTATTGATAAGTGTGATCCGGTATTGCATGAATACCTGATCAAAGAAAGCAGAAATTATAAGGATATATATAATAATCTGGCATCTATGGAGGGTATGTCCGCAAGGACGGATGCCAGAAAGGAAGATATTCTTAAGAAATCGGAGATAACAGACGGTTTACTTCACAGGGTATACGGACAGATTATACCGTAAGGAGGGTTTATGGCGAGATTAACTATTGAAGGCAAAACAATTGACGTTGCTAACGGAACCACTTATGAGGAAGTGGTTAATCCTTATCAGCAGGAATATAGCGGAAGAATATCTTTAGTAACCGAGAACGGCAAGATAATGGAACTTGGCAAGACAGTAAGTACGGATGCAGAGATTAAGTTTATTCTTCTTACCGATACGATCGGACATAAGACGTATGAGAGAACTGCAACCATGATATTCATGAAGGCTCTGGCGGATGTTATAGGTGATCCCGTTAAGGCAGATGCCAAGGTTGAATTCGTGATTGGCGACGGAGCATATATATCGGTCAAGGGTGATTACAAGGCTGATGATGCAACGATAGCAGCCGTATCCAAGAGAATGAAAGAGATAACGGATTCCAATCTTCCCATAAGTAAGAAGAGTTATCCCATTGATAAGGCAATAGAGTTATTTGCTTCTCAGGGTATGGAGGATAAGGTAAGACTGTTTAAATACAGACAGAGTTCTTCAATTAATGTATATACCTTAGACGGTTATCATGATTATTATTACGGATATATGTTCCCCAGCACGGGATATGTGAAGTATTATGAGGTTCTGCCTTATGAGGAAGGTTTCTTATTACTTCTTCCTGACAGGAAGACACCTGAGCAGTTAAGAACATTTGAACCCAGACAGAAGCTTTTCAATGCGCTTAAGCGCACAACCGACTGGAGTATTCAGATGAATGTGGATACAGTCGGAGATCTTAACGATCAGATATGCGCAGGCAATATGGAAGACATCATCCTTGTTCAGGAATCATTACAGGAGAGACGTATCGGTGAGATAGCAACAGAGATTGCGGCTAAGGGCGGAGTTAAATTCGTTATGATAGCCGGACCTTCATCATCAGGTAAGACATCATTCTCACACAGATTATCGGTACAGCTTAAGACACACGGACTTAAACCTCATCCGATCGCACTTGATAATTACTTTGTAGACAGAAGCATCACGCCGAGAGATGCCAAGGGAGATTATGATTTCGAATGTCTTGAGGCAATAGACGTAGAGCAGTTTAACAAGGATATGTTAAGACTCTTAGGCGGTGAAGAAGTAGAGATGCCTACTTATAATTTCAAGACGGGTGTCAGAGAGTATAAGGGCAATACATTACAGCTTGAGCCTGATGATATTCTTGTAATAGAGGGTATTCACGGTCTTAATCCCAAGATGAGTTATGCACTGCCTGAAGAGAGTAAATACAAGATCTTCATAAGTGCACTTACAACGATCAATATTGACGCTCATAACAGAATACCCACAACAGACGGAAGATTACTTCGTCGTATGGTCAGAGATTATCGTACAAGAGGAGCTTCGGCTAAGCGTACGATACAGATGTGGCCCAATGTCCGCAAGGGTGAGGAAGAGAATATCTTCCCGTTCCAGGAAGAGGCGGATGTAATGTTTAATTCGGTTCTTATATATGAACTTGCGGCTCTTAAGCAGTATGCGGAGCCCATATTGTACAGTATACAGAAGGATGAGCCGGAATATTATGAAGCTAAGAGACTGCTTAAGTTCTTAGGTTACTTCTTAAGCATTCCGACAGACAGTCTGCCTAATAATTCGATAGCAAGAGAATTTGTCGGCGGCTCATGCTTCCCGGTTTAAGCCATGATGCCGATACATCATGGTTTGGCATGAAGAAGGAGATGAAGAAATGACTAAGATTGATATCGTATCGGGATTCCTTGGTGCCGGTAAGACAACTCTTATCAAGAAGTTATTGTCAGAAGCGCTTAAGGGAGAACAGGTTGTTCTTATTGAGAATGAGTTTGGTGAGATAGGAGTAGACGGCGGATTCCTTAAAGAAGCAGGTATAGAGATAACTGAGATGAATTCGGGTTGCATATGCTGCTCGCTTGTAGGTGATTTCGCAACAGCTCTTAAGGAAGTATTGGAGAAGTATCATCCCCAGAGGATTCTCATTGAACCTTCCGGTGTGGGTAAGTTATCGGATGTTATGGCTGCAGTACAGAATGCAGACTTACATGATGCGGCACTTAATTCTGCGGTTGCCGTTGTGGATGCTTCCAAGGCCAAGATGTATATCAAGAACTTCGGTGAATTCTTTATCAATCAGATAGAGCATGCCGGAACGATAATATTAAGCCGTACAGGCAGTATCTCTGAAGATAAGCTTAATAAGACTATTGAACTTATTAGAGAACATAATGCCAAGGCTACAATCGTTACAACGCCCTGGGAACAGGTAGAAGGCAGCGCAATTCTTGAGACTATAGAAGGCGCCAAGGATCTTGAGAAGGAACTGCTTGAAGAAGTGATGAAGCATCATCATGAGCATGAGCATGAACATCACCACCATGACCACGATGAGCATGAACATCATCATCACGATCACGATCATGACGAGCATGAACATCATCATCACGATCATGATCATGACGAGCATGAACACGGCGAAAGCTGCAGTTGCGGATGCGGACATGATCACGGACATGAAGGCCATCATCATGCGGATGAAGTGTTTGACAGCATAGGATTTGAGACTGCCAAGGCATACAGCAAGGCTGATATAGAGAGATTCTTAGAAGGCCTTGAGGATGACGATAAGTACGGAATGGTACTCAGAAGCAAGGGTATAGTTGCCTCTGTCGATTCGGATGAATGGATTCACTTTGATTACACTCCGGGTGAAGTCAATGTCAGATACGGCAAGGCAGATGTGACGGGTAAGATTGTTGTTATCGGTGCGGATATCAACGAAGATGCAATTAAGGAGTTGTTTGCATGATTCCTGTATATATGATCAACGGTTTTCTTGAAAGCGGAAAGACCGAATTCATCAGTTATACATTGGCCCAGCCATATTTCCAGTCCATGGGACGTACTCTGCTCATATTATGTGAGGAGGGGGAGAATGAGTATGACGAGAAGCTTCTTAAGAAGACAAGGACGGTTCTTGAGCTTATAGAAGATGAGGAAGATTTCACCGTTGAGGCACTTAAGTATCTTGAGAAGAAGGTTAATCCCGACAGGATAATAATCGAATTTAACGGGATGTGGAATCCCAAGAATATACAGTTGCCTGCGGACTGGAAATTAGAACAGCAGATCACAACCATAAATGCCTCAACTTTTCCCGTATATTACACCAATATGCGCTCGCTTGTCGCAGAGCATGTGCGTAACAGTGAGATGATCATATTCAACAGGTGTGACGGAATTGATGATCTGGCAAATTATAAGCGTAATGTTAAGGCTGTTAATGCGGCTGCAGAGATAATATTTGAGGATAAAGACGGTGAGATCAACGTATCCCTTGCCGAGGAACTTCCCTTTGATATTGACGCAGACGTGATAGAGCTTGATGATACGGGATATGCAATATGGTATATTGATATCATGGACAATATGGAGCGATATGACGGTAAGACGATAGAGTATATCGGTAATGTCATAAAGCCACCGAATCTGCCTAAGGATGTGTTTGTTCCCGGGCGAATGGCCATGACTTGTTGTGCGGATGATATGGCTTTTCTGGGATTCATATGCAAGTGGAAGGGCGCAGAGCACATACCCGAGAGGGAGTGGGTAAAGGTGACTGCCACGGTTCATTTGGAACCACAGGAAGCTTATCAGGGATTGGGTCCGGTTCTTTATGCATCGGAGGTAAGGACAGTGAAAGAACCTAAGGAGCCGATTATAGATTTCAGTAAAATATAATAATTAAATATTATAAAAATTATCTGCTTGAAGTCACATCTTAAGACATAAATCGAATGTGACAAATGACATTTAAGAGACTGACATATGGGGAATCGTAGTTTTGTACAGAGGGTAAAGGAGAGTAGCTATGAAAGTCAGAAGAATCAGTGTCACAAACAAGATAATTATAGGTGTGGTCTTACTTTTTCTGGTATCAGATGCAGTGTTGGGACTTGTTACATATAACAAATCCTATTCGGCGCTTTTGGATCAGATTAAGTTTACCGTCGAAAGCATCGCATCCGGCGTATCATGTGAAATTGACGGAAGCAAGATTGTTACGGTACAACCCGGTGAGGAGAATACAGAAGACTATCTTGCCGTAAGTAATTATCTGACGGATTATCTTAATCGGTTGGATGTGGAATACATATACACGGTTCGTCCTGCGGCAGGAGGAGGCCTTGAATATGCCATAGACTCGCAGGTAGAGGATTATTCACCAATCGGTGATGTATTTGAGGATGATGAAGCTTTACCTGCCTTGTCGGGACAGGTGGTATCAAGCAGTGAACCCTATACGGATGACTGGGGAACACATATCTCAGGATACAGTCCGATATACAATAACGGTGAAATAGTCGGTGCTGTAGGAGTAGATGTCAGCATGGATTGGGTCAAGGAGCAGACATCGTCTCTGTTGCGCTCTATCATGATGCTTTGCCTGATCATATTAGTTGTGGGATGCATCCTGCTTGTCATCATACTTAAGGCTTTAAGCAGAAAGTTTAGATTGCTTAATGACAAGATCGTAGAACTTACAAACGGAGACGGGGATCTTACAAGGCAGATAGTTATTAATTCGGGTGATGAATTCGAAATCATAGGCGGAAACATCAATAAACTCATTGAATATATCCGCTTGATCCTTTTATCGATACATAAGGAATCCAATGATCTTAACAGATCATCTCTGGGGATCGCGGACAATGTGCGCGGTGCACGTGACGATGCAGAGGCTATATCAGAGACTATGACTGATATGAGTGCGACCATGGAAGAGACAGCGGCATCGATCAACGAGATTAACGGCCTTATGTCGGATATAACGACATCATTTAACGGAATCGCGGAAGAAATAGACAGTGGACGTGACTTCGCGCGTGAAGTAAGAGGATCAGCATCCGCTATAGGAGATAATGCGAAGAACGAGCGTGATTCGGCGGAAATCAGAGTAGCCTCAATGGCCGAATCGGTTAATGATAAGATAGAGAGATCAAAGGCAGTTAAGCATATAGAAGATCTGACCGATAACATAATCGCTATTGCGGATCAGACCAATCTGCTTTCTCTTAATGCTTCAATAGAAGCGGCCCGTGCCGGAGAAGCCGGAAGAGGTTTCGCAGTTGTTGCTACGGAGATTGGAGAACTTGCCAAGGATTCCCAGGCTGCAGCAACCGAGATACAGACTGTTTCATCAGAGGTGATATCTGCAGTAAATGAGCTTTCTTCCGAAGCTCAGAATATGATCGCATTCGTCAATGAGACAACGATCGGCGGATTCACCAATCTTGTGACTATAAGTGAGGAATATATACAGTCGGCTGAACGAATCAGTGAAATGATGGAGCGTTTTGCCGAAGCTTCGAGTCAGATAAGAGGCAATATTGACATGATAAAGAAATCTACGGATTCGGTAAATGATGCCGTAGAGTCAGCTGCCAACGGCGTGACAAAGACGGCAGAGAGGTCTGTTGAAATGTCAAATAACATGTCTTTGATCGATGAAGAGGCAATGACCGGAAGTGAGATATCCGGCAAACTTGAGACAGAGGTCGGTAAGTTTAAGCTTGAATAGTTGTAAAATACAGAATAACAGCGACGGTGAAGTAACATGGGATATACGATTGTTCAGTGGATGTTTTTTTTCTTCATATATTGCTTTGTCGGATGGGTATGGGAGTGTACCTATTGCTCAATAATTGAGAGACATCTCACCAACAGAGGATTTATGAGAGGTCCGGTTATTCCCATATACGGATGCGGAACAACGGTCATGTTACTTGTATCGGCCCCCTTTAAGGACAATATCGCTCTGATATTCTTAGCGGGAATGTTAGGCGCAACATTGCTTGAATTCGTTACGGGTGCACTGATGGAAGCACTGTTTAAAGTCAGATATTGGGACTATTCCCATATACCCCTTAACATTCACGGCTATGTATGCCTCGGAGCCTCTTTGGGCTGGGGCTTGGCTGCGGTGTTGCTTAATAAGTTTATTCACATTCCCGTGGAGAGATTAGAGGCGGCAATACCGTATAAATACGAGCAACTTATCGTATTGATTGTGACGATGTTATTTGTGGGAGATTTCTCGATATCATTTAAGGCAGCACTTGATCTAAGAGATATTCTTATCCGTATGGAGAGTATCAAGGCAGAAGCCGAACGTATGCAGAAACGAGTCGATGTACTGCTTGCAGTTGCTACGGATGAGAAGGATAAATGGGTTGACAAACGTTATGCCCAGATTACGGATATGCTTACATCCATGGAGAATGCCTTATCCGCTGCCAAAGATAAGATAGCCATACATGAGAGCGCAAGAGAAGAGCTTATCGAGCTCCGTACCAAGGCAGTCATGTTGAAAGACAGAGTGACTGCAATGTTCTCATTCAGAGGCAGACTTAACAGCCTTATAATCAAGGGTAACCCCAGAATGGTATCCAAGAGATTCCAGGCAAGTCTTGACGAACTTAAGGCATATTACAATAACAGGAAATAGATTATTGTGAGGCGGATGATCGCGGGTCCTTAGGGACACGAGGAAAGTCCGGGCTTCGAAGGGCAGGATGCCGGATAACGTCCGGCGGAGGTGACTCCCGGGACAGTGCAACAGAGAATAACCGCGTCTTTGACGTAAGGGTGAAAAGGCGGTGTAAGAGACCACCGTGCACCTGGTAACAGGTGTAGCCGTGTAAACCCCATCCGAAGCAAGACCAAATATGGAGACCATGAGGCTGCCCGTCTCGTCTCCGGGTAGGTTGCTTGAGGCGGTCGGTAACGGCCGTCCTAGATAGATGATCATCTTAAATGACAGAACCCGGCTTACAGCCTCACAATAATAGTTGACATAATGCATTGCTGCCGATATAATACTAGATGATGTGGTAGTGTGTGAACGTGAAATCTATATCATGTTCACGTAACCGATTCAAAAGAGAGAATCGGTGATAATCAGAAAATACATTATTCAGAGGGGTAGCACAATGAAGTGTCCGTTTTGCAGTCATGAGAACACAAGAGTAATAGATTCAAGACCGGCTGATGAGAATAATTCCATCAGACGACGCAGAGTCTGTGATGAGTGTGGTAAGAGATTCACAACCTATGAGAAGGTTGAGACGATTCCGCTTATTATCATCAAGAAGGATAATAACCGTGAAGCATATGACAGATCCAAGATCGAGAGCGGTGTATTAAGGGCTTGTCATAAGAGACCGGTAAGTGCGGCTGATATTACCAAGCTTGTGGATGAAGTTGAACTTGAGATTTTCAATCTTGAGGAGAAAGAGATACCGAGTGATAAGATCGGTGAAGTGCTCATGACCAAGCTTAAGGCACTTGATGAAGTAGCATACGTAAGATTTGCTTCGGTATACAGAGAATTTAAGGACCTCAATACTTTCATGGACGAACTTAAGAAGGTAATGTCAGGTAATTAATCTCTTATACATAGATACAATTTAATAGTTCGGAACCTATACAATAGGTATCGTATCTCAAGTGATGACCCGAATGGGAGAGAGGAGAAATTTATGAAGAAGTTCAGAACGCTCTTCGTATCGGCACTTGTACTCACAATGACTGTTGCACTGTGCGGATGCGGAGGTGACAAGGCAGGAGAGGGCGACGCGATTACTGTTGGAATTCCCCAAGACATTGAAGACAGTCTTGACCCCCACACAGCTGTGGCGGCAGGAACCAGAGAAGTATTGTTCAATGTATTTGAGGGCTTATTAAAACCCGATAGCAACGGCGACCTTAAACCCGCAGTGGCCAGTGAATACAGCATTGAGGACGAGGGCAAGACCTATACGTTCAAGCTAAGAGACGGCATAACATTTCACAATGGAGCAGCTGTAACCGCGGATGATGTGATCGCTTCAATTGAAAGATGTGCCGATACCAGTAACGGAGAACCGTTGGTAGCGGCCTTTTCTAATATTGCGGACATTGTTAAGACAGATGATAAGACCGTCACAATTCATTTGACAGAGGCTGACACGGATTTCCTGTGTAACCTTACAACGGCTATTATTCCTGCTGACAATATCGACAATGCGGCATCCAATCCGATTGGAACAGGTCCGTATATGTATGTATCAAGAAGTCCGCAGGAGAATATAATTCTTAAGAGATATGACGGATACTGGGGTGAGAAGGCGTATATTGAGAATGTAACATTTAAGGTTATTTCTAACCCCGATACGATCGTTATGAATCTTGAGGGCGGATCGGTTGATCTGTTCCCCAGAGTAACAACTGCTCAGGCAGCACAGTTATCGGATAATTTCGAGATCAAAGAAGGAACGATGAACCTTGTTCAGGCGCTTTATCTTAACAACGCCGTTAAGCCTTTTGATGATGAGAGAGTTCGTCAGGCCCTTTGCTATGCCGTAGATCCCAAAGAGATAATGGACTATGCATTTGAAGGCAGAGGCAGTGAAATCGGTTCAAGCATGTTCCCTTCATTCGGCAAGTATTTCATGCCGGAGCTTAATGATACTTATAACCAGGATATAGAGAAGGCCAAGGCACTTCTTACAGAGGCCGGATATCCGGATGGATTTGAGTTCTCCATTAAGGTACCGTCCAATTACACACAGCATGTGGATACGGCACAGATCCTTAAGGAAGAATTCAAGAAGATAGGCGTAACCGCTAACATTGAATTGATCGAGTGGAGTTCATGGTTATCTGATGTATATTCAGGACGTGAGTATGAGGGAACTGTAATAGGTGTTGATGCTTCTACATTAAGTCCCAGGGCTTTGCTTGGAAGATTCGTATCGGATGCGGGCAACAATTTCGTTAATTTCTCGGATCCCGAGTATGATGCGGCATTCAAGGCAGCTGTATCAAGTACAGATGATGCGGTTCAGACCGAGAATTATAAGAAGTGTGAGAAGATACTCGCAGATAAGGCAGCCAATGTCTATATTCAGGACCCTGCCGAATTGGTAGCAATCAACAAGAAATTCACAGGCTATGAGTTCTATCCTGTTTATGCTCAGGATATAAGCAAGATCAGACTCGCCAAGTAGAATGACCAATATACTTAAGAAAATTCTAAGTTCATTATTAACAATACTGGTGGTAGCCTGCCTCGTATTCTTAGCGTTTGCCGTGATACCGGGTGATCCGGCCGTGGCGAAGCTCGGAACGCAGGCTACTCCCGATAAGCTTAATGCATTACGTCATGAGATGGGACTTGATATCCCTCTCATGAAACGTTTTGCAACATGGATAGCCGGAGTTATACATGGTGACTTCGGCAATTCTTACAGTTACAGCATGCCTGTAAGCAAGCTTATTGCGGATAAACTGCCGGTAACCATTATTCTGACACTGTACTCATTTGTAATAATGATCGTACTGTCGGTTTCTGTTGCCATTTTCGCGGCAAGAAAAGAAAACTCCGGATTAGACAGATTCATACAGATCCTTACGCAGGTGATAATGTCCATACCGCCATTCTTCGGCGGAATAATCATTACGCTTATTTTTGGATTGGGTCTTCGGTTATTTGCCCCTGGGGGATATGTATCCTACGGAATCAATATGTTTAAATTTTTAGGTTATATGTTCTGGCCGGCATTAGCCATAGCGCTTCCCAAGGGAGCCATGGCTTTCTCGCTGTTATATTCCGGACTTGTCACGGAGAGAAAGAAGGATTATGCAAGAACCGCCTACAGCAGAGGAAACAGCACCAAAGACGTCTTCTATAAGCATCTGTTGCGTAATGCATGCATTCCCGTAGTTACGTTCTTCGGAATGGCCCTGGCTGATATGATAGCAGGTTCAATTGTAATAGAGCAGGTATTCGGTATCCCGGGACTTGGAAGAATATTGTTAACATCAATTCAGAACAGGGATTATCCCGTGGTGGAAGCGATCATTGTGTGTATAGCGATACTTGTGACGGTATCCAATCTGCTTGTAGATGTACTGTACAGGGTTATTGATCCCAGAACGGTTATTTCGGAATGAAGAATAAGTTTAAGAACAAAGACTTTAACTTAATAGTGGGATTGATTCTTGCGGCTGTTGTTATCATACCTGCCGTTGTAGGCATATTCTGGACTCCGTATGATACGGAAGCAATGAGCAGTTCGCTTAAATTATCCGGAAGCAGTCTGGCGCATCCTATGGGTTGTGATAACTTCGGAAGAGATATATTAAGCCGCGTGATGTCAGGAAGCAGCACTACATTACTGATCGGGCTCGGAACCGTTCTTATAGGTGCCGTGGCAGGAACGCTTATCGGGGCGTTAACCGGTTATTACGGCGGACTGGTTGATGATATATTCATGAGATTTAATGATGTGATGTTCTCATTCCCCAGTCTGTTGCTTGCACTTGTATTCGTTGCCGTTATGGGCTCGGGCAGGATGCAGTTATTATTTGCTCTGGGAATAGCGTTTATTCCAAGCTATGTTCGTATCGTAAGAGCGGAGTATGTCAGAGCAAGGAATCTTGATTATGTCAAAAGCGCCAAACTTGCGGGAGCATCGGATATAAGAGTGATGTTTGTCCATATTCTGCCCAATACTGTCAAAGTGTTGATAAACTCAGTCTTAATAGGATTTAATAATGCAGTACTGGCCGAGGCGGGCCTTAGTTTCTTAGGAATCGGAGTGCAGCCTCCGGATGCTTCTTTGGGAAGAATGCTTGCGGATTCACAGACTTATCTGTTTAACAGGCCGGGAATGGCTGTTGCCCCCGGTATTACCCTTATAGTTATGGTGTTAGGTATATCGTTGCTTGGAAAGAGCAAGCTGGTTACGGAAAGATAGTTATATGACATGGATGTCATATGAGGGATGCATATATGTTGCTTCATGTAGAAGATCTGAATATTGAATTTCATGATCATATTGTTCCCGAGACGGTTGTATATGATTTCGACCTTGATATGAACGAGGGAGAGATCGTCGGACTTGTGGGTGAATCGGGTTCGGGCAAATCAATGTCCGCACTTGCCATAGCGGGATTACTAAGTCGTCATGATGCTAAGAAAAGAGGACACATAGTATTTGAGGGTGTCGATATACTTGAATGCCCCAGAGAGACACTTCGCGGACTTCAGGGTGATGAGATCAGTATGATATTCCAAGAGCCCATGACAAGCCTTAATCCTGTTAAGAAGATAGGCTGGCAGGTGGAGGAAGCAATGCGCATCCATAAGAAATCCACACCTGAAGAGAGGAAGATAAGAGCAATAGAAGTTCTTAAGCATGTGGATCTGGATGACCCCGAAAGAGTCTATAATTCATATCCCCACCAATTATCCGGCGGAATGAGACAACGAGTAATGATCGCTGCGGCAATGATCAATACACCCAAGCTGCTTATTGCAGATGAACCCACGACTGCACTTGATGTGACTGTCCAGGCAGAGATAGTCAAGTTGCTTAAGGACATCAATAAGAAGCACAATACCGCGATCCTTTTTATATCTCATGATTTAAGCCTTGTAAGACAGTTGTGCAAAAGAGTACTTGTCATGAAGGGCGGATATGTGGTAGAGAGCGGATTGACGGAGGAGATATTTAACTCTCCGCGTGAAGAATATACCAAACATCTTATAGATTCCATTCCAAAGGTTGTACTTAATTAGCATAAGGTTAATATATGGACAATATACTTACAGTTAAGGATGTGCACGTTTCTTTTCTTGAAGAAAGGCGTACAATCTTCGATAAGCGCAACAGAATAGAAGTGTTAAAAGGCGTAGATCTAAACATCGGTAAAGGTGAGATCGTAGGCCTTGTGGGTGAGTCAGGCTGCGGCAAATCAACTCTTGCCAAGGTTATTTTGGGACTTATTCGTCCCGATTCCGGAGAAGTGATACATGAGTCGGAGAGACCGCAGATGATATTCCAGGATCCTTACAGCAGTCTTAATCCGGCCAAGACAGTCAGATTCATATTAGAGGAGCCTCTTAAGAATCAGACGAACTTAACAGCCGAAGAAAGACTTATTAGGGCCAAAGAACGTCTTATACAGGCCGGTCTTGATGAGAAATATCTTGATCGTAAGCCTTCTGAGTTATCCGGCGGTCAGAGACAGAGGGTATGTATTGCTCAGAGTCTTATGATGGATCCCAAGCTTCTTATTGCGGATGAGCCGGTTTCGGCACTTGATGTGACCATACAGGCACAGATTCTTAAACTGCTTGATGATCTGCAGGAGAATCTGGGGCTTTCGATCCTGTTTATATCTCATGATCTAAGAGTCGTATATCAATTATGTGACAGAGTGATGGTCTTAAGAGACGGAGTGATCGTGGAAGAAGGAGAAGTGGATGAGGTATACAGAAATCCTAAACATGAGTATACCAAGAGACTGCTTCAGGCATCGGGCATTGAATAACCAATGCAATAATATAAATATATAGTCAAAATTGTATAAATTTAGGCCTAAAGTAATGGTACCCATATTCCGATATATTAGGTGTAAGCAGTTAGGAACACAAACTTACACAGGAGACGGATATGGGTATTTATGATTTAGGATACGGTGGCTTCGGCGCCTTCCAGAATAATTACAGAATAAGCGATATCCCCAGAGTGGATGTCAATAAGCCTGTCACACCTGTAGAAGAGGTTAAGGAAGCTGTACAATCTCCCAAGATTGAGATAGAAGAGATCAATAAGGCTCCCAGATCTACTGATCCTAACAGTGTATCGCTTGAATTCAATAAGGGTAATGACTACTCTTATATCGGAAGCACCAAGGATATTGAGAAGCTTGATGTAGCCAAGGCTATATCAGATATGCAGCAGGACAGCATCCTTCAGGAATATAACTACTTTGTAGGTTCGGGTGCAAACGTATTCAGTTCAGAAGACGGTACGGTAATTGCGAAATAATAATAATAAAATATACTACACTTTTCATTTTTCTCCCTCCCCTTTATTTAAATATCCGCCCAAACGGGCGGATATTTTGATTTTAGGGAGATTATCTGATAGTATATACATCGGACACTGATTAAGACCAAGAAGGTGTATATGTTTGAAAGATTCTATCCGGATAAGTATTTTGAATCCGCATATGTTATCCCGTATGAACAACTCTATAAAGAAGGATATCGAGGCATAATATACGATATCGACAATACCTTAGTAACACACGGAGCTCCCGCCGATAAGCGCAGTATTGAGCTGTTTAAGAGGCTTAAGGATATCGGGTTTAAGTGCACTTTATTATCCAATAACAAGCAGGGAAGAGTTGACATGTTTAATAAGGATGTCAACGTATTCTCTATATATAAGGCAGGTAAGCCATCGCCTAAGGGATATATGGAAGCATGTAAAATGATGGGGACTGACGTTAATAATACCTTATCAATCGGCGATCAGATTTTTACCGATGTATGGGGTGCCAAGAGAGCGGGAATCAAGTCATATATGGTCAAATATATTGACCCCCGTGAGGAGATACAGATAATACTTAAGAGGCGTTTGGAGTACTTCATAATGCGGGAGTATTTAAAGCGCAGAACAGAGTAAGTTATAAAAGTTAGTAACTAAGCGATATTATTGAAATATGTTGTTGAAAAATATCGGGACTTAGTATAAACTAGTAAAGAATTATTTGTCGAGTAATTAGGAGGATAGTGTATGATTTCAGCAGGTGATTTCAGAAATGGAGTTACTATTGAGCTTGAGGGCAATGTATACCAGATCATCGAATTCCAGCATGTTAAGCCCGGTAAGGGTGCAGCTTTCGTCAGGACTAAGCTTAAGAACATTAAGTCCGGCGGTGTGGTAGAGAAGACTTTCAGACCTACCGAGAAGTGCCCCAAGGCGCATGTCGATAGAAAGGATATGCAGTATCTGTATAATGACGGAGATCTCTATTACTTCATGGATCAGGAGAATTACGAGCAGGTTGCGCTTAATTCAGAAGCCGTAGGCGATGCGCTTAAGTTCGTTAAGGAGAATGAGGTATGTAAGGTCTGCTCACATAAGGGAGAAGTTTTCTCTGTTGAGCCTCCGTTATTTGTAGAACTTGTTATTACCGAGACTGAGCCCGGATTCAAGGGTGACACCGCAACAGGTGCAACCAAGCCGGCAACAGTTGAGACAGGTGCTACAGTCCAGGTTCCGCTTTTCGTGGATCAGGGCGAGACAATCAAGATCGATACACGTACAGGAGAGTATCTCTCAAGAGTATAATAAGTCGATTCAATATGGTAAGACATCTAAAGGCAACGAGTGTTTACTCGTTGCTTTTTTGTTACACAAATGTATTGAACCGGAAGGAGAGTAAAATGAATAATGAAGAATATTTAAGCATTGATGAATTTGCGGAAGCGGTTAAGGATAAGCTTATGGCTTATTATGCGGATGAATGCAGTGTAAGCATTAATTCCGTAACCAAGAACAATGACCAGATCAAGCACGGAATAACGATTCGAAGAAAGGGAAATACTTCGGCTCCCAATATTTATCTGGATGATGCTTATGAGGAGTATGTGAAGGGTAAGAGCCTCGAGCGTATAACATCCGAACTTATATGCATAAGAAATAAATGCAAAGATGAAGTGGAATTCGATGCGGACTTATTCACAGATTACAATTGGGTCAGATCAAGACTCGGTATCAGAATCGTTAACAGAATGAAAAATGCCAGATTATTAACGGATGTGCCCCACAGAGATTTCTCGGATCTGGCGATCTTATTCTATGTCACCATAGATGATGATTCCATAGGTAAGGGCACAATTCTTATCCATAATGAGCATATGGCGGTGTGGGATATATCATCGGACAGGCTGTATGATGATGCATTGGCATCTTCTCTTAGGAATAATCCTCCTTATATGGCGGATATAGTAGAAGCATTGATCGATATATTAAGAAATGATAAGGAATTATGCAAGCTTGATCTTCCGCTAAGTGATGAAGAATTAAGAGAGAAGTTGGAGAGTACGCTGCCGGAGAGAGGATATATGTATGTACTTACCAATCAGTCTAAGATAAACGGTGCTTCGGTCATGGCATATCCCGGTATGCTAAATGATATTGCAGAGAAACTTAACAGTGACTATTATATATTGCCAAGCTCCGTTCATGAAGTTATCATCCTTCCCATGAGTGATGAAGATGAAAGAGGAGAAGAATTAACGTTACTTGTCAAAGATGTAAACGGAAGCAGATTAAGTCCCGATGAAGTCTTATCCGATCATGCATACAGATATCATCGATCAAGTAATTGGCTTGAACCCATATACGAATTTAGGTTAAACGAGTCAGTTTCTTAACGGGGATTAGAGATATTGCCGCATACAGAAGTGCGGTAGGAACATACCTGAAGTCACAACTGCAGGTATAAGGATATTTAATAACGAATAAGATGTAGGTGACAATGACCGAGGTATATCCTATAAGGAGGAACAGACCTAAGTCGATGTCACCTCTTCTTATAAGCTTAACGGGTCTTATAATTGATAATACGAAACATATTGCGGCAAGCAGTATTGCAGCTATGAACAGGATCCTGCAGAAATTAAGCAGGGAAGGGGATATATCTTCAGGAAAGATCTCTGCAAAAAGCGAGGTCTTAAACAGAATTGACCAGGCGTTATGGCAGTAGATCGCATTCTCTGAATGAAAAGGAAAGTCTATGGATGATTTCACGGGAATGCCTATTATCTCATTAAGGGGATATGCTCCCAAATATTGATTGGATTCGGGAGAAGCTGATGAGATGCCGGGCTTAGAGTGAAATCTTATTATATTGCGAATGCTCCATGACAGACCAATAGGAGCGGCAATTAAAGCAAATGTAATATAACGTTTGATTACGGTTAATACATTACCTGATCTGATTGCTTTAATTAATACCGCAAGCATAACCGCGCCCATAGGGAATACAAGCACAGCCACGTTTAACTTGGATATTAGGCCTATGCCTATAGACAGGGCCATATATATCAGATTCTTATATTTGTATCCACTCTTTATCCATAATAACGTAGTATATACACAAACAAAGCTCATAAGTGCCGCCAACATATCGTTATTGACGGTTCCTGCCATGTATATAAGTCCCGGATGCAATGCAACAAGTGCAAGAGGAAACAGGATACTGCTTTCGTTGTCACATATAAGCCTTAAGATCCTGTAGGTTATATATACGGTAAGACATCCGTATATACAAGTGGGAAGTTGTATAAATTCATAGGCCTGAGGAGTGGGCACACCTAATCTGTGTGCAATATCCACGCAAATTCCTGCGATTATGTGATGTAACGGCGGATGATAGTATGAGAATATCGAGAAAGGGTCAAAGTCCGGGAGATGCTTAAATTTGGCGATGTATTCCACATAACCTAAATGTCCCGGATTGATGATGCCGTCTTCTAAGGATGTGGCATAACCCAAATCATGCTGACGTTGTCCGACAGATGTTGCCAATACATAGATTATTCTGATAATCCATGATATCAAAATGATTATATATGAACGTATATATCGCGTATTATTTGTCTTCATATCACATGTCAGTATAGCATTTTACATACAAGTGGGCAAATGCTATACTATCCCTATGCGTGATGAGAACAAGCCAGGCAATTCCGATAATTACGTTGCTTCCAAGTCAATTAAGAATATAATCGGTATGATATGTGTGATCGCTTCGGCGGTTATCACTATTTGTCTTATCTGTCGTTATGCCGTAAGTGATGATATATGGTATGACGAAGTCTTCTCCATGGGATTTATAAGGCAGAATATAAGTAATCTTATTAAATATACATCCATGGATGTTCACCCACCGGCATATTATATATATCTTAAGATGATAACGGGTGCAGCTGTAAGTCTGTTTGGAACAGGTGCGCTTATACCTGCAGCCAAGTTCGCTTCGATTATTCCGTGGTTTATTTTGCTTATCATTTCCCTGGTATATATAAGAAAAGCCTACGGTATGTTTACGGCAGGATTATTTGTACTGTTTATCACGGTTATGCCGCAGATGGGTACGTATTATACGGAAATAAGGATGTATTCACTTGCTCTGCTTATGATAACGGCAGAGATACTTACTGCAATTAAGATTGCCGATGATTCTGAAGGGACGAAGATACATACATGGGCCGTATTCTGCCTTATGGGAATACTGACGGCTTACACGCAGTATTATGCATGCATTGCCATAGCTGCCGTGTATCTGGAACTGTTAATACTTCTTATGATGCGCGGAATTAAGAATAACAATAAAGCAATAAAAGCGCTGATAATATGCATGATAATCTCGGTTGTTGCATACATTCCGTGGTTGCCAAAGTTATTTGGACAGATGAACCATATAAGCGGAGATTATTGGATACAGCCCCTCACACTAAGAAGCATTCCCGGATGTGTGAAGTTTATAATCTTACCGGTTGCCGATTACGGCAAACTCACATATGTATCCGCAGGATTAATGGCGCTTACAATACTTGTATCGCTTATATTATTCTTAAAAAATCACACCAAAAGTGATATTATAAGTGTGATATTCTGCGTTTTGCCCCTTGTGCTTGTTATTATCGCGGGATTTATATTATCGATTGCCGGAACACCGATATTCGTGTATCGATATATGATACCGACACTCGGCGGTATGTGGTTGGCGGTAGCATTAATACTTGATAAGGTTACTGTAAATAAGGCTGTTTACATACTGTTAATTCCGTTTATATTTGTTGCCGTATTATCAATGCTTGGGTATAAGGCCGAAGAGAGCAAGAAATGTATTCAGATGAAGCATGCAACAGAGGCACTTGCCAAGATTCCCGAAGGCTCATCCGTTATCACGAATTTTGATCATGTAACGGCGGTATACAGTTATTACAGACCAAATGACAATGTATATCTGTATGAGGGTGAGACGGACAGATTGATACCCATATTAAACGGCAACGTAGACAGTTCGCTTGATGATGAAGGTATACTTAAGTTAACAGAGAGTCAGTCTCCCGTGTTTTTCCTCGGAAGCTTTAATTCAAGAGAAGAGATCGTGGATTCGTGGAAGGCAATCGGGATAGACAGCGAACTTGATGACAGCATTCTGATAGAGAGATATTGGATAAATATATATAAACTGACGAAGAAGGATTGATATGAAGGTTTGGCCACGGATAAAGTGGGGCATTAGGGAACATCTGATAGTCACCGTGTTTATATGCGCGATGGCGATTGTGTATGTTGAAACGATGTTTAACAACAAGCCCTGGTATGACGAACTGTATACATATTATTATTTCATAAGCAGGGGACCTGTCTATGCGGCGATTCACTGGCCTGTTCCGAATAATCATGTGGGTTATTCGGTGTTGTCGGCTGTCCTTAATCTGTTCGGCAATCCCTATATAGGACTCAGGGGAGTATCATGCATAGCGGCCATAGCCAATCTGATTCTTCTTTATAATTTCGCATGTAAATTCGTAAATAAGTATTTCGCTACAGCAATTACGGTTCTGTATGCCGGAGTGTATCTGGTACACAGGCTTTCCGTTCAGGGCAGAGGATATACCCTTGCAACGACCTGCTATCTTACGGCTTTGATCATGGTTGCAAATATCTGCTTCTCGGATACGAAGCGGCGAAATTATATAATATTTGCGGCAGCGATAACCATGGGACTGTATATTGTTCCAAGTTCCGTGTATTGGGTCATTCCCACATGCTTAACGGGCGGAGTATTCCTGTTATATAAGAAGCAATACAAGACGCTTGCAAGGCTTATTGAGGCATCTTTGGTTGCTGCGGTGATCACTCTTGCACTGTATTCGTTAATATGGCTGGCTATCGGAGCCAATCTTATGAGTAAGGATCCGGGCGGTTCGGTATACGGTGTGCATCAGGTGACCGTTGTGCTTAAAAAGCCTTTTGAGGCGCTTAAGACCGGTAAGGATTATATGCTTGCAACTCCTTATATTCAGAGTATGAGGCGGAGAGAGTGCGTAAGGACTATGCCTGAGTACTTCAAGAACCTGTTTGATAATTACTACAGTTACAGCGGAATAACCACATTTATGGTGGCTGTATGCGTGATAATCTGTGCCCTTGTCAATGCCGTTAAGCAGTTATATTACAGAAGGACCAGGGTCTTGGCCAGTATGTATATTCTGGTTACGCTTGTGTCTGTACCGGTGATGTTACTTATTCAGAGTGTGCAGCCGTATTTAAGAGTTCTTGGCTTCTATTCGATTCCGATAATCTTTGGTTTTATTTATATAATCAACGTATTCTGTGAGTCTTTCGCCGGAGGTAAACTGGCAAGAAAGATCACGATGATAACGTTGGGCGTGGCAATTCTGCTGTCTGTGGGAAGCCTTATGAGGCCCTATTACAGAGAGCCTTATGCCGGCAGAGAGAATGATATACAGAAGTTGTTTGTCGGTGTTGATACGGCGGCCATAGATAATGTCTATTATACGGATGATTTCCAGAAATATGTGCTTAAGTTCTACTGCGATGTTACACCTAATGAGGTAGAGAATATCGAAGATGCGGATTATGCAATCCTGTGTCCGGAGATGAAAGACAGTAAATATTTGCAGTCTGAGTGGCCGGTATTATACAGCTATCATGTTGCTAGACTTAAATATGCTGAGAAGAATATGAGACTTCTTCGTGATACAAATGACGGTTATGAGATATACGTAGCCAACGATATACAGTAATAACGGCGTTTGTCGGGGGTTGACCACCGAGGTTTTTTGACATTGAATGTGTTATATGATAATATAGACAGGCTGTAACATTTTCGTAACAATTATGCATTGTAATCCGTTAGATGTTACTGAGTGCCCGTAGTCTAATGGATAGAACAAAGGCCTCCGACGCCTTAAGTGCAGGTTCGATTCCTGTCGGGCATATTACGCGTTAAGGAGAAGATTTAAGTGAGCGATAATAACGATAATAAGAAGATAAACGGCTTCGGTGAATGGATCCGGGATGTCGTAGAACTTATTAAAGACAATAAGAGAATAGTAATAACCGTAGGCGCATTTATTGTGCTTCTGGTTGCTGCAGTCTTAATCTCAGGCAGATTTGCCAAGAGTTCCAAGGAAGCAACAGCAGTTCTTGAAGAAGAGGCAACTTCGGCAACGGAGGCATATGCCATCCCCGAGGAACCCCTTAAGCAGGATGCTTATCCTGAAGTCAACAACCTTATGAAGAAGTACTATGCTTCTGTTGCGGACGGAGATATCAATGCGGTTAATGATTTAAGAACCGGACTTGATGACAAAGAGAAGATAGTGATCCAGAAGAAATCTGAGTATGTAGATAACTATCCGAATATTACGTGTTATACCAAGCCGGGACCGCTTGATAAGTCATATCTTGTATATGTAAGTTATGAGGTTAAGCTTAAGGAATTCGAGGAACTCATTCCCGGAATGAATGTCTGGTATGTATGTGTTGATGATACCGGAAGATACTACATTAACGAAGATCCTCAGGATGATAAGATAATTGAGTATTGCAAGATCGTGTCTGTTCAGGATGATGTACAGGATCTCAGTAATACGATCAATGTTAAGTATAATGAGATAATGGAGAACAATACGGACCTTGCGAAGTTCATGGATGAACTTGGTGTACAGATGAAGGTTGATGTGGGTGAGGAACTGGCTAAGGCTGAGGCACCCGTTGAGGAACCTACACCTACACCTACTCCTGAACCTGAATCAGAGACAGAAGCGGAGACCGTTGTTAAGAAGGTTAAGGCCGTTACCGTTGTTAATGTCAGAGCATCGGATTCAGAGAAGGCAGATAAGGTCGGTAAGGCTTCAGAAGGTCAGGAATTTACTCTTCTTGAAGAGAAGGCCAATGGTTGGTCTAAGATAGATTTCGAGGGTAAGGAAGCATTTATTAAGTCTGAGTATCTTGAGCAGACAGGTACGGAGACAGTTGCAAATGCAGATGATACAGATTCTACGACATCGGCCTCTACTGACAATAAGTCGACATCTACAACGACAGAGAACAGTGATGCGGCTAAGAATTCACCTTCTTCGGGTACTGCAACAGCAACGGATACCGTTAATGTCAGAGAGAAGCCTTCTACGGATGCAGCTAAGCTTGGCACCGTATACGGCGGTGAGAAACTTGAAATAGTCGAGAAGCAGTCTGACGGATGGACCAAGGTTAAGTATAAGAAATCCGTGGGCTATGTTAAGAGTGAATACTTAAGATAACAGCGGCTTAAAACAGTGTAAAATTTCTTAAAAACATTATTGCATTATTGTATACAATATGCTATTATCGTTAAGACAAGGGCGTCAAACAAGGGTTTTTGACGTCCTTTTTTATGTTTTAAATCAAGTAAGTTATTATGACATCACTATAATAGGAGGAGAAAAACATGTCATACGTTGATGAAGTATTAGAGAAAGTTAAGAAGAGAGATGCTGATCAGCCTGAATTCATCCAGGCCGTAACAGAGGTGCTTGAGACACTTAAGCCCGTCATCGAGAAGGATGAGAAGAAGTATCGTGATCTTGCGATCCTTGAGAGAATCACTGAGCCCGATCGTCAGATCATGTTCAGAGTTCCCTGGGTTGATGACAACGGCAAGGTACAGGTTAACAGAGGATTCAGAGTACAGTTTAATAACGCTATAGGACCCTACAAGGGAGGCCTTAGACTTCATCCTTCAGTAAATCTTGGTATCATTAAGTTCCTTGGTTTCGAGCAGATATTCAAGAACAGCCTTACAACACTTCCTATCGGTGGTGGTAAGGGTGGTTCAGACTTCGATCCTAAGGGCAAGTCTGACAATGAGATCATGAAGTTCTGCCAGAGCTTTATGACAGAGTTATCTAAGTACATCGGAGCTGATGAGGACGTTCCTGCCGGTGATATCGGAACAGGTGCACGTGAGATCGGTTTCATGTTCGGTCAGTATAAGAGAATCAAGGGCCTCTATGAGGGCGTACTTACAGGTAAGGGACTTACATACGGTGGTTCTCTTGCTCGTACAGAGGCTACAGGATACGGCCTTTTATACCTCACAGAGGAAATGGTTAAGTGCCATGGCGATAAGATGGAAGGTAAGGTAGTTGCCGTATCAGGTTCAGGTAACGTTGCAATATATGCTTGTCAGAAAGCACAGCAGCTTGGCGCTAAGGTCGTTACAGTTTCTGATTCAACAGGTTGGATCTATGATGAGGACGGTATCGATGTAGCACTTCTTAAGGAAGTTAAGGAAGTTAAGAGAGCACGTCTTACAGAGTATGCTGCTGCTAAGCCTTCAGCTAAGTATTTCGAGAAGAAGAACGGCGAGCACGGTGTATGGCAGTACAAGGTAGATATCGCTCTTCCTTGTGCAACACAGAACGAGCTTGATATCGAGGATGCTAAGATGTTGGTTGCTAACGGTGTTAAGTATGTTGCAGAGGGTGCTAATATGCCTACAACAATCGAGGCTACTCAGTACTTCCAGGCTAACAACGTGCCTTTCGTAGGTGGTAAGGCTGCCAATGCCGGTGGTGTTGCTACATCAGCACTTGAGATGAGCCAGAACTCTGAGAGACTCTCATGGAGCTTTGAAGAGGTTGATGCTAAGCTTAAGGGCATCATGGTAGGTATCTACCACAACATCGACGACGCTGCCAAGGAGTATGGCATGGAAGGCAACTATGTTGCAGGTGCCAACATTGCAGGCTTTAAGAAGGTCGTTGAAGCTATGATCGCTCAGGGCGTTTGCTAATCGGACTGATTAAGCGGCCGCTCGGCTAATAATATTTAATTTTGAAATCAGATTACGGAACTTTCGGGTATTACGCCTTGAAGTTCCGTAATTTTGTTCCCCCAATAACGGGGCATTTTATGGTATACTAGGTAAGTATGAAAAAGAAGGCATATATAAGCGGATTTTTAATATTGTTGATAGCGGCTTTAGTCACTGTGGGGCTGTATTTTGGCGTGGCTGCATGTAAGACTATGGGATACAGGATGTATGGACTGGATATGTTCCATATCCTGATCATTGTTGCGATATTCTATCTTATCTCATGTATAATGATCGAATATCTGTATCAGGTATGTGTGTTAGGCACATATGACAGCGAAGTCATAGTGCGTAAGAAGATGCGAACTTTTATAGTGATTGCCGTGCTCATGAATATGATGCTGACATATTATATCCTGACGTTGGCTTCAGAAGTCGCGGCACCGGGAAATACAGAGGATGGGATAGGCAGACTTATCGTAACGCTGCTAATGGGGTGTATCAGCATACTGTCGCTGTTCTTTGCATATCTGATAATCCTTAAGGATGTGAAGATACCTGTTCTTAACAGGATGTCTGACAGCGGCGTAGGTCCCGGAAGGATATTTGATGATATAGGCAGGAAGATAACCGTTCAGAATAAGAAGCCTGCGACACCTGAGCAGGTAGTGTCCGTATATTTAAGGCACGTGATTAATGCGATATCCGTGTTATTAATCTTATGGGCATGTGTGGGTAAGAGCATTGCTTATAAGGGCTCGGTAATGAGCTATTTAAGCAGCGGACAGTGGGAGAGAGGCGTTAATGTGTTTGCGCTTACAGCATGCATATTTGCCATGTGCATAGCATTCACGATTTCGTCGATATTAAGATATATCTCAGAGGCGGTCATCATCACCTTTGATTCAAGAGGTGAGACCATAGGGCGAATGATCACGAGCCTGCTTAAATATATTATTTTGATAATGGCTCTTTTTGTCTGCCTTTCGCTGCTTGGATTTAATGCAGGTACGCTCGTTGCTTCGGCCGGAGTCGTATCGGTTGTTGTAGGTTTAGGTGCCAAGGAACTCATCGGCGACATTCTGGCCGGCCTGTTCATAATAATAGAAGGGGAGTTCAGAGTAGGAGACATCATAACAGTCGGGGACTTCAGAGGAACCGTATCGGAGATCGGTGTTCGTACTACCAAGATGGTCGACGGAGTCGGCAATGTCAAGATAATCAACAACAGCCAAATAACAGACGTTATCAATATGACTAAGAACCACTCCTTTGCTAACTGCAATGTCGGGATAGGTTATGATGAAGACCTTGAGCATGTGGAAGAAGTGCTCGCGAAGGAACTGCCGCTTATCAGGGACAGGAACAGACTGATCAAGGGAGGGCCGTTCTATCGCGGTGTTGCATCTCTTGCGGACAGCAGCGTGATCCTGCGCATCATGGCCGAGTGCGATGAGGAAGACAGGATACAGCTTGAACGTGACCTCAACAGAGAGATCAAGCTGATCTTTGATAAGAACGGCATTAACATCCCTTATCCGCAGATAGTAGTGAATGAGGGACCTAAATGAGTACCGGGAATGCAGTTCAGTTAAACACCGATGAGCGTGTAAGGCTTAATAAATATATAGCCGAGTGCGGTATTTGCTCAAGACGCGATGCAGATAAGCTTATTGAGGCCGGAGAAATAGAAGTTAACGGTACTGTGGCTGTGGCAGGTATGAAGATCGGACCAAGTGATGAGGTGAGATATAAGGATAAGATCATCCGTCCGGTTAATAAGAAGGTCGTTCTGGCATACAATAAGCCCATAGGTGTGACGTGTACCGAAAGAGATGAGCATGCGGAACTGACCCTTGGTGATGTGATAGATTATCCGGTAAGGCTTAATTATGCCGGAAGACTTGATAAGGATTCCAACGGGCTTCTGCTTCTTACCAATGACGGCGACCTCATAGAAGCACTTATGAGAGGAAGCAATGACCATGAGAAGGAATATGTGGTCAAGACTGATAAGAAGATTGATGATAGTATTAAAAACAGGCTTGAGAAGGGTATATTCCTTAAGGATCTGAACGTCACGACTAAGCCTTGCAAGGTTAGGATAATAAGTGACCATAAATTCTCGATAGTAATCACCCAGGGTCTTAACAGACAGATAAGACGGATGTGTGAGGCAGTGGGCCTTAAGGTGGTTAAGCTTACAAGGATAAGAGTCGCGAGCATAGAACTGGGTAATCTTACATCGGGAGCATACAGAGAACTGACGTATAAAGAGATGTTACGGCTGTATAAAGAAGCCGGAATGAAGGCTGAATAAGCCAAGAACCGGCACGGATGACGGTTATGCGGCCAAAAAGCCGACATACAATAATTAAATCGAAAATCAATTTATATAATTAATGGCGTGATCATATGAACAGAATGAGGGAACTCATAGATAAACTGAATGAAGCCTCCAGAGCCTACTATGCCGAGGACAGGGAGATCATGAGCAACTACGAATATGATGCTCTGTATGATGAACTGGTACGCCTCGAGGCCGAGACCGGGATAACCATGTCGGATTCGCCGACGGTCAATGTGGGTTATGAGTCTGTGGATGAGCTTCCCAAGGAAAGGCATGAATCGCCGATGCTGTCCCTTGGTAAGACCAAGGACAGGGATGAACTTAAGTCATGGCTATCAGACAAGGAAGGCTTACTTAGCTGGAAACTTGACGGGCTTACGATAGTACTCACTTATGAAGGGGGTAAACTTAATAAGGCCGTTACCCGAGGTAACGGTGAGATAGGCGAGGTTATCACGGCAAATGCCAGAGTGTTTAAGAACATACCTCATCAGATTGCCTTTGACGGAAGGCTCATACTCAGGGGTGAGGCTGTAATAAAGTATTCGGATTTTGAGAAAATCAATTCCGAGATAGAAGATGTGGATTCCAAGTACAAGAATCCCAGAAATCTCTGCTCGGGTTCAGTCAGACAGCTTAACAATGAGATAACGGCCAAGAGAAATGTATATTTCTTTGCGTTTGCCCTGGTGCAGGCAGAAGGTCGCGAATTTGCATTAAGGGAAGAACAGTATGTTTTTCTTAAACAGCTTGGATTTGATGTAGTAGACTATGTTAAGGTCAACAGCAGCAATATACTGACAGAGATTGAAGGATATGCGCACAGGATCACGGACTATGATGTGCCTTCTGACGGCCTTGTGTTAATATATGACGATATCGCATACGGAAGGAGCCTCGGACGAACAGCCAAGTTCCCCAGAGATGCGATCGCCTTTAAATGGCAGGATGAGATTAAGGAGACGGTGCTTCGAGATATTGAGTGGAGCCCCAGCAGAACGGGACTTATCAACCCTGTGGCGATATTTGACCCGGTTGAACTTGAAGGGACGACTGTAAGTCGTGCCAGTGTTCACAATATCAGTATAGTCAGATCGCTTAAATTAGGAATCGGAGACCATATTACGGTATATAAGGCCAATATGATCATCCCTCAGATAGCGGAGAATCTGACTTGCAGTGACAGCCTTATTATTCCCGATGCCTGTCCGTGTTGCGGCGGTAAGACAGAAGTTAGGAGCATAGCAGAGGCTGAATCCCTTTATTGTACGAATGGGGAATGTCCGGCCAAGAAGCTTAAGTCTTTTGCATTATTTGTAAGTCGTGATGCCATGAACATAGACGGATCATAAGAACGCTTACGGATCTGTACCATCTGGACAGATTTGAATCTAAGATAGTTGAGATGGACGGCTTCGGACAGAAGTCTTATGATAATCTGATAAGTTCGGTTGAGACTTCGAGGAATACCAATCTGGCGAGACTCATATACGGACTGGGAATTCCCGGAATAGGCGTAGCTAATGCCAGAATGCTAAGCCGTTTCTATGACCACGATATGGACAGGATAATGAATGCAAACGAAGAGGAACTTGCACTCATTGATGGTATCGGGGATGTAATGGCCGGTGCAATAGTCAGGTTTATGTTGGATGAGGACAACAGGGCGCTCATTAATGATTTGCGGGCTGAACTTAACTTTAATGAAGTGGCCGTGGATAACAGCAATGAGAGCATATCCGGCAAGACCTTTGTAATAACTGGATCGCTTGAACACTATTCGAATCGCGATGAACTTAAGACTAAGATCGAGAATCTGGGCGGTAAGGTGGCCGGCAGTGTAAGCAAGAATACGACAGCGCTTATCAACAATGATGTAACATCCAATTCATCGAAGAATAAGAAGGCCAAAGAACTCGGAGTGCCGATTATTTCGGAAGATGATTTTATAAGAGATTATCTGGGAGAGGAGACAGGCTGATATGCCTATTAGAATTAAGGATTCATTACCTGCACAGGCAATACTTGAGCAGGAGAATATATTTGTGATGACGGAGTTTCGTGCGATGCACCAGGATATCCGTCCTCTTGAGGTACTCATACTTAACCTCATGCCCAATAAAGAGGTGACGGAGACGCAGATATTGCGTAAGCTCTCCAACAGCCCGCTGCAGTGTAATGTTGAACTGCTGCAAACGGCCAGCTATACGCCGACGCATGTGGATTCGAACCATTTGGAGTCTTTCTATACGACATTCGATCAGATTAAGAATCGGAAGTTTGACGGAATGATAATAACCGGTGCACCCCTTGCTTATATTGAGTATGAGGATGTTACGTACTGGAAGGAACTATGCACCATTATGGACTGGGCTAAGATTCACGTCCATTGCACATTCTTCTTATGCTGGGGTGCCTTTGCGGGACTGTATCACCATTTCGGAATACATCATAAGTTCTATGACAAGAAGTTATCGGGTGTATATGCGCACAGGGTACTTAAGCCTACATCGCCTTTATTCAGAGGCTTTGACGATGTTTTCTATGCACCTCATTCACGCGAGATATATGTGGATAGTTCCGATGTAGAGAAGATTTCGGAGTTAGAAATCATGGCTGAGTCGGATGAAGCAGGAATAACCATATTAAAAACAGAAGATTCTAAGATGTTCTTCGTATTCTGTCATCTGGAGTACGATGCGACCACCTTATCCGATGAGTATCACAGAGACCTGGGCAAGGGCATGAATCCGGATATCCCGGTCAATTACTTCCCGGGAGATGATCCGAAGAACGATCCTGTCGTCAACTGGAGATCAGCAGGTCAGTTATTCTACACGAACTGGCTGAATTACTACGTGTACCAATCAACCCCATATGATGTGGCTAAGATCGGTGAAGATGTAGATATAACGCTGGCAGAGGATGTCAGTTACGGAATGTACATATAATTGCACTTAATGACTGTAATTCAGTGCGCTTCCCTGTATCTTTTTGCTTTCATATACACCGCTGTCGGCCATTTTATATAGTTCTTCGAAGGATAACTTATTGCCCTGTTTGAAGAATGCAGCACCGGCGCTGACATGGATTTCTCTGCCTTCAAGCTCAGGAATATCCATATGGGCCACTTCTTTAAAGATGCGGTCCATTACCAATTTGCCGGCTTCTTCATTATCTATATTCATAACATATGCGGCATACTCATCACCACCCAATCGGAAAATTATATCTTCGTCACGGAAGGTGAGTTTTAATGCATCTGCTATTCCGCGGATTACCTTGTCTCCGACATTATGTCCGTATTCATCATTGATTTCCTTGAATTTGTCAACATCCAGGATGCAGAGCATTCCTGCTTTGTCATTTGCCATGGCATCAATTACTTTGCGTTCGCCGCTGCCGCGGTTTAAAATGCCTGTCATGATATCGGTGCTGGCAAGAATCTCAAGATTCTGACGCTCCTTGGCTGATTCCACAATGTCATCTACGTTCTTGAATCCGGCTAACATATCGCTGTCCGGAATATTGGCATTGATGGAAACGTATGTAAACTGATAATAATGTACCTCGCCGTTATCCATGACACGGTAACTTGACACATATTCCGAATTATTCGCAAGTTTTCTCTTGACCGTATCCAGAGATATGGCATCATACATCCACTCCTGATCCTCGGAATACACACGATCCTTAACGTACTGCTTATAGAGTACATCATAGGGATATATCTTATCACCGGCACCCTCCATACCCTTGGTAACATATCCGTCAAGCTTAAGGATTACCACGTCGCCCGTCTTGGGATTGATCTTAAATATGTTGTAGTAATCGCGGCTTAAGGTCTCCACGATATCTAACTGTTCTCTTAAATAGCGCTTATCGGCAATATGCTTACGAATGGATTTGTCGATATCACGGTAGGCAAGAATGAAATTATCCGTTTCTCCCGGTTGTCCGGCAAGCGCAAAGGCCATCTGATGATAGGACATATTTCCGTCATCAGACAGACGCATATAATCAAGTGTAAACATTTCGCCGTCTTGGATACGTGAGAACACAACATCCAACTTAACATCTCTCTGGATGCTTTCAATGCTGTTTACCACGCATCTGTCTACGTATTCCTCTATAAAACGGTCATAGTTGTCAAATCTGAATCCGAGTTCAACTGCGTAACGATTTGTGTTTGCTCCGGTTGAACGATACAGATACATCTTCTTTGTCTTGGCATTGATTACCCATATTGTATGATATTCCTTGCCGATTCCGGTAATAATACCGGTTAATCGTCGTATGCGCGAATTAAAATCTTCCACCAGATTGCGCTGATCTTCAGGATAAATTGAGGGATCTATCAATTCATTCTCTTTGATTACTAAATCTGATTGCATATTTCCTCCTGCAAGTTCTGTCATGTGCAAAGTTGTTTGTATAGATAAAATCATACAATAATATGTGCAAAGCGACAATATTTAAAGCAAAAAATCAGATAAAATCTTTTAAAACAATGAACTATGATATGCGGACAATTTAGGGTATAATAAGTACTGCGCGAGAATCATCGGAAGACAGGTAAATAAACAATGGATAAGATAAGAGTCCTTAACAGAAATCAGATTAAATATATCGCCATAATTGCTATGGTGATCGATCATATAGCATGGGCATTTGTTCCGCTTAATTCCGTTCAGGGAGCGGCGATGCACTTTGTAGGACGCTTAACGGGACCTATAATGGGATTCTTTCTTGCGGAGGCTTATCTTCACACAAGAAGTGTACCCAAACTTGCGCTCAGACTCGGCATATTTGCTCTTATATCTTGGTATCCTTTCAGTTTATTTGAGAACGGAACCTGGCCGACTACGGATTTCGGAGTTATATATACGCTGTTTCTCGGTCTTATAGCCGTGTGGATGTGGGATAAGGCCAAGATCGAAGAATGGATGAAACTGCTGATATTTATCGGAATCCTACTGCTGTCGCAATTCGGAGATTGGGTAATAAGCGATGTGCTGTGGCCGTTTTTTATGGTTATATATAAAGACGATAAGATTAGAAAATGGTATTGGTTTGCAGGCGTTTGCGTTTATTCTATCATCAATTCATTTGTATCCATGGGCGTATATAAGGGTATAGCACAATTCGGAATATTTGTTGCAATGTTTATCCTTATGTTTATGTATAATGGGCAGCGTGGAAGCGGACATCCCTTCCATAAGTGGTTTTTCTATATATTCTATCCGTTACATTTGTTCGTGCTTGCATTGATAAGATATGATATGATATAGATTATGAACAGTGAGATTAAGATGAATGTGTCCTCACTTATTCGTAAGGACGGAGACAAAGCCATATATGTAATGTTCACTGACGGAGACAAGGAAGCGGAATTCATTGTCCCTGAATGCAGGCTGCTTAACAATAGGGGTTTCACTGATGAAGAAATAGGCAATCTTATTGAATATATTAAGAATGAGCAGGACTATATATACAACATAGCTAAGAAAGTCAATCCTATAAAAGGCTTTATGGGAAGACAGCAGGGAGTATAGGATGTTTTTCTTGTATAGAGTTAAATCCATAACGGTAACATGCGTTATTATAAGCGTGTTGGCTTGCTTGTTGGTTTCCTGCGGTAAGACTGATCAGACACAGGAAGCGGATGCGGAGGGTAAGGCAGATACACAATATGCAATAGATATAATGACGGAATCCGAGACACAGGCACAAGAGTCAGACAGTGGGGGGAGTTCTGACGAAGACATGATTATATCGGATAATCCGAATGATAATACCGAAAAGGGAGAGCAAGAAGGAGAAATGAAGACTAAATACGACAAGCACGGGGCTTTACATGTTAACAACAACGGTAAGCTTGTAGATCATAACGGAGAAGTTGTTGTTTTGCACGGTTATTCCACGCATGGCATCAATCTCTATCCCGGATATATTAACAGAGAGTTCCTTGAGTATTTGAGGGATGATTGGCATATAGACATAATCAGATTGGCTATGTACACGGCTGAGCAGAACGGATACTGCATAAGCGGAGACGAGAATAAAGCCGAGCTAATGGACGTGATTGACAGAGGTGTTAAGGCCGCAACGGAGTTGGGATTATATGTAATAATCGACTGGCATATACTCTCTGATTCCAATCCCAATATACATGCCGATCAGGCCATAGACTTCTTTGATAAGGTATCGTCTAAATACTCATCATACGGCAATGTGTTCTATGAGATATGTAATGAACCCAATTCCGGATGTTCATGGGATGATATTCGATCATATGCCGACAGAGTGATACCCGTAATCAGAAAGAATGATCCGTACAGCGTTATTCTTGTAGGTACACCCAACTGGAGTCAGCGTGTCGATGAGGCTGTTTCCAATCCCATAACATCGGATGATAATCTTATGTATGTACTTCATTTCTATGCAGATACACACAGGGATGATCTCAGAAATATATGTAAAGATGCACTTAATGCCAAACTTCCGATATTTGTCACCGAATTCGGCACCTGTGCCGCAGACGGCAACGGAGGACACAATAAGGAAGAATCCGATAAGTGGATCAAGTTACTTGATGAGAACCAGATAAGTTACGTGATGTGGAATATCTCAAATAAAAACGAGACAAGCGCAATGCTTGTCCCGGAATGTGATAATGTTAAGGGTCATTATTCGGATGACGACCTTCGTGAGCCTGCGAAGTGGTTCAGAGAAGTGCTTGCAAAAGATGGCAATAATTAATTCGTGAATTAATTATACCGCTTTATTTAATCTTTTAAATGCACTGCTTAACATCAATTTAATACGGTTTAACTGATTGACTTCACTTGCGCCGGGATCATAATCGATAGCCACTATATTGGCTTCGGGATGTGTCCGGCGTATTTCTTTGATCACACCTTTGCCGACGATATGATTGGGCAGACAACCAAAAGGCTGTGTACATACTATATTAGTAGCACCGCTATGTATAAGTTCTATCATTTCGCCTACTAAGAACCATCCCTCACCGGTCTGATTGCCGATGGATACATAGTCCTTGGCATAATCCACAAGTTCCGTAATCTTACAATAGGGATCAAAATGTTTACTCTTAATAAATGCCTTGTTGGCCGGCTTCTGAAGATATTCCAAAGCTTTGATTCCAAGAGCTGATGCCTTAGCGGAACGAGTACTTGTTCCGAAATGTTCAGCCTTATATATCTGATTATAGAAGCAATAGTGCATGAATCCGAATAACTCGGGCACAACAACTTCGGCTCCTTCTGATTCAAGCAACTCAACAAGATGATTATTGCCGGTAGGAGAGTATTTAACCAGAATCTCACCAACAATTCCGACTTTGGGCTTAACCATATCTTCGTGTATGGGAATAGCATCAAATTCCTTAACCATCTGCCTGCACATCTTCTTAAAGGTCAATATGTTAGGATATTTCTTGCTGCAGAATCTGACACATTTATCTATCCACTTCTTATGAAGTTCCTCAACAGAACCCGGTGTAATCTCATAAGGACGCATTCTGTATACGGTTTTCTGCAATATATCGCCGAATGCAGCGCCGAATGCGGCATGCATAAGGAAGCTTAAGTCGATATGGAATCCCGGATTGGATTCAATGCCGCCTAAGTTAAGAGAGATTACCGGTATATGTTCAAGGCCGGCCTTGCGAAGGGCACGACGTATAAATCCTATATAGTTGGTTGCACGGCATCCTCCGCCGGTCTGAGTGATTATAACTGCAACCTTATCGGTATCATATTCGCCCGATTCCAGCGCAGCCATAAGCTGACCGACTACTATAAGCGAAGGATAACACGCGTCATTATTCACATATTTAAGACCTGAATCTATTGCAGATCTGTTGTCATTATCTAAAACAACAAGGTTATATCCGCAAGCTGACATAGCCGGTCCCAAGATATCGAAGTGGATGGGAGACATCTGGGGACAGAGGATTGTGTACTCCTTACGCATTTTCTCTGTGAAAGGAACCTTGGTAATCGCACTTGAACGAATGGTACGTTCTCCGCCGTTACGCTGCTTAACCTTAAGTGCAGCTATGAGCGAACGCACTCGTATTCTTGCGGCGCCCAGGTTATTGATCTCGTCTATCTTAAGACATGTATATATCTTGTCGGAACCGGAGAGTATATCCGCAACCTGATCGGTTGTAACGGCATCAAGTCCGCATCCGAATGAATTAAGCTGTATAAGGTCAAGATATTCAACGGTCTTAACAAAGCTTGCCGCAGCATAGAGCCTTGAGTGATACATCCACTGATCCATAACTATAAGGGGGCGCTCAGGCTCAGCCAGATGAGATATGGAATCTTCGGTAAGTACTGCAAATCCGTATGATGTAATAAGCTCAGGGATTCCGTGATTGATCTCGGGATCTAGATGATAAGGCCTTCCGGCTAACACAATACCTTTCTTGCCTGTTTCTTTGAGGTATCGCAAGGTCGCTTCGCCCTTAAGACGCATATCTTCACGGGCTTTCTCCATCTCTTCCCAGGCTTTGTGAACGGCACCCGTGATCTCCCATTCGGGAATCTCGGCAAACTCCTTCTTAAGAGCATCCAAAGCGGTAGCTTCTGATGTGAATGCCATGAAAGGATTCCGCATCTTTACTTCGCCGCGGCCTATCTCTTCGACATTGTTCTTGATATTCTCGGAATAAGAAGTAACAATGGGACAGTTATAGTGGTTGCCCGCATTCTTAAATTCCTCTCGCTCATAGAACAGGGAAGGATAGAAGATGAAATCAACACCTTCGTGTATAAGCCACATAATGTGACCGTGTGCTAGTTTGGCGGGATAACATTCCGATTCGCTGGGGATGGACTCAATACCCAATTCATATAGCTTATGCGTAGAAGAGGGTGAGAGAACCACCTGGTATTTAAGTTGTGTGAAGAATGTGTACCAGAAGGGATAGTTCTCATACATATTAAGGACTCTGGGTATACCCACACGTCCTCTGACAGCCTTGGATGTCTCCAGAGGCTCATAAGAGAATAATCTCTTAAGTTTATATTCAAATAAGTTAGGGATTCCGTTATCTGTTTTGGCCTTACCTAAGCCACGTTCACAACGATTGCCGGAGATATACTGTCTTCCGCCGGAGAATCTGTTGATAGTAAGGCGACAGTTATTGGTACATCCCTTACACTTGGCCATGCTTGTTTCATATTTAAGTTCGGTGATCTCTTTAAGGGATAACATAGTGGTCTGATAACCGTCTTCATATTGTTCGCGCGCAATAAGTGCTGCACCGAAAGCACCCATGATACCGGCTATATCGGGCCTTATTGCCTCGCAGTCAGCAATTTTCTCAAATGCACGAAGTACGGCATCATTATAGAAAGTTCCGCCCTGGACGACGATATTACGGCCGAGTTCGGCGGCGCTTGATACCTTAATAACCTTAAATAAAGCATTCTTTATAACTGAATATGCAAGACCGGCGGAAATATCGGCAACGGTTGCGCCTTCTTTCTGCGCCTGCTTAACCTTACTGTTCATAAATACGGTACATCTGGTACCGAGATCAATGGGATAGGGCGCAAATAAAGCTTCCTTGGCAAATTCCTTAACACTTAGATCCAAAGATGAAGCAAAAGTCTCTATAAAACTTCCGCAACCGGAAGAGCAGGCTTCATTAAGCTGAACCGAATCCACACACTTATTGCGGATCTTGATACACTTCATATCCTGTCCGCCAATATCCAATATACAATCAACCTCGGGATTAAAGAATGCGGCGGCATAGTAATGAGCAACCGTCTCTACTTCGCCGTCATCAAGCATAAATGCCGCTTTCATAAGCGCTTCACCGTATCCGGTAGAGCATGAACGTACTATATGTACATCTTCAGGCAAGAGATTATATATGTCTTTAATCGCATCTATTGCAGTCTGCAGAGGGCTTCCGTTGTTATTACTGTAGAAAGAGTGCAGTAATTCGCCTTCCTCACTTATAAGAGCAATCTTGGTGGTTGTTGAGCCTGCATCTATACCAAGGAAACAGTTGCCCTTATAGTCAGCCAAAGAAGCCGTCTTAACATGAGCCTTGGCGTGTCTTTCTCTAAAGGCTTCATAACTGTCCTTATCCGGGAAAAGAGGCTCCATTCGCTCTACTTCAAATTCAAGCTTTATTCCGTCTTTGAGACGACCTGTCATCTCGCTTAAAGAGGTAACCACGTCATCTTTGGAATTAAGAGCCGAACCCATTGCAGCGAATAAGTGGGAATTATCAAGCTCTATCGTATGTTCTTCATCAAGATTAAGTGTGCGGATAAATGCGACTTTAAGTTCGGATAAGAAGTGAAGAGGGCCGCCTAAGAAGGCAACATGTCCTCTGATGGGCTTACCGCATGCAAGTCCGGAAATAGTCTGATTGACAACAGCCTGGAATATAGATGCAGCCAGATCTTCTCTGGTAGCACCGTCATTAATAAGGGGCTGAATGTCAGTCTTAGCGAAAACTCCGCATCTTGCAGCTATTGTATATAAAGAATTGTAGTTCTTGGCATATTCATTAAGACCTGTGGCATCAGTCTGTAATAAAGCAGCCATCTGATCGATAAATGAACCTGTACCTCCGGCACAGATGCCGTTCATACGCTGTTCTACATTGCCGTTCTCGAAATATATGATCTTGGCATCTTCACCACCAAGTTCGATTGCAACATCGGTCTTGGGTGCAAATGTTTCAAGAGATGTAGCAACAGCGATAACTTCCTGGGTAAAGGGACAATTGAGGTGATTGGCAAGTGTAAGACCGCCGCTTCCCGTGATCATCGGGTGAACATTGATATCTCCCAAAGTATCGCATGCATCGGATAACAAAGAACCCAACGTACCCTGAATGTCAGCAAAATGACGTTTATAATCCGAAAAAAGAAGATTGTTGTTATCGTCAAGTATAGCCACCTTAACAGTGGTAGATCCAATATCTATTCCAAGGGAGTATCTAGTCTTAGCCATTTATGTCCTCAAATGTATATAGTATGCGAAACCGCATATAATAGGTAAAATTACAATATATTCAACTTAAGCCATTTTACTAGTGCGGGATGAAAAAATCAAGTGAACTGCCTTTATTTATGAAACTTTAATATAACCGTTATAAGTAGATTATTAGGAGAAAAAGAATAAATGTGGTAATATATATGAAGTGTCCGATACGGACAGAATGGAGAACAATTATGAAAGAGAATTTTATATCCAGAATGGAGAGAAAACTTGGCAAGTATGCCATTAGAAATATCACATTATACCTAATTATATGCTATGCATTCGGATATATCATAGAACTGGTCAATCCTGACTTTATAAGTTTTATGACACTTGAACCCGCATATATATTAAGAGGACAGATTTGGAGGCTCTTTACCTGGCTTGTTATTCCGCCTTCTGAGAGTAATCTGTTCTTTGTGCTTATTATGCTGTATTTCTATTACAGTATCGGAAAAAGCTTAGAGTCAGTATGGGGAACTTACAGACTCAATGTCTATCTTATTTCGGGAATGATATATACGATACTGGGAAGTTTCCTATTATACGGGGTGATGAGAGGCCTTGGAGCGCCGGAGTTGACAACGTTCGGAATGGCTTTTTCAACGACCTATATCAATCTGTCGATATTCTTAGCTTATGCGGCTACATTCCCGGATATGCATGTGCTGTTGTTTTTCTTGATTCCTGTCAAGGTTAAGGTACTGGGAATCATATATGTGGTCGTTCTGGTATATGAATGCATAAGTATTGCCATGAATTACGGAATGCTCATAGGAATGGTATATTGGGTCGTTATCGGTGCATCCCTTCTTAATTTCATTATATTCTTCTTTACATCAAGAGGTAGAATAAGGCTTAATCCCAAGCAGGTTAAGCAGAGAATGGAGTACAGACAGCAGGTTAAGCAGGCTGAGGCCGTTAAGATTGCCAAGCATAAGTGTGCAGTGTGTGGCAGAACATCCGAGACCAATCCCGAACTTGAATTCAGATTCTGCAGCAAATGCCAGGGTAATTTCGAATACTGCAATGACCATATATTTACACATGAACATATAAGATACGATGAGAATAAATAAGGGGATGAAGTAACAAGATGAAGGATGAACAGGCATTTGTAAGAAGAATTGAGGAATTGGTGGCCTTGGGAAGAGAGCAGGGTGGAATGGTGACCACTGATCAGGTTGAAGAGGCTGCCATGGAGCTGTCACTTCCGGTAAGCGGACTTAATGCCGTATACGACTATCTTAAGGGCAAGAAGATAGGTATCGGTGAGGCTATGGACATAGAAGAGGCTCTTTCCAAAGAGGACAGAGACTACTTAAAGATATATTTCGAAGAGCTTGCTGAACTTGCCGAATACTCCGAAGGAGAGAAGGAGGCTCACTATATCTCTGCAATGGCGGGAGATCTTACCGCGCAGACTAAGGTGATAGAGATAATGCTCCCTCAGGTTGTGGATATAGCAAGGCTCTATGCCGATCAGGGTGTCCCTGTTGAAGACCTTATCGGAGAAGGTAATGTAGCTCTCTCTGCAGGAGTTACAATGCTTGGAGCATTGGATTCGGGCAAGGAAGTACCGGGTGCACTTGCAGGTATGATAATGAATGCAATGGAGCAACTTATAGGTGAAGAGAATGATATCAGAGGCCGTGACGAGAAGATAGTTTCTAAGGTTAACAAGGTGGCGGATGCAGCTGCCGAACTTGCCGAAGAACTGGGACGTAAGGTTACGATTGATGAACTGGTATCCGAGACTAAGCTAAGCCGTAAGACCATTGAAGATGCAATAAGGTTCTCGGGCGAGAAGATTGAAGATATAGAAACAGCCAATAATTAATTCGTAAATTAATTATTGGCATAGAATTATACAAAAAGGTAATTATGGAGAACAAAGATTATAAGCACGTCATACAGGATATAACCAACATATATGTAGGCGGCAAATTAAGTTACAAAGAGATGATGGATATGGATGACATACCATTTAAGCTTAAGGCAGTGTTCGCTCATTACATGCTTAAAGAAGTAAGTGAAGATACCACCTTGGAGAACCATGTCTTCTATATGTCCAAGGATTCCATGTCTTACATGATATATAAGAAACTTAAGGCAAGATTCCTGCTTAATGTATTCTACGATGACGGGCACGGTAAGAACGAGCCGGGATATCATATCGACGAATTCTTAATAGATGACATTCTTAATAATGAGGACATAATGGCCAATAAGGATGTCACGTTCTTAACAGAGATAAGGATTTCCAAGTTAAAACTGGCAGGTATTCCTGTATAGGGCAGGTATTCTCATGTAGGGTAGGGATTATGAGTAACAGCAGTATTGTTTATACAAATGATAACTGCATAGGTTGTAATAAATGTATCAAGGTCTGCAGCGCTATCGGAGCATGTATTTCCAAGGAAGTAAACGGCAGAGATCGTATCGAAGTCGACGGAAGCAAATGTGTGGCATGCGGAAGTTGTATAGATGTGTGTGTTCACGGAGCCAGAGAATTTGTGGACGATACCGAGAGATTCTTTGAGGATCTAAGAAACGGTGAGAATATTTCGTTGCTCATTGCGCCTGCATTTAAGGCTAATTATCCCGATGAATACGAGAGCGTACTCGGCGGGCTTAAGTCCATGGGCGTTAACAGGATAATCAATGTGTCTTTCGGTGCGGATATTACTACCTGGGGGTATTTAAACTATATTAAACAGTATAATTTCCTGGGTGGCATATCTCAGCCCTGCCCGGCCGTTGTTTCGTACATTGAGAGATATATGCCGCAGTTACTGCCTAAGTTATTTCCGGTTCAGAGTCCGCTTATGTGCGCCGCAATCTACGCGCGTAAGAAGATGGGAGTTACGGATAAATTTGCGTTTATAAGCCCTTGTATTGCCAAGAAACTGGAGATAGAAGATGAGCATAATAAGGGTCTTGTGCAATATAATGTTACATTCGAGCATCTGATGAAGTATGTGAATGAGCATGGTATTAAGGGTGATTCAATTCACAGTGAGATTGAGTATGGAATGGGTTCATTCTACCCGACTCCCGGTGGCTTGGCAGAGAACGTCAAGTGGTTCCTTGGCGATGATGTATATATAAGACAGATAGAAGGTGAACGCCATCTTTATGACTGGATGCATATCAATGCTGACAGGATCAAAGACGGTAGTACACCTTTTGTATTTATTGATGCACTTAATTGTGAGAAGGGTTGTATCTGCGGTACGGCGGTCAATCCGGACAAATCCAAGACTGATGATGCGCTGTATGCGCTACTTGATATAAGAGAGAATTCCAAGAAGTCCTCAAGCGGTGATGCCTGGTCAAGAAATGATACACCTGAGAAACGTTTGGAGAATTTTAATAAGCAATTTAAGGATCTTGATCTTAATGACTATATCAGAGGCTACACCGACAGATCGGAAAGCTGTAAATACGTTATTCCCACTGAGGAAGAACTGGAAGTTATATATGATGAACTGAATAAGCTTACCGAAGAATCAAGGCATATAGATTGTACATGTTGTGGCTATGATAATTGTAGACAGATGGCAATAGCAATCTATAACGGATTTAACCACAAAGAGAACTGTATCTATTACGAGAAGACTATGGTGCAGGTTCTTGAGATTGAGAAAGAGATTGCGGAGGAAGCAACGCAGGCTAAGAGTTCTTTCCTTGCCAATATGTCTCATGAGATCCGTACGCCCATTAATGCGGTTCTTGGCATGAATGAAATGATCCTAAGGGAGTGCGAAGACCCTAATATAACCGCTTATTCTGAGAGTATCAGAAGTGCAGGCAACACTTTGCTTGGGCTTGTTAATAATATTCTTGATTTTTCTAAGATAGAAGCCGGCAAGATGGAGATTGAAGAGGTTGAATATGACCTTTCATCCGTTATAAACGATCTTGTCAATATGATCCAGTCAAGAGCGGATAATAAAGGCCTGTTGCTTGAACTTGATCTCGATCCCGGTATTCCCAAGGTTCTGCTCGGTGATGAGATTCGAATTAAGCAGATAATCACCAATCTGCTGACCAATGCAGTTAAGTATACAGAGCAGGGCAGCGTGACATTCAGAATGGGATACGAACTGATCGCGGACGATCCTGACTGTGTTTATATAACCGTCTCTGTTAAGGATACGGGTATCGGTATCAAGAAAGAAGATATACACAGACTTTTTGAGCAGTTTGATCGAATTGAAGAGAAACGTAACCGCAATATCGAAGGCACGGGCCTTGGTATGAATATCACTCAGAGACTTCTTGAAATGATGGAATCCACATTAGAGGTTCACAGTGAATACGGTAGCGGTTCGACCTTCGGATTCAGACTTAAGCAGAAGGTAATTAAGTGGGAAGAACTGGGCGATTATGAGGAATCATACAAGAGGCTTTTGGGCGAACGTAAGTCGTATCATGAATCGTTTACGGCCCCAGAGGCAGATGTGCTTGTGATCGATGATAATCCCATGAATCTTATGGTATTTAAGAGCCTGCTTAAGAGAACCCGTGTTAAGATCGACACGGCAAACGACGGTGATGAAGGCCTGATGTTGGCCTATGATAAGAAGTATGACATCATATTCTTCGATCATATGATGCCGGGCAAAGACGGAATCGAGACCCTTCATGAGATGAGAAGTCAGGAGAAGAATCCCAACTTATCAACACCCTCAATCTGCCTTACTGCCAACGCGATCTCCGGCGCAAGAACACAATATATCGAGGCCGGATTTGATGATTATTTAACCAAGCCGATTGATTCGGTCAAGTTAGAAGAGATGTTGTGTACATATCTTCCTAAGGAAAAAATCAATGTCATTGAGTCTTCCGCCGTCGAAGGGGTTCAGCCGCCCCATGGCGAACAATCGGATTCCTTATTAGAAACGCTTAAATCATATGACGGTATAGATGTTAATCTTGGCATAACAAACAGCGGATCGATTGATGCATATATTCCGTTGCTTAGGATATTCTATGATTCTTTAGATGATAAAGCCGCTGAGATCAAGCATTATTATGATGAGGGTGATATTAAGAATTATACCGTCAAAGTACATGCACTTAAGAGTTCGGCTAAGATCATCGGTGCTGCAGATTTCGGCGAATTTGCACAAGCTTTGGAGGATGCCGGTAAAGCGGATGACATCGAATACATAAGAGCCAATAATGATGATTTCTTAAGTCGTCTGTCGGAATTTAAGCAACCTTTATCAGAGATGTTTGGTATTGAAGATGATGATGGGGATGATGGCAGACCTGAAGCCGATTCCATACTTATGGCAGGCGTATATGAAGAGATCAGAATGGCTGCGGATGATATGGATTGTGACAGGCTTGAGAAGATATTTGAGGAAATGAAGAATTACAGGATTCCCTTAAGTGAGAGAGAATTCTATAACAGTCTTAAAGATGCATCCGATGCATATGATTATGACAGAATAACCCAATTGTTAGTCTGATAACTTGTTTGTATATTTTTATGAGGGAATTGTATGAACCAAGCTAAAACAGAGAGATTTATATTATTGTTAATATCCTTGGCCTGTATTGGTTTAACGGGCGAGAGCATACTTATGAAATGGGAGTTCTGGGTTCCGCCGATAATCATTATCGGAACCTTGTTCTTGTGGGGAATATCTTTGTCAGAGAAATTCGAATACTCTGTTCGTAAGGTTTTCTATCTTTTGTTTGCTTTGTTTGCAATGCTTTTCCACGGTGTACATATAACCAGTTTGTTTGATATCGCCCTTGTGACGGTTCTGGTTATGGTCGCTTTCTCGTATTTTAACGATACATACATGATGAATCTTGCTTTGCTTGAGTACTTTGTTCTGCTCATTATTCAATTTACATTGGCTCACAGAGGCAGAGGTTCAATATTTGATTCACTTAATATTTCAAGGATTATATTGCATATCATCATTGTTCTGCTCATTTATTTCAGTTGCGTTAAGTTGATCAATGACCGACTTGATGCAGAAATCTCGGATAATGAGAAAAGCGAAAGAATAGAAGCAAACGATGCAGATATGGAAGATTTCTTATCCAATATTTCACATGAACTTCGTACTCCTGTTAACGTTGTTAACGGAATGTCTGATCTGCTTATTAAGAGGCAGGTGGGATATGAAGCGGAGGCAATTAAGAATGCCGGAATAAGACTGGCTTATCAGATCGAGGATATTCAGGATTATACCGAGTGTAAGCGTAATAAGGTTATTCTGGAAGAAGAGGATTATATCAGTACCTCTTTGATAAATGATGTGGTTACGAGCTTCAGAATGATTGAGAACCAGAAGAGACTTGAACTTGTAGTGGATTTAAGTCCGGCTGTTCCGCTTATGATGCGAGGCGATATCAAGAAATTGCATAAGATATTCAGACATCTGCTTGAGAATGCCGTTAAATTCACCAAGAAAGGCGGCATTTATATCAGGATGTTTTCGGAGAAGACCGATTACGGCGTCAATCTGTGCATAGAGATGACCGATACCGGAATCGGTATGGACAGAAGGGCAAGACAGTCAATAACCGACGGTATGTTCCAGGTTAATAAGAAACGTAACAGGAGTTCCGGAGGCATTGGACTCGGATTGTATATAGTATATGGTTTTGCTCACAGGATGGGCGGATTCGTTAAGATTGAAAGTGAGAAAAACAACGGAACCACAATAAGAGTGACGATTCCTCAGAAAGTTTTAGACGAAACGCCGTGTCTTGCTCTGCATAAGGCATATGACGGTGATGTCATATTCTATGTGAAATCGGATAAATACAGTACCCCGAGGGTGCGAGATTTCTATAGATATATGGCTTCCAATCTTGCAGCGGGTATTCGTGTTCCGTTATATTCTGCCGAGAGTGTTAAAGAGATTGAACGACTCATAAATAAATTGAACGTAAAGGCGGTATTCACCGGACAGGAAGAATATGAGGCTAATCCGGAATATTTTGATGAATTAAGTAAGGGAGAGATTACCGTAGGAGTATCATCTTCATCAGGATTTAAACCTAACCCCGGAAGCAATGTGATCGTTATGCCCAAGCCGTTGTACGGATATCCTGCAGTTAAGATAATCAATGAAGGACATAATGCCGGAAATATCGAATTTGCCGACAATATTACCAAGCCTGTATTTGACAATATCAGGGCCCTGATCGTCGATGATGAGCCGATGAACCTTGTTGTTGCCAAAGGCTTATTTAAAGACTATGAGATGGATATAGATACTGCAGACAGCGGCAAGGAGGCTGTTAAGAAATTCCGTAACGGTGACTATGATGTTGTATTCATGGATCACATGATGCCTGAGATGGATGGCGTTGAGGCGATGAAGCAGATCAAGAAAAATGCTCAGGAATTAAACAAGAACATAGCTGTAGTTGCACTTACGGCCAATACGGTATCGGGTGCAAGAGAGATGTTTGCAAGAGAGGGATTTGACGGATTTATCGGCAAACCCATCAATTTAGCCGAATTTGAGAGGACAATGATTAAACTGTTTCCTTTAGTTAAATCAGAGAAAGGGGGTGGCAGATAATGAAGAATATTAAGAGGTTTATCAAGGATATTTATGATGCTGTCACCGATTATAACAGAGAACTTAATGAGAGAGTTTTCATAATTATGACAATAGTGTCAGTTGTTGCGGCAGTTATTGCGTTGTTCTTTGATATTATTACGAATGAGGATTACAGGGAAATAATAATATTGATCGCTACGGTATTTGTTGTTCCGATCATGACATTTACCTGTATGTATAAGAATTTGATTCCGCTTGCATCCAAGATCATAGTTTTAGTTCTTGTTTTTGTAATACTTCCGAGCCTGTTCTATTTCGGTGGCGGAGTTGAAGGCGGCGGCGTATATTGGATTATATTTGCATATATATATTGCGGCATGGTCTTAACCGGTTTGTGGCGTTCCGTGATCATTGTGTGTATAACGTTGCTTACCGTAGCCATATATTTATTCCAGTATTATTACCCCGAACGAATTATTGAGCATTCGTACCGAATGAATCTTATTGATTCACTTGTTTCAATAATTGTAGTCGGAGTTGTTTGCTTTGTAATGACATGGTTTCAGAACAAGGTGTTTAAGGATGAGAATGAACGTGCCAAGAAAGAAGCCGAGAGAGCAGAGGAATTAACCAGAGCGCAGAATCGATTCTTCTCAAGTATGAGCCATGAGATTCGTACGCCCATCAACTCTATTTTAGGACTTAATGAACTGATATTAAGAGATCAGAGTACATCGGATGAGATAGTCAAAGATGCGGCGGGAATACAGGGCGCAGGTAAGATGTTGCTTTCGCTTATTAATGATATTCTGGATTTCTCCAAAATCGAAGCGGGAAGTATGGATATAGTGCCGGTTGATTATAAGATGGCAGATCTAATATCCGAGATCGTCAATATGATATGGTTAAGAGCTCATGATAAGGGCCTTAGATTTGATGTTAATATCGATCCTAACGTTCCGGCAACATTATACGGTGATGAAGTTCGAATTAAACAGATAATGATCAATCTGCTTAACAATGCGATCAAGTATACCGATGAAGGCGTAATCGAACTTAATGTTGAATGTGATGAAATAGATGATGATAATGTGATGCTTAATATCTCCGTAAGTGATACTGGAATGGGTATTAAGAAAGAAGTGATCCCGTATTTGTTTGATGCCTTCAAACGTGTGGATCAGGAGAAGAATCGTCGCATAGAAGGAACGGGCCTTGGTTTAAGTATAGTTAAGCAGCTTACCGAGCTGATGGGCGGTACAATAAATGTCAATAGTGTATACGGTGAGGGCTCTTTATTTACGGCTATGATCAAACAGGGCGTAACCGACCGTACTGCCATAGGAGAACTTAATATCCACAATCAGACATCTGCCGAAAGAAATGTATATAAGGCAAGTTTCAAAGCGCCGGATGCAAGAGTGCTTATAGTGGATGACAATGAGATGAATCTCGAGGTCGAGTACAGATTATTGATTGATACGGATCTTACCATCGATAAGGCACTAAGCGGTAAGGAAGCACTTGATATGACTGTTAAGCATCGATATGATGCAATTCTTATGGATCATCTTATGCCTGAAATGGACGGTATTGAATGTCTCAGAGCAATCAGAACGCAGTCGGGCGGACTTAACAGAGCAACTCCGGTGATCGTTCTTACAGCCAATGCAGGAAGCGCAAACAGAGAATTATATAACAGGTCCGGATTTGATGATTATCTGGTGAAACCTGTTGCCGGAGATGCGCTTGAGGCAGTCCTTGTTAAACATATATCATCGGATAAGCTTATATTAAGTGATAAATTGCTTAATATGCGTGAGGATATTAATGCATCGGCGGGATATTCAAGCAAAGTGCCGGTTATGGTAACAACAAGCAGTGTCAGCGATATCCCGAATTCAACGATCAGGAAATTGAGATTACGTATCATTCCTGCGGTTATCCGTACAGAAGAAGGTGTGTTCAAGGACGGCGTTCAAATGGATGCATATGAGCTTATCAAGTATATTGAGACAGGCAGGGATGCCATATCTTCATGTGCCGATGAAGCAGCATATACAGAGTTCTTTGCAGATTCCATTAAAAGGGCGCATCATCTGATACATATTGCTCTGACCTCAAGTATGAGTGATGACTACAAGATGGCATCCGAGGCTTCGAAATCATTTGACAATGTTACCGTAATCAATTCGGGATGCCTATCATCGGCTGCAGGAATTCTTACATTAATTGCATATAAATTGGCTCAACAGAATCTGCCGGTACAGGATATTGTTGCAGAACTTGAGAGGATCAAACCCAGATTAAGATGCAGTTTCGTTGTTGATACCACGGAATACATGGCTAAGAAGGGGTTTGTCAGCCCGTTTATCAATGGGGCAGCCAAGAGTATCGGACTTCATCCCTGCATCAGCTTCAGAGATGATAGGTCAATTGTAGGTCCAGTATGGATAGGCAGGACTAAGAGAGCATATAAGAAGTATATCAATCAGGCTTTTCCCGTGGACATTATACCTGATCCTGATGTTGTGTTTGTTACATATGTTGATGTTCCGATGGATACACTTCTTTGGATCAAGGAAGAGATCAGCAAGCATGCTTATTTTGAACATGTTGTGTTCAAACAGGCGTCAGCGGCCATATCATCCAACTGCGGTCCCGGAACTTTCGGCATTTTGTATTTTGTTAAGTCCAATAAGTCTTACAATATAGGATCCTATATTGTAAACGATTATGAGGACTCCGACAAAGATGATGATGAGGATTCGTGGAATGACTTTATATCACCTACGGATATTGAAGAGATTGAAGAACCTTCGGATAAAACCGATGACTTAAGGGCCATTGAGGGATATGAGAGTGATGATGCAGCTTATGAGAATATTAGAGGTATAGATTATAATACGGCCTTAACAAACAGCGGATCTTTGAAGATATTTAAGGGTGTGCTTATGATATTTAATGATTCGATTCCGGAGAAATCAAATGAATTAGCCGAATTATATAATAAGCAGGACTGGGAGAACTATACGATTAAAGTTCATGCGCTTAAGAGTTCGGCTAAGATTATCGGGGCCGTCAAACTTGCGGAAGATGCTCAATTGCTTGAAAATGCAGGTAAATCGGGTGATGTTGAATATATCAGAACACATCACGATAATCTTATGAGTGAATATCTTAAATATAGAGACTATTTATCCGATGTGATTAAATCTGAGGATTCTTTGACAGACAAACAATCGGATAACAGACCCGTTGCTGATGAATACTTATTAAACAGTATGTATGACGGCCTTAAGGAAGCTGCCGATAATATGGATTGCGATACAATCGAGGATATAATCGGTGAACTTAAGGATTACAGGATTACAGGTGATGATAAGAACCTATTTGATGAAATTCGTGTTAAAGCCGATAACTTGGATTATGACGGCATTCTGGAATTATTAAACAATCGATGATGAAGGGTTGTATGCTCTATGGATCTGATCATTCAAATTAATGATAAAGTCAATGATTTTGCATGGGGAACATTCGGACTCGTACTTATGTTGGGAACGGGGCTTATATGTACCGCTTCCACCGGATTCTTCCAGATTACGCATATCAGGCATTGGTTTAGCAAGACTTTCGGAACAATCAATAAAGAAGGACGAATCATCAATGATGCCGGTTCGCTGTCGCAATTCAGAGCATTCTGCACCGCTCTGTGCGCAACAATCGGAACAGGAAATATCGCAGGTGTTGCAACGGCTATATGTGTTGGTGGTCCGGGAGCCGTATTCTGGATGTGGATTGCGGCATTCTTCGGAATGATGGTCAAGTATTCGGAGAATGTCCTGGGCATGTATTACAGACGAAGAAACTCAGAAGGTGCATGGTCCGGCGGACCGATGTATTATTTGCAGGACGGATTGGGATCGATCAGAAACTGTAAGAAGTTGGGAAGAGTTCTGGGTATTATATTCTGCATATTTACCGTACTTGCTTCATTCGGCATCGGTAATATGGGACAGATCAATAAGATAACAATCAATGTTGAATCAACGTTTGTATCCAATCCCGGGAATGCATATGTTTTCGGTTCAACCGAGGCCAATTTAACGATTGGATTTATTCTGATGGCTGCCGTTGCATTTATAATATTGGGAGGATTCAGACGACTGGCGGCTGTATCTGAGAAACTCATTCCGTTTATGTCATTTGCATACGTGATCGGATGTTTGTTGGTTATTATCATTCATTTTAATACCTTTCCACAGGCAATATCATCGATATTTAAGTTTGCCTTCGGACCGATCGCGGTCAAAGGCGGAATTGCGGGATCTGCAGTACAAATGGCTATTAATACCGTCAAAAGCGGATGTAAGAGAGGTGTATTCTCCAATGAGGCCGGACTGGGTTCTTCTGTTATGGTTCACAGCAACAGCTGCGCAAGAGAGCCTGTAAGACAGGGATTATGGGGAATTGCCGAAGTATTTGTGGATACGATAGTTATATGTACTATGACGGCAATCGTTGTTCTGCAATCCGGTGCAATAGATTTAACTACGGGACAGGTAATAGAGGGAACCAACGACTCGACGTTGGTTGCCAAGGCCTTCGGAGCAACACTTGGTAAGCCCGGTGAATATTTCGTGGTTTTGGCTATTATTTTATTTGCGTTTACAACAGTAATGGGATGGTCATATTACGGATCCAAGGTGGTTGAATATCTGCTTGGAGTAACCGTAGCCAAGATTTACCGAGTGGTTTTCATATTATTGATCATATTCGGCGCAATTATGGAATCCAACCTTGCATGGGATATATCCGATACGTTTAACGGACTTATGATGATACCCAATCTGATTGGTTTGCTCGTACAGATACCGCTTATTATCAGGCTCACGCGTAATTATATTGACAGAAGAATACGGGGCAAGAGTGTTGCGCCCATGCTTTCGTACGATCCGGATATACAGAAGGATGCGATCAGAGCCATAGCTAACGGAGCAAGTTAAGCTGCGTGTAGAATTTTGAAGATAAATCGTGTATAACATATATAGGAGGAGACAGCAATGTTAGAGAAACGAGTTGGAGTGGGTCTTGTATCACTTCAGTACAGCGTGGTGGTTAAGGGTTTAGAGAAGAAACTCCAGGATATAGGTTATAAAATTTTTTCCATAGAGAATAACTTAGAAGAGATCCAGCGTTATGCGGAAGGCGTCGAATTATATATGCTGTATATTCCGGATAACGTTGTTGAAGATGAATTGAAGATGAAGAATCTTTCGTTCATTGCCAGAGTCCTTGATAAGAATGCCAAGAAGGTATTGGCTATAGGTGAGAAGAGTTCTCATCAGGACCTTGTTGACGAAATACCTGAAATCGGTAATTTCAGTTGGCTTGAAAAACCTATAGATATGGACAACCTTGCCGTTATCATGGACAGAGCGTTGTATGCGGAAGAAGTGGAGGATACCGACAGACTTAAGAGAGTTCTTATAGTGGATGATGACCCTTCTTATGCCAAGATGGTCAGAGAATGGATCAAATATAAATATCGTGTGGATATAGTCACTGCCGGAATGCAGGCAATCAGCTTCTTGTTAAAGGTTAAGGAAAATGACGGAATAGACCTTATTCTTCTTGATTATGAGATGCCTGTTGTAGACGGTCCTCAGGTATTGCAGATGTTAAGACAGGAGCCGGCAACAGCCAATATCCCGGTAATTTTCTTAACCGGTAACGGTTCTAAGGAGGCTGTTTCCCGTGTGATGGAATTAAAGCCAAACGGATATATACTTAAATCGACAACAAGGCTTGATCTGATCAAATATTTGGATAATAAACTTCATTGATCGATTAATAAATTTACCCTGAGAGGAGAAATATAATTAATGGATTTATCATCAGTGTCACAGTATGAGTTACTTACCAGACATCCTATCAAGGAGCTTGGTACTGTGGGATATATACTTAAGCACAAAAAGACCGGAGCCAGAGTCGTTTTAATGGAGAATGATGATGACAATAAGGTCTTTTATATAGGTTTTCGTACACCTCCGTCAGATTCTACGGGGGTGATGCATATTTTGGAGCATTCCGTTCTGTGCGGATCCAAGAATTTCCCGGTGAAGGATCCTTTTCTTGAACTGGCCAAGGGAAGCCTCAATACATTTCTAAATGCCATGACTTATCCGGATAAGACCGTATATCCCGTTGCAAGCTGCAATGATAAGGACTTCCAGAATCTTATGCATGTTTATCTGGATGCTGTATTCTATCCGCGCATTCTTGACAGTGATATGACATTTAAGCAGGAAGGATGGCACTATGATCTTCCGGATAAAGACAGTGAGCTTACGATAAACGGTGTTGTATACAGTGAGATGAAGGGCGCGTTTTCTAACCCCGATGATGTGCTTGAAAGAGAACTGTTTAATTCGCTGTTCCCTGATACACCATACGGTAAGGAATCCGGCGGAGATCCGAAGGATATTCCGTCGCTTACATATGAGCATTATCTGGAAACATACAGAAGTTTCTACCATCCCAGTAATTCTTACATATATCTCTACGGCGATATGGATATGGCGCAGAAGCTTGATTTTATAGACAAAGAGTATCTGTCGCATTTTGATGCCATAGATATTGATTCTTCCATTCCGCTACAGCAGCCCTTTGAGAGAAGAGTTGACGTGGTTAAGGAGTTCTCGGTCACTGAGGATGAACCTGTCAAAGAGAATACATATTTAAGCCTTAATTTTGCTATGAAGGATAACTTTGACAGAGAAGAATACATTGCATGGCAGGTAATCGATTATGCCCTTTGCTCTGCACAGGGAGCAATCCTTAAGCAGGCACTTCTTGATAAGGGAATAGGTAAAGATGTCTATTCAATATATGACGGCGGAGTAAGACAGCCCTATTTCTCTATCGTATCCAAGTATAGTGATGCGGATAAGAAAGATGATTTCTTGACTGTAATCAATGACGTTCTCGGGGAGATTGTTAATTCAGGATTTAATAAAGATACATTAAGAGCCGGATTAAACGCTCTTGAATTCCGTTACAGAGAAGCTGATTTCGGTAATTATCCGCCGGGACTTATGTATGGATTACAGGTGCTTGACAGCTGGTTATATGACGATGAGAAGCCTTTCATACACATAGAGGCAGATGCAACCTTTGCATCTTTGCGTAAGAAGATCGATACGGATTATTATGAGAAACTTATCCTTAAGGGACTTATTAATAATACCCACAGTTCTTTTGTGATGGTATGCCCCAAGGTGGGACTTAACGATATCGAAGAAGAGAGACTTAAGAATAAGTTGGCTGAATACAAGGCTTCTCTTAGTGATGAAGAGATTGATAAGTTGGTTAATGATTCGGCTGCATTGCTTGCATATCAGGAAAAAGAAGATTCCGAAGAGGCTCTTGCAACAATCCCCGTGCTTAAGACCTCAGATATTCGTAAGGAGACAGCGCCTTTATACAATACAATAAGAGAAGTAGACGGAATCAGAGTTCTGTATCATCCGGTTGATACCAAGGGCATAGATTATGTCAGGGTGATGTTTGGTGCCGATAATTTAAGCGAAGAATCTTACAGATATCTTGCTCTGCTTAAGAGTGTTATAGGCGTTATGGATACAGATAATTATTCATATGCCGAGCTGTTTAACAAGATATATATCGATACCGGCGGAATAACCACATCTGTTGTGGCGTATGAGAACAGCAACAACAGTAATGACAGACATACATCTTTTGATTTCAAGGGTAAATGTCTTGAGGGAGATATCGACAAGGTATTTAACATATTTGAAGAGATTATCAATCATACTAAGTATGACGATACGGACAGACTCTTAGAGATAATCAATGAGATCAAATCCCATAATCAGAGCATGATGATAGGCTCGGGACATATTGTTGCAATGCAGAGGGCATTAAGCTATGTATCTAAGCTTGCCAAGACCATGGATGTATTGCAGGGTTTGGATGCCTACAGATTGATCGAGAGAATAAGCAATGAATACGATAAGACTAAGGCAGAAACAGTCGCAGGTTTAGAGAAACTGTGTAAGGAACTGTTTGT
>CACYWQ010000021.1 GCA_902778165.1 uncultured Lachnospiraceae bacterium
TATAAACAGGATCCTGATTCATGGATGAATTCATTCCAGTACGGTGTAGCCAAATACCGTATGGGAGATGATCTGTCGGCACTTAAGTTATATAAGCAGGCGACAGAAGACGGAGCAAGCGATGAAGCAGAGCAAGTGATCGCACAATGCCTTAAGGATATAATAGATCGCTATGATGTGGAGGTTGAGTGATATGAAAACTGACAGAAGCGTCATAATTTGGAATATATTGAGGAAGACTACGGCTGTGATGCTTGGAGCGGCCATGGTGTGTTCTACAAATGTGTTCGTGCCGGATAATGATATGTCATATGTGATGGCAGCCCACAGCGATGAGGATCAGGAAAAGGTTACGGCAGGAGATGTTCTCGTTAATATCGGCACGGAATATCTGACGGATGAACTTGGCGGTCTGTGTAAGGATCTAAACTATGAAGTTGGCGAGATGCTTCTCGGAGAAGCGGGCGGTATCGGGTACTACGTAGCTACAGATATGATACTTAATGAAGTGCCGGATGAGGATGAACCTAAGAGCCTTATGGAACTTATGGAACTAAACTATAATCCAATCACTTTCACATACGAAGTCGCAGCCAAGGATAAGGTGGAAGACAAGGTAAAAGACGGAATACGTAAGGGGCTTGAAAAGAAGGGGCTTGTGCCTGCCAAGAGCGGATTTCTTGATAAGATTGATGGTATTTTGGAACCCACAAGTGAAGCTGTTACAAGGATAGTATCAACAGCAAAGGATTCGGATGCCTGCTTACAGGCAATATTGGCGGCATCAAATTGGACATCCGATATAGTCGAGAACTTTATAGACCCCGTAGATGGTAAGGCGCCCGAATATATCAAGAAGAATCCGTTGGTACACGGTAGTCAGAAGATACTTGCTTTCTCTAACAGTCTGTGGGATACGCTTCTTGAGAGTAAGGAGTATCAGGAATTCCGCGATAAATATAAGACGAAGGAAGAATTCAACAAAGCCTTCTTGGCAACAGCGGGACAGGGAATAATCGACTGTCTTGCGGATATACCAAGAGAGCTTGGATTTGGTAAGAAAAATGCGAGTACATGCTTTGACCGTTTTGATGCAAACTCGCGCAGGATCAATTCAATAAGTTATGATGGCGTCGGATCGTCTAAAAAATCCGGAAGTGCAGATGAATACGGAACCATAGATGATATTGATGCTTACTATAGGGAGAATCCGTACAGGGATTTCAGAAGATTTGATACGACTGATCAACTGTCATTAAGAGTTAAGCCCGCTTCGGGCGTGTCTGTATATAAGCCTAATATATACATATATGATGATAGTTTATTTGATGGTCAGATAAGAGATATCCATATTGAATTTGCAAGGCCGAACAGATTGATCAAGACCATACCGGAATATGATGCCGGTATCGGTTGGGATGTAGCTGTATCAAATAACGGAAGTCTCTCACTTGATGGTGATAAGTATGATTATCTGTTCTATGAGTCAAGAACTGATCTTGGAGGTGTGCAGACAGAGTATGGATTTAGTATACCCGCTGATAGCAGACGGGATGCTCTTAGCCAAGCTATAGAAGGATACGGATTTAATGACAGAGAAAGCGAAGATTTCCTTGATTTCTGGTGTGATAAATTAGAGCCTGGTATCGATTATGTTATGTATCCTCAGGAAACGGATACAGTTGATAAGATGATGCCCATTGATCTGTCGGATGAACCTGACAACATCAGACGTATATGGTATGCTTTTGCACCGGATACAGGACAGAGTGTGGGACAGTTCGATACAGAACCGATAGCAAGAGGCGGCCTTACTATAGTTGAGTGGGGCGGATTTTTCTTAGAATAATATGCATTGAGGCACATAGTACGGAGATATGATTTATGAATAAGATTGGTTTTGTTATGTTCATAGCAACGGTAGCGATAGGCGGGATGTTGCTGCTTCCTGTACAGGCGCAGGCAAAAGCACTTGCGCTTAAAGATTATGGGAACGGATTCTATCTGCCGGAGGATTTCGACTTAAGAGACTCTGACGGCAAGATCCTGACTGCACCCAAGCTGGATACAAGTGTGTGGGGAGCCGGAACATATGAAGAAGAAAAAGAGATGCAGCTTGATAACGGAATGAAAGCTGTTAAATGGTGGAAGAAGACGGACGATGGGAAGGCATTTCCCTGCGTCAGTGTATATGATGAATCCGGCATGGAAGTGTATCGTGCCGGCAGAGATAACTGCAATGAACTGGTTGTATACATGGGCAATGAAGAGGGCGACACCATGCTGTCTCATTATACCAAGACAACTGTAAGGTATGAGGATGGAACCACCGTTGCTTACGTTGATGATTACGAGCAGCCCAGAACCATGGAACAGTATTATGCGGATGAAAAAAGGAGCAGATCCGAGAGCTATTCCTATGATTCGGATTACCCGGATGATGTTATGATCACCGCTAACGAGACATACTGGGACGGTGAAGGCTTCAGAGAAAAAGGCGAGACATTTATAAACGGCCAGCTTGTATCTTCTTACAGTGACGTGGATGTCATCACATTTGATGACTGGGAATTTACAGTACAGGAGCCGGTGGCGCTTACCAAGGAATTGGTTAAGCGTTTAGAGCCATGCTTCCAAGAAGGAGATACTCATATCTGCCCTTCATATACGTCTTTGCTGGAGGGACAGCCCCTTATCGCATTTAATACGGTAACAACCGATGAGAATGGGGATCAAGTGTCAACTATCAGATATTATCTTAAGGAACACCTTGAGATAATGGAAGAGAATGGCTATATCATAAGACCTCATCTTGAGAACGGACAGGATGGTGCTCCATACATAATGTATGATGTGATCAAAAAGGAATGTCCTTTGTATCTTTATGATGAATTGTTGGCATCGGAAACGCCCCCTGTGTTAGTCACATCTGCCAAGGCAGAAGAGATGTTTAAGAAACAGGACGAACTCTTAAAAACCAAAAAGGATGCGATCATAAAAGGGGAAGACAGGCAGGCTGAGATTGAGGCTGCCAATCCGGGAGTTATTACTTCAATCAATTCAGAGCAAAGCGGCGAGCAGACATGGATGCAGAAGATAGTCGGCGATGTGGTTCCCATAAGCGGTGGAACACCGGTTTATTGTTCGACACGTCTCTGGGAAGGACATGTTTTTGTAGAAATTCTGGATGCCAACTTCCAAAGGCTTGACAAGGAGGATTATGCATTCGGAACAGATTATACAAATTATGAATATGTATACTTTACCATGATTGATTTTTTAGACAATGGAACCTGTGTATTTAAGATCGCCGGAACGGATGATGCCGGAAAAGGAGGCAATCTAAACAGAACAAACTTGGGAGAGGTTGAGACTGAAAACGGAATGACGGGTAATACGACGTACTACCAGGACTGGGGCGGTGGCGTCGGCATTGATCCTAATACCGGACAGCCTTTTGAATACGGTGCAGGAGACGGAGGAAATAACGGTGAATAAGATGAAGATATATAAGAGACTTGTTATAACCCTGTGCCTGATGCTTGTCAGTATCATGTTTTTTACCGGATGCGGCAAGAAGGATGAGACAGTCGAAACTGCCGAGAAGATAACAGAGACTGAGACAGCAGAAGAGACACCCGAGCAGAAGAGGGCGCATTTTACTGAACTCTATAAAGAGAATGCGGTATTATGGAATGATTATAATGATATCTTACAGGAGATTGCATATTACGAATCGGTATATCATGAAGATTTAGCTGATCAGTATGAGTTTAAAACTGCCAAAGAGAAACTTAATGAGACCAGGGAAGATAATCCTCTGCGTTTCAAACCGGTTAAGGAATTCCATACGGAGGTCGGAGAGATAGAGATCCCGAAAGTTGCTGATGCAGAGCTTGATAAATGGATAAGCGATCTGACAGAGCAGAATGCGACCATTAAGGAACAGAGCGATCTGCTGATCCCGACTCGCGATGCCCTTAAGGATAAGTACGGCGTTGTGATGAATCTGGACGGCCTTACTATAGCAGAGGAAACGACTGAAACTGAGGAGCAGGAAGCAACGGACGCAGGTAAGGATAAGAAGGATAAAGGCGGTGAATCCGTCAAAGACAGTGATAAGAAATCATCAGACAGTGTGAATGTCAGTGCTGACGGAACAGTTGAGCAGATCCTTAAGTCCGGAGGATGGCAGATAACATACGGAAGCGGAGATTTCGTTGAGGCAACCAAGACGCTCGGAGATGATGTGTTTTATTTTTCAAGTCAGGACTTCGGAGGTTCCGTAGGACTGAATGTTGAGATACGCAGTATCTCTTACGGCGAGCTGTCAGGGATGAACACTGTTACGGATATAGCGACTGCAAGGAAAGTCGCCGGAGTGGCAGCGAAAGGAAACTTCAATTCCGTTATGAACTATCCGATCGACTGGAGGTTCTATAACGGAGGTTAATGAAACAGTCAGAAATGTAATATTTGAAACTAAATTATCGATTATGACAGTAATGAAGCCTGAGGCTTACGCCTCAGCCCACGTATATAAAAGAAGATGTGGCTCCGGCCACATCTTTTTTTGCCACTAAAATGACTCTTTGTTAGTGTTTTCGCCTTGCGTATAGCATGTATATTGTGTTATATTGATTCTGCGATCAGACTAATCTATATTTCATGGACATACGTCCGAAGATTTCAATTTACTAATTATACAGAAACAACCGGAAGGGTGATTTCGCTTGTGTGATTTCGCTCTAGATTCGTATATAAATTATATATTTCTGTTGCAATTATATAATTTATATAATAATATAAGGAGGAAAGCTAAATGGACATGAACGGCAAAGATGTTCTAAAACTACTTAAGAAGAACAAATGGAAAGAGGTAAGGATAGAAGGAAGTCATCATATAATGAGAAAAGACGGGAGAGAAATCAGTGTTCCCGTTCATGGAAGTAAGAGTATGAAGAAAGGCCTGCTTGAACGAATAATGAAGGATGCCGGACTGAAGTAAATATTATAACGAAAGGAGAATGCAAATGATTAAAGTATATCCAGCAGTAATTCATAGAGAAAAAAACGGATATTGGCTTGAGTATCCGGATATTAACGGATGTTATACAGAAGGTGACAGCTTAGAGGAATTGATGCAAAATGCAGAGGAGGTCTTAGGTACATTTCTGGCGGTTAAGATGGAGTATAATGAAGAGATTCCGAATTCGTCCGATATAAAGGATATTATCTGTGACAATGACAGCAGCAAAACGTATGTTGCTGCTGATGTTAATAAATATCATAAAGATACAAGGGCGGTTAAGAAGATGTTGTCAATACCTGCGTGGCTTGCTAAAGAGGCAGAGGCGCACAATTTCAGTTTGTCAAAAGTGTTACAGGAAGCCCTTATGGAGAAATTAGATTTAGCATAAAAAGTGCTTGACATAGTTTGTATTTCTGTATACAATAATACAGATGAATGGCAAGAACGTCGTTTAATTACGGGGTTCTTGTCTCTTTTTTTTATGAAAAAAGCGTTTTATTAAACGCCAAATATATACTAAGGAGATTATTGTTATGTGTTCAATTATGGGTTATCAAGGCAAGACTTTGGATGAAAAGACATTTAAGGAGCATTTTGATGCCACGATATCGAGAGGACCGGATGATCAGCGTATCACATCATTCGACGGCGGAATCTTAGGATTCGAAAGACTCTCTATCATGGGTCTTACTCCGGAAGGAATGCAGCCTTTTGATCATAATAATAATTTGCTTGTATGTAACGGTGAGATATATGGTTTCAGACCGATCAAGGACAGGCTTATAGCTGATGGTTATACATTCGCTTCGGACTCAGACTGTGAGATATTACTTCCTTTATATGAAGAGAAGGGTGTAGAAATGTTTGCAGAACTTGACGCCGAGTATGCATGTGTTATCTATGATGCAGCTAAGGGAAGTCTTGTAGCGGCAAGAGATCCCATAGGTATAAGACCTTTATTCTACGGATATGTTAAGGGAGCGGACGGAAGCAAAGAGATTATATTTGCATCTGAGGCAAAGAACCTCACCGGGCTTGTGGATAAGATCATGCCGTTCCCTCCCGGATATTACTATGCAGATGGTAAATTTGTTTGCTATAGAGATATGACAGCAGTGTCATCTTATGTGCAGGATGATGTTGAGACTGTATGCAAGAACATTCACGATAAGCTCGTTGCAGGTGTGCTTAAGAGACTTGATGCGGATGCACCTCTGGGATTCTTATTAAGCGGTGGTCTTGACAGTTCCCTTGTTTGTGCCATAGCAGCCAAGGAACTTAAGTGGCCCATAAGAACATTTGCGATAGGTATGAGCACCGATGCAATCGATCTTAAGTATGCGAAACAGGTAGCGACATATCTGGGAGCAAACCATACGGAAGTGATCATTACCGCAGATGATGTAATTAAGGCTCTGCCGGATGTAGTTCATCTTCTCGGAACATTTGATATTACGACAATAAGAGCAAGTATCGGTATGTATCTGGTATGTAAGGCTATTCATGAACAGACTGATATCAGAGTCATTATGACAGGTGAGATATCGGATGAATTGTTCGGATATAAGTATACGGATTTCGCTCCGAATGCCGAGGAGTTCCAGGCAGAAGCAGCCAAGAGAATAAGAGAACTGTATATGTACGATGTGCTTCGTGCAGACAGATGTATTTCTGTTAATTCATTGGAAGCAAGAGTACCTTTCGGTGACCTTGATTTTGTAGAGTATGTAATGAGCATAGATCCTGCCAAGAAGATGAATGTATACGGCAAGGGTAAGTACCTTCTTAGACATGCATTTGAAGGTGATTATCTTCCGGAAGATATCCTTATGAGAGAGAAGGCAGCGTTCTCTGATGCCGTAGGTCATTCAATGGTTGATTACCTTAAGGCATATGCTGAAGAGAAATATACGGATGAGGAATTCGAGTCGCTGAAAGTTAAGTATACACATGCTCAGCCTTTTACTAAGGAGTCTTTATTATACAGAGAACTCTTCGAGACATATTATCCCGGACAGGCTGAGATGATAGTTGACTTCTGGATGCCGAATAAATCATGGGAAGGATGCGACGTTAACGATCCTTCCGCAAGAGTATTATCTAACTACGGTGCGTCAGGACAATAATGGGATTACTTAGGAGGCAGAAATGGTTAAGTATGTATTTGTAACAGGCGGTGTCGTATCGGGATTAGGTAAAGGAATAACCGCTGCATCCCTCGGAAGGCTGCTTAAGGCAAGAGGCTATCACATTACAATGCAGAAGATGGATCCCTACATCAATATGGATCCCGGAACGATGAATCCGATTCAGCACGGTGAGGTATATGTCACGGATGACGGAACAGAGACAGACTTAGACTTAGGTCACTACGAAAGATTCGTAGGTGAGAGTCTTGACCATAATTCGAATGTAACCACCGGTAAGATATACTGGTCCGTACTTAATAAAGAAAGACACGGAGATTACGGCGGAGGCACCGTACAGGTAATACCGCATATAACCAATGAGATCAAGTCAAGGTTCTATAAAGAGAAGTCTCCGGATGAGAAGACGATCTCGATTATAGAGATAGGAGGAACAGTCGGCGATATAGAGAGCCAGCCTTTCTTAGAGGCAGTCAGACAGTTCCAGGCCGAGGTGGGAAGAGAGAATGCGATACTTATTCAAGTAACTCTGATCCCGTATCTTAAGGCCTCAGGCGAGATGAAGACCAAGCCCACACAGGCATCGGTCAAGACCTTGCAAAGCATGGGACTGTGGCCCGACATCTTGGTATGTCGTTCCGACTATCCCGTAGATGAAGACATGAGAGCCAAGATAGCGCTCTTCTGTAACGTTAAAAAAGAACATGTATTACAAAACCTCGATGCAGACAGTCTGTACGCGGTCCCTTTGATGCTCGAAGGTGAGCACCTGGCCGAAGCCGTATGTGAATGTCTGCATATAGATTGTCCGAAACCCGATCTTGAGAAGTGGATAAGCATAACGGAAGATTTCGCAGATCCCATGTTCAAAGTTAAGATCGCAATCGTCGGTAAGTATGTGGCATTGCATGATGCATATCTAAGTGTTGCAGAAGCACTTCGCCACGGCGGTATAGCTTCAAGGGCAGAGGTAGATATCAAGTGGGTTGATTCGGAAGAACTGAACGAAGACAATGCGAAGGAAGTCCTGGGAGATGTGGACGGAATATTAGTCCCCGGCGGCTTCGGTACACGAGGAACGGAAGGGAAGATAGTCGCTGTATCTTTTGCCAGAACACATAAGATACCCTTCCTTGGCATATGCTTAGGAATGCAGCTTGCAATCGTTGAATATGCAAGAAATGTGGTGGGACTTAAGAAAGCCAACAGCATAGAACTTGATCCTGATACACCGGATCCTGTTATAGCGTTAATGCCTGATCAGGAAGGTGTGACGGATATAGGCGGAACATTAAGACTGGGAGCTTATCCCTGTGTACTTGATGAAGACAGTAAAGCGTATGAACTCTACGGTAAGAAAGAAATATCGGAGAGACACAGACACAGGTATGAGGTCAACAACGATTACAGAGAGGTATTTACGGATAACGGAATGATCTTATCCGGTATGTCACCTGACGGAAGAATAGTGGAGATGATCGAACTTAAAGACCATCCGTATTTCATCGGCACACAAGCTCATCCGGAATTTAAGTCAAGACCCGATGAGCCACACCCGTTATTTGCGGGACTAATTAAGGCAGCACTGTATAACAGACGTACTAAATGACCGGCATGGAGGTAAATTATGAAAAAAGAGATTAATACCCTGTATGATCCGCAGTTTGAGCATGACAATTGCGGTATCGGAGCGGTGATCGACATAGAAGGAAGAGCAGCACACGGAATAGTTGACGATGCTCTTAAGATAGTGGAGAATCTCGAGCACAGAGCAGGTAAGGACGCTGCCGGTGAGACCGGTGACGGTGTCGGAATCTTAACTCAGATCCCTCATAAACTTCTTAAGGCAGAGTGTGAGAAACTGGGAATTAAATTAGGCTCTGCCAGGTCATACGGCGTGGGTATGTTCTTTATGCCCGACAATGAACTTAAGTGTGCTCAGGCCAAGAAGATGTTTGAAGTGATAGTAGGTAAGGAAGGCCTTAAGTTCTTGGGATGGAGAGAAGTGCCGGTTCATCCCGAGGTATTAGGAAGCAAAGCGCTTGCATGCATGCCTGTTATCATGCAGGGATTCATTGAAAGACCTGCGGGATTTGACACGGATCTTGAATTCGATCGTAAGTTATATGTGATCAGAAGAATATTTGAACAGAGTACGGATGCTACATATGTACCTTCATTGTCATGCAGAACCATCGTATACAAGGGAATGTTCCTTGTTGGTCAGCTACGTACATTCTTTGCCGATCTTCAGGATAAGAGATATACGTCTGCGGTTGCAATGGTTCACTCAAGATTCTCGACCAATACCAACCCCAGCTGGAAACTTGCACATCCCAACAGAATGCTCGTACATAACGGTGAGATCAACACGATTAAGGGCAATGTTGATAAGATGCTTGCCAGAGAAGAGACGATGGAGAGCAAGATATTTAATAAAGATGACATGACCAAGGTATTGCCTGTTATTCCCAAGGCAGGTTCCGATTCGGCCATGCTTGACAATACACTTGAGTTCTTAATGATGAGCGGAATGGAATTACCTCTTGCGGCAATGATTCTTATTCCCGAGCCCTGGAGTCACAATGATACGATATCAATGGAAGGTCGTGACTTCTATCAGTACTATGCAACAATGATGGAGCCCTGGGACGGTCCCGCATCAATTCTTTACAGTGACGGTGATGTCATGGGTGCAATCCTTGACCGTAACGGACTGCGTCCTTCAAGATACTGCGTAACAGATGACGGAAGACTTATTCTTTCATCTGAAGTCGGCGTGCTTCCTCTTGATGAATCACACATATTAAAAAAAGAGAGACTTCATCCCGGCAAGATGTTGCTTGTTGATATGAAGGCCGGCCGAATCGTTCTTGACGAGGAACTTAAGGAGCGTTACGCATGTGACAATCCCTACGGTGAGTGGCTTGATTCCAATCTGCTTGAACTTAAGCAACTTAAGGTTCCTAATATTAAGCCGGAGAGCTATAATGATGAGACTCTTTTAAGACTTCAGAAGGCTTTCGGCTATGCATATGAAGAGTGCAGAGAAAGCATTCAGAGTATGGCACTTAACGGCGCAGAGCATATAGGTGCTATGGGTATCGATACTCCCCTTGCCGTTATGTCTAAGGAGTATCAGCCTTTATTCTATTATTTCAAACAGCAATTTGCGCAGGTAACCAATCCTCCGATTGATGCAGCAAGAGAGAAAATCGTAACATCCACAACGGTATATGTTGGTAAGAACGGTAATCTCTTAGAGAAGAAACCTGCCAATTGTCACGTACTTAAGATCAACAATCCAATACTTACGGACCTGGATATGCTTAAGATAGAGCATATGGACAGAGACGGATTCAAGGTTGCCAAAGTATCGATCTTATATTATAAGAGCACACCGATTGACAGAGTACTTGAGCATCTGTTTGTAGAGGTTGATAAGGCATACAGAGAAGGAGCCAATATACTGATTCTTTCGGACAGAGGAGTGGATGAAAACCATGTGGCCATTCCTTCACTTCTTGCAGTAGCTGCTGTTCATCAGCATCTTGTACGTACCAAGAAGTGTACGGCAATGTCACTTATTCTTGAATCAGGAGAACCCAGAGAGGTACATCACTTCGCTACACTCTTAGGCTTCGGTGCTTCTGCGGTCAATCCTTATCTTGCACATGCAACTATCGAGAGCCTTATTAAGGAAGGCAATCTGGATAAGGATTATTATGCAGCCGTTGAAGATTATGACCATGCAGTATTGCAGGGTATAGTCAAGATTGCTTCCAAAATGGGTATATCTACTATACAGAGTTATCAGGGCAGTAAGATATTCGAGGCAATCGGTATCTCCAAGGATGTTATAGATAAATACTTCGCAGGTACCGTTAGCAGAATAGGCGGTATCACACTCGAGGATATAGCAGAGACTACGGACAGACAGCATTCCAAGGCTTTCGATCCCCTGGGTCTTACAACGGATATGACACTTAATTCAGTGGGCAGACATAAGATGCGTGCTCAGGGTGAACAGCATCGTTATAATCCCAAGACAATACATATGCTTCAGACAGCCACAAGAGAAGGTGACTATGAGAAGTTTAAACTCTACACCTCAATGGTAGATTCGGAAGAGACAGGATACTTAAGAAGCCTCATGGAGTTTAACTACCCCGCAGAAGGTATAAGCATTGATGAAGTTGAGAGCGAGACGGAGATTGTTAAGAGATTTAAGACAGGTGCCATGAGTTACGGATCAATATCCGAAGAAGCCCATGAGGCACTTGCTGTTGCAATGAATCACTTACACGGTAAGTCCAACAGCGGTGAGGGTGGTGAAAGCGATGAAAGAATTGCATCTGCAGGAACAGCTCACGACAGAAGCTCTGCAATCAAGCAGGTGGCAAGCGGACGTTTCGGTGTTACAAGTAAGTATCTTGTAAGCGCTAAGGAGATACAGATTAAGATGGCACAGGGCGCTAAGCCCGGTGAAGGCGGACACTTACCTTCTAAGAAGGTATATCCGTGGATTGCCAAGACAAGACATTCAACACCCGGCGTAAGCCTTATCTCGCCTCCGCCTCATCATGACATCTATTCGATCGAGGATCTGGCACAGCTTATATATGATCTTAAGTGTGCTAATAAAAATGCGAGGATCTCGGTTAAGCTTGTCAGTGAAGCGGGCGTAGGTACCGTGGCGGCCGGTGTAGCCAAGGCAGGTGCACAGGTAATCCTCATATCAGGTTATGACGGAGGTACTGGTGCGGCTCCGGTAAGCTCAATACATAATGCGGGACTTCCCTGGGAACTTGGTCTTGCAGAGACTCATCAGAACCTTATAAGAAACGGCTTACGAGGTCGCGTCATTATAGAGACTGACGGTAAGCTTATGAGCGGAAGAGACGTAGCCATAGCTGCATGCTTAGGTGCCGAGGAATTCGGATTCGCAACGGCTCCCCTTGTAACACTTGGATGCGTAATGATGAGAGTATGTAACTTGGATACCTGTCCTATGGGTATTGCTACACAGAATCCGGAGCTTAGAAAGAGATTTATAGGTAAGCCCGAATATGTTGAGAACTTCATGCTCTTTATCGCAAGAGAATTAAGAGAGTATATGGCTAAGCTTGGAGTTCGTACGGTTGATGAACTTGTGGGACGTACCGATCTGCTTCGTCAGATAAGCACGGATGAAGGTGTAAGCAAACGAATAGATCTTGGCGGAATCTTATCGTCACATTACTGTGATTCTGATGATGATAAGGTTATTGATACTCCTTTTGATTTCGAACTTGAGAAGACTGTTGATGAGAGCATTCTGCTTAAGGATAAATCGGTTAAGGCAGCCATAAGTAAGGGAAGCAAGGCAAAGGTAAGTGTAGAAGTTCACAATACCGACAGAGCTTTTGCAACCTTGCTTGGTGCCGAGATAACAAGACACAATCCCGAAGGCCTTGCAGACGGAACCATCACCATTGATTGTAAGGGTTCGGGCGGACAGAGTTTCGGTGCATTCATTCCCAAGGGACTTACTCTTAAGCTTACGGGTGATAGTAATGACTATATGGGCAAGGGCTTATCAGGCGGAATCATCGCCGTATCAGCTCCGGCTGATGCAGGCTATGAAGCCGAAGAGAATATCATTATAGGTAATGTTGCATTATACGGTGCGACATACGGAGAGGCTTATATAGCAGGTATGGCAGGTGAGAGATTCTGCGTACGTAACTCAGGTGCCACGGCTGTTGTTGAAGGTGTAGGTGAGCACGGATGTGAATATATGACCGGCGGTCGTGCCGTGATCTTAGGACCTACAGGCAAGAATTTCGCCGCGGGAATGAGCGGCGGTATAGCATATGTTCTTGATGAAGACAATCAGTTATATAAGAACCTTAACAAAGAACTTGTACTCATGGAACAGATAGACAATAAGGGTGAGAAACAGGAACTTGAAGAGATACTTAAGAAGCATGTGAAGTACACCGGATCTAAGAAGGCTAAGACAATACTTGATCATTTCGATGAGTATCTGCCTAAGTTTAAGAAGATCATACCTGCGGATTATAAGAAGTTATTGCATCTTATCTCAGGATTTGAGGAGCAGGGTATGAACAGAGAGAAGGCTCAGATAGAAGCGTTCTATGCAAGTACCAAGGCAGTGAATGATTAAGATGGAGGATTAATATCATGGGTAAAGCAACAGGATTCTTAGAATATAACAGAGAAGACAATCTTACGATCGATCCTCTTAAAAGAATTAAGAATTTCGATGAATTTCATCCGGAGATCAGTGATAAGAAACGTAAATGCCAGGCTGCCAGGTGCATGGAGTGCGGTGTTCCTTTCTGTCAGGCAGGTACGATGATAGCAGGAATGGCTTCGGGATGTCCTCTTAATAATCTGGTTCCCGAGACCAACGATCTGGTATACAAGGGCAATATAGAACAAGCCTACAGGCGTCTTAGTAAGACTCACAGTTTCCCGGAATTTACATCACGTGTATGTCCGGCATTATGCGAAGCGGCATGTACATGCGGACTAAATGACGCTCCTGTCACAACTAAGGATAATGAGAGATATATTATCGAATATGCATTTGAACACGGGCTTGTGGAAGAGCCAGAACCTGCGGTAAGAACGGGCAAAAAAGTGGCAGTCATAGGAAGCGGTCCTTCGGGACTTGCAGCTGCGGCTTCATTAAACCGCAGAGGACATAAGGTGACAGTATATGAAAGAAGTGACAGAGCCGGCGGATTATTAAGATACGGTATTCCCAATATGAAACTTGATAAGAGAGTGATCGACAGACGTATCGCTTTAATGGAGAAAGCCGGAGTTGAATTTGTATATAACACGGATATAGGTAAAGATATCAAATCATCCAAATTACTTAAGCAATATGACAGAGTTGTACTTGCCTGCGGTGCTTCCAATCCAAGAGATATAACAGCTGACGGCAGAGATGCAAAAGGCATATATTTCGCAGTTGATTTCTTAAAGGAAGTCAGTAAGAAACTTATGGATGAAGATTATGATGTTGAGAAGCTTACGGGTTGTAAGACAATGTCATGGGGCAATCTTAAGGGCAAGCATGTAGTCGTAATTGGCGGCGGTGATACCGGTAATGACTGTGTCGGAACATCCATAAGACTTGGTGCGGCATCGGTAACTCAGCTTGAGATGATGCCCAAACCTCCGGAAGACAGGCTTCCGTCCAATCCATGGCCCGAATGGCCTAAGGTGCTTAAGACAGACTACGGTCAGGAAGAAGCAATAGCACTCTTTGGTCATGACCCTCGAATCTATCAGACGACGGTTAAAGAATTTGTTAAGGACAGTAAGGGTGATCTTAAGGCCGTTAAGACGGTTAAGCTTGAGGCTAAGAAGGATGAGAAAACGGGACGCATGAATATGGTGCCCGTTAAGGGCTCGGAAGAAGAACTCAAAGCTGACTTAGTATTAATTGCGGCAGGTTTCCTTGGAAGTCAGGATTATGTAACAAATGACTTCGGAGTAGACCGTAATGCACGTACCAATGTGGCAACGGCAGAAGGCGATTATGCAACAAGCGTTGCAAGAGTATTTACCTGCGGAGATATGCACAGAGGACAGTCACTTGTAGTGTGGGCAATAGCCGAAGGAAGGGCTGCGGCAAGGGCTGTGGATCTGTCACTTATGGGGTATACGAATCTGTAAATATACAGAGGATACAAGTATACGCTGTATACAATGTATACTTGTTGCTATGGCAAAAACAAGTATGGTATCGTGAGGGATGAAAGGTTGTAGAGTATGGGTTGTATCATCATAGCGATGCCTAGAATTGAAGATGCTGACAGGCTTGCCGGAATACTCAGAGGCAAGGGAATTGTCGTGGACCACACATGCGACTGCGGTGCGGATGTATTACGTCACGCATCGGATGATGACAGCGGAGTGGTCATATGCGGATATAAGCTTTGTGATATGCCCCATATGGAATTGCTTGAATTGCTTCCGGAACACTTCGAGATGGTACTTACCGTCAGTGCAGGCAAGTGGGATATGTGTGCCGATGAAGTGCTTAAGGTGGAATTACCGCTTAAGGTCGGAGATTTCGTACAGACCGTAGAGATGGTATCAAGCCGAATGGAAGCAGGTAAACGCAAGGGAGGCAAAGGTCCGGGCGGCAGAACCAAGGCACAACAGGAGATCGTTGAGAAGGCCCAGAGGCTTCTAATGGAACGTAACGGTATGGAGAGAGTGGAAGCCTACAGATATATTCAGAAGCAAAGCATGAATTCCGGTAACAGCATGGTGGAAGTAGCCACCACAATTCTTGAATCTGATTATGTTGTTTAAAGGCGGTGTGATATATGAAGATTGAATTCACCAAGATGCACGGATGCGGTAATGATTATGTTTACATTGACGGAGCTAAGAATGTAATAGCCGATGATAAGAAGGTTGACTTCGTTCGTTTCGTAAGTGACAGGCATAAGGGAATAGGCTCTGACGGAGTGATATTTATCAATCCCACCGATACGGATGCTTCGGATTATGAGATGGAGATGTACAATGCCGACGGTTCACGTTCGGAGATGTGCGGAAACGGTATCAGGTGCGTTGCCAAATACGTATATGATAAAGGGCTTATAGATTCATCTGCAAGCAGCGTCAATATTGAGAGTTTCGGCGCTGTTAAGCATATTGAACTTACGACCCAAAACGGATTCGTTACGATGGCCACTGTGGATATGGGTGAGCCCATACTTAAGCCCTCTGATATTCCCGTCAATATGGCAGGTGCAGGTCCTGTAGTTTTGTATCCCATCGAAGCGCTTGGTGATGAGTATAAGGTCACCTGTGTATCCATGGGTAATCCACATGCGATCATATATGTTGATGATGTTGCCGGAGTGGAAATAGATAAGATTGGGCCTGTACTTGAGTCGCATCCTATTTTTCCCAATAAGGCAAATATAGAATTCGTGCAGAATATAGACAGATCACATGTGAAGATGCGTGTGTGGGAAAGAGGCACGGGAGAGACCCAAGCCTGTGGAACAGGATGCTCGGCACTTACAGTGGCAGGAGTGTTAAACGGATATTATGACAGAGATGTCAGTGTGGAGATTCAGGTACTCGGCGGAATAATAAATGTCAATTATGCATCGGACGGACATGTATATATGACAGGTCCTGCAACAACGGTGTTTGAAGGAGTTATAGAATATGACTAAGATCAATAAAGACTATACGAAACTTAAGAGTAGTTACTTATTCAGCACAATAGCTAAGAAGGTGCGTGAATATGAAGCTGCCAATCCGGGTGCGGATATCATAAGACTCGGTATCGGTGATGTGACAAGACCCCTTACACCGAATATAACAGCCGCCATGCATAAGGCGGTTGATGAGATGGCGAATGCATCAACATTTAAGGGTTATGCACCGGATCTTGGATATGATTTCTTACGTAAGGCCATTGCGGATAATGATTACAAAGCAAGGGGCTGTAAGATAGAGGACGATGAGATATTTGTATCTGACGGAGCTAAGAGCGATTCGGGTAATATCCAGGAGATATTCGGAAGAGATAATGTGATCGCGGTAGGAGATCCCGTGTATCCTGTATATGTAGACACCAATGTTATGGGCGGAAGATCCGGAGAATACGATGAAGCGACGGGCAGATGGAGCGATATAGTGTATATGCCCTGTCTTGAAGAGAATGGTTTTGCACCCGTACTTCCAACAGGAAGCAAGGTGCCGGATATAATATATCTTTGTTTCCCCAATAACCCCACGGGTGCAACCATTGTTAAGAGCAAACTGCAGGAATGGGTGGATTATGCCAATGAACACGGTTCGGTAATAATCTATGACGCTGCATATGAAGCTTATATATCGGAACCGGATGTACCTCACAGCATATATGAATGCGAAGGTGCCAGAACCTGTGCGATAGAGATAAGAAGTTTCTCTAAGAATGCTGGATTTACGGGAGTAAGGCTTGGATTCACGGTAATTCCCAAGGACCTTGTTATAGAAGGAGTGAGACTTCATGATCTATGGGCAAGAAGACACGGAACCAAGTATAACGGAGCTCCTTATATCATCCAAAGAGCCGGTGAAGCGGTATACAGTGATGAGGGTAAGGCTGAAGTCAGAGGACTTGTTAAATACTATATGGACAATGCTTCTTATATACTTAACGGACTTAAGTCTGCAGGTCTAAGCGTATCGGGAGGAGTCAATGCTCCTTATATCTGGCTTAAGACCCCGAACGGACTTAGCAGCTGGGAGTATTTCGACCTGTTGCTTGATAAGGCAGGTGTGGTGGGAACACCCGGTTCGGGATTCGGTCCAAGCGGTGAAGGATACTTGAGATTAACAGCCTTCGGAGATAAGGAAAGGACCAAAGAGGCTGTGGACAGAATAGCAGGAATTGTGTTATGATAGGAGTTGCCGATTTTTCGGCAACTTTCTGTAACAATGCGCAAGTTACAGAGGGTTGTATGGATAATATTATATATAGGAGGACATGGATATGTCATTAAACAAGAAGAGTGTTGACGATCTCAACGCAAAGGGCAGAAGAGTACTTGTAAGATGTGATTTCAACGTGCCTTTAAAGGACGGTCAGATTACTGACGAGACAAGAATCGTAGCTGCACTTCCCACAATCAACAAGCTTATCGCTGACGGAGCTAAGGTTATCCTCTGCTCACATCTTGGTAAGGTTAAGGAAGGTCCCAATGAGAAGGAGAGCCTTGCACCCGTAGCTAAGAGATTATCAGAGAAGCTTGGTAAGGAAGTTGTATTCGTATCTGATTACAACGTAACAGGCGCTGATGCTACCAAGGCTGTAGAGAATATGAAGGAAGGTGATGTTGTTCTCCTTCAGAACACAAGATTCCGTGGCAAGGAAGAGACCAAGCCCACTGAGGCAGGCGAGGCTTTCGCTAAGGAACTTGCTGATCTTGCAGATGATTATGTATGCGACGCTTTCGGTTCTGCACACAGAGCACATGCTTCTGTTGCTGTAGTAACTAAGTATATAACAGAAAAGGGCGGCACCAATGCAGTTGGTTACCTTATGCAGAAGGAGATCGACTTCTTAGGTAATGCAGTAGAGAATCCTGTAAGACCTTTCGTAGCAATCCTTGGCGGTGCTAAGGTTGCTGATAAGCTTAACGTTATCGATAACCTTCTTGAGAAGGCTGATACACTTATCATCGGCGGCGGAATGGCTTTCACATTCCTTAAGGCTCAGGGTTATGAGATTGGTAAGTCTCTCTGTGATGATGAGAAGCTTGATTACTGTAAGGAAATGATGGCTAAGGCTGAGAAGCTTGGTAAGAAGTTACTTCTTCCCATCGATACAGGCGTAGCTGCAGGCTTCCCTGATCCTATCGACGGACCCATCGATGTTAAGTATGTTCCTTCAAGCGAGATTCCTGCTGATATGGAAGGGCTTGATATCGGACCTAAGACCCAGGAACTCTTCGCTAACGCAGCTAAGGAAGCTAAGACTGTTGTTTGGAACGGACCTATGGGTGTATTCGAGAATCCTACGCTTGCTAAGGGTACGATCGCTGTAGCTAAGGCACTTGCTGAGACAAGCGCAACAACAATCATCGGTGGTGGTGATTCAGCAGCAGCTTGTAACCAGCTTGGATTCGCTGACAAGATGAGCCACATCTCAACAGGTGGTGGTGCTTCACTTGAGTTCCTTGAAGGTAAGGAACTTCCCGGCGTTTACGCTGCAGATGATAAATAAAGGAGATATAAAATGGCTAGAAGAAGAATAATCGCGGGCAACTGGAAGATGAACAAGACTCCCAGCGAGGCCGTTGCACTTTGTGCAGAACTTAAGGATCTTGTTAAGAATGATGATGTAGACGTAGTATACTGCGTACCCGCTATAGACATTGTTCCTGTAGCAGAGGCAGTTAAGGGCACTAACGTACATGTAGGTGCTGAGAACTTCTACATTGAAGATAAGGGCGCTTTCACAGGTGAGATCTCAGCTCCCATGCTTAAGGATGCAGGTGCCACGTACATCATCATCGGTCACTCAGAGAGAAGAGATATCTTCGGTGAGAACGACGTGCTTATCAATGCCAAGGTTAAGAAGGCATTCGCAGCAGGCCTTAAGCCCATCCTTTGCTGTGGTGAGTCACTTGCACTTCGTAAGGCAGGTACTTACAAGGAATGGATTGAGAGACAGATCAAGTGGGATCTTACAGACGTAACAGCAGATCAGGTTAAGAATCTTGTTATCGCTTACGAGCCTATCTGGGCTATCGGAACAGGTGAGACAGCTACAGCTGATCAGGCTGAAGAAGTATGTAAGCTTATCCGTGATCTTATTGCTAAGCTCTATGATGCAGCTACAGCTGAGGCTGTACGTATCCAGTACGGCGGATCTATGAATGCAGGCAACGCAGCAGAGTTACTCTCTAAGCCTGACATCGACGGCGGTCTTATCGGCGGCGCTTCACTTAAGCCCGATTTCGGCCAGATCGTTAATGCGTAATATTTAGTAGACTAAATATTTCCAATATTGATTTAAACGGATTCTTCTTGGTGGACATCACCAAGAGAATCCGTTTTTATATGTATAAAAATTTATAAATTTATTAGAAAAAATTACCCTCGCTGCTATTGTATGAATTCACTGTATTGTGTATACTTCTTGCAGATTTTATGTTATGGAGGAATTATGAAAAAGATAACAATATTATTATTGATGCTTATGATGGCTCTTTCGTTTTGTGCCTGCGGAAGCAATGCGGATGATGACGATGAAACGGATATATTCGCAGAGGAAGATGATGAAGATGAGGACGATGACGATGACGATGATGTGTCAGCCTCATATAAGGATTTGGTTGATGGGATAGATTGGGATTTTTCCGAGACTAAGAAAGACCACGCAATACATGTGAAAGACATTCAGTATGATCTGTGCACGGATAAAAACGGTAATAAATTTGCTACGGTATGGGCCCAAACCGACAAGGGTATTCGTGATGTAGTTGAAGAAAAAGGAGAGAGTTATCCTGTTCTTGGCTTAAAGATTGCACATCAAAAAAAGGATGACATAGAGGAATTTGACATACCCGGTAATATCATGTTTTTGGATAGCAGATGTTTTGAGGATTGCGATATCCTTAAGAAAGTGTCTGTACCTGACAGCGTGATATATATGGGAGAGAACGTGTTCTCCGGATGCGATGTTTTGGAGACGGTAAATATATCAAAAGGTGTCACCAGATTAAACAGAGGCACCTTTTCTATCTGCCCGCGACTTAAAGAGATAGAGATTCCGGATTCTGTAACTTTCATAGGGGAGAGTGCATTCTTTGAGACAGGATTTGAAAGCATTGATCTTCCTGACTCTGTTACAGAGATTGATAAGGCTGCTTTCTATGGATGTAAGAATCTTAAGTCATTTGTATTCCCTGCGGGAGTGACAAAGATTTCGCACGGTGTACTTGACAATTGTATGAACTTAAAAGAGATAGAAATTACAAATCCGTCAACTGATCTGTCAGAGTTTGAAGTATATAAGAATTATGAGAAGGTTATCTTCCCGGATGGAATGACCATAGATGATGAAACATTAGCTAAAATATTCCAGTATTCTGAGACAGAAACCTCGATAAGGTATCAGGGATGTGATTATGCGGATTATGAAGCTTTAGCTAATGTAAGGCTTTCTTCTTCGCTTGGAGGATACAGCGAAGACATCGTCGGAGATTACTCAAACAGCAGCACAGTACTTGTCAATGTCCAGATGTTTGTTGAGGACGTAAGAAATCTTGATAAGGATGATTCAAATAAAACCGGTAAGGTATTCTCTTTTATAGCACATGACTACCAGTATGATAATGTGTATGCCGACGTTCACTGGGAAGACGATTGTTGGAAAATGAAAGTGTGGATGGATGACGGATGGAGCATCTCAGGACATTTCGACGACAGATTCCTCTTCTACGAAGACTAGGGTATCAGAACTAGGGCATAAATGCCATCATATTGATGCCACCGCGAACAGACTGATGATACATCATTGATTTGCTCTCAAATGAGTGGAAATATACGAAATTTGAAGTCATATTGATGTCGCAGTATACTCCGGTTGCAACTGTCTCTATATCGGTGCCGTCCGTAGTCATGCGCTTAAGGGCGGCATCGGGAGAGGACGAGTCGGTCTGATAATATATCATTCCGCTTCCTACATTAAACATATCCACACGCTCATCGGTAAGCGTCACATCTTCGCCTGTTGCAAGATTATATCTGTGCAGCTGGTATTTGGTCTCAAGATCCATGTAGTAAATATTGCCGTTATCATATATGGGCTGATACATCTGATGCTCAAACAGAGTAGTATCCGTGCCCGTACGTGTGTCATACATATGCAGATACATATCCTTATAATCATTCGGATGATTGTTATCACCTGACGGAACACCGGCATAATATATGTATCCGGAATCTGCCGAGCCGGGGTTAATCATAGCGGCAATAACCGTGCTCGGATTGCTCTTATCAATCTTTATCCTGTCAAGATAAGTTCCCCTGCTCTTATCATAATGCTGATAGTACAGATAACTGCCGATAAGCGTAGATACACCTACCGCATCCTGAGTGTAGCATATATTGTCACCACCCGATTTCTTGACACTGAACAAACCGGTAGCCTTACGCAGATATCCAAGTCCCGATCCCGTAGACTGGCCTGACAGAGCATAGTAGACACGATGCTTATCCACGTTGATGCTCTCAACAGATACACCCGCGATCTTCTTAACATCGGTCTCATCCGGATTCATAACATACAGAAATCCGTTGTCATTGGAATTGGAGAAATACACCTTGCCCTCATGCTCGCAGAACAATCCGCCGTTATAGAGATTACCGCCGGGATTGCCTACATAATAATCCTCATTCATGGGCATATTCTTCTTCAGTACCGATGCCACTATTAATGCAGCCAACAGGCTTATTGATACAATGGCGAATATGATATTACGTACCTTCATATATGTCCTCCGCAGGGGTCTTTCTACCTAAATTATAGTCTTTAATTTGCTTGCTATCAAGGCGAAACTGATATAAACTATTAAGTACCTGTACGTATTATTTATGTAGATATTTGCACTGTATGGAGGTGGATTATGACACTTGATGATTACCGCGCACAGATGGATGAAATAGACAACAAATTGGTCAGATTATTAGAAGAGAGAATGGATGTATCCTGCGATATTGCGCGGTATAAGAACGCCGAGAATATTCCGGTGTTCGATCCTGTCAGAGAGCAATACAAACTCTATGCCGTTGCGGATAAGACAGGCAATCCTCTGTATAAGGATCACATGAAGAGGATATTCGAGACTATTATGGGTCAGAGCAAGGCATTACAGGAAGAGCTGCATATCTAAGCGACTTAGTCTTTTATCCCCGACAGACACATATGCCCGGGGCGAACTATTAATACAATGAGAGATTATGAATTAATTGTTTATAACAATATATGTTTGGATGAACTGGTGTCTGACATGATATTCATCATGGAGGGCTCACCCTATGATTTCTTGGGAAGCAGAGACAGCATGCGTCCGTATAATGACGAGGATACCGATGCGGTACGTAACACGGCATACGGGTGCGTGAGCAGGCTGGTTGAATTCGGAGCAAGTCACGGAATAACAGGCAATCTCTGGCATCATTATCTTGCGATGTTATTGGTTAATGATGAGAACAGCTACAGCAGATCATGCGAGATAGTGGGTGCCATAAGCGGAAGTATTGTCGATGCCGTGGTTCATGATATGGAGATCATCGGAGAACTGTTTAACTATGATTTCTCCGACATGAAGGATAAGCTTGGACTTAAGTCATGGAGTCTTGTTGAAGATTATCATGCATCTAGTGAAGAGAGTAAGGTATATAACAGCCGTATAAGGAGCAGAATATGCGAACTTACGGCCAGGTTCGAGAAGGCGAGCTCTCCGGAAGATATGAAGGATGCCCTCACCGACTTCTACAGAGAATATGGTGTCGGACGGTTCGGACTTCATAAGGCATTCAGAGTCGAAGAAGATCATGACGGTAATGTCATAATTGTTCCGATCCTTAATATCGCACATGTTAAACTTGATGATCTTGTGGGATATGAGAATGCCAAGAAGATGCTTACGGATAATACCGAGGCATTCGTATCGGGCAAGAAAGCCAATAACTGTCTGTTATACGGTGATGCGGGAACGGGTAAGTCATCAAGTATCAAGGCTATTGCCAATGAATACTTCGACAGGGGCTTAAGAGTCATCGAGATATATAAGCATCAGTTTAAGGATCTAAACAGCGTTATTGCACAGATTAAGAATCGTAATTATAAATTCATCATATACATGGATGATCTTAGTTTCGAAGATTTCGAGATAGAGTATAAGTATCTTAAGGCGGTTATTGAAGGAGACCTTGAGAAGAAGCCCAAGAACGTGCTTATTTATGCGACATCCAACAGAAGACATCTTATCAATGAGAGATTCTCCGAAAGAGACGATTCGGTGCATATGGAAGATACCATGCAGGAGAAGTTCTCATTGTCAGCAAGGTTTGGATGCAGCATATATTTCGGCAAGCCGGATAAGAAGGAATACCAGAATATCGTTAAGGTATTGGCAGCACGTAACAATATAACGTTAAGTGAAGACGAACTTCTTGCAGAAGCCGGAAAGTGGGAACTGTATCACGGAGGAATGACCGGCAGAAGCGCACAGCAATTCATTGATTATATAAGCAGCAGAGAAGATTAGAACACAGACAGTTATCGGAGGGGCGTTAGTGGCTAAATTATTCGCCGCAATCGATGTCGGCTCATATGAACTGAATATGGGTATATATGAATTCGGACAGAATAAGATGAAGGTCATCGATACACTTAAGTACAGACTTGACCTGGGTACGGATTCTTATACCAAGGGCAGACTGCCTGTAGATAAAGTCGAGGAAATGTGCAGGATCCTTAATGAATTCGGCAGGATAATGAAGAGTTATCATGTGACGGACTATAAGGCATACGGTACATCTGCAGTCAGAGAGACCCGTAACACCAAGATACTTCTTGACCAGATAGAACAGCGTACGGGAATACATGTCGATATCATCAGCAATTCAGAACAGAGATTTCTTGATTATAAATCTGTTGCAAGTAAGGGCAGGGATTTCACCAAGACTATTGAGAAATCGACGGCAATTGTGGATATAGGCGGCGGAAGCATACAGATATCGTTATTTGATAAGGATAAGTTGGATGTAACACAGAATATGAAACTCGGTGTTCTGAGATTACAGGAGAGCTTGTCAGAACTTGATGCATCCCCCGGTAAATACGATGAACTGCTTGAAGAGATGATCGGTTCTCAGATGGATGTATTTGAGAAACTGTATTTGGGCGGAAGGAATATCGAGAATCTGATAATCGTGGATGATTATGTTTCGCCGATCACATGGAACAGAACCAAGGATTCGGATACACCCGGTTATATTACGGCAAGTCGTTTCATGGCATTCTTTGACAGGATCAAAGAGATGAATTCGGATGAATTCTGTCGCAGATATAATGTTGCAAGAGAGAATTTTAATCAGGTATATATAGCTGCAACTTTAATAAGAAGTGTGGCTAAGACAATGGGAGTGGGTATGATATGGGCTCCCGGAGTTACTCTTACCGACGGTATCGCATATGAGTACGGTGAGCGTAAGAAACTCATAGTGATAGATCATGATTTTGAAAGTGATATTATCACGTGTGCAAGAAGCTTAAGTCGCAGATATAACGGTGATGACAAGAGGAATCAGACTCTTGAGAATATCTGTATGACTATATTTGACAGTATGAAGAAGGTTACCGGACTTAGTAAGAGGGACAGACTCTTACTTCGTATTGCGACCATTCTTAATGACTGCGGCAAATATATCAGCATGTATAACCTTGCACAGAGCAGTTATAACATAATCATGGCCACAGAGATCATCGGACTCTCAGAGATAGAGAGGGAGATAATCGCGGGAGTTGTTAAGTATAATCACGTATATCTTGATTATGATATAGAGCGGACCGAGACCAGTGGTCGAAGCGAAGATGTATATATGAGGGTGGCTAAGTTGACGGCGCTTCTAAGAATAGGAAGTGCTCTTGATCGAAGTCACAGACAGAAGGTGGCGGATATCAAAGCCAAACTTGCAGATGACACACTTGTCATAACAGTTCGCACCAATAAAGACATAACACTTGAGAAGGGCGTATTCGCCAAACGCGCAGATTTTTTTGAAGAAATATTCTGCGTAAAACCGGTGATCAATCAGATTGCCAAGATATAGTAGCAACGATTAACAGAGGTGTATATGGGCAAGTCCGTATTGGATGATCCGATTAATTATTGGAACAGAGAATTATCCTGGGTCGAATTCGACAGAAGAGTTCTGAGTGAAGCCAAAGACAAGAGCATACCTTTATTTGAGAGGCTTAAATTCCTCTCTATCAGTGCGTCCAATCTTGATGAGTTCTTCATGATAAGGGTCGCATCTCTTAAAGATATGGATAATGCGGGATTCAAGAAGCCTGATATTGCAGGCATGACTCCCAAGGAACAGCTTAAGGCATTAAGTGTTGCAACACATGAACTGGTGGATGAGCAGTACGATACGTACAGGAAACTTCATCCGGAACTTAAGAAGGCGGGAGTGAATCTGCTTAAATCACTTGATACGCTTAATAAGAAGCAATGTGATTTCGTGGACAGGTTCTTTGAGGATTACGTATATCCCGTGTTGACGCCTATGGCTGTGGACAGTTCAAGACCTTTCCCTCTTATTCGTAATAAATCGCTTAATATCGGTGCGCTCGTAAGAAGTAAGGCCGATAGTAAGAAGGAGACAGAATTCGTAACCGTTCAGGTTCCCAGTGTGTTACCCCGTATGGTTGAGATACCCGGAAGCAAGGATACCAAGACACTTGTATCGCTTGAGAGGATTATAGAGCGTAATTTCGGAAGGTTATTCCAGAGTTATGACATACTCTCCACGTGTGTGTTCAGAATCATGCGTAATGCCGACCTTGAGATAGATGAAGAAGAGGCGGCTGATCTTCTTAAAGAAATAGAGAAGCAGGTTAAGAAGAGACAATGGGGAGAAGCCATAAGACTTGAAGTGGAGAGCGGTATCGATGAGAGATTGCTTGAGAGACTTAAGTCCGAACTGATGATTAAGAAGGATGAGATCTATAATATAGACGGTCCCCTTGATCTTACATTCCTTATGAAGTTATACGGACTTGAGGGCATGGATGAATACAGGGCCATTGAGAAGGAACCGTGTCCTGTTATAGATCTGCCTGAGTCGGAGGATATATTCGATTCAATAAGAAAAGGTGATATACTGGTGCATCACCCTTACCAGAGTTTTGAACCTGTGGTAAGATTCGTCCGTAAGGCCAGTAAAGACCCCAAGGTACTTGCCATTAAGCAGACTCTGTATAGAGTAAGCGGTAATTCACCGATCATAGCTGCGCTTGCCGATGCTGCAGAGAACGGCAAACAGGTAACGGTTCTGGTTGAGCTTAAGGCCAGATTCGATGAAGAGAATAATATCGTTTGGGCCAAGAAACTTGAGCAGGCAGGCTGTCATGTAATATACGGTCTGGTAGGTCTTAAGACGCACAGCAAGATTACACTCGTAGTCAGAATGGAAGAAGACGGTATCAGGAGATACGTTCATTTAGGAACCGGTAATTACAATGACTCCACCGCCAAGAGATATACGGATGTAGGATTGTTTACATGCAAAGAAACATACGGTGAGGATGCAACGGCATTATTTAACATGCTGTCGGGATACTCAGAGCCTGCGGCATGGAATCGTCTGTGTGTGGCACCGTTATGGCTTAAGGACAGATTCTTGTATCTTATAGGCAGGGAGAAGGAACATGCCATGGCAGGTCGTCCGGCGCACATTATTGCCAAGATGAATTCCCTGTGCGATCCTGATATAATACGTGCGTTATATGAGGCAAGTAATGCGGGCGTTAAGATAGAACTGATAGTAAGAGGAATATGTTCCCTTAAGGTCGGAATCAAGGGCGTAAGCGAGAACATTACAGTGCGCTCAATAGTCGGAGATTATCTGGAGCACAGCAGAATATTCTATTTCGAGAATAATAAGAAGCCTGAGTTCTATTGCGGAAGTGCCGACTGGATGCCCAGAAATCTCGAAAGAAGAGTGGAAGTATTATTCCCGGTAGAAGAAGAGGCGCTTAAGAAGAGACTTAAGGATATACTCGATCTTGAACTTAAGGATACGGTTAAGGCACACATACTTACCGAGGACGGAAGATATATCAAGCACAGCAGATCGGGTAAGAGCGTTAATTCACAGGAGCTGTTCTTTAAGCAGGTCGAAGCTGAAGTGGCCAAAGAACGCAGGAAACGCAAGGATGCCGATGTGACGGTGACCAGGAGATTTATCCCCGAAGAACATAAATAACAAATCAATTAAGAGAGAACTGATCATATGAAGAAGATTATTCTGGCGTCAGGTTCGCCAAGACGCAGTGAACTGCTTACACTGGTAGGAATACCTGAAGATGATGTGGTGATAGGTGCGGATACCGTGGTGTATCTTGATGAGACTATCTTGGGTAAGCCTGCCGACAAGAAGCAGTGTAAGGCTATGCTTAAGTCATTATCCGGCAGAAGTCATAAGGTATATACCGGCGTTACGGTATTGTGGAGAGAACCGTCAGGCGGAATGCATGTACTCAGTTTCTGTCAGGAGACTAAGGTAAGGATCTTCCCGCTTACGGATGAGGAGATAGAAGAATACATCGCTACGGGTGAGCCCCTTGATAAGGCGGGAGCATACGGAATACAGGGTATATTTGCCAAACATATAGAAAGTATTGAAGGAGACTACTATAATGTGGTAGGATTGCCTGTGGCAAGATTGTATCGCGAACTTAAAGGGCACAAGATGCTTTAGAGGAGATTATGAAAAATGATATCAGCGAATAATGTAACATACCGAGTGGGCAAGAAGGCCCTCTTTGAGGATGTTAATATCAAATTCACCGAAGGCAACTGTTACGGATTGATCGGAGCCAACGGTGCAGGTAAATCTACATTTCTTAAGATATTGTCAGGAGTATTGGAGACAACCAAGGGAGATATAGCTATTACTCCGGGACAGCGTCTTTCAGTTCTTGAACAGGATCACTTTAAATATGATGCATACAGTGTAATGGATACGGTTATCATGGGTAACCAGAGACTGTATGATGTAATGAAAGAGAAAGATGCTATTTACGCCAAGGAAGATTTCTCGGATGAAGACGGTGTTAAGGCTGCTGAACTTGAGGCTGAATTCGCGGAGATGGACGGATGGGAAGCAGAGAGTAATGCTGCAATGCTTCTTAACGGACTCGGCATTGAGACTGATCTTCATTACAGTATGATGTCAGAGATGGACGGTAATCAGAAGGTCAAGATATTGCTTGCAAGAGCACTGTTCGGTAATCCCGATATACTGCTTCTTGACGAGCCTACCAACCACCTTGACATGGATGCCATTAATTGGCTTGAAGAATTCTTAATAGATTTCGATAATACGGTCATAGTAGTATCCCATGACAGATATTTCCTTAATAAGGTATGTACTCAGATTGCCGATATCGATTACGGCAAGATTCAGCTCTATGCCGGTAACTACGATTTCTGGTATGAGTCAAGCCAGTTGCTTATCAAGCAGATGAAGGAAGCCAATAAGAAGAAGGAAGAGAAGATTAAGGAATTACAGGAATTCATTTCAAGATTCTCTGCCAACGCTTCTAAGTCTAAGCAGGCTACTTCACGTAAGAGAGCTTTAGAGAAGATCGAACTTGATACGATTAAGCCTTCAAGCAGAAAGTATCCTTATATAGATTTCAGACCCGACAGAGAGATCGGTAATGAGGTATTGTTCGTTGAGGGCATTACCAAGACTATAGACGGTAAGAAAGTGCTTGATGATGTAAGTTTTACCGTAGGACATGATGATAAGATAGCATTCGTAGGCGGTAATGAGCTTGCCAAGACTACGTTATTTAAGATCCTTATGGGTGAGATGGAACCGGATTCGGGCAGTTATAAGTGGGGTGTAACAACTTCGCAGGCATATTTCCCCAAGGATAATACGGAGGAATTTAACAGCGATTATACCATAACCGAATGGCTTACCGGATATAGCCCCGTTAAGGATGTAACTTATGTAAGAGGATTCCTTGGCAGAATGTTATTTGCCGGTGAAGACGGTATCAAGAAGGTTAAGGTATTATCCGGTGGTGAGAAGGTGAGATGTCTCTTATCCAAGATGATGATTTCGGGAGCTAACTGCCTGATATTTGATGAGCCTACCAATCACCTTGATATGGAAGCGATAACAGCTCTTAATGACGGAATGATCAAGTTCCCGGGTGTTGAACTATTCGCATGCCGTGACCATCAGATCGTTCAGACTACAGCCAACAGAATTATAGAATTCCTT
>CACYWQ010000022.1 GCA_902778165.1 uncultured Lachnospiraceae bacterium
TCCCTCACCGGTGAAGGCTATATCGCCAGCATGTACAAGCAGTACGGCAAGATAATATCGCCCATGGGCTGCAGAGCTTTCTTAAGCCCCTGGTATGAGAGGGGCGGAATGCATCCCGCGGATGATGACGATACGCCGATTTTCGTCGGAAGATTCAATATCGGTGCCGTAAGTCTTCACCTTCCCATGATACTTGCCAAGGCGCGCCATGAGAGTAGGGATTTCTACGAGGTACTTGATTATTATCTTAACCTCATTCGTCAGTTGCATATTCGTACATATGCATATTTGGGTGAGATGAGAGCTTCCACTAATCCGCTTGCATATTGTGAGGGAGGATTCTTGGGCGGCCATCTGCAGTTGACGGATAAGATCAAGCCTCTGCTTAAGTCAGCTACGGCATCATTCGGTATCACTGCATTTAATGAGCTTCAGATGTTATATAACGGCAAGTCATTGGTTGAAGACGGCGCCTTTGCAGTGGAAGTGCTTGAGCACATCAATAAGAAGATCAATGAATTCAAAGAAGAGGACGGTAACCTCTATGCCATATACGGTACACCTGCGGAGAATCTCTGTGGATTACAGGTGAAGCAGTTCCGTAAGAAATATGGCATAATCGAAGGCGTATCCGACAGAGAATATGTCAGCAATTCTTTCCATTGTCATGTAGCGGAAGATATCACACCTATCGAGAAGCAGGATAAGGAATACCGTTTCTGGGAATTGTGTAACGGCGGTAAGATACAGTATGTTAAGTATCCTATAGATTACAACCTTGAGGCTATCAAGACTCTTATCAGAAGAGCCATGGAGATGGGATTCTATGAGGGAGTCAATTTAAGCCTTGCCTACTGTGATGATTGCGGTCATCAGGAACTTGAGATGGATGTATGTCCTAAGTGCGGTTCAAGGAATCTGACCAAGATCGATCGTATGAACGGCTATCTGTCGTATTCAAGAGTTCACGGTGACACAAGACTTAATGATGCCAAGATGGCAGAGATAGCAGAAAGGAAGTCTATGTAATCATGCGATACCATAATATTACCAAGGACGATATGCTCAACGGCGACGGTCTGCGCGTAGTGCTGTGGGTTGCCGGTTGCGATCATTGCTGCAAGGAGTGTCAGAATCCTATTACTTGGGACCCCGACGGTGGTCTGTTATTCGATGATGCAGCCAAGGCCGAGATATTCGAGCAACTTGACAAGGATTATATATCAGGAATCACTTTCTCCGGCGGAGATCCGCTTCATTCTGCGAACAGATTGGATATCAGAGCGCTTGCACAGGAGATAAGAGAGAAGTATCCCAATAAGACGATATGGCTGTATACCGGTGCCGATTGGAAGGATATATGGCATTATCCGTTGATGCACAATATAGATGTGCTTGTTGACGGAGAGTTTAAGTGTGATCTTAAGGACACCAAGTTGTTATGGAAGGGCAGTTCCAACCAGAGAGTTATAGATGTTCAGGCGACACTTAAGCAGACCGATCCGCTTAAGCCGGTTCTGCACTGTTCGGACTATGAATAAGAATTTATCCGTTTCATCATAGGGAGGAAACTTATTGTGAATTTCAGGCGGGTGCCGGCGTGTACCTGCGAACAGAGCGTAGCGGCGCTTGTCACCGCTACGCTCTTGTGTTATACTTTACCACGTATCAGAGAGGATTAAGAAATGCTGTTTAGTTCGATATTTTATTTGTGGGTATTTCTGCCGACAGTGCTCATTATTAATGCACTTCTTAACGTAATCCCGTTTAGTTCCAACAGAATAAGAGTAAGAGCGAAGAACACATTTCTGCTTATAAGCAGTCTGATTTTCTATGCCTGGGGAGGCATAGGATATCTGGGCTTAATGATATTCGTTATTTTGATCAATTACTTTGCGGGTCTGTTAATGGAGTCCGGCAGGACTAACCGCAAGACGGTATTTGTCTTAGCAATAATACTTAATCTCGCAACCTTATTCTATTTCAAATACTTTAATCTCTTAATTCATTCAACAGAGGCGATACTTGGTAAGGAGAAGGGCGCCTTCGGTCTTCCGGAAGTAATACTTCCCATAGGTATCTCTTTCTATATATTCCAGGCTATGTCCTATACTATAGATCTGTATCGGGGTAAGACGACCTTACAGCGCAATCTGCCTGATTTCGCACTCTATGTATCATTGTTCCCTCAGTTAATTGCAGGACCCATCGTTATATACAATGATATTAAGGATGAGATAGAAGACAGAAGCGTATCCGGCGATGATATGCTCTACGGTATCAGAAGATTCTGTATAGGTCTTGGCAAGAAGGTCATAATCGCCAACGCGCTTGCTGAGGCAGCTGACGGAATATGGAATATCGTATCGGAAGATCCTACCAAGATTGGTGCGGGTGTTGCCTGGTTTGGAATGATAGCATATTCATTCCAGATATTCTATGATTTCTCGGGATATTCTGACATGGCTATTGGTCTTGGAAGAATGTTTGGATTCCATTTTAAGGAGAATTTCGATTGTCCTTATATCTCGGGTTCAATAAGAGAGTTCTGGCGCAGATGGCACATATCATTATCTTCATGGTTCCGTGATTATGTATATATACCTTTGGGCGGAAGCAGAGTCAAGAAGAGTCGCATTTACATTAATCTGTTGATAGTGTTCCTGTTAACGGGTATATGGCATGGCGCCAACTATACCTTCTTCGTATGGGGACTTATACACGGCGTATTAATCGTTATTGAGAGAATATGTTCGGGTAGTAAGTCTAAGTTACGTATTCCGGCCTTTATCGGTCATATATATACAATGCTTGCAGTTATGATCGCATGGGTATTCTTCAGGTCAGATTCGATAAGTATAGCGGGTAAGTATATTTCAAGATTATTTGCATTTGGAACATACCCTAATACCGTGCTTAATTTCTGCTCTATGCGAATCGTGATTGCGCTTGTGGCAGCTGTTGTGATCATGGGCATATTTAAGAAGCCTTATGAGAAATTCAATGTGAAATATAAGGATAATAAGGCATTGTCATGGGTACAGTACATACTGCTCATGCTTATGCTTATATACTGCATTATTCAGATCGTAAGCGGAACATACAATCCGTTTATATACTTCCAGTTCTAGGTGTAAGTTAGGAGAACCTGTTACATAGGCGATGGTTATCCTAAGTAAGCACGGAGCGATAATTATGCGAAAAGACGTGAGAATTAAGATCATTATTTTCATAGCGTTACTGATACTCCCGACAGTCGTGTGGGGAGTTAAAATGCTTGCCACGGATAAGGCTGCGATGGATGCCTTATATGCCGAGACCGAGCAGACAGAGAATCGAAGCCTTGCCAAGTGGCCATCTGATTGTTCGTTAAATGAATATACGGGGCAGATAGAGCAATACTATAATGACAGAGTGCCTTTCAGAGCACAGATCATTGAGGCGGGACAGAAGATCAATACAGGTATGGAGAAAGCATATCAGAAGTCGCTTCAGCCCATGTTTGTTACGCTTTTTTATAAGAACAGATCGGGTGATATGGCTGTACTTGATGTGGATATCTCCGAAGAAGAGGCTGTCATAGAAGAGGTGGCATCAGAGGAACCCTCTGAAGAAATCGATGAAGAAGAACATGATTATGTTATCAAGGAGACCGTAGATCCCACATGTGAAGAGGACGGATATATCCTGTATGAATGCAGTGACTGCGGCAAGACATATGAGGAGAAGATTCCTGCAACAGGACATACCGAGGAATTAGTTGAGAAGACAGAGGCTTCAATCGACGGATTCGGACGTTCGCTGTATGTCTGCAGCGTATGCGGCAAGAAGATATGGAAAGATTTCGAACCCAAGCCTGTGGATCAGTCATACTTCCCTCTTAATATAGCCAATAATTATACGGTTATGGGCAGAAACAGATGGTTATACTACAGAGGAGATCAGTCTCTTAGTTATTATACCGGTGAGAATGTAATGGATGAGGCAGAGATGAAGGAGCATCTGGATGAGTTCCTTAAACTCAAGGAACTCTGTGATGATAAGGGTATAGAACTGGTAATCATGTTCATGCCCAATAAGGAGATCGCTTATCCGGAATACATGCCTACTATGGATATAGTAAGTGAGAAGAAACGTAATGAGATATTCCTTGATTACGTTAAGGAGAATTCGGATCTTAATTTCATATATCCCCTTAAGGAACTTACGGATGCCAAGAAGTATTACGATACATATTATCCGTATGATACACATTGGAACAAGTTCGGAGCTTATGTAGGAACTATGGCACTGTATGATGCCCTGGGAATGGAGCACGATGATGTGAGTCAGGCCAACGTGAAATTCGGAGGAGCAGATTCGGTTGCTTTCGGATTGGTCATAACGGGTGCCCTTCCGCTTGAAGACTATATGGATGCCACGGATGTTCAGGTAGAGTATAAGGAAGATATTCAGCTGACATGGGAAGAGGGAACCAAGGATTATCTAAGAGGCTATACCAGTCTCTACAGATCCGTATCAGATACGGGAAATAATAAGAAGATCACCTTCATTGGAGATTCCTTCAGAGAATGGATGATTCCGTATATTCAGCGTGATTTCGATGTTGTATGTATGGTTCAGAGAGAGGATATGGCCCTTGCAAGCGAGGATATAAGGGATACCGATATATTGGTATACAGCGCGGTGGAGAGATTTGATAAGGATCTGTATAACAGGCTTCCGCGACTTATAGAGATACTGTCACAATAGGATATATCAGTTCGTCAGAATGTTGAATATATACGCAGGAATGTTTATAATTTGAGAGTATGAGAGGAATAGACACACAAGTACGTAAGATGCGCCGCAGAATATTCAGGGAAGTGGCCAACCTTGCTTACAATTCAAACAACCTAATAGATGATATGGAGGCGCTACCCTATCAGATCATAGATTATGATGAGCCTGAATTTCGTGAGAATATCTACAGAGAGAGGGCCATTGTAAGAGAGAGGATACGTCTTGCGCTGGGTCTGTCTCTGCGTCCTGAGAATAAGCCCAGTCACTTAACACAGGGACTTGAAGAGAGCAATATTGCCGAGAAGTATTACGAACCGCCGCTTATGCAGGTTATCCCTTCGGCATGTAATTCATGTCCGGTTAATGTATACCAGGTGACGGACAGATGTATGGGATGTGTGGCACACCCCTGCAGAGAAGTATGTCCTAAGGGCGCCATCACAATGAAGAACGGCAGATCCGTTATAGATGAAGAACTCTGCGTTAAATGCGGTAAGTGTAAGGCCATATGTCCTTATGATGCAATCTCGCATCAGACCAGACCATGTGCACTTGCCTGCGGCGTCGGTGCCATTGAATCCGATGAGAAGGGCAGAGCCGTAATAAATGCGGATAAGTGTGTATCATGCGGCCAATGTATGGTCAGCTGTCCATTCGGCGCGATTGCGGATAAATCACAGATATTCCAGCTAATAAGAGCCTTTCAGTCTGGCAGAGAGATAATAGCCCAGGTTGCTCCGGCATTCGTGGGACAGTTCGGCGCAGAAGTTACACCGGCTAAATTCAAAGCAGCACTTAAGGCTATAGGATTTGCGGATGTATATGAGACTGCGATAGGAGCGGATGAAGGTGCGGCATATGAAGCCAAGCACTATGTGGAAGAAGTGGCAACAGGTAAGACACCTTTCATGCTGACATCATGCTGCCCAAGCTGGGCATTGCTTGCCAAGAAGTTCTTCCCCGAGACCATAGATAAGATATCCAATGCGCTTACACCCATGGTGGCAACAGCGAGGGTGATCAAGAAAGAACATCCCGATGCAGCGGTTGTATTCATCGGACCCTGTGCATCCAAGAAACTGGAAGCTTCCAGAAGAACGATCAGATCGGATGTGGACTTCGTCATAACATTCGAAGAACTGATGGGTATGTTCGATGCCAAAGGTATAGACCCTGCAGCGATGGAAGCTGTTGATGAGATAGACGATGCTACCGGCGCAGGAAGAGGGTACGGTGTGGCAGGCGGTGTTGCCAATGCCATCGAGGAATGTATCAGGGAATACTATCCTGACACGGATGTCAATATTGAACATGCGGAGAGTCTTGCCGAGTGTAAGAAGGTATTGCTCCTTGCCAAGGCGGGTAAGAAGAATGGTTGCTTAATAGAGGGTATGGCCTGCCCCGGAGGATGTATTGCCGGAGCCGGTACCAATATCGCAATACCCGAAGCGCAGAAGTGCGTGGATGAATTCAAGAAGGCAGCCAGAAACAGATTGCCGGATATAGACGGCACCGATGAATTGAATCATTAATAATCGCGGTATAAGACTGCGAATTACGGAGGTTAGACATAATAAATGAAGATCAGAACAAGATTCGCACCAAGCCCCACGGGACGCATGCATGTGGGTAATCTACGAACCGCTCTGTATGCATACTTAATTGCGAAGCATGAAGGAGGAGATTTCATACTTCGTATTGAGGATACGGACCAGGAGAGATATGTAGACGGTGCGGTAGAGATAATCTACAGAACTCTTAAGGGAACCGGACTTATCCATGATGAAGGTCCCGATAAGGACGGAGGTGTCGGCCCTTATGTGCAGAGTGAGAGACAGGCGGCAGGCATATATCTTGATTATGCCAAGCAGCTTATAGACAAAGGTGAAGCATACTATTGTTTCTGTGATAAGGAGAGACTTGAGACCCTGCATCAGAAGATTGGTGATAAGGAGATCAACGTATATGACAAGCATTGCCTTGGCTTATCCAAAGAGGAAGTAGAGGCTAATCTTGCGGCAGGCAAGCCTTATGTTATAAGACAGAACAATCCAAATACGGGAACCACTACATTTAATGATGAAATATACGGAGATATAACCGTAGATAATGCCGAGCTTGACGATATGATCTTAATTAAGTCGGACGGATATCCGACATACAATTTCGCCAATGTTGTGGATGATCATCTGATGGGTATCACTCATGTGGTAAGAGGTAATGAGTATCTGTCGTCATCTCCCAAATACAACAGACTCTATGAGGCATTCGGCTGGGAAGTTCCGGTATATATCCATTGTCCTCTCATTACCGATGAGGAGCATCATAAGTTATCCAAAAGAAGCGGACATTCATCTTATGAAGATCTTATAGAGCAGGGATTCTTATCTGAGACGGTAGTTAACTTCGTGGCATTGCTGGGATGGAGCCCCGAGAGTAATGAAGAGATATTTACTCTGCAGGAACTTGTTAAGGAATTCGATTACAGACATATAAGCAAATCGCCGGCGGTATTTGATTATACCAAGCTTAAGTGGATGAACGGCGAATACATCAAGAAGATGGATGATGCGGCATACTATGAACTTGCGATGCCGTTTATCGATAAAACAATACATCGCGATATCGATAAGAAGAGAATTGCCGATATGTGTAAGACACGTATTGAGATATTCCCGGATATTCCGGATCTGATCGACTTCTTTGAGAGTGTACCTGAATATGACATTGCGATGTATACGCATAAGAAGATGAAGACGGATACTGCATCTTCGATAAGCGTTTTAGAAGAAGTATTACCTGTGCTTGAGAGTCAGGATGCATATGATAATGACAGCCTGTATGCAAGACTTCAGGGATTTGCGGAAGATAAGGGATACAAGAACGGTTATGTACTGTGGCCGATAAGAACGGCCTTAAGCGGTAAGCAAATGACTCCTGCAGGAGCAACCGAGATCATGGAATTGCTCGGCAAAGAAGAGTCGCTTGCAAGGATCAAAGCCGCTATAGGCAAACTTAAGGCGGGCGTATAGTATAAGCAACGGCTTAGATTTCAGCCCCGAACAATTAAGAGCAATAACACACGGAGACGGACCTGCACTTGTGATTGCGGGTCCGGGATCCGGTAAGACTGCAGTATTAACCAATCGAATCAAATACCTTATCGAGAATAAGAATATACCGGCTGAGAACATTCTTACAATTACCTTCTCTAAGAAGGCGGCAGTCGGGATGCAACAAAGATTCTTAAATCTGTGCGAAGATACCTATTATCCGGTCACATTCGGTACCTTCCATTCAATATTTTTCCACATTATCAACAGAAAATACCATTACACTACGGGGGATATAGCTTCACTTAGAAATAAAAGAGAATATATGAGCAGAGCACTTAAGCATGTTCTGTCGCTTGATAAAACGGAGACTGAACTTACGGACAGTCTTCTTAAGAGTGTTGCCTATTATAAGAATTGCAACGAAAGCGTAAGTATCGACTCCGATACCAATCTAAGCGAGGAACAATTCCTTAAGGTATATAAGGCATACAGAGATGCACAGATTGCGGCAGGTAAGATCGACTTTGAGGATATGCTGCTTATAGTTCGTAACTTATTTAAGAAAGATGAGAATATACTGCGGGAATATCGGAATAAGTACAGATATATTCTTATAGATGAGTACCAGGATATCAATGATATTCAGTTTGATATTGTGAGAATGTTAGCTGCGCCTGATAACAATCTGTTCGTGGTAGGGGATGACGATCAGAGCATATACGGTTTCAGAGGAAGTAAGTCGGAACTTATGCTTGGATTTGCGGATATGTATCCCGAGGCTGTAAGGATAGAACTTAACGTTAATTACAGATGTGCGGATAAGATTATTGATGCTGCAGGTATAGTGATCGCAGAGAATAAGATAAGGTTTGATAAGAAGATCAAAGGCATAGGGAAGGCATCCGGAACTGTTGAAATAGTCGGATTTGATGACAGGGAGCAAGAGGATGAGTGGTTTATTAATACTGTCAAATCCATATCCGATGTAAACAGATTGTCCGCAAGGGACTCTGATATAGCCGTATTCCTTCGAACCAACAGAGAAGCATCCCGTTATGCGGAACTGTGTCGTAATGCAGGATTAGAATGTGATATGCAGGAAGCGATCTATAATCCGTATAAGAGTGAGACTTACAGGGATATATATCATTATCTGTGGTTGGCGGAATATATATCGGGAATGCTCGCTACGGGAAGAAGAGATGGTAGTACACGGCAGAATACTAATCGTATGAATATGGAGAGAAGGACGCAGACAGTTCGCATCGACAGGATACAACAGATTAAACGGATGAAACTCCCTGTCACGCATCTTTTCCCGATCATGAATAAGCCCCTTAGATACCTTAATCGTAAGAATATACTCTGTGATGAAGTGAGTATAGAAGGGCTTACGGATATATATTGCGATAAGCCGTATATGGCTAAGGTGCTTGATACATTTGCCGGTCAATTATTCGATATGTGTGATATGGATATGCATTCAAGGGTTAATTATATTCGAAAGGGGATAGGATATGATGAGTTTGTTATGAATAATATGGCCGAGACTAAGGAGGCATATGATGTATATACCGAGACGGCGGACTGGATCAAAGAGAGGGTGAAGATGTTTGATAATGTGGCGGAACTTGACAGGTATGCGGATGAATATGAGGAAATGATGGCAAATGACAGGAGTGCGGATGCAGACAAGGGCAGCGTGACAGGTGAAGATAAAGATGTTGCCGTATGTGGGAACGTTATACATATAATGACATATCATGCGTCCAAAGGACTTGAATTTGATACGGTGGTATTGCCGCACCTTAATGAAGGCAGCGTTCCGCATATAAGAAGTACCGGGGAATCACAGACAGAAGAAGAACGCCGTATGTTCTATGTAGCCATGACCAGGGCCAAGAATAATCTGTATATGACATATGTGTCAGGAAGTGGTGAGAAGAAGTCGCTACCGAGCAGATTTATCTTACCTCTTATCAGAAACCGACGCGGCGTATGATGTTAACCAGGTTATTGGCATATACTTCGGCACCGAGAGGATTCGGATGAAGATCATCAAGATAGTATTCGGATAAGTGAGGTATGAGATTAAATCCGTCAACTATAGTGATATTGGGATATGTCTTAAGAATAGACTTAAGTCTGTCGCAGAACTTAATCAGTGTGGGCTCTCCGTCAGGTACATCGCCTCTCCATAAGGGTGTGATGACAAGCGCAGGTATATCTTGTCCGTATATCTCAAACAGCCTTACATAGTATTCTTCAATGGGGGTTAAATCCTTATCACCGAATTGATTGGTACCTAAGGCAACAATGAGTTTATCCGGAGTATATCCACCCATCTTCATAAGAGAACCCTTGTCATATACATATCCGCCGATTCCCTGGTTGATGATATCGTAATCAAGTAATCTGTTGGCTATGCTTACGTAAGTCTCTGCGGAACGAAGAGTACCGTAGCCCTGCGTGATGGAATCCCCAAGCCATAATACCTTGGTGTTCTTAACGGGGGCCGTGGCGTCGGCATTAATGCTTAAGTCCTTAATAAGCACGGTCGCATCTGCAGGAAGATATATGACTGCTCGCTTATTTCCTTCGGGTAATGTGAAGGTAAGACGGCCTTCATCCTTCATGTCTTTGAGGTAATAAATCTGTGTGATCAGCCCGTCTATAGTCAATTCAAAAGTATCGTCCGAACCGCGCCATATGATCTTGTAATCAAAGGATATCTCTGTTGCGGTGGTTATAAATTCAAGAGTCTTAGATGTTGAAGCAGTGCATCTGTCATAGAAGAATTCATCCAGGTGCTTAAAGTACTCAATCTGAGCCGCACTGTACTGGAAGGCCTGAAGATATCCGTCGTCTGTCACGGCGAAATCATATGCTCCGAAATAGTACTTCTTAAGTTCGTTATTTGTAAGATGCATTGCTTATCTCCGTATATGAAAAATGTTGATATATTAACGGCTTAATTCTATATTATTTTTTGCATACAGTAAAGGATATATGGTATAATTTACATAACAACTATCCGATAGGAGGGAAGAGTGATGCAAGCTTATAAAAAGATTGATTATTCCAAGAATAAGGATGTCGTATTAAGGTACATTCCGGGCCATTTCGTAACACCCAATTCGCATGTCAATTACTACATGGACTTAAGCGATATGAAGTCAAGACAGCGTGAAGCCAGAGCTACAGGCGAGGAACTTGCAGAGATGTATCTGGCATCGGATGTAATAGATACCGTTCTGTGCTTAAACGGCATGGAAGTCGTAGGTGCTTATATGGCCAATAAGCTTACCAAGTCAGGTATTATTTCGGCTAACAGACACCAGACAATGTATATCACAAGTCCCGAATATAATGCGGGCGGTCAGATGATGTTTCGAGAGAACATTATTCATATGGTTAAGAACAGGAAAGTGCTTATTCTTATCGATACCGCAACAACCGGTGAGACATTAAGAAGTGCAATCCGTACCGTTAAGTTCTACGGCGGAGAGGTGATAGGCATATCTGCCATCTATTCGGTAGCGACTAAGGTGGATGATATCCAGATCCGCGCTCTTTATTCCAACAGAGACCTTCCGGACTATGCAAGCCACAGACCTGAGGATTGTCCGATGTGTCGTGACGGAGTGGAAATCGACGCTATCTGTAACGGTTTCGGATATTCGACCCTAAGATAAAGTAAATATATAAGCACAAAAATATAAGTAGCCGGTGCGCTTAAATCGCTCCGGCTACTTGTGTTTTAATTCTTATTGTCTATAAATGTGCTTAATCTTCAGCGTCGAATTCACACTCGTCGAGGTATTCGTCGAATGCGTCGACTACGGCCTCATATTCATCGTCATCTTCGATGTATATAAGCTCGGGTTCTTCGCTGGTGTCATTTGGATTCTCTTTATATCCGTAGAACCATACGTCCTGCTCATCCCCGGTCTGTCCTTCCGGTAATAAAGCAATGTAATCCTTGCCTGCCACCTCAAGTATTGTGATCACTTCACACTTAACGATCTTACCGTCTTCAAGCTCGATCTCTACGTGCATTTCCTCTTCGGGTGTCTGTAAATCAGCCATATTTATCCTCCTGTGGGTTATATCAAAGCTTATTTCGTTCAGATATGTTAATTTTACGAGATTTATTGAACAATATCAATAGATTATACTAACTGATTATGTTAAAATAACTATATCTGTGCTTTAAAGCAATCAAGTGGGATAAATTTATGGAAGACATTAAGATCTTACCGGGTAATCCGTATCCTTTGGGAGCGTATTGTACCAAGTGTAATGAAGTAAATATGGCTGTTGTGTGCAATTCGGATGAACCGGCGGGAATTAATCTGTATGACAGGATAAACGGTAAGAGCCGTAAGATACCTTTTAAAGCCTCCGATAAGGTGGGTAATATCAACTGCATGCTGTTATCCGGTATAGATACGGACAGATACGAGTATTCATTCTATGAAGGAGATAAGGAATACCCTGACCCTCACGGTAAGTTGATTGTTGGCAACAATAAGTGGGGTAAGATACCGGGTAACTTAAGATCGGGATTCGTATGTGAGAAGGGCAAGTTCGACCGTACGGATTATAAGCCCATATTAAGGCCTTATAAGGATTCGGTATTCTATGTGCTCCATGTAAGAGGATTCACCAGACATAAATCATCGGGTGTAACTCATCCCGGTACATTCTCGGGTATTACGGAGAAGATACCGTATCTTAAGAACTTAGGCATAACAGCGATAGAACTTATGCCGGCATATGAATTCATAGAACTTGAATCGGTTAAGGCGGGCGATAATGATGTAATGGATGCATATAAGCCCTTAGAACCCAAGCTTAATTATTGGGGATATAAGAAGGGATTCTACAGAGCGCCTAAGAGCAGTTATGCAGAGCCCGGAGTCAAGCCGACGGATTCTTTCAGGAATATGGTCAATGCTCTGCATGCCGAAGGAATAGAAGTGATCATGCAGATGTATTTTCCTTCGGATATCAAGCAGCCATACATATTGGATGCATTAAGATACTGGGTGCTTGAATTCCATGTGGACGGCTTCCATCTTATGGGCGAGAATATTCCCCTTACGCTCATTGCCACAGAGCCCATGCTTGCCAATACCAAGTTAATATATTACGGCTTCCCGGTTAATGACATATACGGTAATGACACTCCTAAGTTTAAGAATCTGGCACTGTGTAATGATGATTATATGTACAATATCCGTCGCTTCTTAAAGAGCGATGAGGGCATGATACGTAATGTCCTGGGGGATCTTAGATATGTAGATTCCAAACTTGGAAGAGTTCACTATATATCCAACTGTAACGGATTTACTCTTATGGATCTTGTAAGTTATGACAGGAAACATAACGAATTAAACGGTGAGAACAATAAGGACGGTAATCCGTACAATGCCTCTTGGAACTGCGGTTTCGAGGGTTCCACGACACGTAAGGCTGTAAGCAGATTAAGGCGCAAACAGATCCGTAATGCGATCGCTTTTAACATGCTTACACAGTCGACGCCGATGATCTTAGCCGGAGATGAGTTCGGTAATTCACAGAAGGGTAATAACAATCCCTATTGTATAGACGGACCCCTTACATGGCTTAATTGGAATGATTTGGAGCGTAACAGGGATATATATGAATTCTATAAGAAATGCATAGAATTCAAGAAGAAGAATCCAATCCTTAATATGGACAGACCTTTTGCCATGACGGATTACTGCGCATGCGGATATCCGGATCTGTCGCTTCACGGCGAAGAAGCATGGAAGGTTGAGACGGATGATTTGACAAGACATTTCGCAATGTTGTATTCTACGCATTATGCGGATGTAGACAAAAACGGTAAATGGTTACCGGGTAAGGATAAGAGCAAGAAGGGCGAATTTATCTATATTGCTGTGAATATGCATTGGTCAGATCACACATTTGCCCTGCCGAAGATTCATCCGGACAAACGCTGGGAAGTAGTTGTTGATACTTCGCAGATGACAGAGGAAGGAAGCTTCCTTGATGACGATCAGAAGAAGATATTGGTAAGAGACCGAAGCATACTGGTACTTATCAGCAAATAGAATATCTTATTTGAGGAGTGAATAAAATGAAGAAATTATTGATGATGACCGTACTTGCAACGATTACGGTGGTTGCCCTTGCAGGATGCGGAAGCAAGGCAGGAAGCGCAGGCGAAGTGGTTGTATATAACTGGGGTGAATATATCGATCCCGAGACAATCACAATGTTCGAAGAAGAGACCGGTATTAAGGTGGTCTATGATGAATTTGAGACCAATGAGATCATGTATCCCAAGGTTGAAGCCGGTGCGACGGTATATGATGTTATCTGTCCTTCGGATTATATGATTGAGAAGATGAGACAGAACGATCTTCTTGCCGAGATAGACTGGGATAAGGTTCCGAATGCCAAGCAGTATATCGGAGCTCAGTATTATGTATCAGCTACAGAGTTTGATCCCGAGAATAAATATGCGATTCCTTATTGCTGGGGTACTGTAGGTATCTTATACAATAAGACGATGGTGGATGAACCCGTTGACAGCTGGGATATATTATGGGATGAGAAATACGCGGACAATATTCTTATGCAGGATTCCGTCAGAGATGCATTTATGGTAGCGCTTAAGCGTAACGGTGCATCCATGAATACATTGGATGAGAGTGAGCTTGCTGCGGCACGTGATGAACTTATCAAGCAGAAGCCTTTGGTTCAGGCATATGTTGTGGATCAGGTAAGAGATAAGATGATCGGAAATGAGGCTGCACTTGGCGTTATCTATTCCGGAGAGGCTATATATACCAAGCGTGAGAATCCTGACCTTGAGTATGTTATTCCCAAGGAAGGAACCAATGTATGGTTGGATTGCTGGGTAATTCCCAAGAACTGCAACAATATGGATAATGCACTTAAGTTCATTGACTATATGTGCAGACCTGAAGTTGCGGTTAAGAATTTCGAATATATCACTTATTCAACTCCTAACGACGGAGCAAGAGACCTTATAGAAGATGAGGATATCAAGAACTCGGAGGTTGCATTCCCGGACCTCAGCAAGTATCAGGGTCTTGAGACATATCTCTATCTCGGAGAAGAAGGGGATGAACTGTATAATAATCTCTGGGAAGAGGTTAAGTCACATTAATCCATAATAAACGGATCAAGGAATTACAACGCTTGATACAGATGTATTGGCAGGTTCCTTCTTATCCGTATTAACGGTCTCTTTCTCGGGACGGTTAATAAGAATAAGCAAAATCAATACAGTAATGAATATGATAGTAGAAAGGGCATACATCTCAGGTTTGATGCCCTTTTTTACTTCTGTGTAAATCTTGGTAGACAACGTATCTATACCGGCTCCCTTAGTGAAATGCGTAATGATGAAATCATCAAGGGACATGGTAAATGCAAGCAGAAATCCGCTGAGTATTCCGGGAAGTATATCAGGCATTACGACCTTAAAGAAAGCATAGAAAGGTGATGCACCCAGGTCAAGAGCTGCCTCGTATACCGATACATTCAGATTCTTCATACGCGGCATTACGCTTAATATCACATAAGGAATGTTAAATGTTATGTGAGATAAGAGTATGGTGCCGAATCCGAAACGCATTCCGAAACTTAAGAATAAGAGCATAAGTGATATGCCCGTGACTATATCGGCATTAAGCATGGGTATATTCGTAACACCCAATACTACGGTCCTGACACCGGAACGCATCTTACGAAGTCCCAAGCATGTGCATACACCGATGACCGTAGCTATAGCGGATGATAATACCGCTATCAAAAGTGTAGTATATAAAGCCTCCATGATATCCCTGTTGGTGAAGAGGCTTGCGTACCACTTAAATGTGAATCCTCCCCATTTTGCACGTGTCTTACTCTTGTTAAAGGATAATACTATAAGAGTAACAATAGGTGCATACAGGAAGATGAAGATAAGTGCGGTATAGATCCTTTTGATATGGCTCATCGCCGTTATGTGTCCTTTTCTCATAGCAATGAACCCTCCCTGTCTCTGTCAAATATTGCAGTGATCAACATATTGATCACGATAAATACCATAAGAATAATAGACAGTCCGCTGCCCAAATGCCAATTGGCGGCTTGGGTGAACTGTTCCTCAATTACGTTACCGATTAAGAGGATCTTGCTTCCACCAAGTAGCTTGCTGATAACGAAAGTTGTAAGCGAAGGTACGAATACCATTGTGATACCCGACATGATTCCCGGAACGGTAAGAGGTAATATGATCTTAAAGAATGTCTGAAATGCATTGGCACCTAAGTCTGCCGCAGCATTAATAACATTCTCATCAATCTTGGTCAACGAATTATATAAGGGCAGTACCATAAACGGAAGGAAGTTATAGACCATTCCGAGCACTATGGCATGCGATGTGTTGATGATATTGATCGTGGGCAGGTGAAGAGCAGAAAGAGCGGTGTTGATCACGCCGGTCTTCTCAAGCAATGTCTGCCACGCAAGTGTTCTTAATAAGAAATTCATCCACATGGGAAGAATAAACACAAATATAATAACTCCGGAACTGTTCTTCATGTGTGCAAGGATAGCCGCAAGAGGGTAGCCTAACAGAAGACATATGACTGTAGCTGCAACCGCAAGTGAGATTGACAAAGACAATGCCTTACTGTGTTCAGGAGTTGCAATGGATAAGACATTGGCAAGGGATGTCATTCCGTTCTTGTCGGTAAGTCCGAAATAGAACATTATAAACAGCGGAATCAATATAAAGCCTATTGCCCATACCATATAAGGGCCGGCCATGAACTTAAGATTATTTCTATTCTTCAAGGGGAACGGCCTCCTCATCCTCACTGGCGGGTTTGTTCATGATCTGAATGTTAAAGGGATCGACCTGAATTCCGACTTCGGCTCCCACCGGGAACATGGTCGTTGAATGAACAAGCCATTCATAGCCGCCTGCCTTAACTTCCATTTCATAATGCACGCCTTTGAATATAAGATGTGTTACCACACCGTTAATTACTCCGCGCTCCGGAGGAGTAAGGATTACATCCTCGGGTCTTATAACGACATCGACGGGCTTATTTGTGCCAAAACCGGTGTCAACACAGGCAAATTTGGCGCCGAGGAACATGACAAGCTCGTCCTGAAGCATTATTCCGTCAATTATGTTGGAATCACCGATAAAGTCGGCAACAAAGGCATTCTCAGGCTCATTATATATATCTTCGGGTGTACCGATTTGCTGAATATATCCCTGGTTCATTACGACAATAGTGTCAGACATGGTAAGGGCTTCTTCCTGATCGTGTGTTACATATACGAAAGTGATACCGAGCTCTTCTTTAAGCCTTATAAGCTCATACTGCATGTCCTGTCTTAACTTAAGGTCAAGTGCGCCCAAAGGCTCATCAAGCAACAATACCTTAGGCTCATTGACTATGGCTCTGGCGATGGCAACACGCTGCTGCTGACCGCCTGATAACGAATCGGGCATACGCTTGCCGAAACCTTCGAGATTAACAAGTCTTAAAGCATATTCAATCTTATCGCGAATGTATTTGTCGGACTTACCCTTGATCTTAAGGCCGAAAGCGATATTGTCCTCGATATTCATATGAGTGAAGAGGGCATATTTCTGGAATACGGTATTAAGCTGTCTCTTGTTGGGAGGCATATTCGTAATATCCGTGCCGTCGAACAATACATTACCCGTATCGGGAGTCTCAAAACCGCCGATTATCCTAAGGGTAGTTGTCTTGCCGCATCCGGACGGACCAAGCAATGTGACGAATTCATTCTCCTTGATATATAAGTCAAATTCATCCAATACGATATGAGAACCGTAAGACTTGGAAATGTTGTTAAGCTCAATAAGCTTCTTGCTCAATTATTCATACCTCCGTATAAGCGGGAATGTCGCGGTATTATCAGTTCAAACGGCGATAAGTCCCTGCGTTAAATCGTACGTATGTCATTATATAAGAAATCGGATAAAATAGATACAAAAATATAAAGATTTATTGTAAAATATATGTGTATGCGCAAATAGAACATTTGCAGATCGGAGAGGGCGAAATGGACAAATATGTTGCTTATGTATCCACTTATACTTACGGTGATGATCACGGAATCACCATATATGACGTGGATATGGAAAATGGCAAGTTCATGTTAAAGGACAGAGTGAAGATAACCAACTCATCTTATGTGACGATATCGCATAACAAGAAGTTTCTGTATTCGATTACGGACTTCGGTGTTGAGTGCTATAAGATAGAGGCTGACGGAGCCTTAACAGAGAACGGAGCATCCACAATAAACGGAATGAGAGGATGCTATTTATCTACCGACTATGAAGATAAGTTCTTATTCGTTGCGGGATATCACGACGGCAAGATAACCGTACTTAAGCTTAACGAAGACGGAAGTTTTGATGGTGTATGCGACGAGATATTCCACAAAGGCTGGGGTAATATAGCCGAGCGTAACTTCCGGCCCCATGTCAATTGTGTGAAGATGACAAGAGATAATAAATATCTCTGCGCGGCGGATCTCGGAATGGATTATATAGATGTTTATTCACTTGATCATACAACAGGAAAGCTTAAGCTTGCGGATATAGTTCACAGCGAACAGGAGAGTGCACCCAGACATATCAAGTTCTCCAAAGACGGCTCTTATATGTATGTCGTACATGAACTTAAGAATTATATCGATGTATATAAGTATACGGACAAAGACGGTGCACCTGAATTCGAGAAGGTTCAGAATATCAGTACCCTCAATGAATATCATGCATCGAATTCAGCGGCCAGTGCACTTAACTTATCAGCGGATTTTAAATATGTGGTCAGCTCCAATGCAGGTGACAACAGTGTCATAATGTACAGCGTTAACGAAGACAACGGTGAACTTACCAAAATGTTCTGTCTGCCCATCAGCGGAGACTATCCCAAGGATGTAGCATTATTCCCGGACAACAGACATCTTGTCAGTCTTAATCATGAGTCCAATACAATGACGTTCTTCTCTGTAGATACCGAGAAGGGACTCATTGTAATGAATCAGAAAGAGATTAAGGTGGACAAGCCTAACTGCATAATATTCCATAAACTGGACTAATATATTATGGTTAATAAGCTTAACATCAAATCAATTGATAAGATCAAGCGACTTGCAGCCAAAGGTAAGAACGGGTTATTCTTGGCAACGCTATGGCTGGCAAGCATCATTATTGCGCGCAAAATATGGCAATATACCAGAAGACCGGTATTCAGACTGATCAATGTGGTCTTAATCTGTGTGGTATTCATCGCCACATCGAGTTTCGCTCCGGTTACAACAGTACATGCTGATTCGATAACAGGTGAAGGTGTCAGTGAAGTTGAGATGACTCCCGACGGCATGCTTGTGATAGAAGATGAACTTCCGCAGGAAGAGTATCTTCTTACCGAAGTGACGGATGAAGATGATGTAGCCTCTTTGGATGACCTTATGGAACATCTTGATGAGGAAGTAGAGATAGAGCAGGAGACGGATACCGAAGAAGGCGCATACGAAGGATATGAATTCGATAAGTCTGCATGGAACCTTCTTCTTATCAATAAGCAGCATCCGGTTCCGGATGACTATACATTTACCTTAGGAACCATTAAGGGCAATATGAAATGCGATGAGCGCATTATAGAGCCTTTAGCGCAGATGTTTAAGGCAGCTGCGGATGACGGAATCAATCTGGAAGTTCGTTCGCCTTACAGAGATATATCAAGACAGGAATACTTATTTGACAGAAAGATGAAGAATTACATCAACCAGGGGTATTCCTATATCGATGCATACAAGGAATCATCAGCCGTTGTTACAGTGCCCGGTGCCAGTGAACATCAGATAGGTATATCCCTTGATATTACTTCGGATACATACAGTATGTTGAATGAGGGATTCGAAGATACGGATGCCGGTAAATGGCTTAAGGATAACAGTTACAAATACGGATTTATATTAAGATATCCCAAGGGCAAGGAAGATATCACGGGAATCATATATGAGCCCTGGCATTTCAGGTATGTAGGAGTGGAAGCGGCTACTGTTATGTATGAACAGGACCTTACGCTTGAGGAATTCATAGACAGCCTGTAGATATAAAGGAGAGATATGGCTAAGTATACTGTACTTAATACGGAAGGAAGAGCCAAAAGAGCAAGATTTGAGACTGTTCACGGGGTCATAGAGACCCCTGTTTTTATGAATGTGGGAACCGTTGCAGCCATCAAGGGTGCGGTATCATCACCTGACCTTACACAAATCGGCTGCCAGGTGGAACTGTGTAATACATACCACCTTCATGTAAGACCGGGAGATGAACTGATTAAAGACCTGGGCGGTCTGCACAAATTCATGAACTGGGACAGACCGATACTTACGGATTCCGGCGGATTTCAGGTGTTCTCGCTTGCATCGCTTCGCAAGATCAAGGAAGAAGGCGTTACATTTCATTCACATGTTGACGGAAGAATAATCTTCATGGGTCCTGAGGAGAGCATGCAGATACAGAGTAACTTAGGCTCTACGATAGCCATGGCCTTCGATGAATGTCCCCCGGCATTGGCTGAGCGTGAATATGTCAAGCCCTCAGTTGAGAGAACGACCAGATGGCTTGCCAGATGCAAAGCCCGTCTGGATGAGCTTAATGCCACGGAGGGAACGGTCAATCAGTCCCAGCTGCTTTTCGGTATTAACCAGGGTGCGGTCTATGATGATATAAGAATAGAACATGCCAAGACCATTGCGGATATGGACCTTGACGGTTATGCAATAGGTGGCCTTGCTGTGGGTGAGAGCCATGATCAGATGTATCATGTGCTTGAACAGACGGTGCCGTATCTTCCTAAGGATAAGCCCACATATCTGATGGGAGTAGGAACTCCGGCCAATATATTGGAAGCTGTGGAGCGAGGTGTGGATTTCTTTGATTGTGTATATCCGTCGCGTAATGCAAGGCATGGACATCTATATACAAGACACGGAAGACTCAATATTAAGAATGCATGCTATGCAAGGGATCAAAGACCGATAGAAGAAGGGTGCGATTGCCCTACATGCCGGAACTTCTCAAGAGCATATATACGCCATCTTATGGTTGCCGGTGAGATGCTTGCGATGCGCTTATGTGTTATGCATAATCTGTATTTCTATAACAGGCTTATGGCTGAGATAAGACAGGCGCTTGATGAGGGCAATTTCGCCGAATATAAGAGAAAGACCCTTAGTGATCTTGCTACACCCGAGAATGCGTGATTACGTGGTAATACTGTTGACATTGACAGTGGTATTGGGTATTATTAGTAAGTCTATGCAGATATAGCGAATAAGGAGAAGGATAATGGAAAGTTTACTACAGAATAATTCAGGATTAGTATTGGTTATTTATATAGTCGTGTTCGGTGCGATTATGTATTTCCTGATGATAAGACCTCAGAGGAATGAGCAGAAGAAGGCACAGGCAATGTTAAGTGCGCTTGAGAAGGGCGATTATGTGCTGACAACCAGCGGCTTCTACGGAACAGTCATTGATATTCAGGAAGATACGGTCATAGTGGAGTTCGGTAATAATAAGAATTGTCGCATTCCCATGCAGAAGGCGGCTATCAGCCAGGTTGAGAAGGCTGAATAACAAAGAGATTATAAAGCGTGGGATTGCCTTAGGGTTATCCCACGTTTTTAATGTTACGACATCGTGGTAAAGCATTAAATCGTTCGTAAAGACGGAAATAAGGAGCCATAAGCAATGAATATGAAGATAGCTGTTATCAAGGGTGACGGAATCGGCCCGGAGATAGTAACGGAAGCAAAGAAGGTACTTGACGCCGTATGTGCCAAATACGGACACAGTATTGAATACAGAGACGTGTTAATGGGCGGAGCATCGATAGATGTTCACGGAATACCGCTAACACAGGAGACAATAGATGTCTGCAAGGCATCGGATGCCGTGTTGATGGGTTCTATAGGTGGCAATACACAGACTTCTCCATGGTATAAGCTTCCGCCTGATAAAAGACCCGAAGCCGGATTGCTTGGAATTCGTAAGGCGCTTAACCTGTTTGCGAACCTTCGTCCCGCTTATTTATATCCTGAGCTTAAGGAGGCTTGCCCTCTTAAGGAATCCGTTGCGGATAAGGGATTTGACATGATGATCATGCGCGAACTTACCGGCGGATTATATTTCGGCGACAGATATACCAAAGAGATTGATGGTAAGTTAACTGCAGTAGATACACTTACATACAATGAAGATGAGATAAGACGCATAGCGATCAAGGGATTTGACATCGCGCGTAAGAGAAGGAATAAGGTTACTCTTGTTGATAAGGCCAATGTGCTTGATTCATCAAGATTATGGAGAAAGATAACCGAAGAAGTGGCAGGAGATTATCCCGATGTTGAATTCGTGACAATGCTTGTTGACAATGCGGCAATGCAGCTTGTTAAGGATCCTGCACAGTTTGATGTAATGCTTACGGAGAACATGTTCGGAGATATCTTATCCGATGAGGCATCAATGATCACGGGTTCAATAGGTATGCTGCCTTCGGCTTCGCTTAATGAGACCAAGTTCGGATTGTATGAGCCTTCGGGAGGTTCGGCTCCGGATATTGCCGGCAAAGGCATTGCCAATCCTATAGCCACGATATTAAGTGCGGCTATGATGCTTAGATATACCTTCGATCTTGATAAGGAAGCTGATGCGATCGAGAACGCGGTCAAGACAGTACTTAAAGAAGGATACAGAACAATAGATATTGCCAAGGAAGGCGAAGAACAGATCGGTACGGCGAAGATGGGTTCACTCATAGCCGAGAGAGTATAGATATAATTACAATAAGTATGACACAAGTATGACACGGTATGTGAAAGGATGATGAAGATGACAAGTGATAATATGAAATGCGGAATAGGACAGGCACCTGCAAGGTCACTGCTTAATGCCCTGGGATATACGGCTGAAGAGATAGCTAAGCCCATGGTCGGTATCGTATGCTCATATAATGAGATAGTACCGGGACATATGAATCTTGATAAGATTGCAGAGGCCGTTAAGTTAGGTGTTGCTGAAGCAGGCGGTACTCCGGTGATGTTCCCTGCAATTGCTGTATGTGACGGTATTGCAATGGGTCATATAGGAATGAAGTATTCCCTTGTTACAAGAGATCTTATTGCCGATTCAACTGAGGCTATGGCTATTGCGCATCAGTTTGACGCACTTGTTATGATCCCCAACTGTGATAAGAATGTACCCGGCTTACTTATGGCTGCGGCAAGAGTCAACGTTCCCACCGTATTCGTATCCGGCGGTCCGATGCTTGCAGGCCATGTAGGCGGCAGAAAGAGAAGCTTATCTTCTATGTTTGAGGCAGTGGGAGAGCATGCTGCGGGTAAGCTTACAGATGAAGGCGTACGCGAATTTGAGGAAAATGTATGCCCTACTTGCGGATCATGTTCCGGTATGTATACAGCCAATTCCATGAACTGTCTTACAGAGGCACTTGGTATGGGTCTTCCGGGTAACGGAACGATTCCTGCTGTATATTCGGAGAGATTAAGACTTGCCAAGAAGGCAGGCTATGCCGTAATGGATATGCTTAAGAAGAATATACGTCCCAGAGATATCATGACTAAGGATGCAATCCTTAATGCTCTTACGGTAGATATGGCACTTGGTTGTTCGACCAACTCAATGCTTCATCTTCCGGCTATAGCACATGAGATAGGATTTGATTTTGATATATCGTTTGCTAATCCCATAAGTGAGAAGACACCCAACTTCTGTCATCTTGCTCCTGCAGGTCCGACATATATGGAAGACCTTAACGAAGCAGGCGGTGTATATGCAGTTATTAAGCAGTTGTGTGAACTTGGTCTTATCAATGAGAACTGCATGACGGTTATCGGCAAGACTATAGGTGAGGCTGTTAAGAATTCGGCCAATAAGAATCCTGAGGTCATAAGACCGATAGATAATCCGTATTCTAAGACAGGCGGACTCGCCGTACTTAAGGGTAATCTTGCCCCCGATGGTTCGGTGGTTAAGCGTTCGGCTGTTGTGCCTGAGATGATGAAGCATGAAGGCCCGGCAAGAGTATTTGACTGTGAGGAAGATGCGATAGAAGCTATCCTTGGCGGTAAGATCAAGGAAGGTGATGTGGTTGTCATCAGATACGAAGGACCTAAGGGAGGTCCCGGAATGAGAGAGATGCTTAATCCTACATCGGCAATTGCGGGTATGGGACTTGGCTCTACCGTAGCACTTATTACTGACGGAAGATTCTCCGGAGCAAGCCGTGGTGCATCAATAGGACATGTATCACCCGAGGCTGCCGTAGGCGGACCGATCGCGCTTGTCAATGAAGGAGATATGATTGAGATAGATATTAATAACTACAGTATCACGCTTAAGGTTTCCGATGAAGAACTTGCTAAGCGTAAGCAGCAGTGGCAGCCCAGAACACCCAAGGTGACTACCGGATATCTTGCAAGATATGCGGCAATGGTTACAAGCGGTAACAGGGGCGCAATCTTAGAGATTAAGTAAGAGGAATGGAGATTTAAGTATGCAGTTGACAGGTTCTGAAATAGTAGTTGAATGTCTTAAGGAACAGGGAGTTGATACCGTATTCGGTTATCCGGGCGGTACGATTCTTAATATCTATGATGCGTTATATAAGCATCCCGAGATTAAGCATATTCTTACAAGCCATGAGCAGGGTGCATCCCATGCGGCAGACGGATATGCAAGAAGCACGGGTAAGGTCGGAGTATGTATGGCTACATCCGGCCCCGGAGCAACCAACCTCGTAACAGGTATTGCTACGGCTTATATGGACAGTATTCCGATGATCGCGATCACATGTAACGTTAATCTTCCTGCCCTTGGCAAGGATTCCTTCCAGGAGGTTGATATTGTCGGTGTGACAACTCCCGTTACCAAGCACGGATTCATTGTTAAGGATGTCAAGGAACTGGCTAAGACCATGCGAAGAGCATTCGACATAGCAAGAAGCGGAAGACCGGGCCCTGTTATAGTTGATATTACCAAGGATGTAACGGCAGCATTATGTGAATACAAGGCAGCTAAGCCTAAGGCTGCATCATATGATAATAAGTATACAAGTAAGGATATAGAGAAGGCAGTTGAACTTATGAAGGCTGCCAAGAAGCCTTTATTATATGTTGGTGGCGGTGCGATCGCAGCGGATGCTACTGAAGAAGTAGCCAAACTTGCGGAAGTATTGGATGCTCCCGTATGTGACACTCTTATGGGTAAGGGTGCATTTGACGGTAAGAGCAGCAGATACACCGGTATGATAGGAATGCACGGAACTAAGGCATCCAATCTTGGCGCTACTGAGTGTGATCTGCTTATTGCACTCGGAGCCAGATTCTCAGATCGTGTTATCGGTAATGCCAAGAAGTTCTGTAAGGGCGCCAGAATAATACATTTCGATGTGGATGCGGCAGAGATCAATAAGAATATTCATGCGTCGGTATCCGTTGTAGGTAATCTTAAGGACAGCCTCGAAGATGTTCTTAAGGCATTACCTAAACAGAAGCATCCCGAGTGGATGGCTCGTATAGCTGAACTTAAGAAGACATATCCACTCTCATATGATAAGAGAAAGCTTACTTGTCCTTATATGATAGAAGTGATCGATAAGGTAACTAAGGGTGATGCAATCATAACAACAGATGTGGGTCAGCATCAGATGTGGGCAGCACAGTATTATAAGTATTCTAAGCCCCGTACATTCTTATCAAGCGGCGGTCTCGGTACAATGGGATACGGCCTCGGAGCCTGCATAGGAGCCAAGGTAGGCAACCCGGATAAGATCGTTATCAATATTGCCGGTGACGGTTGCTTCCGTATGAATATGAATGAACTGGCAACAGCTTCAAGATATAACATACCTATCATTCAGGTGGTTAATAACAATCAGGTGCTTGGTATGGTGCGTCAGTGGCAGACTCTTTTCTATGATAAGAGATATTCACAGACGGTACTTGAAGATAAGGTTGACTTCTGTGCGGTAGCTAAGGCTCTTGGTTGTGAGGCGATACTTGTAACCAAGAAGGAAGAAGCAGAACCTGCGATCAAGAAGGCTATCAAGCTTAACAAGCCCGTGCTTATCAACGTGATGACAGGCAAGGATGATTCGGTTTATCCTATGGTTCCTGCAGGCGCTCCGATTTCAGAAGTGTTTGATGAAAAGGATCTTAAGAAGAAATCGTGAAGAAGTCTGCCAAAATCTCGCTTATCTTAATATTCTCAACAATAGTATTGCTGGGCCTGTTGTATACGGGCCTGGCTTATTATTACAGATATGTTTTCCCCTACGGAACATTTATCAACAATGTATATTGTACGGGTCTTACAGTGGCGGAAGCTGCGGATGAGATGAATGCCAAGGCCAAGCCGGAGGTAATAACCGTGACGATGCCTCATCCTTTCGAGGATAATGTCTATGAGATCTTATCTGAAGATCTTGCGATATCGTATGACTATTACACCCCGTTAAAGCAATATATGGATATGCAGAATCCCTTCTTGTGGATCGACAGGTTCGGAAGCGATTCATATGACGAAGTTGTTCCGCCGGAAGTGTATTTTGATGAAGATAAATGCAGAGAGATCGTGGGCAAATGGAATGTCTCTTTGATAGGTTCGCCTCATACGGTAAGCATAGAAGTTACGGATGAGGGCTATATCTTACATAACAACAAGGAACACCCTGACGAGAAGGCATGCAGTGATAAGATAATAGAAGCCATTCATGAAGGATTAACCGACATCAGACTTGATGACACTTGTGTCATAACACCTGCGTATTCTTCGACAGAGCTTGCAACCCTTAAGCAGTACGAGGCGCTTGAAAGATTCGCTGATAAGAATATAACGCTTCATCTGGACGGAGAGGATGTTTCTCTTAATAAAGATGAGATTCATTCATTACTTGCGGGGGAAGGCAAATTGCCTGATTATGATGTTCAGGCTGATGAGGTGATATATACGAAGGAATCGGTCGCTGACGGCTTATATGATCTGCTTAGTCCTTACAACACATACAATAACCATGATTTTACGACCCATGACGGTCGTAAAGTGCATCTGACTCAGGGCACATTAGGCAACTCAATTGATGTGGAAAACGCCGTGGATGAACTCTACGAAGCGCTTAAAGAAGGTAAAGATACAATTGATATTGAGCCTAAATACAAGCATCAGATGGATGAGAATGAGAAAGAGTACGTCAAGGATATAGGTAATACATATATAGAGATAAGCCTGGATGAACAGCATATGTATTATTATGAGAAAGGCGAACTTAAACTTGATACAAATGTTGTAACGGGTAAGCTGTCAACCGGAAGCGGAACCAAGGAAGGCGTATATTACATATACTATATGCAACGTAACAGAACGCTTGTGGGTGAGACATACAGATCTTTTGTCAATTACTGGATGGCGTTTAATCGACATGTGGGAATACATGATGCGACATGGAGGACGCAGTGGGGAGAGGACGCGTATAGATATGCCGGCTCCCACGGCTGTGTCAATACGCCTTTTGATAAAGCGGCGGAGTTATATGACTATGCATATGTCGGGATGCCCGTGATTGTATATTCGTATGAAAAATCCGAGATTACTAAGTGATATATCGTCACAATATCATATTGATTTTATGAACGATTGAGTATAAAATATACAGCGATAGTCTGAAACAGTCGTATTATGAAATACGTTAAATATATTATATC
>CACYWQ010000023.1 GCA_902778165.1 uncultured Lachnospiraceae bacterium
TAAAGCTGTGGATGATATAACAAGATTTTACTAGAAAGTGATGCGGCAGCAGAAACGCTGCCGCAATTGACGGATACATGTGGAGTAACAGACAGGCATTTAGAAACGGCAACAGAGACGGTATACCCATAGCGCTTGGGTATTTTGCAGTGGCCTTCACTCTCGGCATAGCAGCTAAGAGTGCAGGCTTTACTGCACTACAGGCGGCAATAGTGAGTTTAACCAATCTTGCAAGTGCAGGACAGTATGCGGGATTTACCATGGTTAAAGACGGAGCATCTTATATCGAGATGGCTCTTATGATACTTGTTACCAATGCCAGATATATGCTGATGTCGTCGGCCTTATCTCAGAAATTCGATCCGAAGACTCCCTTCTGGCACAGATTATTGGTAGGATACAGTGTGACGGATGAGGTGTTCGGAATATGCGTAAGTGTGCCGGGTAAGCTTAATCCCTTGTATGCATACGGAGCGATGCTCCTTACCGTTCCCGGTTGGACGCTTGGAACCTACTTCGGTGTAATAATGGGTAATGTATTGCCTGACAGGGTGGTAAGTGCGTTAAGCGTGGCATTATATGGCATGTTCATAGCCATTATCATTCCCCCTGCACGCAAAAGCAAAGTAATCTTGGGATTGGTATCCTTCTCAATGTTGCTTAGTGCCGTCCTAAGTTATGTTCCGATACTTAGAGACAATATTCCTTCAGGCATAAGAGTTATAGCACTTACGGTAATAATCGCAGTGGTTGCATCGATATTATTCCCTGTAAGAGAAGATCCTTACGGAAACATCACACAGGAAGGAGAATATCATGCAGCATAATATATATATCTACATGTTAATAATGGCAGCAGTCACATATGCCATAAGAGTGTTACCGCTTACTCTTATCCGTAAAGAGATTAAGAGCACATTCTTACGTTCTTTCTTATACTATGTGCCTTATGTGACATTGGCGGTTATGACTTTCCCTGCAATAATAGAGGCTACGAACAGCCCTGTTGCGGGTGCCGTAGCCTTTATTGCAGCAATATTATTAGCTTGGTTCGGTGCAGGATTATTTCAGGTATCTGTCATCGCCTGCATCGTTGTATTCATAATAGAATCTATCTATTTGATCTCGTAGATCCATCCTTTGGGTGCTTCAATTCTGCCCATCTGGATTCCCGTTAATGTCTCATATAACTTCTTGGTTATAGGACCCATCTCATCCATACCTGCAGGTAAGCATATCTCCTTGCCGTGGTCAACGATCTTACCTACGGGTGAGATAACTGCTGCTGTTCCGCAGAGTCCGCACTCAGCCATATCCTTAAGCTCGTCTAAGTATACTTCACGCTCCTCGGCCTCAAGTCCCAAGTATTCCTTGGCAACATACATAAGAGAACGACGTGTGATTGAAGGAAGGATACTGTCTGACTTAGGAGTAACTACCTTGCCGTCCTTGGTAACAAATAAGAAGTTGGCTCCGCCTGTCTCCTCGACCTTGGTACGTGTAGCCGCATCAAGATACATGTTCTCGTCATATCCTTCTTCGTGAGCCGTAACTATTGCATGAAGACTCATCGCATAGTTAAGACCTGCCTTGATGTGTCCGGTTCCGTGCGGTGCCGCACGATCGAAATCACTTATCTTAATCGTAAGAGGCTTAACACCGCCCTTAAAGTACGGTCCGACGGGTGTAGCGAATGCTCTGAACTGATAGTCATTAGCAGGCTTAACACCTATAACGGGGTTGATACCGAACATGTAGGGACGGATATATAATGTAGCTCCGCTTCCGTAAGGGGGAACCCAAGCTTCGTTGGCAGCGACAAGCTGGTCGATAGCATTAAGGAATCTCTCCTTGGGGAAAGGAGGCATCTCAAGGCGCTTAGCTGAATCTATCATTCTCTCAGCATTAAGATCGGGACGGAAGACGACGGTCTTGCCGCTCTCAGTCGTATATGCCTTCATACCTTCGAATACAGTCTGTGCATACTGAAGCACGCCGGCACATTCGCTCATCATGATCATGTCATCGCCTGTCAAATAACCGTTATCCCAGGCACCATTCGTGTAATTAGATACGTAACGGTAGTCGGTCTTCATATAACCGAATCCGAGATTGGCCCAATCTACATTCTTCTTCTCCATAATTAACCTCCGAGTACCACAATTTATAGCATCGGCATTGTGCCGATATGTACATGTTAAGTGATATTGTACTCTTTTATCGGCGTAAATTCAATATGTAAGAAGACTATCGGACGGTATAAATAGGATGAAATTTTGTAAATATTCTGAAAAATTCCGAAATCGTGTAAAAAATTAACAAATAATTATTCAATCCCGACTATTATTATGGTATAATTGCATAGTGTAATATGTCCTAATGTTGCGTATATATACGGAGGATGTTATATGGGCGAAATGAGCAACAGGGAGGCAAGGAAGGAAGCTAAGAGGGCCAGACTTGCCGCAGAGGATATTCACGGTAAGATTCCTTTCTTTAAATCTATTGCACTTAAGATAGCGATATTGTCGATTGCAAGTGCATTGGTTGCCGCTGTCATATGTATCGTCATGTTCTCTAATCTGACCAAGGAGCAGGTTAAGAATTCCGTTGAGAATAATATCGGAGATCTGGCTACGTCATACGCTGCAATGGTCAATGACAGAATAGAGACTAAGGGAGCGCTTCAATACGAGGATTACAATGAGTTGTTATCCGGCGTTAAGATTAAGGACATGAGCAGTTCCTATGCTTATGTTGTAAGCGCTGACGGAACCACATTATATCATCCTACTAAGGACAGAGTAGGCAATCCCGTTGAGAATGAGGTTGTTAAGGGGCTTGTGGAACAGCTTAAAGCAGGCGCAACCCCGGCGGATGATGTTGTTACCTATGTATTTAAGGGTACCAACAAGATAGCCGGATACAGTATCTTATCTGACAGAAGTATTCTGGTGGTTACGGCGGATGAGAAGGATGCATATTCATTCATGTCCAAGATTCGCTCGCTTGCGATAATAGTGATCATAGCCATAGTAATCATATGCGGAACTGCCGGAGTGGTATTCTCGATGATGCTTACCAAGCCTATGGTATTCATTAAGGATATGGTCGTTGAGACTGCGGAATTTAATTTCGTATCCAAGGGACGTGCCAAGAATCTGCAGCTTAGAACCGATGAACTCGGCAGCATAGCAAGAGCTCTTAAGCTTATGAGAGACAGCTTAAGGGGAATAGTCGGAGACATCAACAGATCAAGCGATACGCTTGACTTAAGAGTCAATCAGGTGTCTGATTCCTCTATTGAGATAGATTCGATGTGTTCAGACACATCATCAACAACAGAAGAACTGGCAGAGGGAATGGAAGAGACTTCCGCATCTGCCGACAGCATACAGGCCAATATTCAACAGATGAATGATGACGCCGAAGTGATACAGGAATTATCACATGACGGTCAGACGCAGGCAGAAGAGATTAAGAACAGAGCAAGTGAACTTAAGGCTTCTACGCAGGCTGCCACCGACAGAGTATCTTCTCTGTATGAAGATATGAAGGATAAGACGGAGAAGGCGTTGGCTGATTCACAGGCCGTATCCAAGATTAACGATCTTACGGAAGCCATTATGGAGATTTCGAGCCAGACTTCATTGCTTGCGCTTAATGCCAATATAGAGGCTGCAAGAGCAGGCGAGGCAGGAAGAGGATTCGCTGTCGTGGCAACAGAGATCGGAGCTTTGGCTAACCAGACATCCAGTACGGTTGAAGGCATCAATGCCATAGTAGCCGAGGTTAATGAAGTGGTTGCCAGAATGAGCGAGACGCTTACGGAGTGCATGGACTTCCTTGAGAATGTGGTAATCAAAGATTATGATTCCTTCTCAGAGGTAAGTAATCAATACATGAACGATGCCGAGAGCTTTAAGTTCAGTATGGAGAATATTGACGGATCGGTTAATAAGCTTACCGGTGAGATAGCCGTTATAGGCGAGTCTTTGCAGAAGATAGCAGGCATTGTGGGCGAGTCGTCATTCGGAGTAACGGATATCGCGGGTAAGACACAGGATATCACGGCTCTTACGATAGATAACAGAGAAGCGGTTGAGGAGTGTATGGCCGCTGTAAGAGGACTTAGAGAGATAGCATCGAGATTTAAGATGAGTGAGTCGTAGACACTATATATTTATTTTTACAGGAGGGCTGCTTATGTTAGCCACATTGATTCCACTTTTTGATCAGAACATGAAGGTTAAGGCGTATTCGCTGTATGGCCAGAAGAAGAATTTCCTGCTTGATGCAAGATATTTGAGCACGGCCACACAGTATGATGCGGTCAATATCCCAAGCTTTGAGGTAATCGACAGCGTGGGTTTGGAGACTTTGCCCGATGATGTGGAGATATTCATTCCGATTACCAATGTCTCTATATTCGGTGATATCAATGAGCAGTGTCATGCGCCGCATAATCGCATCGTACTTCTTATGGACAATTCGATCGAGCCCAAGGCGGATTATATCAATCGAATTGATGAACTTAAGAAAGACGGATATAAGTTTGCGATTCGTAAGCTCGGTGTACAGGATTTCGAACCATATAGAGATATATTATCCAAGGTGGATTACGTGATCCTTAATCATCAGAAGATTGTTATAAGCAAGGCTAAGATATATTTCAAGGCTCAATACCCGGGTGTAAGCCTTGTTGCAGGTAATCTCCAGTCTCAGGAGATATTTGAAGAACTGAAGGCAGAAGGCGGATATGAGTATTTCGAGGGTGAGTTCTACAGAATGCCTCTTAATAAGGGCGATACGGAAGTTGCTCCCCTTAAGCTTAACTATATTGAATTGCTCAATGTCGTTAATGACAGCAACTTTGATTTAACCGATGCGGCTGATGTTATCGGAAGAGATACCGCGCTTGTAATGTCGCTTCTTGAGATAGTTAACAGAATGGCACGTAACTCGGAGATCACATCAATAAGACATGCGGCAGCAATGCTTGGTCAGAAAGAACTTCGTAAGTGGATCACAACAGCCATTACCAAGGAACTCTGTGCCGATAAGCCTTCCGAAGTATCGAGATTGTCTCTTCTTAGAGCGAAGTTTGCTGAAGAACTTGCTCCGTTATTTGAGATGGCTATGCAGTCACAGGAGCTCTTCCTTATGGGATTGTTCTCTATAATAGATCTTATCTTAGAGAAGCCCATGTCAGAGGCTTTAGACCTTATGAACGTATCCAAGGCCATAAAGGATGCGCTTGTTGATCATAAGGGATCATATGTTAAGATACTTGATTTCATTGAAGCGTATGAGGCAGGTAACTGGCAGGAAGTATCCAGAATGATGGTTATCGACAATGTGGCCATGGATGATGTATATAAGGCCTATATCAGTACACTTGAATGGTACAGAGATCTGTTTAAGTGATGCCCCATATAATTCAGAGAATAATAATGACCCGGCAGCTTATTGGTGTCGGGTCTTTTTGAAAGATTATGCAACAGATACTTAGTGATATTAAGAATGAGACATATAAACCCGTCTATTTACTCTACGGAGATGAGGCATATTTAAGGGTTCAGTATAAGAATAAGCTTAAGGAAGCCTTGGTTGCTCCTGATGACAGTATGAATTACTCATATTATCAGGGTAAGGATGTCAACGTGGCAGAGATGATAGATCTGTCGGAAACGATGCCATTCCTTGCTGACAGGCGTGTCATAATACTGGAGAATACGGGATTTGCAAAGGATGGAAACGATGCCCTTGCAGAATATATACTCAGCGGAATAGCTGACAGTACTGTCATAATACTCGCAGAGCAGGCAGTTGACAAGAGGACCAAGTTATTTAAGGCAATCGATAAGAACGGGCGATGCGTAAGCTTCGATACACAGAATGATGACACTCTTAAGAAGTGGATATTAACCAGACTTAAGAGGGAAGGCAGACAGATAACCGGTCACACCTTGGATATATTTCTTGAAACTGTAGGCACGGATATGTACACGATATCCTCTGAACTTGATAAGCTTATCGCTTATACAATGGACAGGGATGTGATCACCGAGGGCGACATTAAGACCGTATGCTGTGTCAGATTACAGAACAGGATATTTGACATGATTGGCCGTATTGCTAATAAGCAGGGAAGTGAAGTGGTTAAGATGTACCATGAACTCTTATCCATGAAGGAGTCTCCATTCGGAATTTTAGCCCTTATCGTAAGGCAGTTTAATCAGATGTTACAGATCGGTGATCTGATGCAGGACGGATTAAGCCAGAAGGCCATAGCATCCAAGGTGGGATTAAGCCCTTATATAGTGGGCAAATACATTCCGCAGATCAAGAAATTTACGCTCAAAGAGATGCAGGATATACTTAAGGCCTGTGCCGAGACGGACCATAATGTCAAGAAAGGTGTTATGGGAGCGGAACTTGGCGTTGAGTTACTGATAATAGATATAAGCAGATAATTAACGGAGGTTTGATATGAATATACTGCCGGACCAGGTATACAGACATTTTAAGGGCAATATATATAAGGTGATAACACTTGCCAAACACACGGAGACAGGTGAAGAGATGGTGGTATACAGAGATGTATACGGCTCCCATGATACATATGTAAGGCCGAGGGAGATGTTTGAATCTCCGGTTGATAAGATTAAGTATCCCGATGCGACACAGGAACTGAGATTTGAACTTATGGATGAGAACGTAGCTGAGAGCAAAGGACTTAAGCCTTTAACCGAAGCTTTCCTTGATGCGGATACCACTAAAGAGAGGATGGATATCCTTAAGAGGATGAGAGATATCATAGAAGATGATGATATTGATATAATGGCCGGAGTACTTGACCTTGATATAAGCAGAGATTACGATGTGAATACAAGATATAAGATGCTTATGGACAGTTTAGGCATCAGGGGCAGATTTGAGACTAACAGATTAAGATAGGCAGAAAGGTTAAATATGAAATTATTATCGGTAGCTATTCCCTGCTATAATTCGGCAGCATATATGGGTAAGTGTATAGAATCGCTTCTTGCGGGCGGAGAAGATGTGGAGATTATTGTTGTCAATGACGGTTCCACGGACGATACGTCCAAGATCGGACACAGGTATGCGGACAGATATCCTTCTATAGTCAAGGTTATTGATAAGGAAAACGGCGGACATGGCTCGGCTGTTAACTCAGGACTTGATGCGGCTACGGGCATGTATTATAAGGTCGTTGACAGTGATGACTGGGTTAAGGAGAGTGCATATCTTGCAATACTTGACAAACTTCGTGAATTATCCGGAACAGACAAGGTTCTTGATATGCTCATCAGCAACTTCGTATATGAGAAGGAAGGTGCCGAGAAGAAGAAAGTTATGAGATTTAACCATGCTCTTCCCAAGGATGAACTGTTCGGCTGGGATAGGGTCGGTCATTTTCATAAGGGCCAGTATATTCTGATGCACTCGGTTATTTTCCGAACCAAGATGCTAAGAGAGGCGGGGATAAGACTTCCCGAGCATACTTTCTATGTGGACAACGTATTTGTATTTGAGCCGCTTCCCTATGTTAAGAACATGTATTACATGGACGTGAATTTCTATCGTTATTATATAGGAAGAGAAGATCAGTCGGTTAATGAGAAGGTCATGATTGGACGCGTGGATCAGCAGATCAGGGTCAATAAGATAATGATTGATTATATGGTGGATAACAAGAAGAAGATATTTGCCAACAAGAGTCTTAAGAATTATATGATCAATTATCTGGACATAATTACCACTATCAGTTCAATAATGCTCATATTATCTGAGACTGAGGAAAACCTTGAGAAGAAGAAAGAACTGTGGAAGTACCTTAAGGATAAGGACAGTTATCTGTTCTATAAGTTAAGATTGGGATTACTCGGAAATACAATGAATCTGCCCGGCAAGGGCGGACGTAAGGTGTCCGCCACGGGCTATAGAATCGCTAAGAGATTCTTTAAGTTCAATTAATATAATTTGACATTAACGGTCTCTTTGGCCGCCTTACGCATATGATATGAATGTCTTACGGATGCGACGAGATCGAGTCTGTATACGAAAACATATACAACGGCTGCCATAATGAATGCAGTCATCACATCAAACATCGAATGCTGCTTAAGGAATACTGTTGAGAGGATGATTGATACGCTTAAGATGAAGCATCCTCTCTTAATGTATCTGTTATTGCCAAGCTTCTTATTGTGTGCCACACCGAAGTATGCGCCGATTGAGTTGTATACATGAATGCTCGGCCATAAGTTGGTCGGTGTATCAGTGGCATAGAGTCCCTGCACCATATGAGAGAATACGTTATCACGCGGCATCACATAGGGACGTAAATGCTGAACGTTGGGAAATAACGTAGATATCAACAGAAATACCGTCATTCCTGTGGTAAGGAACATATAATTTCTGTAGAAATCATCCTTATCAGTAAGCATAAGATATCCCACAACCGCAACAACATATATAAACCACAGAAGATAAGGCACGATAAAGAATTCGCAGAACGGAATCTTATCGTCTATATTCATGTGGATCACGGTGTACTGTGCGGCCTTGGTCTTCTCTATGTAATTAAACCAGGTCATGTATACCGTAAAGTATACGATCACGGGTAAAACGTGATGATACTTGGTATAAATCTTCTTAATGCTGTCTTTCATAATCTCCTCATTTCACGAACGATGCAAGGCATACATCAATACATCATGTGAAGTGCTTCCTGATCCAGATATACTGATATGAAATCCGCCTTGGCATCCACCTCGCCGTCTGCATGAACGTATAACGGCTCGGATACTCTGACTGTATATGACCTTACTCTGTAATGGTCGATGCCGTCCACTTCGAAATGGCTTCCGTTGTAAGCCTTGGGAAGTGAGAACAGTATCTTAAGCTTAGAAATCTTGGTAACGGCACATAACTCAAGTAACCCGTCGTGATTGTTGGCTTCAGGTCCGAACATGAATCCTCCGCCTTCGTATTTGTGATTCATACCGGTGATGAATAACAGCTTCTCAAGAGGAATGATGTTCTCTCCGTTGTTAAGCGTAAGCTCGCCGGTGATGTATCTGGCTCCCATAAGCTGCTTAAGCGCTACGCCTAAGTATGTGAGCTTGCCAAGACCTATTTTGTTAAAGAAATTCTTGATTCCCGAACTCATGGCTTCTTCGCAGATGGCTGCGTCATAGCCGATTCCCGTGCTGACTAAGAAGAGTCTGTCAGGGATATCCATGGCACCTGAACGAACCAGCTTATTCTCCTGATGCACATGTCCCAAATCCACGTGAATCGATACAGGAGAGTTGATAAGATGCCTTACTGCTTCTTCGGGATTGGTATTGATTCCTATATCTCTGGCAAGATCGTTGCTTGAGCCTATCGGTATTACTGATATGATGACATCCTCAAATGAGGGTATCTTCTGTAATATACCGTTGACGGTTCCGTCACCGCCCATGATAACAAGGTGAAGTGTCTGCCCTTTGTCCTTATATTCCTTGCATATGCCGGATATAATGCCTCCGCCTTCATTGAACTTCTCGGTGAAATGAACGTTATATGAAACGCCTGCATCTCTGAAGATCGGTTCAACCTTGTTCCATATCTTGACTCCGCGGCTTGATCTGGCCCCCGGATTAACTATAATCTCATACATTTTGCAACCTCATACCCCATTGATTGACATAATACTTATTGCATATGCCATTCTAGCAAATGCGTGTAGTGAAGTAAATAGTGTTTTTGCATAAATTATAGAAGAAACGGATACACAAATGGTTACAAAATGCAATATATGCGTATTGTTACGCCGCTTAACTTATGGTAAAATGTTGTGCAGTCGGTAAAAAACCAATTGTTAATCATATATAAGGAGAAGGAATATGTATTCATTAGATGAAGTAAGAGCGGTTGACCCTGAAGTTGCTGAAGCCATAGTTGCCGAGCAGAACAGACAGAACAGCCATATTGAGCTTATCGCATCAGAGAACTGGGTAAGCAAGGCTGTAATGGCTGCAATGGGAAGCCCCTTGACCAATAAGTATGCCGAAGGATATCCGGGTAAGAGATATTACGGCGGTTGTGAGTGCGTGGACGTAGTTGAAGAGCTTGCAAGAGAGAGAGCCAAGAAGTTATTTAACTGTGACTATGTCAATGTACAGCCTCACTCAGGTGCACAGGCCAATATGGCGGTATTCTTCGCCGTAATGGAGCCCGGTGACACATTCATGGGTATGAATCTTGATCACGGCGGACATTTATCACACGGTTCACCGGTTAATATGTCAGGTAAGTATTTTAACTGCGTACCTTACGGAGTCAATGATGACGGATTCATAGATTATGACGAAGTATTAAGAATTGCCAAGGAATGCAAGCCCAAGATGATCGTATCGGGTGCAAGCGCATATGCAAGAAAGATTGATTTCAAGCGTTTCAGAGAGATATGTGACGAAGTCGGTGCGGTTATGATGGTTGATATAGCTCATATCGCAGGTCTTGTGGCCAGCGGTCAGCATGAGAGCCCGTTCCCTTATGCCGATGTTGTTACAACAACAACACATAAGACTCTTCGCGGACCCAGAGGCGGAATGATCATGTGCAATCAGGAAGCGGCAGATAAGTATAATTTCAATAAGGCAATCTTCCCCGGAATCCAGGGCGGACCGCTTATGCATGTTATCGCGGCCAAGGCCGTATGCTTCAAGGAAGCTCTTTCACCTGAGTTTAAGCAGTACGGTAAGAACATCGTTGACAATGCGCAGGCACTTGCAAACGGCTTACTTAAGAGAGGCTTAAGCATCGTATCGGGCGGTACTGACAATCATCTTATGCTTCTTGACCTTCGTCCCCAGGGACTTACAGGTAAGGAGATAGAGAAGCTTCTTGATGAGGCTCATATCACTGCCAATAAGAATACGGTTCCCAATGATCCTCAGAAGGCGTTCGTTACATCTGGTGTAAGACTTGGTACACCCGCTGTTACAAGCCGCGGAATGAACACCGAGGATATGGATCAGATCGCGGAGGCTATCTCTCTTGTAGTGCTTAAGGGCGCTGACGGAGTTGCAGGAGCACGTGCGATAGTTGATTCGCTTACGGCTAAATATCCCCTGGTTCAGTAATTCGGATATCCGAAATATAATTGTTAAATACAGCAGAAGTCGTATATATTACGGCTTCTGTTTTTGTTTTGGTTAAAATACACAAAAACCTCTTGCCTGATTTGTATATATGTGCTAGTATATCCCTTGGCAAACGACACTTGTGCGCCATAGGCGGACATAGATAAACAAACGTATCTCAGACACGGACAGAACGATAGGTCCTGACGGGTGAAAATCATGGATAAGAAGAGAACGGATTATTACATAGTAAGACGGGAAGCTCTGCCGGAGGTACTCCTTAAGGTCGTGGAGGCCAAGAAACTCCTTGACAGAGAACAGGCGATAAGCGTAGCCGAAGCCACTCAGAGAGTGGGAATAAGCCGCAGTTCTTTCTATAAATACAAAGACGATATATTCAGATTCCATGATGACCTTCAGGGTACGACAATTACCTTAACCTTCAATATGGATGATGAGCCGGGACTTCTATCCGATGTGCTTAAGACAATAGCCGATGCGGGAGCCAATATTCTTACGATACACCAGAGTATTCCCATAGGCGGTGTGGCTTCCCTTACGATAAGTATACAGGTGCTTGAGAATACCGGTGATATATCGGAGATGATAGAGCATATGGAGCAGCAGAAGGGTGTTCACCATGTGCGAATCAGCGCCAAAGGTTGACAATCTGAGAGTGCACTGCACTTTCAAACCCACTCTTTGAGTCTAGGGCTTAAAGGGAACGTAATCCAAACAACGAAAGGAAGTAATACAAATGATTAAAGTGGCGGTACTCGGCTACGGAACAGTCGGAAGCGGCGTCGTAGAGGTAATCCAGGATAATAATGACCTCATCTGTCAGAGGATCGGAAGTGAGATAGAGGTTAAATACATATTGGATCTTCGTGATTTCCCGGGAGATAAGAATGAACATCTTGTGGTTCATGATGTTAAGACGATTATGGAAGATCCCGAGATAGACATAGTATGCGAGACAATGGGAGGAGCCGGAGCTGCATATGAATTCACCAAGCAGGCACTAACCGCAGGCAAGAGCGTATGTACTTCCAACAAGGAACTTGTGGAGAAGTACGGCCCGGAGTTACTTGCCCTTGCAAGGAAAAATAACTGCAACTATCAGTTTGAGGCAAGCGTAGGCGGCGGCATCCCCATTATACGACCTATGAATACCTCACTTGCTCCCGAATGTATTGAGAGTATTAAGGGTATCCTTAATGGAACCACCAATTATATTCTGACCAAGATGGCAGCAGAAGGTGCGGCCTATGAGGATGTGCTTAAGCAGGCGCAGGATCTCGGTTATGCCGAGCTTAATCCCGAAGCAGACGTAGAAGGCCATGATGCCGGTCGTAAGATTGCGATATTGGCTTCTCTTATGACGGGTAAGACAGTTCGATACGAGGATATTCACCTTGAGGGTATCACAGGCATAGATGCGGTCGATTTTGCGTTTGCAAAGGCTCTTAATAAGAGTATTAAGCTGATTGCAAGAGCAGACAGGGCATCAGACGGTTCTCTTACAGCGTTTGTTGCGCCGCATATGCTTGGTGCAGACCATCCTCTCGGAAGAGTAGATGATGTATTTAATGCGGTATTCGTAACCGGCAACATGCTTGGAGATATCATGTTCTACGGTAAGGGAGCCGGCAAACTTGCAACGGCAAGTGCGGTGGTATCCGATGTGATAGAACTTGCAAGAGCCAAGATGGCGGGCTATGCACTTCCATGCATCTGGGCTGAGGATAAGGTTGCACTTAAGCCTTATGATGAGATTAAGGGATGTTTCTTAATAAGAGTTAAGGAAGATGAAGCCGGCAGACTTGCAGGTGCGGTTAGCGGCATAAGTGAAGCAGCCAAGGTAAGCGGTTATGTGGGATATAAGATAGAGGGAATAAGTGAGAAAGCCCTTAAGGAAGCACTGGCATCAACTGGCTTGCAGGCTAAGATAATTCGAATGGAATAAGACAGTGATACGATAATAAAGGTAAGGATGAGGAGAACATGAAGAAAGTAGTAAAATTCGGCGGAAGCTCGCTTGCAAGTGCAGAGCAGTTTAAGAAGGCCGGTGACATCGTAAGAAGTGATAAGGCAAGAGTATATGTGGTGCCCAGTGCGCCGGGTAAGAGATATAACAGTGACACTAAGGTTACGGATATGTTATATGCCTGCTATGAGATAGCGCAGAGTGATAAGGATTTCTCCAAGCAGCTTAAGGCTATCAAGAGCAGATATGATGAGATCATAGAGGGACTTAAGCTTAAGTTATCCCTTGCGGATGAGTTCACAACAATTGAGCATAACTTCAAGAATAAGGCCGGAAGAGATTATGCGGCCAGCCGAGGCGAGTATTTAAACGGAAGAATTATGGCGGAGTATCTGGGATATGAGTTTATAGATGCTGCCGAGGTAATTTTCTTTGATGAGAACGGTGAATTTGATTCAGAGAAGACCAACGATGTGTTGGCACAGAAATTGGCCGGCATTAAGAATGCTGTTGTTCCGGGATTCTACGGAAGTCTGCCTGACGGTAAGGTTAAGACATTCTCAAGAGGCGGTTCTGATATCACTGGTTCCATCGTATCAAGAGCAGCCAAGGTTGATATATATGAGAACTGGACTGATGTATCGGGATTCCTGGTGGCAGATCCAAGGATAATAGATAACCCTGCGGGAATCGATACCATCACATACAGGGAACTTAGGGAGTTATCTTACATGGGAGCATCAGTGCTTCATGAGGATGCAATCTTCCCTGTAAGAAGAGAAGGTATACCGATCAATATCAAGAATACCAACGCACCGGAAGATTCCGGTACATGGATTGTTGAGAGCACCGCACAGAAATCCAAGTACATAATCACGGGTATTGCAGGTAAGAAGGGATTCTGCTCCGTTAATATCGATAAGGCCAAGATGAATAACGAGATCGGATTCGGCCGTAAGGTATTGCAGGTATTTGAAGATAACGGAATAAGCTTCGAGCACATGCCTTCCGGTATAGATACGATGACTATATTCGTTCATCAGGACGAATTCATGGATAAGGAGCAGCAGGTTGTATCGGGAATCCACAGAATGGCACATCCCGACAGCGTTGAGATAGAAGCTGACCTTGCCCTTATAGCTGTTGTGGGACGCGGAATGAAGTCCACTCGCGGTACTGCCGGAAGAATATTCTCGGCTCTTGCTCATTCCGATGTCAATGTCAAGATGATCGATCAGGGTTCTTCGGAGCTTAATATTATAATCGGTGTTGCAAATGATGATTTTGAAACTGCAATTAAAGCAATTTATGATATATTTGTAACCGCCAATGATTAAAAAGGGCATGGATACAGTGGTTATGCACCTGTGTGAATAATCAGAAAAGAGCGAAATGCGCTTCTCATATGTGCACAGTGATATTAAATGCGACAATTATGTAAATATTTGTCGCATTTTATTGTAAATTATTGCCAAATTGCACTGTACACAGTATAATTTAGGTTAACGGAATTATGGCATTAATTCGTAGTGATATTGATTGCAAATATGTCATATTATCTATTCTTGTATGGAGGTGTTAATCCGAGTATGAAAGAAACTACAAAGAAAAACTATGGCACCAAGGGCATCAAGTTTAAATTGATTGCCATTATGGCGGCGCTTACATTGCTTCCGCTTATCATTACAACAGCCGGTGCTGCTCAGTCAATGTCAAGTACGGCGCTTGGCAACGGAGAGACTCTTAACCTTAAGCAGGCTGAGATTGTACAGGGTAATTTCCAGACTCTTGTAGATCAGAATGTTAAGGTATTGGAGATTCTTGCAGCTGAGAGTCAGACAGCAGACATGATCGCCAATCCAACGGATGAGGCTAAACTTGCAGACATGCAGAAGAACCTCGCAGCTGTAGATGCAATATTTGCAGACGGCAACTCTACGGTGCTTACCGGCGCAGACGGTGAGAATATTGTTCGTTCTACCGGTAATCTTGTTAATATCGCAGACAGAGGATATTTCAAGACTGCAATGAGCGGTGCGGTTAATCTCTCAGATCCCAGCGTATCCAAGACAACAGGTAAGCTTATTACTGTTGTGGCTGTTCCGGTTAAGGACGGTTCGGGTGCTGTGATTGGTGTTCTTACGCGTAATTACTCAATCGATGTGCTCCATGAGTTCTTAGCAGGTGAGTGTGAAGCTGACCAGCATATGTTCATGGTAGACGGAACAGGTGTTGTGATCGCTGATTCTTCTATAGAGATTGGCGCAGATACCGAGAGAGATGATTACAGTGCAGAGCAGTTCTTCACCAAATCTGATGCTTCAGGCACATATGTAGGAAAGAGTCTTGCAGGCAAGAAGATAGCTCTTTCCTGGGTTACGGATGAACTTACGGGATGGAAGGTTGTAGTCGAGAGAGATTACGATTCTATAATGAAGACTGCTAAGTCTACCATTACAAGTTTCATTGTTATAGGTATTATCCTCGGTGCAGTCGCTATAGTTGTAGCACTTATGATTGCTAAGAGCATTACAGGTCCCGTTATTAAGATCAATGAGTCTCTTGAGGCTCTTTCAGACGGACGTTTTGTTGATATAGATGTATTTACCAACAGAAAGGACGAGCTTGGCAACATGGTTGTATCAACCAATTCACTTATTACCAAGCTTCGCGATATCGTTGCTAGTATTAAGAACTCCGCAGACAGCGTGGCAGATTCTGCTACAGAGCTTGCTGATTCCGCAGGTCAGATATCCAAGACAGCCGATGATGTATCAGAGGCCGTACAGGAAGTGGCAAGAGGAGCTTCACAGCAGGCTGATGAGATTCAGGAAGCCAGCGACAATACAGGACGTATCAGTAACAATATCGATAATGTCAGCGATAATTCCGCTACACTTGCAGGAACAGCTGATACAATGCATGAGAACAGTAAGTCTGCAGCTACAGAACTTGAGAAACTTAAAGTTTCTTCAGATCAGATGAGCCAGGCAGTAGATGAGATTACGGCACGTATCTCAGCTACAGGTGCAGCAGTTGAGAATATTTCGACCAAGGTTGAGGCTATCAACTCTATCGCTTCACAGACCAATCTTCTTGCACTTAATGCTTCTATCGAGGCAGCAAGAGCAGGTGAGGCAGGTAAGGGATTTGCGGTTGTTGCCGAAGAGATCGGTAAGCTTGCTGATGATTCGGCTCAGAGTGCTAACGAGATAAGAGAGCAGATGAGCGCATTGCTTGTTGAGTCACAGAGCGCCGTATCTACTGCTCAGGAAGTTAGAGAAGCTACAGAGAGCCAGAAGAAGATACTTGAGACAACAATTGAGAGTATCAATACTCTTATTTCGGAGATCGAATCAACAGTATCAGGAGTTCGTACCATTACGGGTTCTGCGGATGCATGTACTGATTCTAAGAATGTCATCGTTGAGGCTATGGATTCACTTTCAGCCATATCTGAAGAGAATGCGGCTGCTTGTGAAGAGACTTCTGCGTCAATGCAGGAGCTTAACGCTACGGTTAATACACTGGCAAGTGCAGCTCACAACTTAAGCACAATATCAGATGCTCTTATCGAAGAGATGAAGTTCTTCAAGGATTGATGATCGCATAGATATTAATCAGATTAATGATCACCGCAGGTTATAAGCCTGCGGTGATTTTTGTTGTATTTAATTATGAATATCCGGGTTAAGTATTGCCGTTTAAGTGTCGATATATATTGTGAAGACGATAAAGGATAAGATGCGTAAATTGTATAAACAATATAACAATTCAAACAAAGAAGAAAATACAAATAGATTAACATAACTATAAATAGAAAAATATTTTGAAAAATTTTTAAAAATTGTGTTGACAATTAAATATGAGTGTAGTATAGTATGACTATAAACAAGAGAGGTAATGAAATCCCGTCGGAGGTGGCGGGTATCTATAGATGAAAATATAGATCAGGAATCGCTAACAGGTTTATGGAGGGCAGACCACCTAACTAAGAAGCTTAATTCCAAAGAAGACGTATAGTTGGGGCATAAAATGAGCGAGAGATGATAATCGCAGTACATAAGTACAAATGAGAGAAATGCCATTGTGATACGTCGGTACAACTGAATACGGAGACGATAATCAGATTGAAAGAGTGGAGGTACAGTCCATTGGAGACATCGTCATAAGAGCGGATATCAGATTTCGAATCGGGTATCCGCTTTTCAGTGTGCATTATGTAATAAGAAGATACATATCTTGCGCTTTTGGGTATTATGCTATACAATATATTGAGGAAATTGCTCGATTTGGTCATTAGGACCGTCGTGGATTACAGATATAGTGGAAGGATAGTATATAATGGCTGATAATAACAGAGAGTATTCGGATTCCGAGAAGAGGATATTAAGACACAAGAGGCGTATCAGGAATCAGGTTATAGCTTATGTGGTGCTTGTGGTACTTATAGCAGGAGTAGCTGTGGGCGGAATAATGGGTGTTAATGCACTGGGCACCAAGTTATATGAAGCCAAGGCGGCCAAGGAAGCTGAGGCAGCTGCGATAGCTGCAGCGGAGGCTGAGGCGGAATCGCTTGCAGCGGAGATCCCGTTAGTTGAGGAGACGGTATCCGAAGAGGAGACTTCGGAGACTGAGGAATATACAGAGGAACAGCTCCTTGAAGAAGTGGTTCAGTCATGTATATCGGATATGCCTATAGAGGATAAGGTTGCTGGATTATTCATAGTCACACCGGAGAGTCTTACGGGTGTTGATAAGGCGGTTAAGGCAGGAGACGGAACTAAGGAAGCTTTAGAGAAATATCCCGTCGGCGGTGTAATATATTTCGCTCAGAATATTCAGAGTGAGAGCCAGATTAAAGAAATGGTAGCCAATACCGTATCTTACAGTAAGTATCCGTTATTTGTCGCAATTGATGAAGAAGGCGGTAAGGTGGCAAGACTTCAGTCTTCGCTTAAATTGGATGCAACTGATGCAGCCAAGGATTTAGGTGCAACAGGTGATGAGAATGAGGCATATAATGCATATTCAATAATCGGTGAGAGACTTGCGACATACGGATTTAATCTTGATTTCGCTCCTGTTGCGGATGTACTTACCAATGAGAACAATAAGGCCATAGGCGAGAGATCCTTTGGAAGCGATGCCGACATGGTATCTAAGATGGTGACCCAGGCAGTTCAGGGCCTTACCAGCAACGGAGTGACAGCCTGCGTTAAACATTTCCCGGGTCAGGGATCTGTGGGTGATGATACTCATGAAGGTATGGCTGTGACAGACAGAAGCGCCGATGATATGAAGGGTGTTGATCTGCTTCCTTTCACTGCAGGTATTGATGCCGGAGCTGAGATGGTTATGGTAGGACATTTCATCTGTCCTTCGCTTACTGAAGATGAGACAACTCCCTGCTCATTATCCAAGGCGGTAATGACAGATCTGTTAAGAGGCGAACTTGGATATAAGGGTGTGGTAATTACGGATGCACTCAGCATGACTGCGATATCGGAATACTACAGTGCCGATGAGGCTGCCGTTAAGGCTCTTAAGGCCGGAGCTGATATGATACTTATGCCGGAAGATTTTGAGACGGCATATAACGGCGTGCTTGATGCGGTTAAGGATGGCACGATAGATGAGCAGAGAATCAACGATTCGCTTGCCAGAGTCTACAGAATCAAGTATCGTTCAACGGTAGAGAATTAGTCGCAGTTTAAGCCCCTTAAATTGGGTCAAAATCTTTATAAATAAGTTGTTGACAAAGGTAAACACCTGTAGTAATATAACTAAGTCGGTTGAGACAGCCGACGATTTGCGATAGTGGCGTAGTTGGTAACGCGCGACCTTGCCAAGGTCGAGACCGCGGGTTCGAGCCCCGTCTATCGCTCTTATAACAAAGTGACCACACCGTAAAGGTGTGGTCATTTTGTTATGGAGCGGGTGAGGGCCTCACCCGCTCCGCTGGGTTCGTTTCGGCGCTAAACAGGCGTCCACCGGACGCCTAGCGCCCGTCTATCGCTCGGATAAAAAGTGAACCACACCAAGAGGTGTGGTCATTTTGTTTATATTTTGCTGGCGAATTTTAAGGTTTTTTTATGGATAATTCCGCTGATACTTGGTATATTAACATCGTAAGGGTTATTTAATGAAGAGGATATTTATCATTAATGAGATTTAAAGAAGGAATATCACACCGCAAAGTACATATGTTACTGACGATCATAATCGTGGTTTTTTCAGGTACTGTCGCATTCGCCACAGAGAGTATGACCAATGCTTTTTTGCGTCTCACTGAGGCTACAACGAGGAGTTCCGAACTTCAGAAGTCAGCTAACGAACTGATGAGAGCGTCGGATTATCTGACAGAACAGGTTCAGCGTTTTACTATAGATGGTGATGTTAGTTTCATGGAGCAGTATTTTACCGAAGCTTTTGAATCCAGACGTCGTGAAGAAGCGATAGAAAGGATGGAGAAAAAGGACGGTACCGATACGGCTTTGACGTACGTAAGGAGTGCGTTGGATCAATCCGTCAAATTAATGGATCTGGAATACTATGCGATGCGCCTTGTTACAGAGGCAAAGGGCATAACCGATTATCCGGAAGAAATCAGGAATGTTGTATTAAGTGAAGAGGACAGAGCTCTTTCTCCGGAGAATAAGATACGACGTGCCACAGAGATTGTGTTAAGCGATTCATATTATGAACAGAAGGACATAATCCGAAACAATGTGCAGGCCTGTCTTGCCGAGATTGACAAATCTACGGATATAATGGAGGATGATGAACTTGATTATCTTACTAAGAAGATGAGGATTGCGCGTGCTTTGATAGTTATTCAGGCGCTGTTTGTATTCATTGCGATGTGGCTTACTACCCGCCTTGCTATCAATCCTCTGTTAAACGCTGTTGAATTGATCAAGGAGGACAGCCCGGTTGCAGAGGATGTCGGTTCGAATGAGTTCAGGTATTTTGCAAAGGCATACAATAAGATGTATGAGAAGACCAGATCAAGTATCAAACGCCTGAATTACAAGGCATCCCATGATGAACTAACGGGTGCATATAATCGTGCGGGATATGATTATTTGCTGTCGAATATTGATATAAGCACCGCATATATGATGCTTGTTGATGTAGATAATTTCAAGAAGATCAATGATACATACGGTCATGAGACCGGTGATAAGATTCTGATTAAGGTTGTTAATATTCTAAAGAGTGTATTTCGTGATGATGACCATATATGTCGAATCGGCGGAGATGAATTCGTGATATTTGTCGTGGATTCATTCAGTATGCCGCGCAGGCTAATAGAATCTAAGATCGGACAGATCAGTGCCGAACTTGAGAATACCGAGGACGGCCTTCCGCCTATAACCCTAAGCATTGGTATAGTTAACGGCAAAGATGTAGAAGATACGGAGCATATTTTTGAAAAGATCGACACAGCAATGTATGAGTCCAAAAAGAACGGAAAGAGTACTTATACGTTTTACGAATCTTAAGCATTAAATGAATAAGACCACCGGTCATATCAGTATGAACCGGTGGCCTTATTTATTTATTGGAAGTTTTAGTATTTTCAAATGCCTGCAAAAAAAGTAAAATTATTGGGAAGAAGACAGAGGTAGATAATATGGACAGACAGGCTGCACAATTTAAGAAAATGACGGAGACTCCGATACCGAAGCTTATCATAACGTTATCAATTCCTACTATAATAAATATGCTTGTCACCAATATATATAATCTGGTGGATACGGCATTTGTGGGAAGGTTAGGCAATTCCGCTTCCGGTGCGGTAGGAATAGTGTTCGGCTATATGGCCATAGTTCAGGCCTTCGGCTTCATGTTCGGCCAGGGTGGCGGAAGCATAGTATCAAGACTGCTTGGAGCTAAAGATACAGATAATGCTTCGGTCAATGCATCCACAGCCTTCTTCTATGCGCTGGGATTCGGCATATTATTGGCAGGATTGTCATATATCAATATTGATAAGCTTGTAATGTTGCTCGGATCTACCGAGACAATAGCACCCTATGCCAAGGAATACATAGTCTATATCCTTATAGCGGCACCGTTTATGTCGGCAAGTTTTACCCTTAACAATATATTAAGATATGAGGGTAAGGCGGCACTTGGAATGGTGGGAATGCTCTCCGGTTCAATACTTAATATGATCGGAGATCCGATCCTTATGTTCGGCTTTAATATGGGCGTAGCGGGAGCAGGCTTATCAACCTGTTTAAGCCAGATCACAAGCTTCTGCATACTTCTGTCAGCTTTCTTAACCGGGCGTACCACAAGTAAGCTCTCTGTTAATAATGTAAATGCATCAGACGGGATTCTTCTAAATATATGCGCAACGGGTCTTCCGAGTCTGCTTCGTCAGGGCCTTGGAAGCATAGCTACGATAATACTTAATTCAAGAGCCGGTATGTACGGTGATGAAGCTGTGGCTGCCATGAGTATAGTATCGCGGATATCTTTCTTTATATTCTCGATAGCACTTGGTGTTGGTCAGGGATTTCAACCCGTAAGTGCATTTAACTTCGGCGCAGGAAGATACAGTCGTGTAAGAAGCGGATTTAAGTTTACTCTCTTTGCAGGCGAATTGCTAATGACGATTGCGATTGTGGCCGTATATATCAAATCCGGAAGCTTGATCGGTATATTCAGGGATGATCTAAAAGTTATAGAGATAGGTACTCGCGCATTAAGACTTCATATTATATCTCTGTTGTTTCTGCCTTTGTCCATGGTTACGGAGATGTTATTCCAGAGTACCGGTCACAGCAGCGGTGCATCATTGCTGTCTTCGCTTCGAAGCGGGATATTCTTCATCCCCGCGATTATCATATTATCGAATGTTCGTGGGCTTGCGGGAATACAGGAGGCACAGCCTCTTGCCTATGTGCTCACATTTTTCCCGGCGCTAATACTGTGCATGTGGCTTAATAAGAACATGCCGCAGGAAGATAAAACAGAATAAAAAAAGTATATACAAATGAAAAATCATCTGATATAATACTTATATCATACTAAGTCGATATGGATTATATGAAAGGAAACAAATAACATGTCAAGAGGTATCAATACTAAATGTCTGCATCTTGAAGAGAGTGAAGGTAAGGTAGAACACTACGGTTCGATAAGCTATCCGATATACCAGACTGCGACCTATGCGCATCCGGGAGTGGGACAGAGTACGGGATATGACTATAACAGAGTATCCAATCCCACAAGGGACCAGTTGCAGAAGACGCTTGCATCGCTTGAAGGCGGAATTGATGCGCTTGCGTTCTCATCGGGAATGGCTGCAATCACCCTTCTTATGGAGATATTTGAACCGGGGGATCATATCATAGCCGATAATGATCTCTATGGCGGCAGTATAAGATTGTTTAAGAATGTATGTCCCAAGCATGGGCTTAAGTTCACCTTGATTGACTGCCATAAGGAAAAAATAGAGGACTATATTACACCCGATACCAAGGCTGTCTATATTGAGACGCCGACCAATCCCATGATGAACGTTACGGATATTAAGGCAACGGCTAAGGTGGCACACGATCATAATCTTATACTTATAGTTGATAATACTTTCATGTCACCGTATTTTCAGAATCCGCTTACGTTAGGTGCGGATGTTGTTGTACACAGCGGAACTAAGTATCTTGGCGGTCATAACGATACCCTTGCCGGATTCCTCGTTACCAACAGAGAGGATATAAGCGAGAAATTAAAGTATATGTATCTGACTACAGGTTCGTGTCTGTCTCCTTTCGACAGTTGGCTTATACTTCGCGGTATTAAGACGCTTGGAGTAAGGATGGAGAGAGCTGAACAGAATGCGAAGAAGTTGGCTGAGTGGTTTGGAAGCAGAAGTTCGGTTAAGAAAGTTGTGTATCCGGGATTACCGAACCACCCCGGTTATGAGGTACAGAAATCACAGGCGCGCGGATTTGGCGCAATGCTTACGATAGAACTAAAGAGTAAGGAGTATGCGCTTGCGATACTCAGTAAGGTGCGCATTATTAAATATGCGGAGAGCCTTGGCGGAGTGGAGACACTTATTACTTATCCGACAACACAGACACATGCCGATGTACCGGAGGAAATCAGAGTGGCCAACGGTATCACTGACAGCGTGCTCAGATTGTCGGTGGGTATTGAGGATGTAGATGATCTTATTGATGAACTAACCAGAGTATTTGATGAAATAGAAAGCGGTAAATAATTATGCCGGAGAGAAATCTTGATTTTGACAAAATAATAGAGAGAAGAGGTACGGATTGCCTTAAGTATGATCTTGCTAAGCGTTACGGCAAGCCTGAGGGTCTGTTGCCGTTATGGGTTGCGGATATGGATTTTGCCACAACCTCGTATGTTGAGGATGCGATAGTGGCAAGAGCCGCTCACGGAATCTACGGATATACGGAGACTTCTGAGAGGTACTTTGAAGTAATAAGCTCGTGGATAAGCAGGCATCATGGTTGGGAGACAAGGCAAGAGTGGCTTGTTAAGACGCCTGGAGTTGTATTTGCACTTGCGATGTGCATCAAGGCATTCACGGAACCCGGAGACGGAGTGCTGTTACAGCTTCCCGTTTACTATCCTTTCTCGGAGGCGATTGAGGATAACGGACGAAGAATCGTATCAAGTGATCTGATTCTCGGTGATGATAATAAGTATCATATTGATCTTAAAGATTTCGAGAATAAGATCATAAATGAGAAGATCAAACTGTTTCTGTTGTGTAATCCCCATAATCCCGTGGGACGCGTCTGGACTAGGGAAGAGCTTACGGCCATAGGTGATATCTGCCTTAAGCACGGTGTGATCGTTGCATCGGATGAGATCCATGAGGATTTTGTATTTAAGGGCAAGCATGTTCCTTTTGCAAGTATTAAGGAAGAATTTAAAGATATAAGCATTACATGTACTTCGCCGAGTAAGACATTTAATCTTGCAAGTATGTTAATCTCCAACATATTTATTCCGAATGCCAAGTTAAGACATGCGGTAAGAAAGCAGATTGATGCAGCGGGCATAAGCCAGTTAAGTGCACTCGGACTGACGGCTGCAGAGGCAGCATACAAAGACGGCGAACAGTGGTATGAGGCCATGATGGAATATGTCAGAGGCAATATAGAGTATGTGAAGGAATTTGCCGAACAGAGATTGCCCGGTGTTAAGATGATTGATCATGAAGGAACATACTTAGTGTGGCTTGATTTTAACGGAACGGGATTAACGGTTGAGCAGATTGATGATCTTATCATTAAGAAGGCAGGCTTATGGCTTGACAGCGGACATATATTCGGACCTGTCGGGGAAGGATTCCAGAGAATCAACGTGGCATGTCCCAGGGCCACCTTAAAGGAAGCGATGGAGAGGATCGAGACAGCGCTCAAGCAGGTATAAAATTTTAGAACTGGCATTTTTATAAAGAAATCATAAAGACAGGGCGTCGAACCGCTTGTGCATATTGCACAAATCAGGCACCCTGTTTTTGTATATTTTCACCAATCAAGTGCATTTGAAAATAGTAATAGTCAAATCTAACAAAATTATTCGGTTTACATCAAAAATTATGTCAACTATTTTAGTTGTTTTTAGTAAAATACGATGTTATATTACGTAAAACCTTAAAAATATGAGGCAATTAAGAAAGGAGGAAATAATCCATGAACTACATAATCAGTTGTAATGACGGAAGCTTTTTTGCCGGATGGGGAATCTTAGGTGAAGAGAAATACGTAACAGATCGTAATCTTGCTTACCGAATGTATTCTGCCATAGCAGATAAGACCATCGGAAAACTTCAGAAAAAAGCGGTCGTGGAGCACTTCTAATCCACGGCCGTTTTTCTTTTGTCTTAATAATCTCAAATTTTTTCAAAAAATGTATTGACATATATTTTGCCAGGTCATATAATCAACTCATCAGATAAAACATATAAATCCCATCAAGTAAATAGGGATTAAGAGAAAACAAAGGGAAGCAACAAGATTATTTTTACAACAAGGAGGAAATGACTTATGGGAAAGATTTATGAAAGCGCATCGGAACTTATTGGAGGAACACCTATTCTTAAGCTTAACAACTACTCTAAGAAGGCGGGTGTTACGGGAGCAACTATTCTTGCCAAGCTTGAATACCTTAATCCTGCAGGATCAGTTAAGGATCGTATCGCACTTGCGATGATAGAGGATGCTGAGAAGAAGGGACAGCTTAAGCCCGGTTCAACGATCATTGAACCTACGAGTGGTAATACCGGTATCGGACTTGCAGCTGTTGCTGCAGCTAAGGGTTACAGAGCAATCCTTACACTTCCTGATACTATGAGCGTTGAGCGTCGTAACCTTTTAAAGGCTTACGGTGCGGAACTTGTTCTCACGGAAGGTGCTAAGGGCATGAAGGGTGCCATTGCCAAGGCTGAGGAACTTAAGAATGAGATAGAGGGAGCAGTAATCTTAGGACAGTTTGTTAATCCTGCCAATCCCGCAGTTCATAAGGCTACAACAGGTCCTGAGATATGGGAGCAGACTGACGGCAAGGTGGATATATTTGTAGCCGGTGTAGGTACAGGCGGAACGATTACAGGAACAGGCGAATTCCTTAAGGAGAAGAATCCTAATGTCAAGGTTGTTGCGGTTGAACCCGCTACAAGTCCGGTCCTTTCAAAGGGTACACCCGGACCTCATAAGATTCAGGGTATAGGTGCAGGATTCGTTCCGGATACTCTTAATACTTCAGTATATGATGAGATTATCACTATAGAGAACGAAGATGCATTTGCAGAAGGTAAAGCATTTGCGGTAAGTGAGGGCATACTTGTAGGTATTTCTTCAGGTGCGGCACTTAAGGCAGCTTCAATTCTTGCTGCAAGACCTGAGAATGCAGGTAAGAACATCGTTGTGCTCCTTCCTGATTCAGGTGACAGATATCTTTCTACACCTTTATTTAACAGCTAAGAGTTATTAGGAATTGCAAATAATGTTTAAAAATATTCCTGCGGGCTTATCTGCCGGCAGGGATATATTTTAATAAAATATATTTTATGGTATTCTGATTAAGTATCAGAAGGAAAGGTAACAGTATTATTATGACAGGTAAAAGTAAAATCACACCCATTAGGATCACTATCACGGCGGTATTCATGGCGCTGAATATAGCGTTATCGTCATTCGGGATTCCGGTGCCGGGAGGGCATCTGTATCTGTGTGACGCAGTGATATGTCTTGCATCAATTCTGCTTGGGCCATTAGAGGCATTCGTTGTAGGAGGTGTGGGATCTTTTATCGGAGATATGATCTTCTATCCGCTTCCAATGTTCGTATCTTTAGTGACACACGGATTACAGGCAGTTGTTATCTCGCTTATAGCACATCATACACTTAAGCATCACCCTAAGCTTGCTGCGGGAATAGGCGTAACTGTCGGAGCGGTAATAATGGTAGTCGGCTATACACTTGGTAAGATCTATGTATACAGTACATTCGAGTATGCGATGATCAAACTTCCTTATGAGATCGCACAAGGTGCACTCGGTGCGGTGCTTGGAATGATTTTGTGCTATCGCGCAGGCGTGAATAAGTTGTATAATAGATTTATCTCACAAGGAGAATAAATCGAACACTTAATGATTATCAACAAACTTAATCAGTTATACAAACCCAAACGGGTTCTGTATTATACAGAAGCATCCGAAGACGAGATCGAGGCTTATTTCCGCGGTCTTGTCAGTGAAAGTGTTGCCAAATATACTAATACCTTCGGTAGTTACGACTATCCGGGGGTATTTTACGTTGCTTCCCTTGGAAAAGAGGTCATAGGAATAGAATTTCGTTTAGATGATGAGAGAGTGGATTATCCTAAGAATCTTAAATCGATCGTTCTGCCGGGCTCATATTTCTATTCCGTAGAGATAGACAACATGGTTAAGCTTGACAGAGAATATGTGAAGATGATTCTGGCTGATATTTCCAATGCCGATGATGCACACAGATTATACAGCGATCTCTCCGTTAAGAAGGACCCTTATGTCATGGCGGTATTTGAACATGCTGACAAGGCCAGAATACTCTATGAGATGAATATAGATAGAAATCAGGCGCTCGCTGTCATACAGGAGAATCCCGATAGTCTTGACAGGAGTACGCTCTATAAGATGGCGCTGTTTGACCCGATAACGGGACACGGCAATTGGAATCATCTTCTGCCTTATATAGAGATGCCGATGGATGCAGGAATAAACGATTATGCATTCGCGCATTTTGACGTCAAATCATTTAGGGTCATTAATGAGGTCTACGGACATATAGCAGCCAATAAGGTACTTAAGAACATTGTGGATGCCATGAACAGTGCAGATTTCATCTACGCAAGCGGAAGATGCCACAATGATAATTTCGCGATG
>CACYWQ010000024.1:0-36597 GCA_902778165.1 uncultured Lachnospiraceae bacterium
GATGTTTGTACGCCCATACAGGCGCTTAAGAGACTTAAGGCGGTAAGCGATCACGTGTTTATTCTTGAAAGTGTTGAGAATCAGGAGAACTGGGGCAGATACACGTTCCTTGGATTTAATCCGAGGCTGTGCATCACCTGCGTGGACGGGCATCTGACCGTTAATAACGATAAGAATGCCACGATCGATGATCTGCAAATCAAGCATCCAGGCGAGTATATCAAAGAGATCATCGGTGAATACAGAAGTCCCAAGCTTAAGGATTTCCCGTCTTTTACCGGCGGACTTGTGGGTTATTTCTCTTACGATTACATCAAATATGCCGAGCAGGGACTTAAGCTTAAGGCCAATGATGATGAGAATTTCAAGGATGTGGACCTTATGTTATTTGATAAGGTCATAGCATTTGATAACGTTAAGCAGAAGATTGTGATCGTTGCCAACGTGTCGGTGGCTGACAGAACCATGATGCTTAACAGGGGTACGACATCATTTAAGCCGAATGAGGATTATATAAGCGGTGAGTATGACAAGGCCGTTAAGGAAATAGACAATATAGTTGATATCATATGCAACGGCAAGGAGGTGGAGCCTTGCAAGGGCGTGCTTAAGTCTGAGTACAGGCGGCTTTTTAATGAGCAGGAATACTGCGATATGGTAAGACGCGGCAAGGAATACATCAAGGAAGGCGACATCTTCCAGGTCGTATTAAGCAACAGACTTGATGCTGATTTCGAAGGCAGTCTTCTTGATACATACAGAGTATTACGTACAATAAATCCCTCTCCCTATATGTTCTATTTCTCGGGAGACGACGTCGAAGTGGCGGGCGCTTCTCCCGAGACATTGGTTAAGCTTGAGGGTGATGTACTTCACACATATCCCCTTGCCGGAACCAGAAGGCGAGGCAAGGATGAGAAGGAAGATGAGGCGCTTAAGGCCGAACTTCTTGCGGATGAGAAAGAGTGCGCGGAGCATAACATGTTAGTTGACCTTGGCCGTAACGACATTGGTAAGATCAGTGAGTTTGGCACGGTTGAAGTCGAGAAATATATGGATGTTGTGAAATTCTCCCATGTAATGCACATAGGCTCAACCGTAAGGGGAACACTTAGAAGTGATCTATGTCAGCTTGATGCGATAGATTCCATCTTACCTGCAGGTACATTGTCGGGTGCTCCCAAGATAAGAGCCTGCGAGATCATAGATGAGCTTGAGAACAATAAACGCGGAATATACGGCGGTGCCATCGGCTATATCGATTTCATGGGCAACCTTGATACATGTATAGCTATAAGACTTGCTTATAAGAAGAACGGCCGCGTATTTGTCAGAAGCGGAGCCGGAATTGTTGCGGATTCCGTGCCGGAGAATGAGTACAAGGAATGCCTTGCCAAGGCAGGTGCGGTAATGGATGCGATCAAAGCGGCATCGGAGGTTTAGTATGAATAAGATATTATTAATTGATAATTATGATAGCTTTTCCTATAACCTGTATCAGTACATCGGAGAGTTGGCTGCGCAGCTGTGGGGTCCGGCCGGCGCAGCCGGCTTGTCCGGCGTAGCCGGTGCGGCTGATGGCAGCGGCTCTTTGGCCGGCGGTAGCGGCGAGTATGAAATCAAGGTCATTCGTAATGACGCGATGACAGTCGAGGGCGTTAAGAAATATGCGCCGAGCCACATCATCATCTCTCCAGGTCCCGGAAGACCTGCGGATGCGGGAATATGTGAAGAGCTTATTAAGGAACTTGCAGGCAGCGTGCCAATCTTGGGCGTATGTCTCGGTCATCAGGCAATCTGCGAGGCTTTTGGCGCTACGATCACATATGCAGGTACGCTTATGCACGGCAAGCAGTCCGTGGCATCCCTTGACTTAAGTTGTCCGATATTTAACGGACTTGTAAGTGAGATAGAAGTAGCAAGATATCATTCGCTTGTAGCGGATGCTTCGACGATGCCCGACTGTCTTAAGGTGGTCGCTCGCACAGCAGACGGCGAGATAATGGCTGTGGCACACACTTCGGCGCGGGTGTACGGACTTCAGTTCCATCCGGAGTCGATACTAACGCCTGCCGGTAAGACGATTCTGAGCAATTTCTTCAGGTTCGGCTGATGCTGGATGCCTCCTATACTGTGCGTTATACCTGGCCCGACACAGGGCGCAGTACCGAGCATCGAGAGAAATATCATAGTATGACTTATTCTACGGAACTTTTGGTCGATTTCGGCTATAGTTCCGTAATTTTTTTACTAACACGTGCTTGATTATATAAAATTTACGGAAGAAAGAGCTATTTTGGCCAAAAGTTCCGTAAATTGAATTCAAGAAAGGACCAAGAGCAGCAAGATTTTACGGAAGAAATAGCTGTTTTGGCCAAAAGTTCCGTAAATTGAGTTCAAGAAAGGACCAAGAGCAGCAAGATTTTACGGAAGAAAAGCCAAATTTGGCCAAAACTTCCGTAAAATATGGAATTGCACCTTAGGGGAGGAGTAATTCCCACGAATAAATTTGAGAATTGTTATCAAATTACTTGACAGGGGATGGCGGCAGTATTATATTTGAGAATGGTTATCAAATTCATCACACCGGAGATGGCCGTGCGCCATGCAAGAAATGTTTGATGTGTCACGAAGGAAGCGACCGACGCGCCGCATAATCAGGCGAAACAATATCGCACGGGACGCAGTAAGAGAGGATTGACATGGGATACAAGACTAAGCAGCGTGAGATTATGATGGAGTATCTTAAGGGAATGCCCGGCAGACATATCACCGCGGGAGATGTTACCGAGCACTTAAGAAGTAAGGGACAGACTATAGGTCAGGCTACAGTGTACAGGCAGCTTGAGCGACTGGTTGATGAAGGTATAGTCGGTAAGTACATAATTGACGGAACCAGCCCGGCATGCTTCGAATACATGGGCGAGGATGTCCATAAAGACAAAGAAGTGTGCTTCCACTGCAAATGTGAGAAATGCGGTAAATTGATCCATATGCACTGCGAGGAACTTGAAGGAATCGGGGAGCATCTTTATGAGCACCACGGTTTCATTCTAAATCCCTTAAGAACTGTGTTCTACGGAGTGTGCGACGAGTGTGCAGCCGCAATGTAGAGTTCGAGTGAAGCAGGCGAAAAGCGAAAACACATAGGTGCGCAGCAAAGCACGAAGCCGCAATGTAGGGGGAAGCGGCATAAGATAACCGGCCATATTTAAGGAGAAGTAGAAATGAGGAGATGCATTATGAGCAAAGCAAAGAGATTATTAGCAGCAGTTTTATCCGTTATATTCATTGTCCCTGCCTTGGCAGGCTGTGGCAATAAGGCAGCATCGGCAGGAACGGATGTGGCAGCTAATAACGGAGCAGACGATGGTAAGATTAGTGTGGTAACAACCATATTCCCGGAGTATGATTGGGTAACAAATATAATCGGCAACAGAACTGATAAGGCGAATGTGACAATGTTGCTTGATAACGGTGTGGATCTTCACAGTTTCCAGCCAACGGCACAGGATATTATGAAGATCGCAGATTGTGATGTATTTATATATGTTGGCGGAGAGTCTGATGAGTGGGTAGAAGATGCACTTGCAGAAGCAGTCAATAAGGATATGGTCGTGATCAATCTGCTTGATGAGCTCGGTGATTCTGTTAAGGAAGAAGAGCTTGTAGAGGGCATGCAGGGCGAAGAAGAGGAAGAAGAGGGCGAAGAAGAAGAGGAAGAAGGCCCTGAATATGATGAGCATGTATGGCTTTCTCTTAAGTGCGCTGCTAAGTTATGCGATTCCATTGAAAAGGCCCTTGAGACCGTTGATCCTGAGGGAGCAGAAGAGTATAAGGCTAATCTTGATTCTTATAAGAGTGAACTTGCCGCATTGGATTCAGAGTATGAGAAGGCTGTAGCGGATGCCAAGGTTAAGACCTTGTTATTCGGAGACAGATTCCCTTTCAGATATATGGTTGACGATTACGGACTTGACTATTATGCTGCATTTGTGGGATGCTCAGCTGAGTCGGAAGCAAGTTTTGAGACAGTTATATTCTTAGCGAACAAAGTAGATGAACTTAGTCTTCCTACTATTCTTACAATAGAAGGAGCAGAGCATAAGATTGCCGAGACCGTACTAGATAATACAACTAGCAAGGATGCGGCGATATTGACTATGAATTCGATGCAGTCTGTAACATCTAAAGATGTTGAAGCAGGCGTATCATATATTAAGATTGTGAATGATAATCTCACAACACTTAAGGCAGCGTTGGGAGAATAAGCCGGCAGCCCTGCAAGGGCAAGCCGAAGGTTTAAGGAGAATTAAATGGCGTTAATTACGGTAAAAGATCTGTCACTTGGATATGATCAGCAGTCGATTTTGGACGGGCTTAATTTCACGGTAAATGAAGGAGACTATCTGTGCATAGTCGGTGAGAACGGCTCGGGCAAATCTACGCTTATGAAGACCTTACTTGGACTTAATGAGCCACTCGGCGGCGAGATCATCATGGGTGACGGTCTTAAGCAAAACGAGATAGGCTATCTGCCGCAGCAGACCCAGATACAGAGAGATTTCCCTGCGTCCGTCAAGGAGATCGTGCTCTCCGGATGCCAGGGACATCAGGGACTCAGACCTTTCTATTCGGCTGAAGATAAGCGTATAGCCAAAGAGAATATGCAGCGAATGGATATTATCTCGCTTGAAGACCGTTGCTACAGAGAATTGTCGGGCGGTCAGCAGCAGAGAGTATTGCTTGCAAGAGCCCTGTGTGCCACCAGAAGAGTGCTTCTGCTTGATGAGCCGGTATCGGGACTTGATCCCCTTGTGACCACGCAGATGTATGAGTTAATCGCAGGCATCAACCACGGATGTGGCGACAACTGCCACAAAGAGCACAGATATATGTTAGGGCACGGCCACTACGGCAAGACTACTATCATCATGATATCCCACGATGTGGATGCAGCCGTAAAATATGCGAGCCACATACTTCACATAGGAAGTGAGGTATTCTTCGGAACCAAGGAGGAATATCTTAACAGTGAGATTGGCAAAGATTTCATCACAGCAGCAGATGGGAAGGAGAGGTAAATATGTTTGATAATCTTTCTCTGTATCTTCAATATCCATTTGTAAGATATGCATTTATTGTGGGAATACTGATAGCTCTATGCTCATCACTGCTTGGTGTGACGCTTGTACTTAAGAGATTCTCTTTCATCGGTGACGGATTGTCGCATGTGGCATTCGGTGCAATGTCAATCGCAGCCGTTGTCGGATTAAGCAATGATATGTTAATAGTGCTTCCGATTACAGTGATAAGTGCGATATTGTTACTCAGGACCGGTTCAAACACTAAGATCAAGGGTGATGCGGCCATAGCAATGATATCGGTTGCGGCACTTGCTTTCGGTTATCTGTTAATGAACCTGTTCTCAACATCTGCCAATATCTCGGGTGATGTATGTACGACACTTTTCGGTTCTACATCGATACTGACATTATCCAAGGCTGAGGTTGTATTATGCATAATTCTGTCAGTTGCGGTACTGATAATATTTGTTCTGTTATATAACAAGATATTTGCCGTGACATTCGATGAGAATTTTGCCAAAGCAACAGGAGTCAATGCGGACAGATACAATCTTCTGATCGCAGTGATCATTGCCGTGATAATCGTGCTTGCAATGAATCTGGTAGGTTCGCTGCTTATCTCAGCACTTATTATATTCCCGGCATTGTCGGCGATGAGAATATTTAACAGCTTTAAGTCAGTCACGATATGTTCGGCGATACTCTCGGTTATATGCTCATTCATCGGTATCCTGATATCAATACTTGCAGGTACTCCGGTGGGCTCAACAATAGTGGCTGTGGATGTTGTCGCTTTCGGAATATGCTATCTGATAGGAAGAATTAAGAAGGGTGAATGATATAAGTCTTCGGAAGGTATATATAAATGAGCAGAAGTTACAAAAGGCATGAACTTAAATACAGAAGTTCATATAAGAAAGCAGCAGCTGTCACGATGTGTGCGGCGATGTTATTATCATCGGCAGGTTGCGGTGATAAGGGTGCTGACAGCAGAATAAATAACGGAACAAACAGTGTTGAGGATGTGCTTAATCAGGGAATGGAAGCTGCGGATTCGACAGAGAATACAGATGCAAATGCTCCGGTGCCTGAAGTCAGTGAGGATAAGCCGGTACTAAGCAATACCGAAGGAGTGGATGTAGATCTTACCATATTATCAAGTACGCTTGTATACTCCGAGGTCTACAACATGATGACTCTGCCTGAGGAATACATAGGAAAGACGGTCAGGATGGAGGGCATGTTCTCATATTATCATGATGATACAACGGGCAAAGATTATTTCGCCTGTATTATCCAGGATGCAACGGCATGTTGCGCTCAGGGTATTGAATTTGAACTTGAGGGCGATCACAAATACCCCGATGATTATCCGGAAGATGGCGGATATGTGAAAGTAGAGGGAGTCTTTACAACCTACAAAGAAGGAGAATATGAGTACTGTACGCTTAAGAATGCGCACATGCTCTAGAATACAAAAGCCCAAAGGCCTTACGGTTATCCGTAAGGCCTTTTTGTGTGCAACCACGGTTTTGACAATTTCGCGCATGCCCTGTTCACTCGGTCGACTGTTCGACCTGCCTTGGGTTTCGCCGCGTGCGCAGACTGCCTCTTTTATTGCATTATGTACAAAACCCATAGGTTAGGCACGGCTAACTTTGTGAAAAACGAATATGGTACTTTATTAATACATTTTTTATTATGATAATCAAGTAACATATGATATTATGTTAATACACTTTAGCGTATTAACGTGCAGTCGCGGAGAAATGCGAGGACGGCGCAGACAGCCGTTTTGGAGGATATATGTCGAAGTTCAGTGTTAAGAAGCCCTTTACGGTGCTTGTGGGAATTATAATTGCCATAGTTCTCGGTGTGGTAAGCCTTATGAAAATGCAGCTTGACTTACTTCCCGAGATTTCTTTACCGTATCTTATGGTCTTGACGACCTATCCGGGTGCCAGTGCAGAGAAGATTGAGACAGAGATATGTGAGCCTATGGAAGCGGCGCTTGGTACGATCAATGGTGTCAAGAACACCTATAGTGTGTGTAACGAGAATTACGGCCTGGTGGAACTTGAGTTCCAGGACGGAACCGATATAGACAGCGCTATGGTCAAGGTATCGAGTGCGATAAACACCATCGAGTCGTCACTCCCCGATGATGCAGGTACTCCTTCAATCATTGAATTGTCTACCGACATGATGGCCAATGTCTATCTTGCGATTGGCATGGAAGGCATGGAGATGGATGAACTCTCACAGTTTATCAAAGATGACATCCAGCCTCAATATGAGAAGCAGAACGGTATCGCATCGGTAACAAGCAGGGGTATGGTTGAGAAGACCATCCAGGTGGAACTTAATCAGGAGAAGGTTGATGCGTTAAATGACAGGATATTGGCTACTGTTGACGGGGCTTTTGCCAAGGCGGTCGACCAGCTTGATGATGCGAAGAAGCAACTTGCAGATTCCAAGAAGACCATAGATAAGAACAGGGATAAACTTATCGACAGTCAGAATGACCTTGAAGAGAGTAAGCAGGATCTTATAGACGGTCAGAAGGAACTTGATGAGAATAAGACCGATTATTATAAGAACTTATCCGACTATGAAGAGGGCAAGGAAGAGTTAGAAGATAATAAGAAGAAGATGGAGGATGCCGAGAGCGAGCTTAAGAGCAAGAAGAATGAAGCTAACTCCAGACTTGCCAGCGCCAGTCTTGAACTTGAGAAACTCCAGGGACAGATAGATACTGCAAGAGGAACACTTTCAACACTTCAGTCAGCCAAGGAAGCAGTTGATGCTGCAGCGGATGATTCAGCTGCTATGACCGAATTTAATAGCGTTTCATCCGTGTTAAGCGGTATGGGTATAGATACTTCAGGTATATCTACTCAGACTGAAGCGAGTGCGGCAATAGCAGTTGCAATCTCAGGTGTTCAGTCCGGCATCAGTGAATACGAGAGTAACTATAAGGCAGTTGAAGAAGGCAAGTTATCCGCAGCTGAGGAACTCGGAAGTGCGGACGCTCAGCTTAAGATGGGCAAGCAGCAGCTTGAATCTGCAGACAGCCAGCTTGAGTCAGCAGAGAAACAGCTTGATTCGGCTAAGAAGCAGCTTGATAAGGCGCAGGATCAGATCACAGACGGTTGGGAGTCAATTGCCGACGGTCAGGACCAGATCAACGACGGCTGGGAGTCGCTTAGAGACGGAGAGAAGCAGTTAAGCGATGGCTGGGATGATTACAATGATGCGGTTAAGTCATATGAGAAGCAGCGTGCAGAGGCTGAGAAGAAGGCCAATGCGGATCAGCTGCTTACGCTTGATGCGCTTACGGGCCTTATATATGCACAGAACTTTGAGATGCCCGCGGGATATGTCGACGATAAACTTGACAATTCATGGCTTGTTAAGGTGGGTCAGAACTATGAGGAAGTTGATGAACTTAAGGATATAGTTCTTACCAATATCCATAATGTAGGAGATGTTAAACTCGGCGATGTTGCGGATATAACTATAATCGATAATTCGATGGACAGTTATGTGCGACTTGGCGATAAGCCCGCCGTAGTCCTCTCTATATTTAAGAGTTCAACGGCAGGAACCAATGATGTCAGTGAAGTCGTACAGGCAACAAGTGATGAACTTATGGAGAGATTCCCGGGACTTGAAGTCGTTAAGCTTGTGGATATGGGCGACTATATCAACATAATAGTTAAGAGCGTACTTCAGTCTATGATCATCGGAGCTGTACTTGCGATAATCATCCTTGCCATATTCCTTAAGGATGTTAAGCCTACATTGGTCGTGGCGATCAGTATACCGCTTTCGGTTATGACTGCCTTAATCTGCATGTATTTTTCGAAGATATCACTTAACATGCTCTCGTTATCGGGCTTAGCCCTCGGTATAGGAATGCTTGTTGATAACTCGATAGTTGTTATTGAGAATATATACCGACTGCGAAGTAAGGGAATAGCGGCGCCGAGAGCTGCCGTTCAGGGTACCAAACAGGTGGCGGGTGCGATCATTGCATCGACGCTTACGACGGCCTGTGTGTTCTTACCTATGGTTTATACGACGGGTCTTGTCAATGACCTGATGGCACCTATGTGTCTGACCATAGTCTACTGTCTGTTGGCATCACTGCTGATAGCCATGACGGTAGCACCCGCGGCAAGTTCTACAGTACTTAAGAATGCCGTGGAGAAAGAGCATCCTCTGTATGATAAGATAAGGGACGCTTACGGCAAGGCGCTTTCATTCTGCCTTAGGGTTAAGATCGTTCCCATAGCGACCGCGATAGGCTTGCTCATTCTTTCCGTATTGCTCGTCCTTAAGATGGGTATAGTCGTAATCCCGGATATGACGATGAACCAGATAGAAGCTACGATAGAGTATCCTGAGGACATGACCAAGGAAGAGGCTTATGCACTTACGGATGAAGCGATAGAACGTATGCTTAAGATAGAGGGATTAGGCTCGATCGGCGTTATGTCGGGCGGAGATGAGGCGCTTATGGTGGATGCGATGTCCGAAAACCCGGATAATTTCAGGACCATGTCATTCCTTATGCTTACCGAGAATCCCGATGCCGGTGATGCCGAGATAAGAAGGATAATGAAGGATATCGAAGATTCCGTTGCCGATATGGATATAGATTTCAAGCTTGACACAGCGGCTTCCGAGATGGATGACCTTACCGGCGGTTCGGGACTTTCCATCACCGTATACGGATCCGATCTTGATACTTTGACCGATATAACTCATGACATAATGGATATGGTCGAATCGATAGACGGATTTAAGGATGTAAGTAACGGGGAAGAGGATGCGGACAAGATCCTGCATCTTAACATCGATAAGAATGCCGCCATGAGCAAGGGACTTAACGTGGTACAGATCTATCAGGCCATAAATGAGAAACTTAAAGGATCTAAGAGTGCGGTCAAGATAACTGTTGACGGCATCGAAATGGATATCAAGGTCGTCAATGAGCTTGAGCCGCTTACCAAAGAGAATATCTTAGACTATACATTCACAACGGAAATAACGGATGATGATTATGATACCGTTACAGAAGAGCATAAGCTCGGTGAATTTGCCAAGATCGAAGTACGTGACGGTGTGACGAGCATCAACCGTAAGAATCAGTCAAGATATATGACTGTTACGGCAAATGTTGAGGACGGTTATAACGTAACACTGCTTACAAGACAACTTAAGCCCATGGTGGATGCATACAAGGTGCCCGGCGGATACAGCATAGATATGGGCGGTGAGTACGATTCGGTAATACAGATGATAGAGCAGATGGCACTTGTTGCAGGCTTAGGACTTCTGATGGTATACCTTGTCATGGTTGCCCAGTTCCAGAGCTTACTTAGCCCGTTTATCGTGTTGTTCACGGTGCCGCTTGCATTTACCGGCGGATTCCTATCACTGCTTATAATGAGAGAGAATCTCTCCGTTATAGCTATCATGGGTCTTATAGTGCTAATGGGAACCGTCGTTAATAACGGTATAGTGTTCGTTGATTATACCAATCAGCTGCGTAAGGGAGGATTAAGCCGCCACGAGGCACTTATTGCCACGGGTAAGACACGTATGCGTCCTATCCTTATGACGGCGCTGACCACGATTCTTGCCGAGTCCAACTTAATAATCGGTGATGATATGGGTACTCAGCTTGGACGAGGCATGGCTCTTGTAATCGCCGGAGGTCTTGCTTACGCAACGCTTATGACATTGTTCGTAGTCCCGGTTATGTATGACATTATGTTTAAGAAACAGCCTCTTGATATAGATACGGGTTCGGATACGGAACTTGACGATATCCCGGATGATGCGGCAGAGTTCATGCAACCGGCCGAAGCATAAGGGGGCGGAACCCTAAAGAGCCAAGGCTGTTTTGCCAATAGGGTTGTTTTGCCAACTTGCTTATTATCCGATAATAAGATAGAATAGTACCTACGCAACAGAAATGCTTGCGTAGGTATTACTGTTTTTGTGAGGGAATCATGCATAAATATATGCAGAGTTATTTTAGATTTAAATACTTTCTTGCAGGCATTATTGCGCTCTTAATGGGGTTGGCAATGATGCTTACGACTTCTTTTTTCGATAAGGAACGTGTTGCGGTGTCCGATTTCTCTGACGGTTGGACTGTTGAGTCCACGGGTGAGACAGTTATGGCGGATCTGGTCAATACGACTGATTACGGCTGCGGAACCGTAACTATCACTAAGCAACTTCCCGAGAACATACAACTGTATACAGGTCTGTGCTTTATCTCCAACAACTCGGCGATGCGTATATTTGTTAATGGCACACAGATATACGGATATGACCAGCCGGAGAACTTCACCGGAAGAGGCTATGGTACGGCATATCATACCATCAATCTCAGACCGGAATTTGCCGGACAGACTGTGAGGATTGAATTCAGGTCCGTATTTAGGAACGGAAAAGGCGGACGCATAAGAATGTTATCCCTTGAGAAGCCGCAGGAATATCGTAACAGACTGGCTAAGGGACAGTTGCTTCCCTTTAATATCTCGGTTGGTGTGACATTAATCGGATTTATTCTTATATTCTTCCGAATAATCATGCCTTATAAGAAGAGTCAGCCGAATCTGTTCTACCTTGGCATTAATGCATTCACAACCGGTGTATGGCTTGCGGTAGATACGGGATTCTTACGTCTTATAATGGGAGCGGTAATAGTATCACGAGTTGCGGACTATGTTTGTATGCATTTATGGCCACTTCCGCTTATATTGTTCTTATACTCAATGACTAAGCAGCGTAAGGCGTTATTCCGTAATCTGACATTAGCATTTGCTGCAGTGGATGCCTCATTCTTTGTCATAATGAGATATGTATTTGATATTGACATGAGTTCGCTTACATGGGCTTTTGCAATATACATTATGCTGATGATAGTCTTAATGACCGTTATGCTCATATCCGATGCTAATTACTGCAGAAAGCATGGCGTGTACCGTGACAGGAAGTTATTTAACTTAGGCATTGTGCTGCTTGCAGCATGTGGCCTTACAGATATGTTGATATATTTATCCGGAGTAAGAAGCGTAACCGGAAGGGGAAGTTTCTCAAGACTCGGTTTCTGTGTATTCTTCGTACTTATGGCAATTGAAGCCATTAATTCTTGGGTAAGCGAGCAGACTAACATAAGCCGTGACCGTTTCATTAATAAGATGCTGCGCTTTGCGGTATCTGCCAATGATCCGGAGGTAAGGATACGTGCGATAATAGAGAGTTTCGGAGCGGAGTTCGGAGCCGACCGCGCATACATATATGAGAACAGACATGACGGAACATTCCACAATACGTATGAGTGGTTTGCAGAAGATGCCGTCAGACCGGATACCGTGAATGTTGATGATATACCTTATGTCGGGCTTATAGATGAATTGTCCGGTGTGTTTAAGGCAGAACACAGGCTCATAGCGGAGAATAACGAGGAAACACGTAAACTTAATAAAGTGTTATACGACATAATACACGGTCTTAGACTTAAGAGACTTATCGTGGCACCCCTTGAATTAAACGGCGAGATCATAGGAGTGTTCGGAGTTGATAATGTACCAAGGGATGAAGCGGGTGAAGTTGCCGAGCTTATATGGCTTATGTCATATTTCGTTACTCAGCTTCTGCTTCAGCGTGATGAGAAGAGGGACCTTGTACGTTACAGCTATGTGGATTCACTTACCGGAGCCCGTAACAGAAGGGCCATGGGTGAGTTTGAGCAGAAGAATGCGGATGTATCTCCTTACGGATTTATTATGTGCGACATCAACGGCCTTAAGAGACTTAATGATATACAGGGTCATGATGCCGGAGATATGCTTATTATCGATGTGGCACACAGTTTTATAGACGTACTTGGTGAGAACAATGTATTCCGTCTTGGCGGTGATGAATTTGCGGCATATTCACTTGCAGACAGCAAGGAAGAATTTGAAGCACAGGTAGAGCATGTCAGAGCACTTATTAAGGCCAAGGGCAGAAGCGTATCAATCGGTGCGGTATATGTTACGGATGCCGCTGCAGACCGCAAGGATATTAAGGAAGAAGCGGATTCATTGATGTATAAGGAAAAAGAAGAGTACTACAGAGGCCGCAACGACCGAAGAAGATAAAAAGCACTTGCATTAATTGCACAACAGTGCTAGAATAACATACGTTGATAGAGTTAGAGGTGAACCGGCGAGGTTCACCTTTTTCATGCGTTAAATTTAGGAGTGGTTTATGAGCAGGAAGGATATCGAGAGTCGCACCGAGCAGCTCCTTGAGCCGATTGCAGCTTCAAACGGAGTATCGATATACGACGTTGAGTATGTCAAAGAGGGCAGCGACTATTATCTAAGAGCTTATATCGATAAGGAAGGCGGAGTCACGATTGATGACTGTGAGGCGGTAAGCAGAGCACTTAACGATATGCTTGATAAGGAAGATTATATCGACGAAGCCTATATATTAGAGGTCAGCAGTCCCGGCCTTACACGTAAGCTTACCAAGCCAAGGCACTATCTTAACAGCTTAGGCAACGAAGTCGAGATCAAGACATTTAAGCCTATAGACGGAAGCAAGGAATTCTCAGGAACATTAACGCAATATGACAATGGTGTCATAACGATAGAGTCCGAGGGAAATAAACTGAACTTTAAGGAAGAAGATGTAAGCGTTGCTAAGCTTGCATTCATCCCGTAGAAGCTAAGTATCAATATAGATAATCAGATTACGACGCAATATTACGAAGAGTAATTAAGAGAAAGGAAGAGAAATGAACAAGGAATTAGTTGAAGCACTGAATATGCTTGAGAGCGAGAAGGAGATAAGCAAGGAGACATTATTCCTCGCAATAGAGGATTCGCTTCTTATAGCATGCAAGAATCACTTCGGCAAGGCTGACAATGTCAAGGCTGAGGTTGACAGAGAGACAGGAGATTTCCACGTATACGCCGAGAAGGAGATCGTTAAGGATCCCGAGGATGTAGTTGATAAGATCGAGCAGATCTCACTTGCCGATGCCAAAGAACTTGATAAGAAGGCCAAGGTCGGAGGAACGATCAAGGTGGAGATCCAGAGCAAGGAATTCGGCCGTATCGCCATTCAGATCGCCAAGAACGTTATCTTACAGAAGATCCGTGAGGAAGAAAGAAACGTGATCTTTAACCAGTTTAACGACAAGGAGAAGCAGGTCGTAACAGGTATCGTTCAGAGATTTGTGGGTGATAACATCTCCATTAACTTAGGAAGAGCCGATGCACTTCTGTCTAAGAGCGAACAGGTTCCTACAGAGCATTTCAGATCCAATGAGCGTATTAAGGTATATATAATCGAAGTTAAGAATACCAACAAGGGTCCCAGGATTCTTGTCAGCCGTACACATCCTGAACTTGTTAAGAAGTTATTCGAATCAGAAGTTGCAGAGATCGCTGACGGAACAGTTGAGATCATGTCGATTGCCAGAGAGCCAGGCAGCCGTACCAAGATGGCAGTATGGAGCAACAACCCCAATGTTGATCCCGTGGGTGCATGTGTCGGCATGAACGGAACAAGAGTTAATTCAATCGTTGATGAGCTTAAGGGCGAGAAGATAGATATCGTATGCTGGGATGATAACCCGGGTGTGCTTATTCAGAACGCACTCTCACCGGCTAAGATCGTTGCCGTATTCGCAGATCCCGATGAGAAGACAGCCAAGGTAGTCGTTCCTGATTATCAGCTCTCACTTGCTATCGGTAAGGAAGGTCAGAACGCAAGACTTGCAGCAAGACTTACGGGATATAAGATCGATATCAAGTCTGAGACTCAGGCTAAGGATGCTCCCGGATTCCGTTATGAGGACTATGTTGATGAGTTCGAGGATGATGAGGAGTACGAATACGAGTATGAAGAGGGCGAGTATGTTGAAGATGAGAATGTATCGTCCGAGGAAGATGCCGCTGTCGAAGAATAAGGAGCATGAGATTGCATGGAACCACTCAGAACCTGCATAGGGTGTATGGGAGTATTTGAACAGAGTAAGCTTATCAGAGTATCCAAGAATAAGGACGGTAAGATAAGCGTTGACCCCGATAAGCACAGGTCAGGACGCGGTGCTTACATATGCAGCAACACGGAGTGCTTAGACAAGGCGATTAAGTCAAGACGCCTTAACAGAGCGTTTAAGTGTGAAGTGGAGGAGCAATCTTACGAACTCATCCGTAAGAGTATAGAAGAAATAATCAAACAGCGCGAAAGCTAAACAGCGTTAAACGCAATATCGAAACGAGGTAAATATTGAAAGACGACAAAGTATTATCAATGCTTGGTCTGGCCGCCAAAGGAGGCAACCTTCTAAGCGGTGAATTCCAGGTGGATAAGTCAATCAAGGAAGGCAAAGCCAAGCTTGTGATTGTTGCCGCGGATGCTTCGAAGAATACGAAGAAGGATTTTAACGATGCCTGCAATTACTACAAAGTACCCTACATGGAACGAGGTACGAAGGATGAATTGGGACATCGGATCGGCAAGGATTACAGAGCGGTGATTGCCGTAACGGATGAGGGTTTGGCAAAGGCATTATTACGTAAGGAGGATATAGATGGCTAAATTAAGAGTACACGAGCTCGGCAAGGAGCTGGGTATAGAGAGTAAGGAAATAATCGCTTTCCTTCAAGGCAAGGGCTTGGAGATCAAGTCCGCACAGTCAGGCCTTGAGGAAGATCAGGTAGAGCTTGTCCGTAAGGGATTAGGTAAGAAATCGGCCGCATCTAAGACAGAGGCAGCTCCCAAGGCAGCCAAGGCTACTAAGGCGAACACCGAGGAGCCCAAGGCGGAAGCCAAGAAGCCGGCCAAGGCAGAGGCAAGTGAAGATAAGCCCGCTAAGGCAGAGGCACCCAAGGCAGAGGCACCTAAGGCTGCTAAGAGTGCAGATAACGGCGTGACTAAGTCAGCAGAGGCAGCAGGAGAGCCTGTTAAGAAGAAGAAGAAAATCATCTTCGTAAGCAGCCCCTCTAATTCCAAGATGCCCGGAGGCAGACCCCCGGTATCACAGAATACTCCGACGCACAGACCTCCCGTTACCAATCAGGGAAGACCCGTGCAGCTTGGACCCAATCAGATAATCAATAAGGCTACAGGTAAGATAATTGAGAAGCTTCCTCCCAGAGTTAAGGAAGAAGAAGTTATACCCGAGCAGACAGTAGTCAAGGAGCCGGAGAACGGAGTTACAACAAATGCGCAGAGCAGGGATGATAGAAACCGTGAAAGCGGAAATACGAGCGCTAAAGAGCCTCGCAAAGATAGGAACCAGAGTATCGTTATTAACCAAAATAACGGCAGGTCTGGCGGTAATTCTGATCGCGGTCAGAGGGGAAATGAAAGACAGGGAGATAGATTCGGACAAGGTAGACCGAATCAGAACCAAGGCAGAGGATTCCAGGCACCGGATGTCCCGTCATCTAAGCCAAATGCAGGAGACAAGCGCAGAGGCAATCAGGACAAGGACAGAAGATCTAAGAAAGACGCTATCTACGAAGAAGAAGATATAAAGGCTAAGAACAAAGCCGGCAGATTCATCAAGCCCGAGAAGAAAGAAGAGCCTGTTGAGGATATCAAGGTGATTACACTTCCCGAAGTTCTCACTATCAGAGAACTGGCTGATAAGATGAAGATGCAGCCTTCGGCCATTGTTAAGAAGTTATTCTTAAAGGGCCAGGTGGTAACCGTTAACCAGGAGATATCTTATGAAGATGCCGAGAACATCGCCATCGAATTCGATATTATGTGTGAACAGGAAGTCAAGGTCGATGTCATCGAAGAGCTTCTTAAGGAAGAAGAGGATGCAGCAGAGACACTTGTAGAACGTGCTCCCGTTATCTGTGTAATGGGTCACGTCGATCACGGTAAGACATCACTCCTTGATGCCATACGTAAGACCAACGTTACAGACAGAGAGGCCGGCGGTATCACACAGCACATCGGTGCTTATACCGTTAAGGTGGGAGATCGTAAGATTACCTTCCTTGATACACCCGGTCATGAAGCATTCACAGCCATGCGTATGCGTGGTGCCAATGCTACGGATATAGCTATCCTTGTGGTAGCAGCTGACGACGGCGTTATGCCTCAGACTGTTGAGGCCATTAACCACGCCAAGGCAGCAGGTATTGAGATCATCGTCGCAGTTAATAAGATCGATAAGCCCAATGCCAATATAGATAAGGTTAAGCAGGAACTTGCAGAATACGAGCTCATTCCCGAAGATTGGGGCGGAAGCACGGTATTTGCTCCCGTATCTGCTAAGAGCGGTGAAGGTATCAAGGAATTGCTTGATATGGTATTGCTTACTGCAGATATCTTGGAGCTTAAGGCTAATCCCAAGCGTAAGGCAAGAGGTCTTGTTATCGAGGCCGAGCTTGATAAGGGACGCGGTCCCGTGGCAACAGTACTCGTACAGAAGGGTACTCTTAAGGTCGGTGATTTCATCTCCGCAGGAGCAAGCCACGGTAAGGTTCGTGCGATGATAGACGATAAGGGCAGAAGAGTTAAGGAAGCAGGCCCGTCTATCCCTGTTGAGATCTTAGGTCTTAGTGATGTTCCGGGTGCAGGTGAAGTATTCATCGCACACGAGTCAGATAAGATGGCTAAGCAGTTTGCCGATACATTCCTTGCTCAGAGTAAGGTTAAGAAGCTTGAAGAGACCAAGTCTAAGATGAGTCTTGACGATGTCTTCGCTCAGATCAAGGAAGGTAACCTTAAGGAACTTAACTTAATCGTTAAGGCTGACGTTCAGGGTTCAGTTGAGGCGGTTAAGCAGAGTCTTACCAAGCTTAGCAATGAAGAAGTTGTCGTTAAGTGCATCCACGGCGGCGTAGGTGCGATCAACGAATCGGATGTATCTCTTGCAGCTGCATCCAATGCAATTATCATAGGATTTAACGTACGTATAGATGCTCTGGCCAAGGAGACTGCAGACCACGAGGGTGTGGATGTAAGACTCTATAAGGTCATCTATCAGGCTATCGATGATGTAGAGGCAGCCATGAAGGGTATGCTTGATCCCGTATACGAGGAGAAGGTCATCGGTCATGCCGAGGTACGTCAGATATTCAAGGCATCGGCTGTGGGCAATATCGCAGGTTCATATGTGCTTGACGGTATGTTCACAAGAGGATGTAAGATACGTATCAGCAGAGAAGGCGAGCAGATATACGAAGGTGCTCTGGCTTCCCTTAAGAGATTTAAGGATGATGTCAAGGAAGTTAAGGCCGGATTCGAGTGCGGTCTTGTATTCGAAGAGTTCGACGGAATGCAGGAACTTGATATCGTAGAAGCATATGAGATGGTAGAGGTACCCAGGTAATGCGTAAGAGTAGTATCAAATACGAACAGGTCAATGAGGAAGTAATGCGCGCATTGGCCGACATCATAAGAAACGAAGTGAAGGATCCGAGAGTTCCCGAGGTTACATCGGTTCTCTCGGTGGAGGTCACTCCCGACTTAAGCAACTGCAACGCTTATATAAGCGTATTTGGTGACGAAGAAGTGGCTAATGAGGCCATCAAAGGCCTTAACAGCGCATCAGGCTATATAAGAAGTCAGCTTGCAAGAACACTTAACTTAAGACATACTCCCGAGCTTAGATTCTGCTTAGACAGATCAATCGCATACGGAGTGGACATGATGAGCCGCATAGATGAAGTAATAGGCAAGGATGACGAAGCCAGGAAAAAGCGCGGCGACTTGGAATAAGGCTGTATCAATGCAGAAGATAACCGAAGAGATTATTGGAGCTAAGAGCATAGGTATCACAGGACATATCAGACCCGACGGAGATTGCGTGGGGTCTACTCTTGGTATGTATTTATATCTTAAGAAGGTATGTCCGGCAGATGTAGAGATAGAGGTAATACTTGAGAATCCTCCTCAGATATTTGACTGTATCAAGGGATTTGATGAGATAAGACCTTATCCCAGAAGGCAGCCATATGATGTATTTATCGTCATAGATACCTCTGCAGACAGAATAGGTAATTCAGAGCCCGGATTAAAGAAGGCTCATAAGACTATCAATATCGATCATCATATATCCAATCCCGGATCGTGTGAGATCAATTACATCGATCCCGATGCAAGTTCGGCTTCTGAACTTGTATACAGATTAATAGATGAAGATAAGATAGATACAGACATAGCGACGGCCATATACATAGGAATAGCTCATGATACAGGTGTGATGCAGTATTCCAATACATCACCCGATACCTTACGTATCATGGCTAAGCTTATAGAATATGGCTTTGATTTTCCTGCGCTTATCGATAAGACATTCCATGAGAAGACATATGTGCAGAATCAGGTGCTTGGAAGAGCACTTACAGAGAGCATCTTATTCATGGAGGGTAAGTGCATAGTCAGCAAGATGAGTCTTGATATGATGCATTTCTATGGTATCACGAGCAAGGATATGGACGGAATCGTCAATCAGCTTCGTTATACCAAGGGTGTGGAAGTATCTATATTCATGTATGAGCTTGAGCCCATGAAATGGAAGATAAGTCTTCGTTCATGCGGATTGGTCAACGTAGCCAAGGTAGCCGAATTCTTCGGCGGCGGCGGTCACGTACGTGCTTCCGGATGCAATATGGTAGGCTCATTCCACGACGTGGTTAATAACCTCTCGGCACAGATTGCACTGCAGATTTATGTATAACGGAATCATTAATGTATATAAAGAAGCCGGCTTCACCTCATTTGATGTAGTGGCGAAGATGCGCGGAATACTTGGCCAGCGTAAGATCGGACACACCGGGACTCTTGATCCTGATGCAACCGGTGTGCTTCCCGTGGTAGTCGGTAATGCCACGAAGCTTGTGGATATGCTGACTGATAAGAAGAAGGAATACGTAGCCGAACTTAAGCTTGGCATGCGAACCGATACATTGGATGCTTCGGGAAATGTGCTTGAGACTAAGGAAGTCACGTGTAATGAGGAACAGATCCGTGAGGTTGTGATGTCATTTGTAGGTGATATCATGCAGATACCTCCGATGTATTCGGCACTTAAAGTAGACGGTCAGAAACTATGCGACCTTGCAAGACAGGGTAAAGAGGTTGAACGTAAGCCCCGCCCTGTAACGATACATGAGATAGAGATACTTAATATAGACATGGAAGGCGGCCCGACAGTTAAGATTCGCGTGTTATGCTCCAAGGGCACATACATCCGTACATTATGCGATGATATCGGAACTAAGCTTAACTGCGGCGCAGTGATGATAAGCCTTATACGTACGATGTCAGGAGCCTACAGCTTAGATACTGCCCATACTCTTACAGAACTTCAGTCACTTAAGGATGAGGGGCGCTTAGATGAAGTGATCATCCCTGTTGACTCGGTATTTGCCGATTACCCCAAGTATGAAGCCAAGGGTGAGACATTACGTCTTATACGAAACGGTAATCAGGTGCAGATAAACGGAATGAATACTGAGAAGATACGAATGTATGATGGGGATGAGTTTATTGCACTCTATGAAGTGAAAGATAAGAAGAAATATATATATAAAGTTCAGACTATGTTCCTGTAGTCTGAATGTCGGCGCGGTTGCCATTTAGCCGAATGATCCGCCGGCAGAGAGAAGTATGGAAGTAATAAGAGATACAACAGAATTTCAGATATTGAGGCCGACGGCGGTATGTATCGGCAAATTCGACGGGGTGCATATGGGTCACAGGAAGCTTATTGAGAAGGTCGTGGCCAAGAGGTGCTTAGGCCTGATTCCTACGGTGTTTACCTTTAATCCGTCACCTGAAGAACTCTTCTCAGGTGTGCAGAATAATGAACTTTGCACACGTCATCAGAAGCAGGAAATGCTTGAGAAATTGGGCATTGAATTAATAATCGAGTTCCCGCTTACACTTAAGACGGCAGCCATAGATCCCTTGGATTTTATTGAAGATATACTGGTGGGCAGAATGCATATGAGATACATCGCGGCAGGCCCTGATATATCATTTGGTGCAGGGGGTAAAGGCGACAGGGAACTTATAGAAGTCATGGGAAGACGCTTCGGTTATGAGGCTGAGATCATAGATAAAGTGCGGTTTGACAATGCTGATATCAGTTCAAGCCGTATAAGAGAGGCAATTAATAGCGGTAATATATCCTTAGCGGAAAGGATGCTTGGAAAAATATGAATGCAGATATCTTATTATCATTGTCAGGAGGTTTAGGCTTATTCTTATTCGGCATGAGCCTTATGAGTAACGGAATAGAGAAGGCGGCAGGTGCCAAGCTTCGTAATATCTTAGAGGTATTTACATCCAATAGATTTACGGGCTTAATAGTCGGTATATTATTTACCGGTATCATTCAGTCATCAAGTGCCTGTACGGTCATGGTAGTCAGCTTCGTTAACTCAGGTCTTATGAATCTGTATCAGGCTGCGGGTGTTATCTTCGGTGCCAACATCGGTACAACCGTTACTTCACAGCTTGTATCTTTTAACTTATCCAAGATTGCTCCTTTATTCGTATTGCTCGGAATAATCGTTGTGATGTTTGTTAAGAATGAAACGGCCAAGAAGGTCGGTGACATAGTGCTTGGCTTCGGCGTATTGTTCATGGGTTTGTCACTTATGAGCGGCGCTATGGGTCAGATGAAGGAACATCAGGAAATAGTTGATTTATTATCCAAGCTTCATAACCCTATAGTTGCGATATTATTAGGTACCGTAGTGACATCGGTAATCCAGAGTTCATCCGTTACGGTCAGCATACTCTTACTTATGGCCAATCAGGGCTTGCTTGGTCTTGATATGGTTCTGTACGTTATCTTAGGTTGTAACATCGGTGCCTGTGCTTCGGCTACCTTAGCATCCATGTCAGGTAAGAAGGATGCCAAGAGAGCGGCAATGATCCATCTGTTATTTAACGTAATCGGTACCATAATCATATTCATAATATTCTTAATTGCGATGCCTCAGGTGATCGAATTACTCAGTCGTATCTCGGCTGATAACGGTCGTTTCGTAGCTAATGCACATACGATCATTAAGATATTCCAGGTTATCGTGCTTTTCCCCTTCCTTAAGCTTATAGTCAAGCTTACATATCTGTTGGTTCCCGGCGAAGATAAGAAAGTCGGTTACAGAGACAGCTTCACGCTTAAATATATCGGAGATAAGGTCGTATTTAATCCCGCAACGGCAGTTGTTGAAGTTATACGCGAGATCGAGCGTATGGCAGATCTTGCAAGCGAGAATCTTAACCGCGCCATGAATGCGCTGATAACTCTTGATAAGGAAGATATAGATGAGGTATATGAGGTTGAGAAGAATATCAACTTCCTTAATCACTCCATAACGGATTACCTGGTTAAGATCAACCAGACCAACCTTCCTATCGAGGACTTAAAGAGCATCGGTGCACTGTTCCATGTGGTTAATGATATAGAGAGAATCGGTGATCATGCGGAGAATGTGGCTGATGATGCAAGAAGCAGAGCCGAGAAAGGCTTAACCTTCTCTAAGGATGCTCAGAAAGAACTCGGTATAATGCTTGATAAGGTCAATGACATCGTCAGATTCTCGGTTGAGATGTTTGCTCAGGGCAAGATTGAGCACATGACTCATATCACCAAACTTGAAGAAGAGATAGATGAACTTGAGCGCTTATATCAGAAGCGTCATATAGAGAGACTTACACGTAACGAATGTACTCCCGAAGCCGGAATGATATTCTCGGATATAGTATCGGGACTTGAGAGAGTGGCAGACCACGCTGTCAATATCGCATTTGCCATTCAGGAAAGCGAGGAAGAACAGAATGCGTAATCGCATCCTTATTACCTTGGGTGCGGCGTTTGCACTTGCGCTTATCCCCGGTATATATTCGAATGCGGCCACGATATCGGAAAGTATCGCGGGTGCGGGTTCATATGAAGTATTAGATGAGCCCCATACGGAAGATGAATATAAGGAAGCCGCCAAAGGGGTGGAAGCCTTCGGATACAGTAACTTAGGTATTGCCAATGTTGATAATCACTTAAATGTCAGGGAGTCGGCAAGCGAAGACGGCAAACTCATCGGTAAGATGACCAACAATGCCGCCTGTGAGATCTTAGGCAGAGACGGCGACTGGGTCCATATCAAATCAGGTGATGTTGAAGGGTATTGCCATTCGGATTATCTGCTTACGGGCCAGCTTGCCCTTAAGAGGGCAGAATCAGTTATTACCCTTGAGGCTGAGTCAACATCAGGCGGACTAAGAGTAAGAGAGAATCCCAGTACGGATGCCGCTATCCTTACCACCATGGGTGAAGGTGAGAGACTTGAGGTGGTTGAAGAGGAGAAGGATGGCTGGATCAAGGTCATGGTAGATGATCAGGAAGGCTATATCTCGGCTGAATATGCGGTCATCAAAGAAGAACTTGATACGGCCATGACTATAACCGAACTTCTTTATGGTCAGGGTGTGTCGGATGTAAGAGTCGATCTGTGTGAATATGCCAAGCAGTTTGTGGGTAATAAATACGTTTGGGGTGGAACAAGCCTAACCAAAGGTGCCGACTGTTCGGGATTCGTATTAAGCGTATTTGCCAAGTACGGAATCTCACTGCCACATTCTTCGGCAGCACAGTCTAAGATGGGAACCAAGATAAGCCTGTCGGAGGCAAGACCGGGAGATCTGATCTTCTACAGTAACGGCAAACGTGTTAACCACGTGGCGATATATATAGGCGGAGGAATGATCGTTCATGCTTCCAATCCCAGAACCGGAATCAGGATCCAGAACGCTTCTTATCGATCGATATCGACTGTACGCAGATTGATTCAGGACTGATAGTGTGATACAATGAAATTTGCGTATATCTTATGAGAGGGTAACTGAATGTTCGAGGTATTTTCGTTTGATGAATTTAAAGAATTTTTCAAGAAACGCAGCTTTATTGAGTACTCTATCATGGTTGCGGTCACGATAATATCCATATGGCTTCTTCATGACAGGCTTGAGAACAAAGCCTTACTTAAGGAGTACTCTACACAGTTATCCATTACGGGTGAATACAGCACGGACGGCGGTAAGTCATATACACCCTTTGACTCATACAGCGATATACCTCTTACCAGAATCGATGATCTGACCATTCGGGGCACTTTCAATCAGGATATCAAAGCGGGTCATAAGATATACTTATTCCTCAATTACATAGACGCAACGGTCTATGCCAATGAGAATATAGTATATACATCGGATCCTTCGGTTGCTTATTGTTGGGATGCGATTGATTCGGTGGCCTTCGGCCCTTATGACGAAGTTAAGATAGAACTTAAATCCAGAAGAGCAACGATATATAACGTTGCGTTTAAGCAGTTCCTTGACAGGATGTGCGATTCGACCAAGAACGAAGTCTTGCATCGCATGCTTCGTAAGGACATAGTCAAGCAGATCGGAGAACTGATCCTTCTTGTTATAGGCGTGTTGGTGATACAGAGTTATTTCGAGACACAGCGTAACGAAAGAGTAGGTTCCGGAATCCTATCCTGCGGCTTATGTATCATAATCGGAGCGATATCATGCTTTATCAATGCCGATTATATAACCTTACTGCTTCCGCAGTTTGAACTTCTTGAGTATATAGATTCCCTTACACAGATATACATGGTGGTATTTGCCATGTCCTATCTTAGAAGATATATGCAGGAGAAGACCAGTAAGACATATTCGGGTGTTGTACTTGTAGTTGCTTATAACATCACCCTGATATATATGATATGGAGAACTTTCTCCACGGTATCGGGAAGCGTATCGATGATCCCGATTGCCATCTTGGGTGTTGTGACAATACCCTATTATGTGTTGCTGCTTGCCAATGACTTTAAGTCACATCGGGATAAGACCACAAGAAATGTCGGAGTAAGTGCGGCATTCTTGCTTCTGTGTGTCGTAATAGAACTTATATATTATCTGATTACGGGTACATACATAATCAATATTCTTGAGATAGGAATGTTTGGATTCGCAGTAACTCAGTATATAGTTATCACGGTTGAGAATCTTAAGGTTAAGAGGGATGCTTCAAGAGCAAGAGAACTTGAGAATGAACTGATGCAGGGCAAGATCAATGTTATGGTCAGCCAGATCCAGCCGCATTTCATGTACAATGCCTTAAGCACCATAAGGGCATTGGTAAATAAGAATCCCGAAGAAGCAAGGACGGCAATCGATTTCTTCACCAAATACCTGCGAGCCAATATGGATTCGTTAGCGGTTAAGGGATGTATCCCATTTAGGAAAGAGATGGAACATGTGGAGAGTTATCTCTACATAGAGAAGTTAAGGTTTGGCGACAAGCTTAAGATAGAGTATGACATAGAGGCGGAGGCATTTGCCATACCTGCCATGACGGTGCAAACCCTTGCCGAGAATTCGGTTAAGCATGGACTGCTTGCCAAGGAAGACGGAGGTACACTTATAATAAGAAGCCGTGAGACGGCTAATTGTTATGAGGTAATGATAGAGGATGACGGTGTGGGATTTGACACCAACGCAAGACAGGATACGTCAAGGACTCACGTTGGAATAGAGAATTCCCGTAAGAGACTTGCAGCCATGTGTGGCGGTACATTATCAATAGGCAGCAAGATCGGAGCTGGTACGACGATTACAATAACGATCCCCAAACAGACTATCAGAGACAGCTCGGGTATCATAGAGATGATGCAATCATAAGAGGGATAATAAGAGAGAAGTATGAGAGTAATTGCAGTAGATGATGAACAGATAATCTTGGATGATTTCGTGGAGATGCTTAAGGGCATGGGTGAGGTATCAACGGTTGAGGGCTTCACCAGTTGTGACAAGGCCCTTAAATATATAAGCGAGAATGAAGTGGACGTGGCATTCCTTGATATTCATATGAGAGGAATGGACGGTATTACACTTGCCAAGAGGGCCAAGGTGATTCGCCCTTCGCTTAATATCATATTCTTAACGGCATATCCGGAATATTCCCTTGATGCCATGAAGATCCATGCTTCGGGCTATCTTGTTAAGCCGGCCATCGAAGAGGATGTCAGAAGAGAATTAAGAGACTTAAGAGTTCCACCGGTACCTGAGGGAGGCAGCAGGCTTAAGGTTAATTGCTTCGGCAATTTCGAAGTCTATATAGATACATATCCCTGTCCATTCAAATACATCAAGACTAAGGAACTCTTCGCTTATCTTGTAGATAGAAGAGGGGCGTTCTGTTCTAACGGTGAGATCTTAGCGACCTTATTAAAGAGAATAAGCTTGAAGACGTCATCAATAAGAAGAAGGGTATGATACGTATCGTACCGGAACTTATAGAATGCGATTATTACAGGTGGATAGAGGGTGATCCCGTAGCGATCAATGCCTTTGCCGGCGAGTATATGAGTCAGTACAGTTGGGCTGAGGCGACTCTTGCGGGCATAGAGAGCAAGAATATCCAATAATAGGGCTTGCATAGTACTTATTCCTGTGTTAATATAGTTCAGTATGCGGCTCTCGCTCAGACTGAGGCTACTCCGGCCCGGGCTTGGTGAGAAGCTAGGTAGATTATATAAAGGAGATCAGAAATGATAGCAAAAGAGAAGAAGACAGACATTATCAACCAGTATGCAAGAAAGCCCGGCGACACAGGTTCACCGGAAGTACAGATAGCTGTACTTACAGCTCGTATCGCAGAGCTTACAGAGCATCTTAAGAGCAATCCCAAGGATCACCACTCAAGACGTGGTATGTACAAAATGATAGGTAAGAGAAGAGGACTTCTTGATTACCTTATGAAGACAGACCTTGAGGGATACAGAGCGCTTATCGAGAAGCTTGGTATCAGAAGATAATTGTGTGCAAATATGGGGACGGAATTAATCTGTCCCCATTTTTTCGCTTGATAGATATACCCCGAGACCACTTATAAGCACATGGGGAAACGGCCGCGACTTACATGCATTAAGTCCTAAGCGCGCCTACGACCTGGGGCGAACACCGTGTCCTTATAAGTAGTTTCGGTTCTTCTATCAGGCGAGTTATAAGATTTATAACAGTATAGAAGAATGGAGGAATTGTATGTACAAGACATTCACAATGGAACTGGCCGGACGTACATTAAGTGTAGACGTAGGCCGTGTAGGCAAGCAGGCTAACGGATGTGCATTCATGCACTACGGTGATACCACTGTACTCTCTACAGCAACAGCTTCAGAGAAGCCCAGAGACGGTATCGATTTCTTCCCCTTAAGCGTTGAGTACGAGGAGAAGATGTACGCTGTAGGTAAGATGCCCGGCGGATTTAACAAAAGAGAGGGTAAGGCTTCAGAGAACGCAGTTCTTACAAGCCGTGTTATCGACAGACCCATGCGTCCCCTCTTCCCTAAGGATTATCGTAACGACGTAACTCTTAACAATATGGTTATGTCTGTTGATCCTAACTGCAGACCTGAGCTTGTAGCAATGCTTGGTGCCGCTATATCAACATGTATCTCTGATATACCTTTCGACGGTCCCTGCGCTACCACACAGGTAGGTATGATAGGCGGTGAACTTATCATCAACCCCACTCAGGAGCAGTGGAAGGTAGGCGACCTTAACCTTACGGTTGCTTCTACCAAGGAGAAGGTCATCATGATAGAGGCAGGTGCCAACGAGATACCTGAAGCTAAGATGATCGAGGCTATATATAAGGCACATGATGTCAATCAGGAGATCATCGCATTCATCGACAAGATCGTTGCAGAGTGCGGTAAGCCTAAGCATGAGTATGTAAGTTGCGCTATGCCTGATGAGCTCATGGCTAAGATTAAAGAGATCGTACCTCCCGAAGAGATGGAGACAGCGGTATTTACCGATGAGAAGCAGGTACGTGAAGAGAACATCAGAAATATCAAGGAAAGACTTACAGAGGCATTTGCAGATAACGAGGAGTGGCTTGCACTCATCGATGATGCCGTATATCAGTATGAGAAGAAGACAGTACGTAAGATGATCCTTAAGGATCACAAGCGTCCCGACGGAAGAGAGATCACACAGATTCGTCCTCTTGCAGCCGAGGTTGATATCGTACCCAGAGTACACGGTTCGGCTATGTTTACAAGAGGTCAGACACAGATCTGTAACGTTGTCACTCTCGCTCCTTTATCAGAGATGCAGAAGATCGACGGACTTGATCCTAACGAGACTTCTAAGAGATATATTCACCAGTACAACTTCCCTGCATATTCTGTAGGTGAGACTAAGGTAAGCCGTGGTCCCGGACGTAGAGAGATCGGTCACGGAGCACTTGCTGAGAGAGCACTTATCGCAGTGCTTCCTTCAGAGGAAGAGTTCCCTTACTCAATCCGTGCCGTATCAGAGACTTTCGAGTCTAACGGTTCAACATCAATGGCTTCTACATGTGCATCTTGTATGTCACTTATGGCAGCCGGTGTGCCGATTAAGAAGATGGTTGCAGGTATCTCTTGCGGACTTGTAACAGGTGATACAGATGATGATTTCGTACTTCTTACAGATATCCAGGGACTTGAGGACTTCTTCGGAGACATGGACTTCAAGGTAACAGGTACTACAGATGGTATTACAGCTATCCAGATGGATATCAAGATTCACGGTCTTACAAGACCTATCGTTGAGGGTGCCATCGCAAGATGTAGAGAGGCAAGACTCTTTATCATGGATAACTGCATGAAGCCTGCTATCGCAGAGCCTCGTAAGGAAGTCGGCGAGTACGCTCCCAAGATCATCAGCTTGTCTATCGATCCTGATAAGATCGGTGATGTTGTCGGCCAGAGAGGTAAGACAATCAACGAGATCATCGCTCGTACAGGCGTTAAGATCGATATCACTGACGACGGTAACGTATCTGTATGCGGAACCGAGGCAGAGAAGATGGACGAAGCAGTCAAGATGATCAAGACTATCGTTACAGACTTCGAGCAGGGTCAGGTATTCACAGGTAAGGTAGTAAGCATCAAGGAATTCGGTGCTTTCATAGAGTTCGCTCCCGGCAAGGAAGGTATGGTACATATTTCTAAGATTGCCAACGAGAGAATTAACCGTGTTGAGGATGTACTTACACTCGGTGACACAGTCACAGTTGTATGCCTCGGCAAGGACAAGATGGGCCGCATCAGCTTCTCAATGAAGGACGTAGCTCAGCAGTAATTGACTTTAAAGCCCCGGAGTACCTATGTACCCGGGGCTATATTTTTGTCCGTATGTGTTTGTGTAAGCATTCGCGGGCACGCTCTCGCTAGGAGTTTTGCGTAGCGGTACATAAGTCAGCAAAAGACGCTGACTAAGTACCAACGCAAAACAACTACCCGCAAATTGCTTACACAAACGCATACAATAACAATATAGAGGTACATTATAATGTCCGTGATTAAAGACGAAATAAACAAACGACGTACATTCGCCATTATCAGTCACCCGGATGCGGGTAAGACGACATTGACGGAGAAGTTCTTATTATACGGAGGGGCGATTAATCTCGCGGGTTCCGTTAAGGGTAAGGCTACGGCCAGACATGCGGTCAGTGACTGGATGGAAATAGAGAAGGAACGTGGTATCTCGGTTACGTCATCCGTGCTTGAATTTGAGTACGACGGATACCATATCAATATATTGGATACTCCGGGACATCAGGATTTCTCGGAGGATACTTATCGTACACTTATGGCTGCGGATTCTGCCGTGATGGTGATAGATGCATCCAAGGGTGTCGAGGCTCAGACAAGGAAGTTGTTCAAGGTCTGCGGTATGAGAGGTATACCGATATTTACCTTTATCAATAAACTTGACCGTGATGCCAATGATACATTCGAACTTCTGGATGAGATTGAGAAGGAACTGGGTATTGCCACATGTCCCGTTAACTGGCCCATAGGATGCGGTAAGAATTTCAAGGGTGTGTATGACAGACAGAAGAGGGAAGTCATCACTTATTCCGATACTCAGAAGGGTACTAAGGAAGGTGAGACGACAGTCATACCTATAGAAGATGACACAGCTGTCATAAATGCTATAGGACAAGAGAGACACGATATATTAAGCGATGAGATAGAATTACTTGACGGAGCGAGCGCAGAATATGATCTTGATGCCGTTCAGGCAGGTAAGCTTACTCCCGTGTTCTTCGGTTCGGCTCTTACTAACTTCGGTGTGGAGGTGTTCTTACAGTACTTCCTTAAGATGACGACTACTCCGCTGCCAAGAAAGAGCGGCGAGGAGATGATAGACCCTGTTACCCATGATTTTTCCGCATTCGTATTCAAGATCCAGGCCAATATGAATAAGGCTCACAGAGACAGGATCGCATTCATGCGCATATGCAGCGGTAAGTTCGAGGCAGCCAAAGAAGTAAAGCATATACAGGGCGGAAGGACACTTAGATTAAGTCAGCCCCAGCAGATCATGGCCGATTCACGTAAGATACTTGATGAAGCCTATGCCGGAGATATAATCGGAGTATTTGATCCGGGTATATTCTCAATCGGTGATACTGTATGTGCCCCGAGTGAAGATATAGTATATGAGGGAATACCTACATTTGCCCCGGAGCATTTCGCCAGGGTAAGACAGGTCGATACCATGAAGAGAAAACAGTTCGTTAAGGGTATCGAACAGATCGCCAAAGAAGGTGCGATTCAGATATTCCAGGAGTACAATACAGGTATGGAGGAGATCATTGTGGGCGTTGTAGGCGTGCTACAGTTTGATGTCCTTAAATACAGACTTGAGAATGAATATAACGTAGAGATCAAGCTTGAACCTCTGCCATATGAGCATATAAGATGGATCACATCAGAGGGTACGGATCTTGATAAGATCACGGGTACAAGCGATATGAAGAAGATCAAAGACCTTAAGGACAGACCACTTCTTCTGTTTATCAATGCATGGAGTGTCGGCATGGTGCTTGACCGTAATCCGGGTCTTGAACTTGCCGAGTTTGGTACAGACTAAGAATCGGTAGTTAAGCCTATGAAGAAATTATTAGGTGTACTGGGCATATCCATAGCCGTATTGGCGGGATTGCTCGGATACTCTGTATATCAAATGAATAATGCAGATCCTGCGGCACTTGCGCAGGAAGAGGTTGCGCCTATGATCACGCCCATCCCGCCTATAACGGAGACTGAGCGTAAGAGCGATACCGTTGCATCCTTGCCTGCAGGTGAGGAACTTGTGGCGGATAATATCGTCGAAGAACAGGAACAGCAGTGGGATGAGACCGAACTTAAGGAACTTGAAGAGATAGAGCAGGACATCGTCGGTAATATACTTACTCATGATGATTACTGTTATGCCTACAGCAGATTAAACGATTCGGAGCGTCAGGTATATGATGAGATATATACGGCAGTAGTTAAGTATGCTGATAAGATGCCCGTATCCACAACAAGCCCTGAGACTCTTGATAAGGTATTTAACAGCGTGATGATAGACCATCCGGAGATATTCTATGTCAACGGATATCGCTATACCAAGTATACGGTGGGTGATGTCATTAAGCGCATGGCTTTCGTGGCCAATTACACCTATTCACAGAAAGAAGCGGATGCGATCTCAGAGGATATAGATACAATTGCAACCGGCATACTTATGAATGTCAATCCGGGGGCTTCGGATTATGACAAGATCAAGTTTATCTTCGATACGATAGTATTGCAGACCGAGTATGATGTGAATTCGCCGGATAACCAGAACGTGATATCGGTGCTTATCAATAAGCGAAGCGTCTGCCAGGGATATTCCAAGACAATGCAGTTGCTGCTTAACAGATTAGGCATCCCCTGTACACTCTGTAACGGTGTGGTGATAGGCGGTGAGAGACATGCCTGGAATGTGGTCAATGCTGACGGCAACTGGTATTATCTGGATGTTACATGGGGCGATGCATCTTACAGATTAAGTGATGAATCCGATCCCGGAACGGAGGCCATAGTGCCTGATGTTAATTACGATTATTTCCTGGTTCCATACTCAGACCTAATTAAGACTCATGAGGTAAGAACCGTTATAGATATGCCGAATGCAACATCGCTTGATGATAACTACTATGTGCATGAAGGATTGTACTTTACGCAATTTGATGACGGGCAGTTAAGAGGCGTATTTGATAATGCCATTGCAAACGGTCAGAACTATGTGGCATTAAAGTGCAGTGATGCCGGTGCATACAATGAAATGTATTCGCAATTGGTGGATAATCAGCGCATATTTGATTATGTTGCAGGTAAGAATATTGCTTACTCATATAATCCCGATACCTATAAGTTATTATTCGCATTAAAGCGCTAAATGTGGTATACTGATAGACGGTATGTAATCATTACATGGAGGATTCGTATTTATGGATAAGGACGGTATGGAGTACACACTTAACGGAGATAACGCACTTGGTTCAGTACAGATAGCTGATGATGTTGTAGGCATTATAGCAGGTCTTGCAGCTACTGAGGTTGACGGTGTTTCTGCAATGGCAGGTAATATCACCAACGAACTTATGAGCAGAGTAGGATACAAGAGCCTTACCAAGGGTGTTAAGACCGAGATCATTGCAGGTCAGGTATCCGTTGAACTCTCACTGACAATGGATTACGGATACAATATACCCGATACCTGTGCCAAGGTTCAGGATAAGGTTAAGACTACAATTGAGAATATGACAGGTCTTATTGTTACGGATGTCAACATCCGTATTGCAGGCGTGGACCTGAAGAAAGATTAAGATACATTAGAAGGTTATATGACCAGAAGAAAGCTCAGAGAACAGATATTTAAGCTCTTATTCCGTATTGAATTCAATGACGCAGACGAGATGGACGAACAGATTAGGTTGTTCTTTAACGATGTCGATGAGACATATGATGCGGAAGATACGGAATACATACAGGGCAAATACGATGCCATACTTAAGTTGTTGCCGGATATAGATAAGGCAATCAACGAACGAACCAAGGGGTGGACTACGGAGCGAATGAGCAAAGTAGATCTAACCATTATAAGACTCGGAGTATACGAGATACTATACGATGAGAACGTACCGGACAGCGTAGCGGTCAATGAGGCCGTGGAACTGGCCAAGAAGTTCGGACAGGATGAGTCTTACAGCTTCGTTAACGGAGTACTGGGCAATTTCGTAGATAAGAACGGATAGAGAATTGGGTAGTATATATACTGTAGGTCAGGTCAATCAATATATCAAGAATATGTTCTCCCAGGACTATCTGCTACACTCGATCTCCGTAAGAGGAGAAGTGAGCAACTGCAAATATCACTCTTCGGGACACATATATTTCACCTTGAAGGATAAGCTTGGTGTGATATCCTGTATAATGTTTGCAGGCAATCGCAGAGGCTTATCTTTTTCCTTAACTGAGGGAATGCAGGTAGTGGTAACGGGCAAGGTCGACGTGTATGAACGAGACGGTCGTTATCAGCTGTATGCAAGCTCCATAGCAAGAGACGGAATGGGGCAGTTGTATGAGAAGTTCATACAGCTTAAGGAAGAACTTGAGGACATGGGATTATTTGCCCCTGAGTATAAGAAACCTCTTCCTACAGCACCTAAGGTGATAGGTGTAGTCACGGCCTCAACAGGTGCCGCAATAAGAGATATCATAAGTGTTGCCAAAGGCAGAGACCCTTATGTACAGATTATCTTATATCCTGCCATAGTACAGGGCGATGCAGCCCCGGCCAGCATATGCAGGGGAATCAAGTTATTGGAAGATAAGGGCGTCGATGTCATGATAGTAGGCAGAGGCGGAGGATCCCTTGAAGATCTGTGGGCATTTAATGATAAGGATGTGGCTCAGGCGATATTTGACTGTTCGGTGCCCATAATATCAGCCGTGGGACATGAGACTGATACTACCATCGCAGACTTCGTCGCTGATGTAAGAGCAGAGACCCCCACAGCGGGAGCAGCCCTTGCAACAGCCGACAGGCTTAAGCAGGATGAGCTTATAGGACAGTATAAGGCAGCACTTGATAGGAATATAACAAGAAGCCTTGATACATACAGACAGAATATTGCTAACAGACAGACGGTTCTGACATCTAAGAGTCCCGCCAACAGGATAGTATCCTACAGGCACAGGGCCATGTTATTAGAAGAACATCTAAGAGATCGGATGTCAGATGCCATAGATGACAGACGAAGAAGGCTTGCACTTATATCAGCCGGACTTGACGGAATATCACCGGTACTTAAGCTGACACAGGGCTATTCATATACCGAATCAGATACCGGGGCAAACGTCAGAAGCATTAAGGATGTTAAGGTGGGCAAACCGGTTACTATACACGTATGTGACGGCATAATAGAAGCGGATGTAACGGCTACAAAGCCTGTAAATACGGGCTTATCGGAGGATTGAGATGGCTTCGAAGAAAGAGCTGACAATAGATGAGAAGATGGATCTGCTTGATGAGATAATCGATAAGATGGAGGGTAATGAAGTGACCCTTGAGGAATCATTTAATCTCTATAAGCAGGGAGTGGGACTTATCAAAGAATGTAACGATTCAATAGACAGAGTTGAGAAAGAAGTGCTTAAGCTTAATGAGGATGGAAGCTTGGAAGCACTGGACGGAGAAGACGATGGATTTTAATGCAGAACTCGCCGCAAGGTCGGCTGAGATAGAAGAGATAATTTCGAGTTTCTTACCCGAGACGGAAGGTTATGCATCTACCGTTATCGAGGCTATGAACTACAGCCTTATGGGCGGCGGTAAGAGAATAAGACCGATGCTTATGAATGAGACATATAAGTTATTCGGCGGAACATCGGTTGCTATTGAGTATTTCATGGCAGCCATTGAGATGATCCACACATATTCACTTGTGCATGACGATCTTCCCTGTATGGATAATGATGAATACAGAAGAGGCCGCAAGACCACTCATGCCGTATACGGTGATGCAATAGCTACTCTTGCGGGTGACGGATTACTTAACTTCGCGGCAGAGACGGCGCTTGGTGCATTCGATACCGATATTGAGAAGGAACGTGTGGGTAAGGCAGTTCGTATAATGTTTAACAAAAGCGGTATATACGGAATGATAGGCGGACAGACTGCCGATGTACTGGCAGAAGGTAAGCCCGAAGAAGAGATAAGCGAAGATATGCTTGACTACATCCATAAGAAGAAGACGGCTGCATTAATAGAAGCAGCTATGATGGCAGGCGGAGTCTTGGCAGGTGTTGATAACGTAATACTTAATACCCTTGAGAAGATTGCGCGTAATGTGGGACTTGCTTTCCAGATTCAGGACGATATCTTGGATGTCACGGGTACATTCGAAGAACTGGGTAAGCCCATCGGAAGTGATGAGCGTAACGGCAAGGCCACCTATGTCTCTATACACGGTCTTGAGAAAGCCAAGGCTGATGTAGAGGAACTCTCCAATGAAGCGATAATGTTACTTCATACATTCGAAGGCGACAATCCCTTCCTTGAAGAGTTATTAAGAAGTATGATATATCGAAGGAAATAAAGGGATGTTAGAGAGAATAACAGCACCTAACGATATCAAGAATATCGATAAGAAGGACTATCCCTTACTAGCAGAAGAGATAAGACAGTTCTTAATAGAGAAAATATCAGTATCCGGCGGACACTTAGGTTCTAACTTAGGTGCGGTTGAGCTTACAATGGCTCTGCACCTTACCCTTAATCTGCCCGAAGATAAGATAATCTGGGACGTCGGACACCAATCATATACACACAAATTATTGACCGGCAGAAGAGACGGTTTCAACAGTCTTCGCAAATACCACGGTATGAGCGGATTCCCCAAGCGTAAGGAATCGGACTGTGATGCCTTCGATACCGGTCATTCGTCTACTTCCATATCCGCAGGCTTAGGTCTTGTTAAGGCAAGAGATCTTAAGGGTGAGAATAATACCATCGTATCCGTGATCGGAGACGGTTCGCTGACGGGCGGTATGGCATACGAGGCACTTAATAACTGCGCCAAGATGAACTCGAATTTTATCATAGTGCTTAATGACAACAATATGTCCATATCCGAGAATGTGGGCGGTGTCAGCAAGTATCTTAACAATATTCGTACCAAGACAGGTTATATCAATCTAAGAGACAATATCTATTATTCGATGCTTGATAAGCCTCACGGTAATGCCATCATAGGTGCCGTGCGTAAGACCAAGAATGCGATCAAGCAGATGGTGGTGCCCGGAATGTTCTTTGAGGATATGGGTATCACGTATTTAGGTCCCGTGGATGGTCATAACGTCGAAGAGATGGTCAAGGTCTTAAATGAGGCCAAGCGTGTCAATAAGGCCGTGCTTGTGCATGTGATCACCGAGAAGGGCAGAGGCTATGAGCCCGCTATTAAGCATCCGGCCAGATTCCACGGTGCGGAGCCTTTCGATATCGAGACAGGCCTTCCCGTGAATAAGAAGGAAAAAGCAAATTATACTGACGTATT
>CACYWQ010000024.1:36613-56229 GCA_902778165.1 uncultured Lachnospiraceae bacterium
ATAAAGTCGTTGCAATCACGGCTGCCATGGCTGAGGGTACGGGACTTAAGAGATTCCGTAACGTATACCCTGAGAGATTCTTCGATGTGGGTATTGCAGAGCAACATGCCGTGACATTTGCGGCGGGACTTGCCGCAGGAGGAATGATCCCTATTGTGGCGATCTACAGTTCATTCTTACAGAGAGCTTATGATCAGATCCTGCATGATGTCTGCATTCAGAATCTGCCCGTTATATTTGCAATAGACAGAGCGGGATTAGTGGGAAGTGACGGCGAGACTCATCAGGGAATATTCGATCTATCCTACCTCTCATCCGTGCCCGGAATGCATATCATGGCACCCAAGAATAAGTGGGAGTTATCCGATATGCTTAAATTCGCCGTGGATGCGGGAGTTCCCATCGCCATAAGATATCCCAGAGGTCAGGCATATGACGGACTTAAGGAATACAGAGCACCCATACAGATGGGGGTATCGGAGATCATATACGAAGAGAAGGATGTGGCTCTGCTTGCTGTAGGCAGTATGGTCAAGACTGCGGTTGAAGCAAGAGAGATACTTAAAGACAAGGGCATTAAGGTAACGGTAGTCAATTCAAGATTCGTTAAGCCCATAGATACCGACGTGATCGATAAGTTATCAGCTAAGCACAGTCTTATTGTTCCGATGGAAGAGAATGTGGCAAGCGGCGGATACGGTGAGAAGGTGATTGAGTATGTCAAGGAGAAGGGCTTATCCGTTAAGGTACTGCCGATAGCCATACCCGATGAATACGTGGAGCACGGAAGTGTGGATCTGCTTAAGCAGGAGATAGGCATAGATGCAGCAAGCGTAGCAGAGAGAGTATTGGCTGCCATTAAGAGAAGATAGGATCGATCAGATTAAGATAGAAGTAGAATCAGAAACAGATGAAAGAAAGACTTGATTTATTGCTTGTAAGTCGTGGCCTGGCACCCTCAAGAGAGAAGGCCAAGGTCGTAATAATGGCAGGGGATGTATATGTCAACGGTCAGAAAGAAGATAAGGCCGGAGACACATTCGATCCTGAGGATTCCGTAATAGAAGTACGCAGCAATACTCTTAAATACGTAAGTCGCGGAGGCCTTAAGCTTGAGAAGGCTCTGGCGGTATTACCGATAGACTTAACAGGCAGGATATGCATGGATATCGGAGCTTCCACGGGAGGCTTCACGGACTGCATGTTACAAAACGGTGCAGCATTAGTCTATTCCATAGATGTGGGACACGGTCAGCTTGATTGGAAATTAAGAAATGATGAGCGTGTTATATGCATGGAGAAGACCAATTTCAGATATCTTGAAGCGGATGCCATAGAGAAGGCACCGGACTTCGCCAGCTGTGACGTATCCTTCATATCACTTGATAAGATACTTCCCGTAGCAAATAAGTTACTTAAGCCTGACGGTAACATGGTGACGCTTATTAAGCCGCAGTTTGAGGCAGGAAGAGATAAAGTAGGCAAGAAAGGGGTTGTAAGAGACCCCGAGGTACATATAGAGGTAGTTAACAGGATCATCGAAGTGGCTAAGGAGAGCGGATTTAATATCTTAGCACTTGATTATTCACCCATTAAGGGACCTGAAGGCAATATCGAGTATCTGTTATGGCTTGGAATGCCTGAATATCCGGTGGCTTCAGCCGATGTGGATGTTGCAGGAACGGTAGCCAAGGCGCATGGTGCATTGTAATTAACAGGGATTGCTTATGAAGAATTATCTTATTGTAACGAACAAGGGTAAGGATAAGGATCTTAAGATCACGGATAAGATCGCGTCATATCTTAATGATAAGGGTGTGACCGTACATAGGGCGCTTAGAAATGTCGAGGACCGGGAAGATGATAAGGTTAAGTGTGACGGAATCGATGCCATCATAGTTCTCGGCGGTGACGGAACATTCTTACAGGTTGCAAGGGAATGTGCAAGTGTGGATGTACCGCTTCTTGGTGTTAACTTAGGTGCACTGGGATTTTTGGCTGAGACAAGTACGGATAATATAGAGAAGGCCATAGACAGACTTATTGCCGGTGATTATGACATAAGTAAGAGAATGATGCTTAAGGCTAAGATCACAGAAGCCGGCAAGGATGGTGCTGTCAAAGAAATATCCCCGGCTCTTAATGATATTACGATCACCAGATGCGGATCATTGCAGATCATGAGATTTGCAATATATGTTAACGGTAAGTTGTTAAATAATCTGTGTGCCGACGGTATCATCGTATCGACCCCAACAGGTTCCACCGGATATAACATGTCGGCGGGAGGACCTATAGTTGAGCCTGAAGCTAACCTTATCGTGCTAACACCCATATGTGCACATACTCTTAATTCAAGAAGCATTGTGTTAAGTGCGGATGATATCGTGGAGATCGTGATAGGAGCAGGAAGAGAGAATTCTTCCATAGAGGTGGAAGCATCGTCGGATGGAAGCGACAATATTCTTATGCATACCGGAGATAAGATAGCGGTATCAAGATCGGATAATACCAGCAGCGTGGTGAGATTAAGTAAGGACAGTTTCTTACAGACTCTGCACCGTAAGCTTGGAGAATAATTAGGATAAACTGAGGAGGTTATATAGATGATAGAGATCAGATGGCACGGCAGAGGAGGCCAGGGTGCGAAGACGGCCAGTCAGCTGCTTGCGGATGCCGCATTTATGGCAGGACAGTATGTGCAGTCGTTTCCGGAGTACGGTCCGGAGCGAAGCGGCGCACCGATCACGGCTTATAACAGAATATCCCCCGAAAGATGTCCCATACATTCGAATATTTATGAGCCTGACTTCGTGGCGGTAGTTGATGAGACATTACTTGAGAGTGTGGATGTAACAAGCGGACTTAAGGAAGAAGGCGCGATCATAGTTAATTCGGCCAAGAGTCCCGATGAGATACGTCCGCTTCTTAAAGGATATAAGGGCAGGGTATGTACGATAGATGCAAGAGCGATATCTATAGCCAATCTCGGTGCATACTTCCCCAACACACCTATGCTTGCAGCTGTGGTAGCGGTAAGCGGATGCGTGGATAAGGATAAGTTCATGGCGGATATGAAGGATTCTTACTCACATAAGTTTGCCAAGAAACCCCAGGTAATAGAAGGCAATCTTAAGTGCCTTACGCAGGCGATGTCGGAGGTTAAAGGATGAAACAGGCGAAGGATATTAATGAACAGATCCCCTGGCAGGAGATGACTGTCGGGTGTGAGATATATGAGCCGGGTACCAGCAGATTAACTAAGACCGGCGAATGGAGATCTAAGACTCCGGAGTGGATAGAGGATAAGTGTAAGCAGTGTGTTCTGTGTGCACCTTTCTGTCCGGATGCTTCCATCCCGGTTAAGGATGGCAAGAGATCGGAATTTGATTATGAGCATTGCAAAGGATGCGGCATATGTATCAAGGTATGTCCTTTCGATGCAATTAAGTGGAAGGAGGAATAGAGGATGAGTATCAGAGACAGACTCTCGGGTAACGAAGCCATCGCAACAGCGATGAGACAGATCAATCCCGATGTATTTGCGATGTTCCCCATAACTCCTTCTACGGAGATACCCCAGTATTTCGCACAGTACGTGGCTGACGGCAAGGTGGATACGGAATTTATCTGTGTGGAATCGGAGCATTCGGCAATGTCGGCTTGTCTTGGTGCGGAGGCAGCAGGCGGTCGTGCCGTTACTGCTACATCAAGTGCGGGTCTCTCATACATGAATGAGGTATTATACGTAGCGGGATCCTTAAGACTTCCCGTTGTTCTTGCGGTTTCCTGCAGAGCACTGACAGGACCTATCAATATCAATCACGACTATTCGGATTCACTTGCAGAGCGTGATTCGGGATTCATACAGTTATATGCCGAGAATAACCAGGAGGTATATGACAATTACTTGATGGCTCACAGAATAGCCGAGCATCCCGATGTAAGACTTCCTCTTATGGTCTGCGAGGACGGATTCATTACATCACACGCTATAGAGAATATAGAGATAGAAGATGACACTGCTGTCAAGTCTTTCGTGGGCGAGTATAAGCCCGAGAACTACCTGCTTAAGGAAGAGAATCCTCTGGCAGTAGGTCCTTACGGCGTATCAGGTTATTACATGGAAGCCAGAGTTGCTCAGGCTCATGCAATGATCAATGCCAAGAGAGTTATTAAGGAAGTGGCAGCTGATTTCGAGAAGACATTCGGCAGACACTATGACCTGATAGAAGAGTATCATATGGATGATGCAGAGATAGCCATGGTAATCATGGGATCTTCTGCAGGAACTGCCAAGGCATGCGTAGATGAATTACGCGGCCAGGGTATTAAGGCCGGACTTATCAAAGTCAGAGTCATCCGTCCTTTCCCCGCTGAAGAGATTGCGGCATCATTATCAGGATGCAAGGCAGTGGCAATTATGGATAAAAGTGAGGGCTTCTCGGCATGCGGCGGACCGTTATTTGCCGAATGTGCGGGAGCATGCATCAATATGGATGCAAGACCTAAGATGATCGACATAGTATACGGTCTTGGCGGAAGAGACTTCACAGTCGCAGCGGCTAAGTCGGTATATGAGAGATTAGGTGAGATAGCAAGGACCGGACAGACCGGACCTGTATACGTCCATATGGGTCAGAGAGAGGTATAAGCAATGGCATATAATTTAAAAGAGGAAATGAATAAGGAGGAGCGCTTCCATGCGGGACACAGACTCTGTGCCGGTTGTGCGGCAGGTATAGTTTGTCGAGCGATGATGAGAGCGGTCAATCCGGAAGATAAAGCTGTTATATGTAATGCGACGGGATGTCTGGAGGTATCGTCTTTCCAGTATCCTTATACCGCATGGGAGGATTCCTACATACATACGGCATTTGAGAATGCATCGGCTACGGCATCGGGAGTCGAGGCGGCTTATAACGTACTTAAGCGTAAGGGCAAGATAGCAGAGGATAAAGAGATTAAGATCTTGGCCATAGGCGGTGACGGAGGTACATATGATATCGGTTTCCAGTCATTGTCGGGTGCACTTGAGAGAGGTCATGATTTCACATACTTCTGTTATGACAATAACGCATATATGAATACTGGTACTCAGAGATCTTCGGCTACACCGAGATTTGCTTCGGCTACAACAACACCCGCCGGTGTTGAATCAGTGGGTAAGAAGCAGGTACAGAAGGACCTTACACAGATAGTTGTGGCTCACGGTTCACCTTATGTTGCACAGACTACGTTATTCGGCAACATGAAGGATTTCCATGAGAAGGCTCACAGAGCCATCTATAAGAAGGGTGCCACATTTGTCAATGTCTTAACACCATGTCCCAGAGGCTGGCAGTATCCTGCAGAGAATCTGCTTGAGATAACCAAGGCAGCGATAGATACCTGTGTATGGCCGTTGTATGAAGTGGTAGAGGGTGAGTACAGACTTACGTATGAGCCTAAGAAGAAGCTTCCCGTAGAGGAATTCATGAGACTTCAGGGAAGATTCAATCACTGCTTTAAGCCCGGTAATGAGTGGACTATTGAGGCTGCTCAGGAATACGTGGATAAGAAGTGGGATGAGTTGCTTAGTAAGTGTGTATAGAATAGCGAAACTGCAGATGTAGACAGTTCGCCCGATTGGGGGGCGAAGAACCGGGAGAGGATGCATATGGAGAACAATTTATTTACCAATAAACATATAATATCGTGGCTTGAATATTTCTCGGAGAATACGGATATCGATCTTGAGCATGTGAAGTTGCTTGATATCACCCGTAAGAATAAGAACCTGATTCCCACCGTTGAGGCGCACAGATGCGTGCTTGTGTTCACGCAGGCGGGGGATAAGGACATCTTCTATAAGATGTGGGAAGTGGGTCTTGGCGAATGCGAGATCATATATAACGAGGGCTCGGAGCCTACGGGGCCTATTAAGCGTAATAAGGTATCGGATATGATCGACAGAGGCATCAATGCTTCGGCCGGTATGATAGTGCTTAATCCCAATGCAAGAAGTACGATTAAGTTCGGAATGGATAATAAGAAATTTGCCAGCGGCTCGGTTAAGTATGTGGGAAGCGAGATCCGTTCTGTGTTATTATCCAAGATGCAGATTCATGAAGATAAGAATCTCTGTGTGATCTCAGGTGAGTCAATCGCCGTTGAGGCGGCCATGATGACGGGTGAGGGTGAGGTTATTGCCGTTGAGTACAAGGAATCTGACCGTGAGACGATGGAGGAAAATGTTAATAAATTCGGTCTTAGGAATATTACGATCGTTGACCATGTTGGGGCGGACACCTTCGAAGGATTGCCTATTCCCGATACGACGATGCTTGTGGCTTCGGCTTCACTTGAGAATGAGCTTGAATTCTTAACCAAGCTTAATCCCAAGATGGAATTTGTGATATATACGCTTGATTTTAAGGTGGCGGCTTCACTTAGAGATATTCTTGAGCGCTACGGACTTAACGATATTACGATAATTCAGATCGCGGTATCGAAGCTTACAAGCAAGAATGTATTTGAGAATCAGCCTGCGCCGTGGATTATCTCGGCATCCGGGATGAACTGATTACGACATTTACCGAATGTGGGAGTGACGGGGCGACCCGCGGGGAACCACAGACGGAGGATGATATGTTAGAAAGTATTACAGTTAAGAATCTCGCACTTATTAAAGAGAGCGAGATAGGCCTTCATGAGGGACTTAATATCCTGACGGGAGAGACAGGCGCCGGTAAGTCGATAATACTGGGGTCTATTCGTCTTGCCTTAGGTGAACGCGCCGATAAGGATGCGATAAGAACAGGGGCTGAGTATGCGCTAGTCGAGCTTGTTTTTCGCTCTAAGGCTGACAGGGTGGTTGAGTGCATGAAGCAGATGGATCTGCCGATTGAATCTGACGGAAGTATATATATATCCAGAAGGATTCAGGAAGGCAGAAGTGTGGCCAAGTGTAACGGTGAGACGATATCGGCCAAGGATCTGCGTAAGCTTGCAGCCATGCTTATCGATATTCACGGACAGAACGATACCAAGGAACTTCTGGATGTGAGAAATTACAGAGATATTCTGGATGATTACGGGCCGGAGGAATTGGGCGCACTTAAGAATGAGATGGCGGGGCAGTTTGCCGCTTATAAGAAGCTTAAGGGCGAGCTTGATGATATCGATGTTGTAAGCGGTAACAGGGATAAAGATATCTCTCTTGCGGAATTTGAATTAAATGAGATAGAGAATGCGAAGTTATCCGAGGGTGAAGATGAGGAACTTGAGGATAAGTACCGCATGATGAAGAATGCAGGCAGGATCGCGGAGAGTCTGTCTAAGGTAAGCGGAATGCTTAACAGTGATGACGGAACGGGTGCGATGATAGGTGCTGCCGTAAGAGAACTGGGAAGTGTTACGCAATATGACACATCTGTCAGCGAGATGGCAGACAGGCTTGCCGTGGCTGAAGATATGATCACGGATATCCTGCGTGATATGCAGAATTATATGGATGATATGGATTTCTCGGAGGCTGAATACAGAGAGATCGAGAACAGGCTTGATACCATCAATCATCTTAAGAATAAGTACGGTGACAGTATAGATAAGATACTTAAGTATGCGGAGGATAAGCGCAATTATCTTGAGAAGATGACGGATATTGATGCCTACAGGGATAAGCTTAAGGCTTCGGTTACAGCGGCACATGATTCGGCGCTTAATACTGCGGATAAGTTACATAAGCTAAGAGATAAGGCAGCCTCTGATATGGCGACTGCACTTACGGAGAGACTGCATGAACTGTCATTTGATAATGTGACGCTTAATATACCCGTGCAGGCCAATAAAGATAATCTAAGCAGCCACGGAATGGATGATGTGGATATAGAGGTGTCATTTAATGTAGGTGAGCCTGTTAAGTCGCTTAGCAAGGTGGCAAGCGGCGGTGAACTGTCAAGATTCATGCTTGCGCTTAAGGAAGTGACGGCGGGCAAGGATGCCGTGGAGACACTGGTATTCGATGAGATAGATTCAGGTATAAGCGGCAAGACGGCGTGGAATGTATCAGGCAGTATGAAGAATCTGGCATCCACCCATCAGGTAATCGCAATTACGCATCTGCCACAGATAGCGGCAAGGGCCGACAGCCATTATCTTATTGAGAAGAGAGTTGAAGGTGATTCAACTGTGACTGATATAAGCAGGCTTGATGATAACGGACGTATAGAAGAGATCGCGAGATTATTATCAGGCGGTGAACTAACGGATACAGGAATTGAGAATGCGAAGGAATTATTAGAGATAGGAGGTCGTTAGGATCAGATGAAGAATATCTTATTCGTTGCATCAGAGGGAGTACCCTTTATCAAGACGGGAGGACTTGCGGACGTTGTAGGTTCGTTGCCTAAGTGTATCGATAAGAAGTATTATGACGTTCGTGTCATATTACCGAAGTACACATGTATGAAACAGGAATTTAAGGATATGCTTAAATTCAAGCAGAGTTTCTATATGGATTTTAACTGGCGCAGTGTATATGTGGGAATACTTGAAGCCGAGTATAACGGAGTTAAGTATTATTTCATAGATAACGAAGGCTATTTCGGAGGACCGAAGCCTTATTGTGACGATCCGTTATGGGAGATAGAGAAGTACGCATTCTTCTGTCGCGCAGCATTATCGGCGCTTCCCACGATCGGATTTAAGCCTGACCTTATTCATTGTCATGACTGGCAGACAGGTCTTGTGCCGGTATATCTTCATGAGAGATTTGCAGCAGGCGAGTTCTATCAGGGAATCAAGACAGTTATGACGATACATAATCTTAAGTTCCAGGGTAAGTGGGGCGTTGAGGATGTTAAGTCCATAACGGGACTGTCTGATTATTACTTCGCACCCGATAAGCTTGAGGCTTATAAGGATGCCAATCTTCTTAAGGGCGGTATTGTATATGCCGATGCAATAACAACAGTCAGCAATACATATGCCGAGGAGATCAAGACCGCATTCTACGGTGAGGGATTAGACGGATTATTAAATGCCAGATCAGGTTCGCTTCGCGGTATCGTCAACGGTATAGACTGTGATGAATTCAATCCGGAGACGGATAAGCTTATAGAGCAGAATTACAATGCGATCAATTTCCGTAAGGAGAAGGTTAAGAATAAGCTTAAGCTTCAGGATGAGCTGGGACTTGATAAGGATGCCGGAACCATGATGATCGGTATCGTATCACGTCTGACCGATCAGAAGGGATTTGACTTAATAGCTTATGTGATGGATGAGCTGTGTCAGGACAGAGTTCAGGTAGTGGCCCTTGGAACAGGTGAAGAGAGATACGAGAACATGTTCCGTCACTTTGATTGGAAGTACGGCAATAAGGTAAGCAGCAACATCTTCTATTCGAATACCTTATCCCATAAGATATATGCAGCCTGCGACGCATTCTTGATGCCGTCATTATTCGAGCCCTGCGGCTTATCACAGCTTATGGCGCTTCGTTACGGCACGGTACCCATCGTGCGTGAGACAGGCGGACTTAAGGATACGGTACAGCCTTACAATGAATATGACAGCACCGGCACGGGCTTCTCATTCTCTAACTACAATGCGCATGAGATGCTTCGCACGATCCGTTACGCCGAGCATATCTATTATGATAAGAAACGTGAGTGGAACAAGATCATCGACCGCGGAATGAAGGCCGATTTCAGCTGGGAACAGTCAGCGAAGAAATACCAGGAAATGTACGATTGGTTGATAGGGTAGTCGGGAAGCCGCATAAATACTGAGGTTGCGGACACTGTAAATGAGTTTTGACATCAATTTGACATCAATTTTCTCAGAAAAATGATGTAAACAATTGCTAATTCAATAGGGAAAAAGTATTAAAGACACTTTCTTAGGAGACAAGATCCGGAGAGAGTGTCTTTTTTTCGTCTGAAAAACATGAAAGGAGCAGTTGAACATGAATGAAGCTACGAAGAAAACGCTGAAATTGCTGGATGGGCTTGTCAGGAGTGTACGAAGGGATTCGAGGATTGTTTATATGAGACCCGGTCCTGCATATATGATTTACAGGCTGGACCCTGGCAGGTTGATGTCGGAAGCAAGAGAATCAGGAGCAGTATATCAAGTGGGAAAAGTCAAACTCATAAATCTCGAAACACTTGAAAAACATCTGGAATCAAAAGGGTTGCTGGAGGTGATGGTATGAGTCTGGCAGAGAGAAAGCTTAATCATGCAATAAGGGAGAGAATCCTGGCACTGGATCCTTCGGATATCCGTGTTGAGTATTTCAGACCGGATGAAGGCATGATGATCTACCATGTCGGTCGAGGTGTAATCATGGATCTGGCAGAGGAAGCAGATGCACTTTACAGGGTAGGAAGAAACTGCATCATCAACAAGGAACTGTTTGATAAAAACTTTCAGAAATACAAGGTTACTTCAGAAAGGAAGCATAAATGAAGAAAGAATCGTTAAGAACACTCGGAAGTATCAAGAATCTTATGGAGACTCAAAATCAGTACAAGAGGTATATGAGAGTCCAGGAAGCAACGAGAAATTATCAGCTTGATCGCAGGATTCTCTGCGAGATTGCGAAGGAATGTGGGGCTTTATACAAGATCAATACGATAACACTCATCGAAATGGATACATTTGAGCCTTATTTCAAAGAAAAATACATGGTGAAGGGAGAGGAAGAATAATGGATAAGACAGCGATAGGAGCAGCAACGCGAGGAACTGAACAGGAGATCTGCAAGGTGAGGGTACAGTCTACACCGGAAGAGATCAGTCATTTTCACGAACTACTGGACAGATGCGAGGAACTGGGACTTTGTAACGTCATCAATTTCTCGGAAATGTTCGCAAATAAAGGAACTTCGAAGTATTACAGGGCATATTCAGATGTGATCATCAGAACGGAGGGAGAAAATGAGTAAGGTAATCGCGATTGCAAATTTCAAGGGTGGTTGTGGCAAGACCACGTCGGCAATAGATCTGTCGGCGGCATTTGCCAGATTAGGTAAGAAAGTTCTGGCTATCGATTCAGACGGACAGGGCCATCTTACCATAGGATTCGGCTTTTCCAAGAAGCAGCAGATAACACTTAAGAACATGCTTGAGAATGAGATCATGGGTTTTGACTATGATCCTACGGAAGCTATTCTTCATACCGGGGAAGGGGTAGACATCATTCCTGCAAACAAACTGATCAGTGGTATAGCACTGGATGCGGCAGATAATCCTGAACTCGTATTAAAGGGCTATATCGACCGTATAAGGGGCTTATATGACGTGATAGTGATAGACTGCTCCCCTTCCTTCGGGATGATGAATATAAACGTTTTGGCGGCGTCAGACGGTGTGATAATACCCACCAAGCCGGAATACTTTGGAATTGACGGTCTGCAGGAGATCATCGGCAGTGTGCGGAGCATCAAGAGCAGATTCAATCCGGATCTTGGCATTGAAGGGATCCTTTTCACGATGGATACATCCCGGTTAAACAATACCAAGAGAAATAAAGAAGCAGTACAAGCGGCATTTGGGGAGGATATCAATATATATGATCTTTCCATCCCCAATGCCGTTGCAATGGCAGAAGCATCTTCAGAAGGTGTCAGTATCCATTCCTATGACAGGAAATGTAAGGGCGCTGAGAATTATCTTGAAATAGCGAAGGAGGTGCTTGCAAATGGCTAAGGAAAAGAAAGAGATCAGATTAAGTGCTGATTTTGACAATACATATGATGAGATCCTGCTGGATCAGCAGGTAAACAAGAAAAAGGACGGAATAACGGATATTCCGATAGAGAAACTTCATACATTCATAAACCATCCTTTCAAAGTACAGGATGATGAGAAGATGGATGAGCTGGTTGAGAGTATCAGGGAGAACGGGATCCTGTCTCCGGTGGTTGTAAGACCTTTGGATGACGGATATGAGCTCATATCAGGCCACAGAAGGACTCATGCAGCTAAGAGAGCAGGTCTTATATCTGTACCGGCTGTAATACGCGATCTGAGCGATGATGAGGCTACTGTGCTCATGGTAGATGCCAATATCCAGCGAGAAGAGATCCTGCCGAGTGAAAGGGCACATTCGCTGAAGATGAAAATTGATGCAATCAACAGATTATACAGGCATGGCGACCGAAAATGCGTCCGCAGCAGAGATATAGCTGGTAATGAAGCGGGATTATCCGGCAGGCAGGTGCAGAGATATCTTAATCTCAATGATCTTAACCAGGGATTTCTGGATATGGTTGATGAAAAGAGGATCCAGATGAATCTTGGGCTTGAAATAGCCTCCATGCGTCCTGAAGTTCAGAAATGGCTATTTGACTCCGTAGAGATGGGGAGTGTGATCAACTCCGATATCATAAAACATCTTAAAGAGGTTGATGAAACCGAAGGCCTTGATGAGGATGTTATAAACTACATTCTCAATGAGCAGGAGCAGAAGCCGAAGGGCAGGAAGATCATCTTATCGGAAAGAAAACTTAATAAGTACTTCTCGGATATATATGAGATAGAGGAGATTGAGACTATCCTATATAGCTTGCTGGACAGATGGAAACGAACGATGGAAGGGGAGAATAGTGATGAGTGAGTCTTTCCAGTTCGACTACTACTATGGGGCAGAATCGGACCAGTTCAGTTTTATCAGGATACCGAAGCTGCTCCTCAAGGATCCGAAGTTCCTTGACTTATCATACGGAGCGATCATCACATATGCTGTGTTGCTTGACCGTATGAACTTATCAATTAAGAACGGCTGGCATGATGAGAAGAACAGAGTATTCATCAGATACAAGGTCGCCGATCTTACAGAAGCGATGGGGCGTTCAGAAGATACCATATCGAGATATCTTAAAGAACTGGAAGATATAGGCCTTATTGAGCGCCCCAGAAGGGGCCTTGGCAAAGGTAAGGTAACCTATGTTAAAAATTTCATCTCTCCGGAGCTCAGGGATGGAGATCTCATTCCCCGTGAAAATGCGGGTAATGGAAAAGGTGAAAATGATGCAGATACTTCTAAAAATACTGGGATTGTGGATAACTTTCAAAATCTGAATGGTCGGGAAGCCGCTAAAATCCACATTACCCGTGAAATTGCGGGTAATATTCCGGGCATAAATACGGGTAATATTGCCGTAGAAAGTGCGGGTAATGTTCCCCGAGAAAATGCGGTGAATGATAAGAGTAATAACCAGATAAATAATAAATATATAAATAATACTTATCTGAATCAGAATCTTATCACAGCTACAGGTAACCCGTCAGGATCAGATGACGATGATGATTGGATGACTTACAGAGAGATCATTAAGGACAATATTGAGTATGACATTCTCTGTACCAGGAGCAATGGAAGGGATCTTGAAGAGATTGACGGTATTGTAGATATCATGACAGAAGTGATGGTATCCAACAAACCAAAGATATGGATTGCTAAGAATGAGTATTCTACAAACCTGGTCAAGGGCAAGTTCATGAAGATCAATGCCAGCCACATAGAGTATATCCTTGAATGCTTTCATGCAAATACGAGCAAGATCTATAACATCAAGAAGTATCTGATGGCAGCCATATTCAATGCTCCATCAACGATTGACAGCTATTACAGAGCTGAGGTTAATCATGATATGTATGGATTTAGTTGAAATGTGGACATGGTGTCCACATTTCAGTGCCGGGTAATTCAAAAAGCAAATGTGGACATGATGTCCACATTTCGGAAAGGATATAAATATGACATTAGTAAAAACACTTGGAAAATTGCCGCTTAGATTATTTATAAGGTTAATTCAGATCCCGCTGACGGTGATATATTTTGTCCTGTCATTCTTCGGGAGTGTGATCTCAGGTATTGGCTGGTTCTTTGGAGTGATAGTATATGGTGCGACTATCTGCTTCTGGATATTCGGAGAGCTTAATGGTGTACAGATAGCCGTAGCCTTTGCAATGGCAACAGCAATAGCGATCCTGCCGGGATTTCTTACGGATTTCATAGGAGAAGGGATCCTGTTTCTTAAGAAAGCATTAGAAGATCTTACCTTATGAATTATCTGTAAACAAAGCGAAAATACGCTGTCAGAGCCTTTATAAAAAACGGTTGGTATGTTAGAATTATTTAACATAAAAAACATCCGGTGGTTTTTATGATTTATTATGATCATTTACCTTTAGACAAAGAAATAATTGAGGCTCTTAGAGAATTATCGATAAATTATGTGTTTCAGCCTATCTTTCAACCAGATGGGAAGACCGTCTTTGCATGGGAAGCACTTATGCGTCCAACAGAGAAAACAGTACTGGAGCTCATAAATGAATATATTGAAGCAGATAATACTCATGTTTTGGAAGTAGCAACACTGTTTGGTGCTATGCAGGCTTATATTCTGAGAGGATATACTGAAAGAGTTTGCGTAAATTCATTCCCAAATGATTGTCTTAGACAAGATGAGGCGGATGCTTTTTGGGAATACTTTGGAGACAGTATTCGGAATAGAATGATTGTTGAGAACCTTGAATATCCTTATTTTTCTTATGAAATCTGGTTAGAGAAGAGCAAATCAGTTAGGTCAATGGGAAATCTTTTGGCAGCTGATGACTTTGGAAGCGGAATAAATGATATGGAAAGAGTTGATGTTATGAAGCCTGATATAGTGAAGCTCGATAGAGAATTGATATCCGGTATAGATCATGATTCCGTTAAACAGAATGATGTGACGAGATTAGTCTTAGACTTCCATTCAAAGAGGATGCTTGTTGTTGCAGAGGGTGTAGAAGAAAAAGAAGAGTTTGACTATCTTGTTGGATTGGGCGTTGATCTGTTTCAGGGATATTATCTGGCTCGTCCGGCATAATTGGGTAAGCAGATGGATTATATTATCAAAACATGCGGGTTTGGGAGAGATCCTGAACCTTTTTTTATGATAAATACTGAAATGTACTGAAAAAATGATTAAAGTACAGATTATTGGACTGCTTCTGTGGTCAAATAGGTTTATAAAGTAGATATAACCCCAATAGTAATTATGAAAGGAGGTACTATGAGACTCATAATAACAGATACGGGAATGATATGGAATCGTTATATGAAGTCCTATTTCATGTATCTCCATAAAACTTATTAAATCTCTTTGAAACCGCATATACACTGGACTTGGGAAAAATTCATCTCACATATAACTTGTTATAGGTTCATATATTTTATAGAAAATTGGTGCCCTTGTGGTGCCCGATATGGTGCTCGATTTTGGGAGCCCAAGAAAACGATTATAACAATATTTCATTTGCGACAAGTTATTGAATCCCCAGGTTGGCAGTTAAAAATACAGAACACAGCATCGGATAGTCAAAATATCCGGTGCTGTATTAGAATTTGATGTATAAGAGTCTTATGAAATTATTAGAAAGATAAAACTCCAGTTTTATGGACCAAATCGGGAGTTAGCGGAAGGTAAAATCATGATCAGATTTACTCAAATGAGAAGCAAATTTGGGAAATGGTGAAAAATACGGTATATTAATTGGATTATAAATCATATAGTTTGCTTTTTAATATTTCCGTAAGTAAACTCTTGACTTCGTTTCTTGTATCTTGCAGGGAACGACCACTTGCCTCTGCTTCTCCGATATATGCCCATACTCCGCCTGCAAGAAAAGCAGAGAAGAGCTTTTCAGGATAATCGGGATTTATCCTTACAAGCCTGGTCTCAATGTCCGCAACGAATTGTTTGATGTATTCGAAATAATAAAGCTGCATTTCGGGACTTATGGTGTGTGGGGTATATCCTGTATTATCAAAATATTTCTGTTCGGTTTCAAGTATGGAATCTATAATGTTTATATGAGCCTGTATTATATTATTTGAAGCATTGTTTTTTATTTGAAGCTGTTCATAATGGGTCATGATTTCATCTTTGATGTCGGCAGCTATGTCCTCAACCAACTCATTCTTATTCTCATAATATGTGTAAAAGGTGATTCTGCTGGTAAACGCATTTTCACAGATTTCTTTTACGGTAATTTTATTAAATGATTTTTTCTTCATAAGGTTCAGCATAGCCGACTTAATCATATGTTTTGTTTTCTCAATTCTTTTATCCATTGACGGAAAATCTCCTTACATATTTTGAAAAATGTATAGATATTTATGCCAATATCTAAAGGCATCATTGTTCGATATCTGCTAAACGTATATAATACATCAGTTTAGTTATTCTAACACGTGTAAGGTAATTGTCAATCCCGATAATATTTGCATTCGGATAATCTAATGACAGGGTGGTTAGAATTATGGAAGAAAAGAATAGGAAAAATTTTATAAACAAAATGGCACATGTTGTCAGAGTCGTAACAATACCGCCTCTTATGATAGCTACATTGTTGTGTATGTTATATTTCGCAAAAGGGTTCTCATTTGCTTCCCGGATTGATATGAGTGTTGCTTTTGCAGGTTTGGTTTTGCTCCCGGTTTTGGCATATCCGGTATGGTCGGTTTTTGGAAATAAAACCTCCGATAAACGAAAAGGACAGCGACGACTTGCATTCATATTCAGTATTATCGGATATGTATGTTGCTTTATCTATAGCCTGAGATTCGGAACGGATGCCATACGTGAAATATTTTATACCTATTTTTTTACGGTTATTCTGCTCGCATTGCTTAATAAGGTGTTTCATGTCCGTGCGAGCGGTCATTCTGCAAGTTCTATATCCCCGGTTGTCTTTTCTACTGCATATCTTTCGCCGGCAGTGACCTGTGCTTTTGTTATCTTGTTTACTGGCAGCGTATGGGCATCCATATACCTGAAGAGACATAAATGGCAGGACATTATAGCGGGGGTATGTTCGATGCTTGCTTCTTTTATCCTTGCAAAACTTATTATCTGAGAATGGGAGGAAATATGAATGATTATGTATTAAGTTGTTGCTCTACAGCAGATTTGTCAAAAGAGAGATTTGCAGAAAGGAACATAAAGGTCATCTATTTTCATTTTATGATTGGAAATGAGGATTATCTTGATGACTGCGGAGAAAGCGTTGCACCCAAGGAATTGTTTGACCGGATGGGCGCGGGTGAGGTAACAAAGACTTCACAGGTCACGGTAGGGGAATACATTTCTTTTTTTGAGGAATTTTTACAAGAAGGAAAGGACATCCTACATATTTCTCTGTCCAGTGGTATTTCGGGAAGTTATAATTCGGCGGTTTTTGCAAAAAACGAGCTTGAGGACAGATATCCCGAAAGAAAAATATACATAGTAGATTCTCTAGGCGCTTCCAGCGGATACGGTCTTATCATGGAAACTCTCGCAGATATGCGCGATGGAGGTATGGGTATAGATTCATTGCATAAGTGGATTGAGGACAACAAACTACGTATGCATCACTGGTTTTTCTCAACAGACCTAACCTACTACATACGTGGGGGAAGAATTTCAAAAGCGGCCGGGGTGATAGGAACTGTGCTTAATATTTGCCCCTTATTAAATATGGACAATCATGGTGTGCTCACTCCCAGGGAGAAGCTAAGAGGGAAAAAGAAGGCTATGAAGCGCGCCGTAGAAATGATGTGTATTCATGCAACTGACCATGAGAAGTATTCCGGAAAATGCTATATGTGTCATTCGGATTGTTATGAGGATGCATCTGAGCTTGCTTCCATGATAGAAAAAAACTTTCCAAAGCTGAACGGATCCGTGGAAATCTGGAATATAGGTGCTACGATCGGAAGCCATACAGGGCCGGGAACGATTTCGATTTTTTTCTGGGGAGATAAGAGAGAAGAATGAGTGTTGCAATAATGACAGACACGAATAGCGGAATCTCTCCAGAAGAGGGAGAACAGTATGGTATTTGCGTTGTATCCATGCCTATAATCATAGACGATGAAGAGTTTTTTGAATATGAAAATATTACGGGTGAGACTCTTTTTAATGAGATGAACCGTGCGAAGGAGGTTCGTTCATCACAGCCCTCGATAGGATATGTTCTTGAGATGTGGGAGAAGCTTTTAAATGATTACGATGAGGTTGTATATATTCCTATGTCAAGCGGTCTTAGCGGCTCTTACGATACGGCAAATGGATTTGCGGCAGATTTTAATAACAGAGTGTATGTCGCTGACAGTCACAGGATATCCGTAACATTATACGAGGCTGTATTTGATGCTCTTCAGATGTCGAGAAAAGGTTACAGCGGTGAAAAAATAAAAGATGAAATAGAAAAATCAGCATATATGTCCAGCATATATATAGTAGTAAATTCTCTTGAATATCTGAAGAAAAGTGGTCGTGTAACATCAGCAGGGGCAGCGGTTGCAAATGTACTTAATATAAAACCGGTTCTTACCATACAGGGTGAAAAGCTGGACGCATATTCTAAGGTAAGGAGTATGAAGCAGGCAGAAAATAGGATGCTTCAGGCTATACAAAATGATATAGATACAAGATTTAAGGACATTCCCAGGGAACTCATCCGAATAGGAGCGGGAGGGTCATTTCAAAATAAAGAAAAAGGCGATGAGTGGCTAAAGACGACACAGGAAGCATTCCCCCATCATGATGTATATTATCAGCAGCTCCCGTGCAGCATTGCAAGCCACGTCGGACCTGATTGTGCCGGTATCGGCGTGAGTGTAATAAATCATACAAGAGTGGAATAAAGGAAGGAATGAGATTATTTCTTTTTAGTGACAAATAATCGGCATGAGGTAATTATGATATATTTTGATGATCTGCCGCTTGATAAAGATATTTTGGTAGCGCTAGGTGAACTCAGAATTAACTACGTTTTTCAGCCTATCTTTCAAGCAGACGGTAAAACAATTTATGCAAGGGAAGCCTTGATGAGACCGGTGGATATGCCGGTTATGGAATTGATTGAAAAATACACCAAGGAAGACAGACTTCATGTTTTGGAGATAGCTACATTTTTTGGTGCTATGCAGGAATATGTGTTACGAGGTTATACAGAGCATATCTGCTTAAACTCATTTCCGTCGGAGTATTTTACAATGGCTGAATCCAAGGCATTTTCTGATTACTTTGGAGATCTCAGTGGATTAGGGATTATTGAGATATTAGAGTATCCGTACATATCAGAACATGCTTGCAAATTAAAAATACAGGCAACAAAAGCACAAAATCTTAAAGTAGCAATTGATGATTTCGGAGATGGCCTTAGCAATATGGATCTGGTAAAACTGATGTCACCGGATATTGTCAAATTGGATAGGAGTCTAATTTCCAATATAGATAAGGATAAGAAAAAGCAAGAAGACGTAAAGAAATTGGTTCTTGAATTGCATCTAAGCACATAGTTATTTCTTCTTTTTGAACCCCCAACTCCTTTGCCATTTCTTCTATTCCTATTTCTCTTTGATTAATTTTCATCTCTCTGTCACGAATTGCAAGAACTTTATATGCCAAATCTCTAAGAGATCTGCTAACTCTTATTGAATTGTTATCTCTTAAATATCTTCTTATTTCTCCTATTATCATTGGAACACCGATACGTACTAAATTGTACATCTTGATTTATATCAAAATTATCTATAGCTTTTATTAAGCCGCACACATCCTATTTGAAATAAATCATCCATATTTT
>CACYWQ010000025.1 GCA_902778165.1 uncultured Lachnospiraceae bacterium
TTCGATGATCCTCGATAGCTCAGCGGTAGAGCATCCGGCTGTTAACCGGAGGGTCGTTGGTTCAAACCCAACTCGGGGAGTTGCTTAGAACAAAATCTAGTCACTCGCGCCAAAGGGCGCTTCGCGAAGATTTTGTAGTCAAACCAACGTTTCGGCGGAGCCGAAACGTCCGACATTGACCTTTGGTCAAACGTCCAGTATAATAAATAAAGTGTTCGGCTCCGTGGTCAAGAGGTTAAGACATCGCCCTTTCACGGCGGTAACACGGGTTCAATTCCCGTCGGAGTCATAGGGTGCCATAGCCAAGTGGTAAGGCATGGGACTGCAACTCCCTGATCGTTGGTTCAAATCCGACTGGCACCTCTACCTTTTAAGCTCGGAAACGCAATAATATTGCGATTTCCGAGTTTTTAATTTAAATATATAATTAAGAAGACTTGAAATCAGACAGTAAAGTGAGGAAAGAATATTATGAAAAAAAGAATGTTGACAATAGTCGTATCAATAACACTGGCATTTTCACTTGCAGCATGTGGTAAAGATGCAACAGAGACGACACAGCCTGATATAAAGGCTGAAGAAAAGAGTGACACTGAAGATGAAACGGCTGTAGGTATGCCCAATCCGTGGAGAGATTGCACGGAAGAAGAGGCATATCAGTATACACCTAACGGATTCAGCGCACCGGAGGGTTCTACCAATATCAGGTGGAGCATGTGTGAGGTAGAGGATAATACAGTTCTTCCCGGAACAATGGTTCAACTTGACTTTGATTATGACGGCTTAAGCTTTACAGCCCGTCAGCAGGCAGTTGCGGGGACAGAGATTACGGATATATCAGGGCTTTATTATGATTGGACCGTTACGGATGACTGTACCATGAACAACTGGGGTGGCGGTAATATGCCTTGCAGAGCCTGCAGATATGTGGGCGATGAAGGATATGTGGATCTTATCCTTTGGTTTGATATAGAGACAGGATATGCTTATTCGCTCTCTACACAGGCTAAGGATCTTGACGGATTTGATATTCAGGCAATCGCTGAGATGATGTATGACCCGGCCAAACAGGTTGGAGCCAATGCGCCTGAAATGTCTGAATTTGAGGAATACTCAATAGATTTCATTAAGAAGGTGTCTAAGGAGTCTGCGCCCAATGTAGATATTTCGGGATGTGATACATTCACAGATATAGTTGATAAGGCGCTTTCAAACGGAATGGGATATGTCAATGAGGTAATCAGCGGTAATGATGTGTTGCTTGTAAGCAGTGCAACCTATGATAACCTTGACGGAAATATGGCTGCAATTGATGCTACCGTATTTACATACAAAGACGGCAAACCATACGAACTGGGCAGTGTCACAAGTGCCGGAACGGCTTATCCCCTGACACTTAATAACGGATATCTGTATACGGGAAGCAATCATTGGATATGTAAGTATGCGATTGCAGATGATAAGCTTATGGTCATGGAGCATATTATGATCATATATGATGAAGACGGCAACGGAACATACTATTACGATTCCGAAGACGGTGGGGATTATAGTAATATGGATAAGAAAGAGGCTGAGAAGATATATAACGATCTTGTAACTGAGATGTCAAACGGAACGATTTGTAATTTCTCGACCGTTTCCAAATAATCAAAAACTAGGAGAGGAAAGAGGCTTAATGATTTATTCAAATGTATTGGAGGCTATCGGTCATACCCCCATAATAAGGTTATCATCCAAGATGGTCCCGGAAGATTCAGCAGAAGTGCTGGTCAAATATGAGGGTGTTAATATTGGCGGATCAATTAAGACAAGAACTGCCTACAATATGATATCCGAAGCTGAGAAGAATGGAATCATAACTCAGGACACGATAATAGTTGAGCCCACAAGCGGCAATCAGGGAATCGGACTTGCCTTGATTGGTGCGGTGAAGGGTTATCGTGTAAGAATCATTATGCCGGATTCGGTATCGGAAGAGCGCAGAAAGCTCATTCGAGGATACGGTGCGGAACTTGTTCTTGTGCATGATGCCGGAGATATAGGCAAGTGTATGGATGAGTGTCTTCAGAAGGCGCTTCAGATGGAGAAGGATGATCCCAATGTATGGGTTCCTCAGCAGTTTTCCAATAAGGATAATCCGTTGGTTCACAAATACCATACAGCCCTTGAGATACTTGAACAGGTAGGCAAGACGATTGACGGCTTCTGTTCGGGAATAGGAACAGGTGGAACAATCTCAGGTATAGGTGAGACACTTAAGAACCAGTATCCGGATATAGAGATATGGGCTGTTGAGCCTGAGAATGCAGCAATACTTTCCGGCGGAAGTATCGGTACACACTTACAGATGGGAATAGGCGACGGAATTATACCGGATAATCTTAATACCAATATTTATTCTCATATAGATATCGTTACGGATGAGGATGCGATTGAGACATCCAAGAAACTCATAAGATGCGAAGGAATTCTCTGTGGTATTTCATCAGGCACCAATGTAACTGCAGCACTAAGACTTGCCAAGAAACTCGGCAAGGGTAAGACAGTTGTAACCGTTCTGCCTGATACGGGCGAGAGATATTTCAGTACTGAATTATTTGAATGGGATTGATAGGAGGATAGGATGTCAAGATTAGAAGAAGCAAGGGAGATGTTCTCCAAGGACTTATATGCTACCAAATTGTCGGGTATAACGATTGAAGAAGTCGGCGAGAACTATGCTAAATGTGCGATGAAACTCACTGAAGATCATAAGAATGCTTACGGCGGGATAATGGGCGGAGCTATATATACACTGGCCGATCTCGCATTTGCAGTCGCATCGAACTTTGATAAGCCGGCATCTACGGTAAGCCTTGTGGGTACGGCAACGTTCTTATCAATGACTAGAGGAAGTATCCTGTATGCAGAGGCTTCGCTTATAAAAGACGGCAAGACTAACTGTTTCTATGATGTCAGAGTTTATGATGATCTTGGGCGAGATATTGCCGTTGTATCATTTACCGGTGCGCATCTAAGCAAATAGGACTGATTGATAATATGATTAGTATTCAATGCTTGATAGCATTTCCCATTCTGTTGATTCTATACTATTCCGTTCCTGACATTATTAGCACTTATACTGATTTCAACTGTCGTATATGTCGGGATCAAAACAATGGTGCATAATACGAGCCGAAGATTTCGAATGATTCTAATAATTTCGATGGTGCTTATTGCACTGATCGGAATTAAGATACAGCCGCTTTTTGCAAATATCAAACCTATACAGATATTTGGCATTTCTTTCTATTCGCTTCGATTGATAGCTTATGTTGTTGATGTATATCACGGACAGGAAGAAGTACACGGGTTAGAAGACTATCTTTGTTTCATTTCTTTTTTTCCTATATTTACAGCAGGTCCCATCGAGAAAAGTGAACATCTTATCAAAGAACTGTCGGTATATAAGGCTTTCGATGAAAAGATTGCATATAGAGGCTTTATCATGATACTGTACGGACTGTTCTTTAAGCAGGTAATCGCTGACAGAATAGGAGTTATGGTAGACGAAGTGTATGGCGATATAAGCGGATATTCCGGCGCTGTCTGTCTGCTTATCGTAGTCTTGTATTCTGTACAGATATATGCTGATTTTGCAGGATACAGTTATATCGCCATGGGTATGTCAGGAATGCTTGGTATAGATGTAGTGAAGAACTTTAACAGGCCGTATCTGACTGTAAGCATAAGGGATTTCTGGAGAAGGTGGCATATATCCTTAAGCAGATGGCTCAGGGATTATATATATATTCCCCTCGGAGGGAATAAGAAGGGACAAATCAGAAAGAGCATTAATATAATGATTACCTTTCTTATAAGCGGATTGTGGCATGGCATCGGCTTAAATTTCTTGGTATGGGGCGGATTGCACGGTTTGTATCAGGTGGTTGAAGATACAGGCTTAAAGTTATTTAAGAAGAAATCTGATTCCTTAATTGGTCGGGTATTGCATATTATTCTTACGTTTATTCTTGTGACAATCGCATGGATATTCTTCAGATCCGACAGTGTATCACAGGCAACAGAGATGATCCTCAGGATCATAACAGATTGTAATATCGGATCTTTAACACAGGGGACAATATTTGAACTTGGACTTGGAAGTATTCAGATAACCGGATTGTTGATTGCACTTATCATAATGGTTGTATCTGATATTATGCTTGAAAATAACATAATTTCGCTTGATAAGTTTACCTCTTGCCCTGCTGTAATTCGATGGGTGGTAAGTTATGTCATGATTATCTGGGTGGTCACTGCCGCAATACAGCTATACGGAACGGGTGAAACAGCCGGATTTATTTATGCTGCGTTTTAAGTATCAATATGAAAAAGACAATAGTTAAGACAATTGCATTTCTGATACCGCTTTTGCTTATTCTGGCAATGATTGATCTGGCATCATTTACCTCTGTGGGCGATGCCGTCCTCAGTAAGGTATTTATGTCTCAGAATTACAGACATGTCGGATCAATGGTGGCATCGCCTGCCATTAAGTCGGCACAGACAGAGAGTTCACATACCAAAGTTGTACTTGGAGATTCAATGTTTACTCACGTGTTTGCAGAATTCGGAGTTCAAAATGATGATTATCTGATTCTTGGAACCAATATGGCAGTAACAGTTGATGGTCAGTATATATTGGCAAGACTGTTTCTTGACTCTCACCCTAAGGCTACGGATGTGTATCTGGTGCTTCTGCCCGTCAGTTTCGCCGGAAGATATGATTCCGCTCAGAGTTACAGTTATCTGATAGAACCATTCGGACGTGCGCAGACGCTTTCATATCTGTCAGAGGATACAATAAACGGAATGAAGTCTCATTACGGAAGCCTGTTTCTTAAGAAGAACGTAATAAGATTCTTAGACGGTTCTTCTATTAATAACAAGATATACCTGTATTATCTGCAGAAGCATGTTAACAAAGCAGATAACAACGATATTATTTCTGATGAAGCCGCATATTATCTTAAGGATTTAAGTGAAATCTGTAAGGAGAGAAATGTCAATCTGCATCTGCTTCCACCACCCGTATGTGACAGTGCGGACAATGCAGACAGGATAAACAGATTAAAAGAAGCAACTAAAAATACTGATATAGAGGATTTATTTGACAAGTATTTTGAATGTATTTCATTATATCCGGAATATATGTTTATGGACGGACACCACTTCAAATCCGAGTATCTGGATATTCAGACGCGAAGTGACTGCATAGATGACATGCAGAATAAATCGGGTGAGTTGCAGGGCCTGATTCATAAGGTCGAGTGAAATTATAAACAGATTAGTTTATATCATCAAGTCATCGAGTGCGGATACTCTGGAGTCCGTAGCACCTGAAGCATCTATCAGAGCGGCTTTGAGTTGAACGCTGTCTGAGCCGACATCATCTATCATCCTGATTATCGTAGTTCTGTCCGGATTAACTGTGGACAGATAAATGTTTAGACGTTCCGGAGATTGTATGTAGTCTTCCTTAAGAGTAATCCATGCCATATCATCTTCTTTCCCGTAAGCTCTGTCTCTGAGATATGTTCGTATCTTATTCTCGCTGTCAGATGATAAGAATTTATTGTGCATCAATCTCATATAACATAGAATGCACTTGTTTTTGTTAATACTCTTAACATGATTCTTCTGTGGTCCGGGCATTTCGCCGTCTACTGATGATACCCCGTCATAAGATATATCTTCTTCGCCGCCCATGGGAGCGCCGTTACCGCCTATAACTTCGTCGGAATGTATTAGTGACAGAAGACTGATGTCCCATCTCTCATACCAAAATTCATCGCCGATATCGTCCGCTCTTAACAAATGCTCCTTATTCATACCGGAAACGGATGCAGCAAGCAGAATGGATTGATCGATATCGCTGTCTTCAAATATAATCTCTTTAAGAGATTCACATCCGTCAAATACTCCTTTGTCGAATATTTGACCGCGAACAGTACCGCTTATTCTTACCGTATGCAGATTATCACATTTAGAGAATGACCATTCTCCGATATGCTTAATACTACCCGGAAGGAATACTTTCTTAAGAGCTCTGCAGCAAAGGAAGGCTTTCTTGTCAATGCCGATAATCCTGTTATTACCCGATAGATCAAGGATTGCTCCGGAACCTTCATATGATGTAATTATAAGCCCGCCCTCGGTCTCCTCACATATTAGTTTATAACCGTCTGTTTCTATAATCATTGCATTATCTCAAGTATCTCTCGCCTAAGGTTGTCTTTTCTGTCGCCTACCTTAAGAAGCTCGTTATATTTCTCATAAGAAGCTGAACCGAAGATTGCGAAGAAATCCGCGCTGTCTTTGGCAAGTGTTAGTTCCGTGACAAGCACAAGCATTTCATTGGATTCTTCGCCGAATATCTTGGACATTGCCGCAAAGAGATTATCTATCCGTATCTGTTCCTCGGATACTCTTTGCTTAAGCAGTGATATCTTACCATTGTAGAATTCCTTGGCATCCTCCGCCTTAACGAGCTTATCAAGCAATTCCTTATAAATAGAGATAATAATCTTATGTTTGGTCTTATCTTTGGCAGATAAAATGCCGGCCCTCTGCTTGTCTGCAAGTTGTTTCTCTCTTGCTGACACAAGTGTTATAAGATATGCCTTGGCGTCAGCTGTTTCTTTCGATGTAATATTGCTTATGCTGCCTCTTATTTCTTTGAGTACATCATAGTCACGAATTATACTTTTTATTTCTGAACTGATTACATCAGATAAAAGTCCCGTGAAAGCAAGCCTTTCATCCACGGCTGAGTTATTTACTTCCGCGGCCATTTTCTCATCAACTCTGCCTTTGAATATGGCCTCTGTATCGTAGTTTTTCTTGTATTTATTATATAGATCATAGTATGCGGCAAATTCTTTGGTTATTGTCTCGTTCTTGATGTACTGGCCGATAAGGCTGTCAGTAACCTTCTTATCGCCTTCTTCATACAGTTTGATCATATCCGAGAGATCTTCCCAACCTCTGGCTGTAACATAGTTCTTGCCGAATGCAGTCGTCTCTATGTTATAGAAGTATTCCTTGTTGGATTCAAGGAAGTTAAGGATTGCACCGTGAAGTCCGGTATCAAGTGCATATTTCTTCCATGCAGGATAGTCAGCTTCTATGTCTATTACTTTAAGTCTGTCTAACGTCACAACATCGAATTCTCTTACGGCCTTGTTAAATTCAGGCGGATTACCAGCGGTAACAATCACCCAACCCTCAGGGACGGTATGCTTACCGAACACTTTATACTGTAAGAACTGAAGCATGGAAGGATACAAAGTCTCGGATACACAGTTAATCTCATCTAAGAATAGTATACCTTCCGTTACACCGCTTTCTTTGATGGTATCATACACAGAAGCTATGATCTCGCTCATGGTATATTCAGATACGCTGTAAGTTGTTCCTCCGTATTCTTTCTCTTTGATAAAAGGAAGACCTAACGCTGACTGTCTGGTATGATGTGTCATAGAATAACTTACCAGCGCAATATTTAATTCTGATGCTATTTGACTCATGATAGCAGTCTTACCGATTCCCGGTGCGCCAAGTAAGAACACGGGACGCTGTCTTATAACAGGTATCTTGTAGTCTCCGAACTCATCCTTCTTAAGATAGAGTTCAACGGTATCTTTGATATACTCTTTTGCTTCAGCAATGTTCAATGCTTATTACCTCACTTAATCTTCAAGCACAACCTTTATTGCCCATCCCGGCACAGGCATTCTGTACTCATCTTCTCCGTCAAAAACAAATAACGTATCGTAATCCGGTGCAGATTCCGGATATATTCCGTACCCATCCGTGAAATATATCAGGCCCTTAAGATTGCGTATCTTATCTTCTTGTTTAAGTTCCTCAACATATTCAAATACAGGTCTGAAATCCGTCGCGCCGAATCCCTTAACCGTAAAATCTCGGGAAGCCTCCTTTAATTGCTGGGCCGAACTTATAACCGTATCTGACCTTATCTTTGCATCACACTGGACTATATGTACGTTCAGCTTCTCGGAAAAAGAGACTGACTTTGATAAGATATCGTAAGTTCTGTTAAGGAAGTCCACCACTTTCTGGCCTCTTACGGATGCAGAAGTATCTATTGCGATTACAAACTCCCTTATCTTCTTCTCTTCGGCATACTCAAGCGGCTCTATAAGCGGCATATTGCCGTATTTGTTAAGTCCGTAGGTATAGTATATATAGTCAAATTCATCCGGATTAACCTTAATCTCTTCACTCATGACCGCAAACCGATTAAGAATAGCGTCGTAATCATATCGTTTTTTGGTACTTTCGCCCAGATTAACCATGATGGAGTCCACACCGGTGATATCTTTAGAGAAAGACTTAAGTTCGGCCTTGACTCTCTCAGCAATCTTCTCCCAATCCTCTTTGGTCAGAATCTCCTTTGGTTCATCCTTATAAGTAATTCTTGGTCGGTGCCTGTCAAAAGCAAACAGATCAGCATACTTCTTCTCCGAATCCTTTGATATTCCGCCGACCATAAATTCTCTGTAGAGAGATTCGGCTGTCAGATTCGGAACCCACTTGGCCAATCGGTTAAGAATGATTCTTTCTTCCGTATCTTTAAGCAATGTTGCTTCGGATATTTCCATATTAAGAATGATATTCTCTACTGCTATATCCGATGCGATATTCCAGTATTCTTCTTCAGTCTTATCAAGCCTGTAAGGATGCATTAATATCCCGTGAAAAAGAACATGGAGAAGCAGCCTTAAGACATATGCAGCTTCTTTCTTATAGTCCTCAAGCAATTTATACGGATCGTAGAAAAGGTTCTCACCGTCAAATACATATCCGCCAAGTCCTATGCGGTTTTCAAATCTTAACTTGGAAAGTGCCGAATCAAAGAATCTGAAACGAACCGTCACAGTATCTCTTGCAAGCTTTATAACCTTGTCAGCATATTCTATGATCGTTGCTTCATCTGCTGCGATTCTTGCCTCTTTAGGATCTGTCACCCGGTTTTCCTTCAATATCATAGGTCTTATAGAAAATATCCCTCGCGATTACATATATATCCGAATTATCATCAACTCTTACTGCAAGATAATCACCGGGCACACCCAAATAGTATTTATCCGGATCCCAGGTCGTAAATACCTTGACTCTGTGATCGAGTTCTTTGGCGTATATTCCTGCACCGCCTGTTGCCACACATGCCTTGGCATACGGAAGTAACTTAATTCTTTCTCCCGTTAAGTTATTGGTTACTTTGGGCGCATATTCCCCGGGGAATACATACTCTTCGCCTTCCGGAACTCTGTATCCGGCCGAAAACTTCTTTAGATTTGTCGGATAGATTTCTCCATCCACTCCGATTATAATAACCAGGTCATCACTTATCTCAACATCAACATCACCCTCGAGGGTACGTATCATAATTTTGGTTCCCACAGGAGCAATTTTATTACACTCAACATAACCGACCGTAACTTCTTTCTTTACGCAATACAGATAATCGGATACATCTTCCTTCTGCTCTCCGGCATAGATTATCTCTATATTGTCGAAGTAATCCTGCATTCTGCCATCCAGGAATTGTCTGATATCGTTATTGTTATATGGTATTCCGTCCTGTGTGAGCAGGTCTTTTTTAAGTAATCCGCCTGCCTTAATAAGGTGACCACCGCCACCGCCGTATCCAGCCGTTAAGAATGCCGCCATCTCGCTCGCTTTAACCTCTTTAACGCAGCTTCTGACAGATATCTTAACACCGAAGGGCAGAACGCTGTATACAAGGCAGGTGTCTATAGAATCCACCTCCAACAACATATCGCTTATAATACCTAAGATATTGGGATCGCAGGGTTTGGCTTCCACTATGGCATACACTTTATCTTCATCGTAAGTTGCATGCTTAAGCGCATCTCCGGCTATGACCAACTCTTCTTTGGATATATTCGAATTCTTAAACAGAATAATATCCGCAAATCTCGGTTTGGCTATATCGCGAAGATCTTTATCTGATGGATGTGATACTTCAGAGAATCCTCCTGTGTCAGTCATAAGTCCGTAGAATAATGCGGTTGCAAGATCTTCGTCTTCATTAACATCAATATCTTCAAGGGACAGAAGTTCATATATAACAGTTGAGCAGGACCCGTAGTTACTTCTTACTTCTGACAGTCCGGGCAATTCTCCCGATACCTGATGATGATCTATAACGGCTATAGTATCTGCTTCAAACTTGGTCACATTACTTTCGCCATACTGGCAATCCACGGTTACAAGCAGTTGAGGTTTCTCGATTTCCTTCACGTGTTCGACTTCGATATTAAGATTATTAATCATCAATGTCAGATTCTTCTTCTGAACCGTATTACGACCACCGTATATAAATCTCGCATCTTTACCGTGTTTGTTCAGATACCACTTAAGCGCAAATCCGCTTGCCAGGGCATCCGCATCCGGATTGTCGTGGCACTGAATCACTATATCGTTATATTTCAGTAAATCACTTAAGACTAATGCCATACTCTGTTCTCCCTTTACTTGAATAAATCAGATATTCCCTCATTCTTGTTGGTACATGCCAACGACTCCATTCTACCTTATAATGCCCCTTTTCACAATAATTTCGCGATGTATTGCATATATCACCGATTAAATTCCCGACAACTTGATATTCTTCGGCCGAACCAATATAATTCTTGTTGAACGATTTAGTTAGATTCCCATATATAAGAAGGATTGAAGATTGATGAGATACGACGCATTTATTAGTTACAGGCATTCAGAACTTGATATGGAGATAGCCAAGAAGGTTCATACCGGGCTTGAGACATACAAGATCCCTAAGTCTGTTCAGGTCAAGACGGGCAAGAAGAAGATGGGAAGGGTCTTTCGTGATCAGGAAGAGCTTCCTATCGGAAGTGATCTTGATGATAATATCTCGACGGCGCTTGAGAATTCTGAATACCTGATCGTCATCTGTTCGCCCCGTACTCCCGAGTCATACTGGGTATGTAAGGAGATAGAGAGCTTCATACAGATGCATGACAGGAACCACATACTTGCAGTGCTTATAGAAGGTGAGCCTGACGAGAGTTTCCCGCCACAGTTGTTGGTGGATGATGAAGGCAATCCGGTGGAACCTTTGGCTGCTGATATAAGAGGTGCGGACAGAAAAGAGAGAAATACTAAGTTTAAGACGGAAATCCTACGTCTTGCGGCACCTGTGATTGGTTGTACATACGATGACCTTAAGCAACGTCACAGAGAAAGAATTATTAGGCGTACAATAGCCATAGTATCTTCTATAGCCGCAGTAGTAGCCATAGCCGGCACGGCCTTTGGTATATATAATGCCAATGTTGCCAGACAGATGACGCAGCTTGCTAATGAGAAGGCTGCTCTTGCCGATGAGAAGACTAAACTTGCCGAAGAGATAACAGTTCAGTATCAGGGCAAACAGGAGAACCAGTCAAGATTCTATGCAGAAGAGGCAATGATGCTTTTTCGAGAAGGTAACAGGGAGGATGCTGCACTTGTTGCTATGGAAGGTCTTCCCTCAGAGGTTAATGACAGACCCTTTGTTGCGGAATCGGAGTATGCACTTGCAAATGTATTGTACGCATATGATGAAGGCAGTACCATGACATATGACAGAGCGCTTACACATGATCTTACGATACATGGTTTGTGCGCAACGGAAGACCGTGAGAAGATTGTGACAATTGATGCCGGAAGCAAGGTATATGTATGGAATCCCAATAACTGGTCTCTTGATTTAAGTATCGATCCTGCCATCGACAGTTCCAACTACTATGTCAGAGTTGTGAGTGCAGATGCCGATGATACCGGAGTATATGTAGCTACAGAGAAAGAGCTTATCAAATATGATTATGACAATAATGTCATATATACCAAAGAAATCGATGGTATCAAAGAATGTGAAGTTTTGGCAAATACAGGTAAAGCCATAATTGCAACGAGCGACTGCCTCTATTTGATAAGCGGTAAAGACGGTTCCGTAATTGAAGAGAAGCCTAATAATACTGATTTTTCTTATACCGGATGGGGCAAGTATTATATGGATGAGGATCTCTTTGTTACGGCGCATTACAGCGCTGAAGCAACAAGGACATATGTATCTATGTATGATCTTGGGGCCGGCAGTTTTAAGGATGTAAAGCTCTCAGAGGGCTATTATCTTGACTCGACGATCACGAAAACCGGTAATGTTGTTACGTTAAGTTGCAATAACGATATGCTTGATAACGGTGTTAACCATGTGGTAGTTGATCTTGTATCGCGTGACGGCAGTATCATATGGTCTAAAGAACTTAATGTGAATGTTAAGTACGTGATGACATTTAATTCCTTCATCAAGGCGCATACTTATACCGAGGATGACGTAGAATACAATGATATTGTTGTTACATTTGAAGCGGAGGGATTCACACTTGATGAGAAAACAGGCAATCTGGTCACATCATTTGTATTCCCGGGAGATGTCAATGCTTTGGCTGTTTTCACTTCCAATTCATTCGGCCGTGTGGGATACAGACAGGGAGATATAGATGTTGTGAATTTCAGGGAAGGAAGAGTTCTTTCGGAGCACACATTTAAGACTGATGAGTCTATCAAAGAATGGGTTATCACGAAAGATAACGGAATGGCATATGCTTCGCCGTATTCTCCGGATCTTCATATCGTAGGATGGCATACAGCACCTGATATGGAGGATTACTGTCGGTTTGATGAAGAGATTACAGCTAAGGCAATATCTCCGGATGGCAAGTATTATGTGGTTGCACCGTACGGTGATTATCAAACATTAAGTTTTAGAGACGAGGAAGCGGGGGAACTATATAGATATGAGGGTGAGAACTTCATCAACTATTTAAGAGTATGTGATGATAAGGTATATCTAACCGACAGAGACGGTTTGTGGGTAGTCAATCCATATGAGAAGAAGAAGGAATTGATCAAGCTTTCTGATTATGAGTTTGATAATCTTTCATACGATACATATATTACACCGGATGGAAGCAAGGGAGTATTCTATAATCTCAGAGATGTTCTGGTGCTTGATATTGCTAATAAAGAGAAGATTGCGCTCTGCCATACTGATGAGGGGCAAATAGGTAAGATTGTTCTGTCATCCGACGGAAGCAGAATATACGTATTACAGGGTAATGAGAACCTATTCTATCTTGATACTTCATCAGGTGAACAGACCGAGATCACAGATGATAAGTACAGGACGGTTGCCGGAAGTTATGACAAAAAATGCCTTGCGATCAGCAAAGATGATAAATATGTTGCTGTCTGCTGTATGGACGGTGTGTTAAGGGTGCTTGATACAACAACACTCACGACCTGCTCCGAGGTACCTCTTCAAACTTATCTAAGGTCTTTTGTGGAATTTACGGATGACGGAAGTCATATCGTAATGCAAGGCGATGACTATAAGATTCGAATCTGGGATATGGAGACGAAGAGTTTTGTTACGACCATGGATGGAACCGGAATCGTAGATTATATAGTATGCGATGAAGAGAGCGATCTGATGGCTGTTTGCCAGGGATCTGACTTATTTATATTTAAGACTCCGGAATATGGCTGTGTCGCCTATGCAGCTGACGGAATATTCTACCTTAAGAACAGCGATTCAATCCTTATATCGCATAACAGACAGGATGTTCACAAGACATATTATAAAGACTATAAGAAACTGATAGAGGAAGCTTACAAGCAGTTCCCCGGTGCAAAACTCAGTGATGAGAAGAAGGCAAAATACAACATCAACTAAGAAACTGGTTGACATAATATTATGTCTTTACCGGCCGAACCGTGGATGTAAGACATAATAAAAGCCCGAGATAGTAATCTGTCTCGGGCTTTGATATATTCTGTAATTATCTTATTCCTCGGTCTTGCCTGCGGCTTCTGCGGCCCAGTCATTGAACTTCTTCATTGTAGCGTCATATGTCTTCTGAGAAATATCGGGAAGCTTATCGCCCCAAGTCTGGGTAGCTTGCTCAAAACCTTTCTTAAAGGCATCACGCATCTCTTCTATCTTATCCGGATCTCCGCCTGTAAGCGCCTTGGCGAAATCAAGAATTCTGTCTGATGTCTGTTCAACACCCCAGTATCCGTCTTCTGCAATATCTGCCTCGGCCTGCGCCTTGGTAGCTGCGTCTACCGTGAAATCTCCGCTTCTTAAGAAACTCCAGATATCATCAGCCTTGCCGATCGCATTACCCTGTCCTGATATAAGCTTCTCTACAAGACTCTTAAGCTGTGCGGTTCTTGCTTCCGCATCAGCCTTAAGCTGATTGACAAGCTGTGTATTGGGAGTATATGTCTTCTTGGCTGAATCTGTCTTGGTCTCGTTTGAAGGCTCGTATACTACGCCATCTGAAGTTGTATTGACTGCAGCCTTATCTGCTTCAGTCTTCTCGGCTTTCTTAGCAGTGCTGTCATATGCTGTATATGTATTGACAGTACTTGTAATTCCGTTTACATCCATGATTATAACCTCCTTGTCTCATAGCCGATATGATATTGTTTCATTATCTATATCGGCACCCCTGTACTGTAAGTTTATAGCAACGCCTTATTTTTTACAATAGATTTGCCTATATATACAAAAAATGATAGAATTACTCTGGTCGTTTCGCAGATAACGATCTGATAGGAGGAATAATTAATGAGTAAGGGATTAATCATAACTCTCATAATACTGGCAGTACTTATTATCATTGCAGTGGTTCTGTATTTCCTTGGAAAGAAAGCACAGAAGAGACAGGATGAGCAGCGTGAGCAGATAGATGCTATGAAGCAGACGGTGTCTATGCTTATCATAGACAAGAAGAAGATGCGACTTAAGGATGCCGGATTGCCACAGGCAGTCATAGATCAGACACCCAAGGCAATGAGACTGTCTAAGCTTCCGATAGTTAAGGCCAAGGTGGGCCCTCAGGTATTGTCGCTTGTATGTGATGCGGCAATCTATGACAGTATACCTGTCAGAAAGGAAGTTAAGGCTACCGTAAGCGGTATCTATATTACAAGTGTCAAGGGATTACACGGCAAGTCAAGCGATATGCCGGTTAAGAAGAAAAGCAAGTTCAAACAGCTTGTTGAACAGGCTCAGGAGAAGGCAGGAGCCAAGCCCCTGTAAGTATAAGTATACAGAATCAGAATTCCGTATTCTCGGCCGAACGTGCTTCGATTGATATATTGCAATCGGCCATATATTCGTAGTTGATGTCGAGTGAATAATCGACATTAAGCTTAAGAGAGTCTTCGGAATCCGACAATTCAATATTGTGTGTATCAAGACCTATGACTATGCTTCCGAAAGGAGTCGTATAGTTCGTAAGATTCTTAGAGGCTTCTTCAAACAACATTGTTGCAGTGAAGGGGCCTTTTTTGGTAACGCTTACGGAACTGTCGTTGAACTTGATCATATTGCGGCTTACCTGGTCGCTGCCCTCTAAAGGCTCATCATAGACAAGATAATGCATGCCGCCCCTTTTATAATATTGGCCGGCCTGAATAACTTCTATATTGTCGGAACTGTCATTTGCGTCAAAGTGAAGTCCCTTGATTGAGATCAATACATCTTTATTCATATAATCCTCTTGCAAAGCTTGGATCCAAGTTATTTAAGACCCTTCTGCTCGCGCCTGATTGTTCTTATAATTGAGTTCTCCTGGTTCTTGACATGCACGTGTATGGCACGGCTTGCAAGCTCCGAATCTCTCATGGCAATTGCATCGGTAATCATACGATGCTCGGTGATAAGTGACTGCCATCCGGAATCATCCTTGATGTATTCAAATCTGTATCGATACATCTGCTCCGCAAGATTATTAACCATCTGAACCAGTCGATTATTACGGCTTGCTGCAAATATTATATCATGAAATGCAACGTCCGCGGAAGTGATGGCTCTGATATCACTGCTGTCTACGGCCTTCTCAAATTCAAGGCATGCTTCACGAAGTCTCTCGATCTCTTCATCGGTTATTCGCTCACAGGCAAGTTCTACTGCAAGTTCATCAAGTGCCAGACGTACTTCCAATACATCCGACATGCTCTTCTCGGTGATGTGAGCCACCTGTGCACCGCGCCTGGGCAACATCACTACAAGACCCTCAAGCTCAAGCTGCCTGATAGCCTCTCTTATGGGGGTACGTGACACACCGAGTTTCTCTGCCAAGTGTATCTCCATTAATCTTTCGCCCGGCTTAAGTTCTCCCGTAAGGATGGATTGCCTAAGTGTCTTAAATACCACATCTCTGAGAGGAAGAAATGCATCCGGATCTGAAATGTTTAAATACTCCATTAATTCTCCTTAACTTTGATTGATGAAAAGGGCAGGTTGCACTCAGGCAATAACCACGCCCTGAGTCGTTGGTCTGCATAAGTGAACCTGTTTGTATACATTATTACGTGCACAATCTCCGGGATTGTGCTTAGAAGACATGCCATTGGCGGCATCTTCGGCCTTTGATTTATCATCAAATAATGCATATACGGTCGGACCGCTTCCACTCATAAGTACACCCAAGGCACCGTATGACATAAGCGAAGACTTAATATCCAGTATCTCCGGATAACCCGTAGCGGTCACCTCTTCAAGAATATTACCTATGCCTGCCGCAATACCTTTAATGGAACCTTGCTTAATAAGCATAGCCATCTTATGTGTATCAGGATGCGTGAGTTTATCATACGGAATCGCATCCAAATGCTCATATACATATTTGGTGGATACGTCAAACGGCGGTTTAACAAGTACTATGTAACAGTCGGGCATAGGATCCACAGGCGTTAATATCTCTCCAATTCCTTCCGCAAGACATGTACCGCCTTGTATACAAAAAGGGATATCTGCCCCAAGTTTTGCCCCGATTGATTTAAGTTCATCAATACTCAGTCCATAGCCCATTAATTCATTGATCCCAATGAGTGCGGCGGCTGCGTCGGCACTTCCGCCGGCAAGACCGGCAGCCATGGGAATGTTCTTGCTTAAGTGCATCTTAAGGCCGTCATTTCGCCCGACATGGGACATAAGAGCCTTGGCGGCACGAATTATCAGGTTGGAATCATCGCAGGGGAGAGTATTATTATCACAAGTGAGAATAATTGAGTCGCCCTGATTTTTCTCTATATCCAGTACATCATGAACGTCAACGGACTGCATGATCATACTGACTTCATGATATCCGTCGCTTCTTCGTTCTCTCACGTCCAATGTAAGATTTATCTTGGCGTTTGCATACAGTCGCATATTTACCTCCGTTTTGTATACAATGTGCAATATGATTATAAATTATACGCAGACGCTGCGCAAGAGAATGTGGATCACGTTCGGCATTATTATAGGAAATAATGCAATAAAGTCTTTAAGTATATGCGCAAATATGGTATGATTTCAGAGGATTTGGGCTTGATTTTTGGGCCTGTAAATAATCGACACGAGGAGTAGAATTATGAGAATTAACAGGAATATTAAGCCGATAGGGCGTCTTGCTCTTATCGGCGTTATAACTGCCGTGCTTGCCGGTTGCGGATATGATAACAACAGCAAGGACATGACCAAGATTGATGTGGACAAATACGTTACTTCAATAGGTGACTACAGCAATTTAAATGTCTCTGTGGACGCAAGAAAGGAAGTATCCGAAGAAGACGTTCAGAATTATATTAACTATGCATTGAGTCAGAAGACCGAGACAGTAAAGAGTGATAAGACTGTCGTAGAGAATGGTGATATAGTCAATATCGATTATGAAGGACTTAAGGACGGTGTTGCGTTTGATGGCGGTACGGCGACAGGATACGATCTTACAATCGGATCGGGTACGTTTATTCCCGGATTTGAGGATGGCTTAATTGGTCATGTGGTAGGTGAAGAAGTGGCGCTTGATGTTACTTTTCCTGAGAATTATCAGGCCAAAGACCTTGCGGGTAAGCCTGTAGTATTTAACGTTAAGATAAATTACATAAGCGTTGAGCAGACTCCCGAACTTACCGATCAACTTGCGGCATCATATGGTATTGAGAATGTAACAAATATAGAAGAGTACCGTGCGTATGTTAAGAATAATCTAAATATGGCGGAAGATAACAACCATCTGGCAGCCAAGAGAGATGCGATTCAGAATGCGCTAGTTGATATATGTACATTTGCGGATGTTAAGGACCTTGGGCTGTATCAGTTCTATATTGAGCAGATCAAGGCACAGACTAAACAAATGGCCGACAGTTACGGAGTAAAACTTGAAGAAGTTGTATCCGTTATGTATGGAATCAGCATGGAAGAGTATGAGAATACGATAGCAGAGCAGGCGGAGTTACTTGTTAAGGGTACACTTGCATGTGCCAAGGTAGCCAAGGATCAGAAGATTAAGTTATCCGATGAAGAGTTTGAAGAGCAACTTGCTTCGGAAGCAACGGAATTCGGATATCCGTCCGTTGATGAATTCAAGGCGGCTATCAATGAAGAGGATTATAGGAATTATCTGCTTCAGATGAAAGTAGTGGATAAGTTATTGGAGACTGCAACCGTTACGGAAGTAAATAACGGTCAGTAGGAGGATAGGTCAGATGGATTTGGTTAATATAAGAGATTTATACAGAGATAAAGAGAAATATACGGATAAGGAGATTACCGTAGGAGGCTGGCTTCGCGGTAACAGAGATTCCAAGACTTTCGGATTCCTGGTTGTTAATGACGGCACATTCTTTGAGACATTGCAGGTAGTGTATTCGGATGCACTTCCTAATTTCGATGCGATCACTAGGCTTAATGTCGGAGCGGCCGTGATAGCCAAGGGTACAATCGTAGCTACACCCGATGCCAAGCAGCCTTTTGAGATGCAGGCAAGCGAGATTGTTATAGAAGGTGAGTCAACCGCAGATTATCCATTACAGAAGAAAAGACATACATTTGAATACCTGCGCACCATTACCCACTTAAGAGCCAGGACGAACACCTTCGAAGCGGTATTCAGAGTACGTTCGGTTGCGGCTTATGCCATTCATAAGTTCTTCCAGGAGAGAGATTTCGTATATGTTCATACTCCCATTATCACGGGAAGTGACTGTGAGGGTGCGGGCGAGATGTTCCAGGTCACAACGATGGATCTTAACGATATCCCCCGTACTGAAGACGGAGCAGTTGATTATTCTAAGGACTTCTACGGCAAGCAGACCAACCTTACGGTCAGCGGTCAGCTCAATGTTGAGACGTATGCGTTCGCATTTAAGAACGTGTATACATTCGGTCCCACATTCCGCGCCGAGAATTCCAATACAACAAGACATGCCGCAGAGTTCTGGATGATTGAGCCTGAGATATGCTTCGCAGATCTTAAGGATGACATGATACTAGCCGAGAGCATGCTTAAGTATGTCATCAATTATGTGCTTGAGCATTGTCCTGAGGAGATGAACTTCTTTAACAACTTTGTTGATAAGGGCCTTATTGAGAGACTTAAGCATGTAGCCACATCCGAGTTCGGACATGTGACATATACGGATGCAATTAAGATCCTTGAGAAACATAATGATGAATTTGACTATAAGGTATATTGGGGATGTGATCTGCAGACAGAGCATGAGAGATACTTAACCGAGAAGGAATTCGGAAGACCTGTATTCGTAACGGATTATCCCAAGGAGATCAAGGCATTTTACATGAAGCTTAATGACGACGGTAAGACCGTTGCCGCCTGTGATTGTCTGGTACCCGGAATCGGTGAGATTATCGGAGGTTCGCAGAGAGAGGATGATTACGATCTTCTGCTTAAGCGTATGGAAGAGTGCGGACTTAACAAGGACGACTATGAATTCTATTCAGACCTCCGTAAGTACGGTTCAGTCAGACATGCGGGATTCGGTCTTGGATTTGAGAGATGTATCATGTACTTAACGGGTATGGGCAATATTCGTGACGTCATTCCGTTCCCTCGTACCGTGGGCAATTGTGATCTGTAAGCATATTAAGAGGCGGTCAGTTTAGGTGAAGAGAAGAGTCCTACAGGCAGTTCTTAGCTTAATATTGATTCTGAGTCTTCCCATGAGTGTCTACGGGACGACTATTGATGAACTTAAGCAACAGCAGAAGGAGACCCAGAAACAGCTCGATGAGACCAACAGCAATATCAACTCTCTTACGCAGCAGAAGAAGGGAATAACTGCCGAGATAGAGGCGATTGACGACGAACTGGTGGAAGTGATGGCGTCAGTCAGCATCTTAGAGGATGAGATAGAAGATATCAAAGGCAAGATAGAGGATAAGAAGGCTGAGGTGGATGCCAAGGCCAAGGAATACGAAGAAGCCAAGGCAACTGAAGAAGCACAGTATGAGGCGATGAAGAAGCGTATCAAGTTCATGTATGAACGCGGAGATTATACTTATGTGCAGCTTTTGGTGGAAGCCAAGAATCTCTCGGATCTTGTCAATAAGACGGAATACATAGAGAAGCTATACGAATACGATCGTAAGATGCTTATCAAGTTCCAGGAGATTAAGCAGGCAGTAGCGGATGCCAAGGCGGCTTTGGAGGAACAGCAGGCAGAGCTGGAGGAGCAGGAAGAGGAACTTCAGGTTAGTTTGACTGAACTTGCTGAGGAGAAGGAATCCTTGGATACATTGATGGCACAGAAGAAGCAGGAAGCTGCTAATTACGATACAGCCATCAGCAAGGCCAAGCAGGATGCAGCCGCATATAAGGCCAAGATTAAACAACAGAACAGTGAGATACGTAAGCTGGAGGCCGAAGAAGCAGCTAAGAAGGCAGCGACATCTGCCTCATCCGGCAGGAAAGGCAGTGCCTATAATGTCGATTCGGCTTCTGTTATAAGCAGTTCAGGCGGAAGTGCATCGGGCAAAGAAATAGCATCCTATGCATGCAGATATGTGGGCGGACCTTATGTGTCAGGCGGAACGTCGCTTACGGACGGCTGTGATTGTTCGGGCTTTACTTATGCTGTATATAAGGCGTTCGGATACAGCATCCCGCGTACTTCAACTGCTCAGAGAAGCGTTGGTTACGGAGTCAATTATTCGGAGGCACAGCCCGGGGATATAATATGTTACGCGGGACATGTGGCGCTGTATATCGGTAATGGACAGATAGTCCATGCAAGTACGCCAAGTACGGGAATCAAGTACGGCTATGCAACCTACAAGGAGATATTGGCTGTACGAAGAGTCGTGGATTAATATTTGAATTAGTTAACATAACACAGAGGAGAAGAACATGGATTCTAAGGAACTGGTACTCGTAATAGACTTTGGCGGCCAGTACAACCAGTTGGTTGCAAGGCGAGTCAGAGAATGTAACGTATACTGTGAGATTACTTCATACAGGACACCTCTTGATAAGATCAAAGAGATGGCACCCAAGGGAATAATCCTTACGGGCGGTCCCAACAGCTGTTATGAGCAGGGTGCTCCGAGCTGTTCCAAGGAACTGTTTAATCTGGGTATCCCTGTACTGGGATTATGTTACGGTGCTCAGCTTATGCATCTGGTGCTTGGCGGTGAAGTTAAGCGTGCCGATCACAGAGAGTACGGACATACTGATATTGAGATAGACAATACAACTGCACTTATGGCAGATGTACCTAAGAATACGACATGTTGGATGAGCCATAATGATTACATATCAAGAATGGCTGAGGGATTTGTAAGTATCGCACATACGGACAACTGTCCCGTTGCGGCTGCGCAGAATGAAGCGGCAGGACTGTATTCCATTCAGTTCCATCCCGAAGTATTACACACTCCGGAAGGAACTAAGATGTTATATAATTTCGTTCGCAACATCTGCGGATGTAAGGGCGATTGGAGAATGGATTCATTCGTTGAAGAGAGTATCCGTGCCATCAGAGAGAAGGTTGGTAACGGTCGTGTATTATGCGCATTATCCGGCGGAGTGGATTCATCGGTAGCGGCAGTGCTTCTGTCCAAAGCAGTGGGCAAGCAGCTTACATGTGTATTTGTTGATCACGGTCTTCTTCGTAAGAATGAAGGAGATGAAGTTGAAGCCGTATTCGGACCCAACGGACCTTATGACCTTAACTTTATTCGTGTTAATGCGGCAGACAGATATTATGAGAAGCTTAAAGGTGTAGAGGAACCTGAGCGTAAGCGTAAGATAATAGGTGAAGAATTCATTCGTGTATTCGAAGAGGAAGCCAAGAAGATAGGAACAGTTGATTTCCTGGTTCAGGGTACCATCTATCCTGATGTTGTTGAATCAGGTCTTGGCGGTGAATCTGCGGTGATTAAATCTCATCATAATGTCGGAGGTCTTCCCGATCATGTTCTTGAACTCGGTATACCGAAGAACCTGGTATTCCGTCAGCCATTCCCCGGCCCGGGACTCGGTATCCGTATAATCGGTGAGGTAACAGCCGAGAAGGTTCGCATAGTTCAGGATGCCGATGCAATATTCAGAGAAGAAGTTGGCAAGGCAACCGGAGATTGGATTCCCGATCAGTATTTTGCAGCACTTACCAATATGCGTTCCGTTGGTGTTATGGGTGATGAGAGAACTTATGATTATGCCGTTGTTCTTCGCGGCGTGAAGACGATAGATTTCATGACGGCCGATGCCGCACAGATTCCGTGGGAAGTATTACAGACAACAATGAGTCGTATTATCAATGAGGTCAGGGGAGTTAACAGAGTACTCTTCGATATCACGAGTAAGCCCCCCGGCACCATAGAAATGGAGTAGGAAATGACCTTTGAGCATGTAGAGAGTGTTTACTGCCTGATAATTAATGTAGCCGCTCTGATGATATGTCTGTTCCAGTATATATCCAAGCCGCGTAAGACTTGGACTTATTCGATTGTCTTCTTTCTGACCAATCTTCTGTCCAATTATTACTGGTGTGTATACATGCTTGTTATGGGCGATTATCCGAATGTCTCGTCATTCTTTGCATACTTCGGATGGAATGTGGCATTTGTAGTTCTGCCTATGATGCTCTATCGTATAAGGTATGAGGAGGAGAAAGGCTTCTTCTCTCCCTTATGTCTTATTCCGGTTCCGCTTAATATTCTTCAGTTCTTAATATATATTCAGTACGGCGGAATATTCAATAATGTTTGGCAAGGTGTTTTATCTACCCTGGCCGTCTGCATATCGCTTAATTCGATTATTTATTATCTTAAGAATAAGAAATCCGGAGCCAAAGTTCCCTATATGGCAATCGTCGGTGTCGTATATGTGACACTGGAATATATTATGTGGACGTCGTCGTGTTATGACTGGCCGTCTGAGTGGCTCTACCCGTATAACTACGCTTCGATAGTCGAGGCGCTTACATATATCTTCTTCCCCTTGGCACTTGTTAAGACATATGAGGTACTTGGTAAGAAGGGACACAGTGTATCCGAACATTTGCAGAAGATATTCAGACCGTTATTTATTGGCGTGATAGTTGTTTGCTGTGTGGGCGGATACTTCTTGGCCATATGGATGCGTAATACTCTTATTGACGGAATCAATAAGACAGGTGATGCCGATCCGTTCAAGGTCATAGCTGTTATGCTTTTTGTCGTATCGGTTATAATTGTCTTCTTCTCACTTATAATTATTCTTGTTATCAGTCTGGAATACAGAGCATTCGAGAGCAGGGAACTTAAGGAAGCCAAGATAATTGCCGAGCGTTCCAATGCAGCCAAGAGTGAATTCTTGGCTAATATGTCGCATGAGATAAGAACCCCTCTTAATGCCGTGCTTGGAATGAATGAGATGATTCTTGAAGAGAGTCTCAAAGGGAGAGATTTCCTGCCTGAGGATGAGCAGAAGATCAGGGAGATATTTGCGGACATCTGTAATTATTCCGGTAATATCAACAGCGCCGGTAACAATCTGCTGTCAATAATCAATGATATTCTGGATCTATCCAAGATAGAAGCCGGCAAGATGGAGATTGTTGATGCGGATTATAAGCTAAGTTCTGTTATCAATGATGTAAGTAATATGGTTGCATTCAAGGCCAAAGCCAAAGAACTTGAATTTGATGTGGATGTGGAAGCGACCATACCGGACGGACTTAACGGCGATGAAGTCAGAATTCGTCAGATCATAACCAATATCCTGAATAATTCGGTTAAATATACCAAGAAGGGAACCGTCAGTCTTAATGTCAGAGCTAAGAGGCATGCTGCGGGAGAAGACGGTAAGGATCTGGATCTTATAATCAATATCAAGGATACCGGTATAGGTATCAAGCAGGAGGATATTGAGAAGTTATTTAAGAAGTTTGAGAGAGTCGACATTCAGAAGAACAGTACAATAGAAGGTACCGGATTGGGACTTACGATAACCAAGAGTCTTCTTGATATGATGGGCGGTACAATTAATGTGGAGAGTACTTACGGTCAGGGATCGTTATTTACAATAGTTATTCCTCAGAAGACGGTATCGTTTGAACCCATAGGTGATTTCCGTGCCAAATTCGAGAAGACAATAAGCGAGAGAAAGGCAAGAAAGGAATCCTTCCGTGCACCTGATGCGCATATTCTTGTGGTTGATGATACAAGAATGAATCTTACCGTTGCCAAGGGCTTATTAAGAAATACCGGCATAAATATCGATACCGCGGACAGCGGAAGAGAGGCCATAGAACTTGCGACCAAGAATGTCTATGATATTATCTTCATGGATCAGCGTATGCCTGAGATGGACGGTGTTACAGCCATGCATGCCATTAAGGATGCCAAGGATAATCCTAATTCCAAGGTGCCGTTTATTTGCTTGACGGCAGATGCGGTAAGCGGTGCGAGGGAAAGATATATAGCGGAAGGATTCGACGATTATCTTACCAAGCCCATAGACAGTAATGAACTTGAGAAGATGATAATCAAATATCTTCCCAAAGAGAAAATAAGTGAAATAAAAGGTGCGATCAGGAAAGACTGACGCACCTTTCCTATATTTATATCTGATTATTTAATCAGTTCTTTAGCCCAGTCGATTGCATCGTCTATATGAGGTCTGAAGTTCTTCTCACCGACCTTTTCTATGAAGTTATCCTTACGCATTGTATTCATAGGCTGCTCGTTAACATGCGAGAATACAAGCTCAATACCTCTTTCCTTACAACGGTTGTAGAAATTCTCCAGAGAATGCATGGCCGTTGCATCAAGGGCAGGCACACCTCTCATTCTTATGATAATAACCTTAGTCTCGTCTCGGAAATTCATTGTATCAATCTGTCCCGAAGAACCGAAGAACATAGGACCGTATATTTCGTATACTCTGACCTGAGGAGGAAGGGGTTTAAGATTCATTCCGTCAGGATCTTCTTCGGGATCATAATACTTCCAGCCTACAACTCCTGATTCTTCGCTCATTCTCTTCATAAACAGAAGAACCGCAAGTAACATTCCTATCTCTATTGCTATTACAAGGTCGAATACAACGGTTAACACAAATGTAAGGACCAATACCAGGATATCGCTCTTGGGTGCGGTCTTACACAGATGCACGAAGGTGCGCCACTGACACATATTGTAAGCCACTATGAACAGAATGGCAGCGATTGTGGGCATCGGTATAAGTGCGGCATACGGCATTAATATAACCAACACAAGGACTAAGGTGATGGAATGAACGATACCGGCTATGGGAGTACGGCCTCCGTTTTTGATATTGGCAGCTGTTCTTGCGATAGCACCGGTAGCAGGGATACCTCCGAAGAGGGCTGAACCGATATTACCGCAACCCTGCGCAATAAGTTCCATGTTGGAACGATGATGGGAGTTGATCATACTGTCTGCGACAACGCATGAGAGAAGTGATTCTATAGCGGCAAGTATGGCAATTGTGAATCCATCCGGCAGAGCAGCGTTTATGGCAGATAAACTAAGTGCCGGTATATGAAGGGTGGGAAGCTTATTGCTTATGCTGTATAAGTCTCCTATGGTATTTACCTTAAGACCCGTGAATTTGACGATTAGAATTCCAGCAATAACCGCAATAAGCGATCCCGGAATCTTCTCACTTATCTTAGGCCAAACTATTAAGATGACTAGGCTGATTATTCCGACTAAGAATGCATAGGGATTAAAACTGCCAAAGTTACCGCCAAATGCCTTGATCTTATCGATGGTCTCGATAGTAACGGTTCCTTCGGGATATTTAAGGCCGAAGAAATCTTTAAGCTGTCCGATAACGATCGTAACGGCTATTCCCGATGTGAATCCTGTTGTGATCGTATAAGGAATGAACTTGATAAGTCCTCCGAGACGAAACAGTCCCATAAGAACAAGGATAATACCTGCAATAATAGTGGCAAGCATCATTCCTTCCATACCGTTCTTGGCAATTATTCCTGCCACGATAGTTGCGAATGCCGCCGTCGGACCTGCTATCTGTACTCGGCTTCCGCCAAGGAATGATATTATAAAACCGGCCACGATTGCGGTATAGAGACCTTCCTCAGGGCCCACACCCGATGCAAGAGCAAGGGCTATGGAGAGAGGAAGTGCGATTATGGCAACAATTATTCCCGATACGACATCGGTTCCCAACTGCTTGGCACTGTAGTGCTTAATAGTGGAGAACAACATTGGTTTTAATCTGTCAGTGTTCATATTCTACCTTATCCTTTTTATTCATATATATATGTCCAATAAAATGCCAAATGCAATAATACTTCGATTTTCTTAATTTTTCAAGGATAACATTGAATAATAACAATAAGAAGCTAACGGATAACAAGATTGTAATTGGTTATGGAATTTAGTATTATAGTAGTGTTTGTATACAATGTATACAGCTGATATTGACAGAATGGATATACTTTCAGACTTAATTATCATTTCTTGGAGGGATTATGAACAAAAAAGAGAGAAACTCATTTACTGGATCGCTGGGATTCGTGCTTGCCGCGGCGGGCAGTGCAGTGGGACTCGGTAATATATGGAGATTCCCGTATCTGGCTGCAAGAGACGGTGGCGGATTATTCCTTGTGATCTATTTTATATTGGTACTTACTTTCGGCTTTGCACTTTTAACGACTGAGGTAGCCATAGGAAGAAAGACCAAGCAGAGCCCCCTTACGGCATACAGTGTGTTAGGTTCTAAGTGGAAGCCTTTGGGCGTTATGGCATGTATTGTACCTATGATGATCATGCCTTATTACTGCGTTATCGGTGGATGGGTAGTTAAGTATTTCCTGGCTTTCCTTACGGGTTCGGGAATACAGGCTGCGGAAGACGGGTATTTCACGAGTTTTATTACGGATACTTCCACACCGATCGGTATGATGATAGTATTCTTATTCCTTACCATGGTGGTCGTGCTCGGAGGTGTGGATAAGGGAATTGAGAAGTTCTCTAAGATCATTATGCCCATGCTTGTCATACTCATACTTGTGATTTCGGTGTTCTCGCTTACAATCACGCACACTGATGAATCGGGCACTGTCAGAACAGGTATGGAAGGACTTAAGATACTATTCATTCCGGATGCTGGTTCACTTACATTCCAGAATATTTTCTCTACAACGATGGATGCTATGGGACAGTTGTTCTACAGCTTAAGTGTGGCAATGGGTATCATGATAGCCTATGGTTCATATATGAAGGATGATACGAACTTATCTAAGTCCATTGGACAGATTGAAGTTTTTGATACAGGTATAGCATTCCTTGCAGGCGTTATGATCATCCCTGCGGTATATGCTTTCATGGGAAGAGAAGGAATGGAAGCATCCGGTCCCGGCCTTATGTTTATATCACTTCCCAAGGTGTTCGCGCAGATGGGCAGAATGGGTAATATAGTAGGCTGCTTATTCTTTGCAATGGTATTGTTCGCGGCAACGACAAGTTCGGTTTCCATACTGGAAGCAATAGTATCAAGCTTTATGGATCAGTTCCATATGGAAAGAAAGAAGGCAACCCTTATAGAGGGTGTGATAGCACTTGCCCTTGGACTCCTTGTCTGCCTGGGATATAATAAGCTCTATTTCGAAGTGAAGCTGCCTAACGGTGCGGTTGCTCAGATTCTTGATATCATGGACTATATAAGCAACAACCTGCTTATGCCTGTAGTTGCAATCGGCACATGTATTCTGGTCGGATGGATAGTTAAGCCTGAGTACATTATTGCCGAGGTCACCAAGAACGGGGAGAAGTTTGGCAGAAAGGGCCTGCTTGTAATAATGGTCAAATACGTTGCTCCCATAATGTTGTTCGCACTGTTGCTTAAAGCTATCGGTATTGTATAGTTTAAATTCAATATGCATAAATATAAGGATATATAGAGAGTGATTGTGGTATAATAATCACACAGAGGTTTTAGGGGTAGTAGTTTCGCGGAGGAAATTTTATTGGGCGATAAGAGGTTATTGGGCGAGACCGAGCCTATAGACAGATACGTATGGAACATGGTCATGGACAACGGATATGACTGTGTATTCGGCGTGGATATCAATGACGGTTCAATTAACTTCTATCATGTATATAAGAGAAAGCAACCCGGTTCGGCTTATTCTAAGATTGAGAGTATAGGTGCTCCGCCCGAGACTTTCGAACAGTTCATGGGCAGTCTCTATGAATATGTGGTTGAGGAAGAGCAGGCATGCTTTAAGGAACAGCTGCGCGTTGATTATATATGTAATGAGATAAATGAACGCGGCAATTTTGTTCGTACCATACACATGAATTTCATCGGGGAGAGGAAGTCTAAGTCATTTAAGATTTATTCTCACGAAGCGGAACCCGATAAGCTGTTGGGATTTGTATATGACATATCGGCCTCTCTTGATCATGACTGGATGACCGATGAATATGCAAGGTTGGGATTTCTGGAGAATGCAGACAGGATGCTTCAGGAGATTCCGATAGATAGAGAACAGTTTTCTTTGGTATACACCAATATCAAGGGATTTAAGGCGATCAACGATCTGTTCGGAGAGCAGAGCGGAGATATGGTTATATTCCAGACAAGGGATATCTTACGAACCCTCCTTAAGCCTGTTATAATGGGACGTTTAGAGAACGACCACTTTGTGCTTATTACAAGAGACGAGTTTTTGAACGAGCAGAGCCTTCGAAGTCTTGCATCTCAGACATACAGTGAAGGATTTAAGCAGTACGACTTCACAATAAGATGCGGAATATATCGTATACATGACAGAGAAGTATCGATAGGTAAGATGATTGACAGAGCCAAGCTTGCCGAGAAGTCAATTCTTGAGAATGTCGGTCGGTCACATGTCGTATACAATGATGACGTTCGTGTCAACTATGTTAAGCAGAGAGTCCTTATCTCGGACATGAATAAAGCCATGGAAGTCGGTGAGTTCAAGGCATATTATCAGGGTATCGTAGATGCCAAGACAGGCCAGATAGAGAGCGCCGAAGCACTTGTCAGATGGGAACACGGAAGACTTGGTATGATATCTCCGGGTGAATTCATTCCGGCATTCGAGACCGGAGGACAGATATCTTCCCTTGACAGATTCATGATAGAGAGGATCATTGAGTTTAACACTAACAGAGCCAAGGAATGTAAGCTTATAGTTCCCTGTGCGGTTAATCTATCAAGAATAGATTTCTATAATACGGCGCTTATGGATTATATAGTTAATATGTATACAGATAATCCGATAGCGACGGAATATGTCAGAATAGAGGTTACCGAATCCGCCTATGCGGATCTTGAGAAGAACGCCAGCGATTATCTTAACAGGTTTAAAGCATTGAATGTTAAGATACTGCTTGATGATTATGGTAGCGGAATGTCTTCTTTGGCAACGCTTGAGAATTTCGAATTTGATGTGGTCAAGCTTGATATGGGATTCGTCCATAAGATTGGATTACAGAAGAAAGCGGAGATAATCATCAAATCCACAATAGAATTGTCACATGCACTTGGAGCCACTGTTACGGCAGAAGGTGTGGAGTCGGCAGAGCAGCTTGAATTCTTAAGAGATGCAGGATGTGATCATATACAGGGATTTTATTTCTATAAGCCTATGCCGGAAGAAGATTTCAGCAAGTTGCTTGGATGATCAATATACGTAATATATTAAGAAGGTCACTTATTCAGTGACCTTCTTTTTGATTATATATTTACATATCGGATTGCCCATTGAGGAGAATTTTTCTTCATATTCTGTCATTATGTTGCCGACATTTAGCTTATCGTCCGCATGCAGATTAAATGTCCTGGCGATTAATTCAAATTCGCTGTAGTTAAGTTCATCTAATGCAAAGTCAAATAGTTCCCTGTTATCGGTCTTGAATTCAATGATTCCGTCATCTGACAGTATTGTGTGGAAGCGAGCCAGGAACTGCCTTGACGGCAGACGCCTCTTGGCATGTCTGTCCTTAGGCCAGGGATCCGAGAAATTAAGATATATCTTATTAACCTCGCCGGGAGCAAATATTTCTTCTATTCCAATTGCATCCATCAATATAAATCGCAGGTTATTAAGTTCGGTATCCTCAAGTTTCTTAACCGCCTTAAGCAGAACCGTCGAATGATTCTCTATGCCTATATAATTAATATCCGGATTATTACCTGCCAAAGTGGTAATAAATCTTCCCTTACCCATACCGACCTCTATATGAAGAGGACGATTAGCTGGAGATGATGCTCCGATTAGAGTATCAAACATCTGTCGGTATTCGCCCTGAAGGCGGTCAGGGTCCTGTACTACGAAGCGATTGGAAGCTATCATCTCTTCCGCGCCTTTAATGTGTCTTAATCTCATTGTATTTTCCTTATGAATCACAAATCTACCTGCATTATGGTATCACAGATAATCCCATGTAGCAATCATGGGAAACCGTATAACATAGGCACTTAAGCGATTTCAATTATACAAATATAAGGTGCGATTAACATAAATATATGGTAAAATAATATGTTGAAATATAAAGATAGGGGACAATTCGGATGTTAAGATTTTATTGTTTGATTATTTTCTCCATTTTTCTGGTCATATATTACATCCTTAAGGGTAATTACTATGTGGCTCATGAGGAGAAGTATGATGAGATTAAGAGATACAGCTTAGCGCTTGATATCATTCACGACATCAAGAAACGCGGCAGGATTAAGACCGTGGCATACGGTGTTGACAATCTTCCTTCGGAAGGCGGATATATCATGTATGCCAATCATCAGGGCAAATATGATGCACTTGGAATAATGGATGCCCATACGGGCCCATGTTCTGTGGTTATGGATGCAGAGCGGTCCAAGATGCCTCTTGCAGATCAGGTTGTAAGTCTTGTTAAGGGAGTAAGACTTGACCGCAGCGATTTCAGACAGCAGGTTAAGGTCTTAAATCAGATGACTGAAGAGGCCAAGTGCGGTCGTAAGTTCATATACTTCCCTGAGGGAGGATATGAGCATAACGGCAATAAACTTCAGGAATTCAGAGCGGGTGCATTTAAGGTGGCCAAGAATGCGAAGGTTCCGATAATACCCGTGGCATTGTATGATTCACATCTTCCGTTTGATTACAACTCATATCGCAGAGTGACGACTCAGGTGTGTTTCTTAGAGCCTATAGACTTCGAAGAATACGGAGATATGTCCACCAAAGAGATAAGCGAAATGGTTAAGGGCAGAATCGAAGATAAACTTGAAGAATTGGAGCAGAATCGTAAGAGCAACGGTTGGAATTTGTGGGTTCCCAAGTACAGGAACTGCTAGAAAGGAGATCTTATGTCTGAACAGATTAAGGAATTGGCGGATATTCTTAAGGGTAGTGACAATATTGTGTTCTTCGGCGGAGCCGGTGTAAGTACAGAGTCAAATATCCCGGATTTCAGAAGTTCCAACGGTCTGTGGAATGAGAAACTTAAGATCAACTTTACGCCCGAACAGTTGGTATCACACACATTCTATGTAAGATATCCGGATGAGTTCTTTACTTTCTATAAGGATAAGTTAATCTATCCGGATGCCAAACCTAACAATGCACATTTGGCACTTGCGCGCCTTGAGCAGATGGGCAAGTTAAAAGCTGTTGTTACACAGAATATAGACGGTCTGCATCAGGCAGCAGGTTCGAAAGTTGTATATGAACTTCACGGTTCGGTACTTCGCAATTACTGCGAGAAATGTCATGCCTTCTATGATGAGAAATTCATCTTAGAATCGGAGGGTATTCCTACCTGCCCTAAGTGCGGCGGCAGAGTGAAGCCGGACGTTGTGTTATATGAAGAAGGTCTTGATCAGAATATAATTAATCGTTCGGTTGAGGCAATAGAGAATGCGGACACATTGATAATAGGCGGTACGTCACTTGTTGTATATCCGGCGGCCGGTCTTATACAGTATTTCCACGGAAGACATCTGATCCTTATCAATAAGAGTGAGACTAATGCCGACAGGAAGGCAGACCTTGTGATACATGATTCGATAGGCAAGGTTTTTAAAGAAGCATTGGAACTTATGGGAGAGAAATTATAATTATACGGAGTTAATCCAAGGGGGATTTGTGAGTAAGAGTATTAAGAAATATGCATATGTTATATCGGCGACAGTCATAGCGATAATTGTCGGATTATTGGCCGCATTCGGCCCGTTCTATGCGCTTGATTGTTATTTAACCGACAGATTATATACCAAACTTACGGGAACGGATCCCGATATCATTATTATCGGAGTGGATGAGGAGACTCTGTCCGCATACGGCAATTTCAATCTCTGGTCGAGAGATAAATCAGCAGAATTACTTGAATATTTATATGAAGATGAGAATAACAGACCCGCAGTGGTGGGTCTTGATTTCATGTTTGTTGATGAGTACGAGCAGGCAGTCGATTCAAGGCTTGCAGAAGCAGCAAAGGCTTATAACGGAAATGTTGTCTTGGCAACCCATGTCGTATACAGAGGAGCACTTGAGACAGATAGCAACGGTAAGTTATATTACAACACCGAGAGCATATCAGATGTCGAGGTCCCATATGATGCATTGGCATCGGTGACAGAACTCGGATTTTCCAATGCAAGCATTGCATCTGACGGCTGTGTCAGAAATTCCATGAACAGTGTCAGAATTCCCGAGACACTTGCAGGAACCGTGCCCGGTCTTAAATCAGACATTCATGACAGCTTCGCAGTAGCCATATATAAGGCTGCCAATGCCGCTTACGGGAAAAATGAGGGCGACTCAATTGATCTCCCTCGTACCAACAGCAGAGGCCTGTACCGATTCATGTATTCGGGTAAGGTCGGCGAATTCCAACACGTATCAATGCAGGCTGTTCTGTCAGGTAATGTTCCGAGGGAAGCATTTAAGAATAAGATAGTTCTTATAGGAGCATATGCTCCCGGATTCCAGGATTCTTATAAGCCTGCGATAGACAGAGGCAAAAGCATGTATGGAGTCGAGATACATGCCAATATCCTTCAGGCTATGATGCAGCATAAGACCGGACTTCCGATGGGTCGTACCGGGCTAATAATACTTACGTGTGCGATAGCCTTAGTCTTCCTCATTTTTGCAAAGAAGCAGAAACTGTCGGTAATACTTATAACATCAGGCCTGGTTGCGGCACTTTACATCATTGCAGGCAGAATACTTGCGGGTAAGGGAGTGTTTATCCCGGTTGCTTATATTCTGTTATTCTTAATCGGCGCGGATATATATTTCATTATTGAGAAATATGTGCTTGAGAGAATCAGGCGTAAACATACACTGGATGTATTTAAGAAATATGTGGCGCCTGAGGTCGTTGATAATCTCTCCAAGACAGGTGACTTTGAACTGCATCTTGGCGGTGAGAAGAGGGATGTTGCGGTATTATTCGTTGATATCAGAGGATTTACGCCTTTGTCTGAGGGGCTGCAACCAGAGACTGTTGTAGCCATACTTAATGAATATCTGGCTCTTACTACGAAGTCTATCTTAGCTCATAAGGGAACGCTTGATAAGTTCGTGGGTGATGCTACGATGGCGGTGTTTAATGCACCTTTTGACCAGGATGATTACATATATGAGGCAGTGGCTGCTGCGTGGGATATGAAATCCGGCTCAAAGGAACTTGGTGAGAGATTGTATAAGGAATACGGTAAGACGGTGGGATTCGGTGTCGGAGTCAACTGCGGCGTGGCCGTTGTGGGTAATATAGGCTGTGATTTCAGAATGGACTATACTGCAATCGGAGATACAGTCAATACAGCTGCACGTCTTGAGGCCAATGCCAAGACGGAACAGATCCTGATAAGCGAGGATGTATATGAGAAGATTAAGGATCGGATTGAGGCAACACCTATAGGAGAGATTCCCCTTAAGGGTAAGAGCAATAAGATCATGGTATACAGCGTTGACAGCATAGGAGGTAAGGCATTAGATGAAGGGCAGATGGTCGATAATACCTGATTTCAATAACATAGAAGAATTTGTCGCATTGGCTGATGAGTATGATGCGGCATTTGAATACAACGATTTCTTCGAACCGACTGTGTATGAAGATAAGGCTGAGATGGAGCGAAGGATTGAGAAGTATTTAAGTTTGGACAGGGACAGAAGCAGGGATACACTGCACGGAGTCTTCTATGATATAGCGGTTATAAGCAGGGATACTGTTATAAGGGAACACAGCAGAGAACTTGTCCGCATGTCAATGGATGTGGCATCAAGACTTGGATGCAGGGGAGTAGTATTCCATACGGGACTGCTGGCGGGTCTTAATACGGAAGGTTATATCGGCGGATGGATATCCGGAATGTGCGGATTCTTAAGAGAACTAGCTGGAGAGTATAAGTCGCTTGAGATATATGTTGAGAATACATTTGAGAGTTACCCGGATATATTTAAGGCGCTTATGGACAGGATGAGCGGAATAGATAAAGTGGGATTGTGCCTTGATTATGCACATGCTGCACTGACCACCACGTCTGAGGATGTGTGGTATGAAGCACTGGCACCGTTTATCAGACATATGCATCTTAACGACAATGACCTTATTTCGGATCTGCATTTGGCAGCAGGAGACGGCAATATAGATTATATAAGATTTAAGGACCTTATGGAGAGATTTGATACCGAGGGAAGGATTCTGCTTGAGGTCAACGGAATAGATAAGGCGAGAAGATCGCTTGAATATATGACTTCCTTATAAAGCAGAAGAACAGAAATTACAGTCAACAGGAAAGAGGGATAATTAAGATGAATTACGACGGGGAGTTGCAGGCACTGCTTGAGATAAGCATAGCGTTGTCTGCAGAGAAGGATTATAACAAGTTATTTAACATGATAATTACCAAGAGTATGGAGATCAGTAATTGTGATGCCGGTACTCTGTATCTGTATGAGAATGACAAACTTTACTTTAAGATCATGAAGACTCTGTCTAAGGGAGTGGATCAGGGATCTGACGGTAGTGAGATCAACTTACCTCCTGTTGAACTTAACCCCGGGAATATATGTGCTTATTGTGCGATCAACAGACAGATTCTTAATATACCCGATGTATATGCATCAGAGAGTTTTGATTTCTCGGGCCCTAAGAAATATGACAGCATGACCGGATATCATACAGGATCGATGGTAGCGATCCCGCTTGTTGACAGTGAGGATCGAATAGTCGGAGTGTTGCAGCTTATCAATGCGATGAATGCAGCAGGAGAGATCATAGCTTTCGATGCCAAGCTTGAGCAGATTATATATGCGCTTGCATCACAGGCAGCTATTGCTATCTCGAATATGAGATATCAACAGGAACTTAAGGATCAGATGTGGTCATTTGCTGAAGCAATGGCGACTGCAATTGATGAAAGAACGCCTTATAATGCCAGCCATACAAGGAAGGTTGCAATGTATTCAGGCCTTATGGCCGATTATATCAATAAGCTTAATGAAGAGGGTAAGGAAGATGAATTCTTCAATGCCGAGCGCAAGGATCAACTCGTGATGGGAGCGTGGCTTCATGACATAGGTAAGTTAGTCACTCCTCTTGAAGTTATGAATAAGGCTACAAGACTTGACGGAAGAGAGAAGGACATTGAGAAGAGATTAGATAAGATCCGTTTGGAAGCACGTATCTCCATGCTTGAAGGTAAGATAAGCAAGGAAGATTATGAAGATATGGTGACTAAGACCAAAGAGACATATGATCTTATCATGAAAGCCAATGCCGTAGGATTCCTTGATGATGAGACTTATGATTCTTTACAGAAGACGTTTGAATACGGATTTACATTAGATGATGAGTATACACCCTTCTTTACGGAAGAAGAGAAGGAGTGCTTAAGCATAAGGAAGGGTACTCTTACAGCTAAGGAACGTAAGATCATGGAGGATCATGTTGTTATCACAACCAAGATCCTTGATAAGGTACACTTTAATACATACTTTAAGAACACGCCGGTATGGGCGGGACAGCATCATGAGTGCCTTAATGGTAAGGGATATCCGAATCATCTGACAGCAGATGATCTTACACTTGAGGCGCGAATTCTGGCAGTAGCCGATATATGTGATGCCCTGCTTGCAACAGACAGGCCTTATAAGAAGCCTATCCCCAAGGAAAAGGCCATAGACATTATGAGAGATATGGCCAAGTGTGGCAATATAGACAACAAGTTAGTAGAATATATGGCGGAGATTCTGGCAACACTATAGATTGGGAATATTGAAATAATTTGAAGCGTTCTTTCGTGGAGGAAAAAATGAGCGCAGGTAGTTTTTTTGGTACTACAACTGGTAAATTGATAACTGTTGGCGGTGTGGCTGTAGTGGCAATAGGTATCGCAGCAGCTGTGCTTATGCAGGGTGATGGATATCGCAGTATCGCCGTGCAGGAGGTTGCAGGTAATGTAGCCGTAGTAGGCGAGAAAAATAACGGTCAGGCATATGTGGGTGAACACCTATATAGCGGTGATGATGTGACCGTAGGTGATGCATCCGAACTTACGATGTGCATGGACAATGACAAGTATGTCTATGCAGATGCGAATACGCACTTCAGCCTTCAGGCATCCGCTGCAAATGAGGACAGCAAGATTAAGATATATCTCGATGCAGGATCTGAACTAAATGATCTTCAGACTTCTCTTGCGGCCGGAGAATCATATGAAGTGGATACTCCCAATTCGACTATGTCTGTAAGAGGAACCAAGTTCCGCGTGACAGTATATAAAGGCAAGGATGGCAATATCTATACACTGACAGAGGTAACAAGCGGCCAGGTATTGGTTAGGCTTAAGACCACAACAGGTGAATATAACGGTATTGAGAAGATATTTACTCCCGGACAGAGTGCTCTGATAAGAGGTAACAGCAATCTGTCAGAGTTTGTAACAAGTGAAATGTTAAATGATGCAGATTTATCCGGTGATTCGGGAGACATAGAAGTATTAATGCTTGCATACGATGCACTTCCCGAGGGTGGTCTGGACAGACTAATAGCACTTCTTGAGAACGGTAACGTCGACGGAAGTGGTGACGATAGCGATGCTGAGGCAAAAACAGAAGAAACTAAGCCTGTTGAGAAACCAGCTGAGACACAGAATCCGGAGACGAACAATGAAGATGTGACGGATGCAGGAGAAGACGGAGAACCTACGCCTATCAATAGTTTACGTTCTGCAGTTAAACAGCAGAGGATCAATTCAGCCGTAGTAGGTACGGATCCCGAGACAGGTGGATTGATACTTAAGGATGGAACAATATTTGATCCTGATTATTATGCCAAGGCCAATCCGGATGTAGTGAAGAACTTTGGAAGTGATGCGGAATCTCTGCTCAATCATTATTTGACATTCGGTAAGAACGAGAACAGACCGGCTTCTTTAAGAGATGCGGCAGCTAAGGAAGAAGCCTTTAAGCAGTTTGCAAATGCATTAGATGAAGCATACAGACAAGAACAGGAATCGGCTTCTAAGTCATCCGGTGGTTCTGGTGGTTCCGGTTCAGGTGGCGGTGTGACATACGCAACTTACTCCAATGGTTATTGGAATGTTGGCAGTGCCCGAATCGCTTTCATGGGAACAAATACTCCTTCGGTCAAAAATATAAATATTCAAACTGCAGGCGCAAGCCTTACGCTTCCCATAGACTTTACGGATTCAAATGCCACATATAATTACTATCTGGATTCACTTAATAGTATTGATTGGGCAACCAGTGCAAATAGCAGTGCTTCAAATAAAGGCTATACTGTCACCAAGAACGGCGCCAATGACTATACCCTGACTGGACCGGGAGGCCCATATTATTACAACGCCAACACCACAAATGACCCGAATGGTGATTTGGATGCCAAAATCAGTGCTCTACGCATCTAAGCATTTTTGCTTTGCACATATGAAAAACTTGCATTAAGCAGTCATTTCTATATAATGTTAATTGTAAATAATTATGTTACCTAACTATGAGGATAAGTTATGGGCGCGGGAGAATTCTTAAAGACAACAAAAGGTAAAGTGATCACTATCGGTGGTTCGGCTGTTGTGGCAGTCGGCATTGCCGCAGCCGTGCTTATGCAGGGCGACGGATACCGCAGTATTGCTGTACAGGAGGTTGCAGGTAATGTAACCGTAGTCGGTGAGAAGAATAACGGTCAGGCATACGTAGGTGAGCACCTATACAGCGGTGATGATGTAACCGTAGGCGATGCATCAGAACTTACGATGTGCATGGATAATGACAAATACGTCTATGCGGATGCGAATACGCACTTCAGCCTTCAGGCATCCGCTGCGAATGAAGACAGCAAGATTAAGATATATCTCGATGCAGGATCTGAACTAAATGATCTTCAGACATCTCTTGCGGCCGGAGAATCATATGAAGTAGATACTCCCAATTCGACTATGTCTGTAAGAGGAACGAAGTTTAGGGTAACTGTTTATAAGGGTAAGGATGGCAATATTTACACCCTTACGGAGGTTACTGACGGTCAGGTTCTGATCAAACTCAAGACTACAACTGGTGAATACAACGGTGTAGAGAAATTATTTAAGCCGGGACAGAGTGCCTTAATAAGGGGTAACAGCAATCTCTCTGAGTTTGTTACAAGCGAGATGTTAAACGATGCAGACCTCTCGGGTGATTCGGGAGATATAGAAGTGCTCATGCTCTCATATGACACACTTCCTACAGGAGGATTAGATCGACTTATAGCGCTGCTTGAGAACGGCAATGTTGACGGAAGCGGTACCGATACGGATTCAGAAGAAAAAACCGAGGAGACTAAGACTGTAGATAAGCCGGATGATACACAGTCTCCCGAGGCGAACATTGAAGATGAGGTGGATGCAGGAGAAGGTGGAGAGCCTGCACCTATCAACAGTTTACGCTCTGCAGTACAGCAGCAGAGGATTAATTCAGCTGTAGTAGGAACGGATCCCGAGACAGGCGGATTGATACTTAAGGATGGCACAATATTCGATCCTGATTATTATGCCAAGGCCAATCCGGATGTAGTGAAGAATTTCGGTAGTGATACCAATTCATTGCTTAATCACTATCTGACATTTGGTAAGAATGAGAACAGACCTGCATCCCTTAAAGATGCCTTGGCCAAGGAAGAAGCATTTAAGCAGTTTGCAAATGCATTGGATGAGGCATACAGGCAAGAGATGGCAGCTAAAAATGCTGCAGCAAGCGGAAATTCTGGTAACACGAACATCTCAGGTAATACATTTACATTCCCGGTCCAGCCGTATATTAATAATGTAACTAATGGTCAGGTTGATGATAACAATGGATATTATGTTAATGGATCGCAAAGATTTGATGCAAAGACATCAAACGGAGTTCCGGTTGCGATTACATCCACGGGTAACCCTGCAAGAATGGCCATTAACGGGACAACTAACATTAATCTCGGTGGTTCCGGGGAAACATTTACTGGTAATTCGGGAATGTATACTGTCTCTGATCCCAGAAATATTGCGTGGGATCAAAGTGCAATAGGAGCAAATGTTACGGACTATCCTACAGGAGCTAATATTTCAAGTGTCACAGTCACGAGAACGGGAGATAATACATATTCAATAGCTGAAACGGATTCTACAACTGGTAATACAAGCACTACTACAGGTGATTATACATGGCTGCAAACACAGTTAGGTAACTATACTTGGCAATAACACGAAGAATATATGGATAAGGTTAGTTGCTCGATAGGCGACAGTAAGTCAAATTATTGTAATTGGACTTTAGAGGTTTTATGCGGATTGCAGGCAAGAAATGCTTGCAATCCGCGTTTCCTTGTGTTAAGATAATGACTCGTGATATATAATTCCTTGTCGGGAGCGATACCCGGCCAGAGACCAAAAGGAGGTAAAAGCATGAACAAGTATGAGTTAGCCGTTGTTGTCAATGCTAATATCGAAGACGAAGAGAGAAATGCAGTTGTTGATAAGTGCAAGGCTCTCATCGAGAGATTCGGTGGACAGATCACGAACGTTGATGATTGGGGTAAGAAGCGTCTTGCTTATGAGATCCAGAAGATGAGAGAGGCTTATTACTACTTCATCCAGTTCGATGCAGAGGCAACTGCTCCGGCAGAGATTGAGCAGAGAATGCGAATCATGGACAACGTTCTTCGATACTTATGCGTTAGAAACGACGAGGCATAATAGGAGAATAGTATATGAACAGAGTTATATTAATGGGTCGTCTGACCAGAGATCCTGAAGTCAGATATTCGCAGAATGATACATCGATGGCAATCGCAAGATTCTCGATTGCAGTAGACAGAAGACGTCAGCAGAACAATGACGGTCAGACAGCAGATTTCATTAACATCGTAGCTTTTGGCAGACTTGGCGAGTTCGCTGAGAAGTACCTGCACAAGGGCACCAAGGTAGCACTTGAGGGACGCATCCAGACAGGTAGTTATACCAATAAGGAAGGCGTCAAGGTATATACCACCGATATCATTGCGGACAACATTGAGTTCGCAGAGAGCAAGGGCGCATCAGACGGTGCAGCTAACGGTGGCGGACAGAGTTATTCAGCACCGCAGGGACAGGCAGAGCCCACACCTGCAGATGACGGCTTCATGAATATTCCGGACGGAATAGATGAAGAACTTCCTTTCAGCTGAATAGCAGATTAGATAGGAGGCATGTAGCATGGCTTATAATAAGACAGAAGGCGCAGAGAATGCCCGTCCTAAGAGACCGGGTGGAATGCGCAGAAGAAAGAAAGTATGTGTATTCTGTGGTAAGGACAATGTAATCGATTACAAGGATACAGCTAAGCTTAAGAGATACGTCTCAGAGCGCGGCAAGATTCTTCCTCGCAGAATCACAGGCAACTGTGCTAAGCACCAGAGAGCATTGACAGTAGCTATCAAGAGAGCACGTCACATTGCACTGATGCCTTACACTGTAGAGTAATAAATATCGCGATTATTCAACAGATTATGACCCCGAAAGAGCAATTCTTTCGGGGTTTTTTATGATATAGTGAACCATTCGGTGGATGGTTCATCCCGTCTGGCAAGTTATATGCTATAATCAATCTTGGATTTTATAATATAGGATTGTTGTAAAAGGAGTAGGGGAAATGATAAAGAGACTGAGAGTGTTATTGCCCGTAGCCGTTCTTATGTGTTCTCTGATTCTATCCGGATGTTCAGTCGGATATTCTTTTGATAAAGAACCCGTAGAATCGAGTGAAGAGGATGATAAGCCGGTGGAGGATAAGAAGAATAAGTCCGACGAGGAATTCAAAGGAGGCGAATATGCCACGGCATATTTAGGCCTTATTAAGAGACTGTATAACGAGGGCAAGGCAGACAGTTATATGCTTTTAGATGTTGACGGGGATAATACGCCTGAATTGGCTGCGGTTGAATCAGAAGGGACATATGATACCAAGAATGCATATCTGTATACTTTCTATAACGGAAAGGCCGTTATGCTTAAGAGCTTAACAAGCGGTCTTGACGGCGCCCACATATATATATCCAAGGGAAATAACAGGGTTTATTGCACGGGATTACTCTCCGGTAATGAGCATAATGAATTATATTCAATACAGAAGGGACAGTTGGTATCGGAGAAAGTATATGATCTGTTGTGTGATTCTAACGGTAATCCAAAGACATATATGATAAATGATTCCGAAGTAAGTGCAGATGAATACTATGATGATATAGATGATAACATCTGTGGCGTTTCATACACGGCAATCGACTACGACGGACTTAAAGAGACAGATTTCTCTGTTATTGATAAGGAAGGTGGACTGGCGATAACTGAGAGTGAGAAGATAGAGAAATATAGAGATTTCGACAAGATGTCCAAGAAGCTCATAGACCTTGGAGCATCGGAAGAGATTGATGCGGATCTATCGAAGTATAAGGAAGCTTATAAGGATATCATTAAGGAGTATTATGATGAGAATGCACAATATGAGAATGAAAACGGCAAAGTGCGTTTTGGTCTGGTATACTTCGACGGAGATGAAATCCCTGAGCTTGTTGCCGGACTAAACGGTTACTTTGTAAGCCTCTATACGTATGACGGTGAAGCGGTTGTTCCTATATTTACAGACTGGGGATACGGAGCAGGCGGTAATGCCGGTTATGACTTCCTTCCCGGCGAGGGAGTAATCTATAATCTTGATAATGACTATGCCGGAGTAGTGGTATGGGAGACGTTCCTTAAGTGGGATCCTGAGGCTAAGGAACTTAAAGACATCAATAACGGAAGTCTTTATGTGGTATATGCGCAGGATCTGGACGGAGACGGACATATAACCGAAGAAGAGATGGAGAAGAGTAAGTCCGACGAACCCCATTTCTATTACAGGGATGAAGAGATATCACAGTCGGAATATCAGAAGCACAGATACCCGGGTGAATATGAGTATTTAGTCGGTGAGATGACATACGAAGAGATAACGGAAGCACTTAAGTAAGGTAGAAGAATGAGTTTTGCCATAGCGATAGATATAGGAACAACAAATATTGAAGCAGCGCTGATTGAGATAACTCAGGATAGCCATAGAATTATGTCAACCAAATTGCAGCCCAATGTTAATAAGAAATTCGGGCGTGATGTAATGACACGTATTACTCAGGCTGAGCGGGGTAATCTGCATGAGATGAGTGTTGATTTAAGGTCACAATTATCTGAGATGGTCAGTGAGTTGTCAAAAGAAGTTGACATAACGCAGATTGTAATTGCCTGCAATACGACCATGACGCATATCTTGCTTGAAGAGAACTGCCATAATCTGGGTGTTTATCCCTTTAGTCCGGTTCATACTAAAATGACAAATGTTATGTCAACTGACATAGGCTTATTATCTGACCATGAGCCTCTGCCCGTAACTGTTCTGCCGGGGTTCTCGGCATATGTCGGCGGAGATATTGTGGCAGGTGTACTCAGCCTTGATCTTATGAATAAACAGGACAGATCACTTCTTATTGACTTGGGAACCAACGGAGAGATGGTATATTATGACTCTGCTACAGGCAGGATGCTTGTAACATCTACGGCAGCAGGCCCTGCATTTGAACTGGCGGGAAGATCCAAAGCCACGGAGATTATTAAGGGCATATCAGATCTTTATAAGCAGGGAATCATAGATGAGACAGGTCTTCTTACGGATGAATACTTCGAAACCGGATATAAGTACGGCGAGGTTAACATAACACAATCTCTTATCCGTGATGTTCAGACAGCTAAGTCTGCCATTCGAGCAGGCATAGAGATTCTCTCAGACAGAACGGATACTCCTGACAATATCTATATCTCTGGTGCGTTCGGTGAGAATCTGGATACAGATGCAGCCATATCAATAGGCATGTTACCGGAATCATTTAAGGATCATATCTTTCTATGCGGTAATACATCCTTATCCGGAGCGATCAAGTACTGTGTGGATCAGAAGGATATTGTTATTCCCGATCATGAAGAAATAATTCTTGCCAATGAAGAGACCTTCAATGACTTATACATTGAATATATGAGCCTTTAGAAGAGCTTAAATATGCCCACAAAATCTTGTGTCAACCCCGCATATCTTCGCTACATGTCGTGTTACTCTAAATGCCAGGAAGTGATATAATATAACCTATGAAAAATCGCGTTAAAATCAAAGGAACATTAAAGACTTATCTTCAAGCTTCATTATATCTTGGAATACTTATGGTATTCGTCACTATTGCAGTATGGATGATCGAGTACAGAGCAGGAATGTTAATGGCAGGATTCACGGCTTTGTACATGAGCATAATCGGCATACTGATGTTCAAGAATAAGCCTATTATAATGAATGAACTTGTAAGCTTCGCTACCGAATACGGACAGATACAGCGTAAGCTTCTGCGAGAGCTCGAACTCCCTTACTGTCTGCTTGATGATTCGGGCAGAGTAATGTGGACCAATAAGGCCTTCGAGGCGTTGGTTCATAAGAAGAAGGGATATAATAAGTCAATCTCCACTATTTTTCCGGAGCTTACACCTGAGAATCTCCCGGGCGAGTTAGACGAGACTACTACGGATATAAGTTTTGAGGAGCGTGAATTCTCCGTAAGATGCCATAAGGTATCCCTTAAGGACATGGCAGAGAACAGTGATATCATATCATCCGAAGGCTATGACGGATATTTGATAGCTGTATATCTGTTTGATGAGACGGCCCTTAAGCTTGCGCTCAGAGAAAATGACGATCAGTCCCTTGCCGTAGCGCTTCTGTATATGGATAACTATGATGAGGCCTTAGAGAGTGTTGAAGAAGTGCGTCGTTCACTTCTTACCGCTCTTATCGACAGAAAGGTAAATAAATATATTGCCACATATGACGGAATTGCCAAGAAGATAGAGAAGGATAAGTTCTTAATTATCCTTCGTAAGAAGTCCGTTGAGGCTCTTAAGGAGAACAGATTCGATATCTTGGAGGAAGTTAAGACCGTCAATATAGGTAATGAGATGGCTATGACCATCAGTATCGGTGTGGGCTTGGACGGACTGACATATTCGCAGAATTATGAGTTTGCGCGTACTGCCATAGACCTTGCTCTCGGTCGTGGTGGTGACCAGGCGGTTGTTAAGACTACGGATCAGATTACATATTACGGCGGTAAGAGTCAGTCTGTTGAGAAGAATACCAGGGTTAAGGCCAGGGTTAAGGCACATGCACTTGGTGAGATTATTGCATCCAAGGATCGAGTGCTTGTCATGGGTCATCGTAACGGTGATGTGGATTCCTTCGGTGCAGCCGTTGGTATATACAGAATAGCCAAGACTCTGGATCGTAAAGCGCATATTGTACTCGATGATGTTACGACATCCGTGCAGCCTCTTATAGAACTGTTTAAGGGTGAAGAGTACGAAGATGACATGATCATAAGCGGTGATCAGGCTATGGATCTTGCGGGCGGAAGTTCGGTGCTTGTAGTGGTTGATGTTAATAAGCCGAGTATTACCGAGTGTCCGGAACTCTTACGTATGTGTAAGTCAATCGTGGTACTCGATCATCACAGACAGGGTACGGAGACTATAGAGAATGCTACGCTTTCATATGTAGAGCCATATGCGTCCAGTGCCTGTGAAATGGTTACCGAGATATTGCAGTACATATCAGACGGAATTAAGATTCGCTCGGATGAGGCGGATTGCATGTATTCCGGTATGATGATAGATACCAATAACTTCATGACCAAGACCGGTGTACGTACCTTTGAGGCAGCTGCTTACTTAAGACGAGCAGGTGCGGATGTAACGCGAGTACGTAAATTGTTCAGAGATGATGTATCCGAGTATAAGGCTAAGGCCGATTGCGTAAGGCGTGCCGAGGTATACAGAGGCAGTTATGCGTTATCTAAGTGCGAGCCAGGAAGTGAAGTATCCAGTCCTACAATTATAGGTGCACAGGCGGCCAATGAGATGCTTGGTATCAAGGGTATTAAGGCAAGTTTTGTATTTACTGAATATCAGGGACTTATCAATATAAGTGCCAGATCCATAGATGAAGCTAATGTTCAGGTGGTTATGGAGAGACTCGGCGGCGGCGGTCATATGAACGTGGCAGCGTGCCAGCTTGAGGGTATATCCGTAGATGATGCCATGAATAAGCTCAAAGAAGTAATAGATAAGATGATAGAAGAGGGAGAATTGTCATAATGAAAGTTATACTGCTGCAGGATGTTAAATCAGTAGGTAAGAAGGGCGATATTATAGATGCCAATGACGGATATGCGCGTAATTTCTTATTACCCAAGAAGTTCGCGGTAGAGGCTAACGGTAAGAATCTTAATGACCTTAAGTTACAGAATGCCAACCAGGAGAAAGTTGCTGCTGAGAAGCTTAGGGATGCCAAAGAATTTGCCAAGGATCTTGAGACTAAATCCGTAACGGTATATATCAAGGCTGGAGAAGGCGGTAAGGCTTTCGGTTCCGTATCAAGCAAGGAAATAGTGGCCGCATTTAAAGAACAGTGCGGAATAGAGCTTGATAAGAAGAAGATCAACTTAGAAGAGCCCCTTCGTAATTTCGGTACTTACAACGTGGATATCAAGTTACATCCGCAGGTAACCGGCACTCTTAAGATTAAGGTACAGGAGAAATAACAGATGGCGGAAGAGGCTGTCATAAAGCGAATAATGCCCAACAGTATAGAAGCTGAGCAGGCTGTTATAGGCTCCATGCTTATCGATCAGGAATCAATATCCATAGCAAGTGAGATAGTGACTCCTGATGACTTCTATAACAGGCAGTACGGCATTATTTATGAGGCTATGCTTGAACTGAATAATGAGAATAAGCAGGTAGATATAGTTACTCTTCAGAATAAGCTTAAAGAGAAAGATGTACCTGAAGACCTGTGCAGTCTTGACTATATGCGTGATATAGTTGCTGCGGTTCCGACCTCTACGCATATCAGATACTATGCCGGAATAGTAGCCGAGAAATCAACGCTTCGTAAGCTTATCAAGGCTTCGGATGAGATAGAGAACAATTGCTATGAAGGCAAGGAAAGCATGGATTATATCTTGGATGATGCGGAGAAAAAGATCTTTGACATGGTCCAAAGAAGAAGCTTTGATGATTTCGTGCCGATAGATAAGGTGGTACTAAGCGCTGTTGAGAGAATAGAGGCGGCATACAGGTCAGGTGGCACAGTTACCGGTATTCCTACTGGATTTATCGATCTTGATTTCATGACATCCGGGTTACAGCCTGCAGACCTTATTCTTATAGCTGCAAGACCTTCAATGGGTAAGACGGCGTTTGCTCTTAATATTGCACAGCATATGGCATTTAAGCAGAATAAGTCTGTTGCTATTTTCTCTCTTGAAATGAGTAAGGAACAGTTGATTAACAGACTGTTCGCGCTTGAAGGTAATATAGAGGCAACTCACTTACGTAACGGTAAGCTTGATGAATCCGAGTGGGATAAACTTGCTGAGGCAGCAAGTATTATAGGCGATTCGGGCCTTATTATAGACGATACACCCGGTATTTCCGTGTCGGCGTTAAGATCTAAGTGCCGTAAGTATAAACTTGAGAAGGGCCTTGATTGTATTTTCATAGACTATCTCCAATTGATGACGGGTTCGGGTCGAATCGAATCAAGACAGCAGGAGATATCTGAGATATCAAGATCGCTTAAAGGGCTTGCAAGAGAGCTCAATGTCCCTGTAGTGGCATTGTCACAGTTATCCAGAGAAGTTGAGAAAAGACCCGATAAGAGGCCGATGATGTCGGATTTAAGAGAATCCGGTGCCATCGAGCAGGATGCCGATGTAATCATGTTCATATACAGAGATGACTACTATCATGAGGATACCGAGAGGAAGAATATCTCGGATATCATCATAGGCAAGCAACGTAACGGTCCGGTAGGCACGGTGGAACTGGCTTGGATCCCTCAGTATACGAAGTTTGGCAATATCGAGAAGCGACGCAGAGATATACCAAGCGAATGATCATAGATACATATAATGAAAAAGGACAGGTAATTAACCTGTCCTTCTTCAGTTTGCGCGCCATGGGCGCGCTCTAACGGGTGCAAGTCCCGAACACGCCCAGATAGTGGGAAGTGTATAGCTGAACAGCAAGGGTGTCCATCGTG
>CACYWQ010000026.1 GCA_902778165.1 uncultured Lachnospiraceae bacterium
TTTAGTTGGTATATATTTATTATCATTTCTATCCATCTGACGAATCCTCCGTTATAAGTCTGCCTGTGTAAAACAAATGCGACTTACGTATATTCACCCGAAGTATATCTCCCCTCAGGGCGAACTATCCTGCTATTTATTGGACTCTGCAATGAAGTTATCAAGTGCCTTTAATGCCTCGCCGTCCTTAATAAGCTTATCTGCAAGCTTAACACCTGCTTCAAGGCTCTCTGCCTTACCGCCTATGTATAAGGCTGCACCTGCATTCATAAGTACCGTATCATACATGGGACCTGTGAGCTTGCCACTTAAGATATCCCTTGTGATCTTCGCATTCTCTTCAGGTGTACCGCCCTTAAGATCATCGGGAGTACATCTGGTAAGTCCGAACTGTTCGGGTGTGATCTCATATGACTTATACTGTCCGTCTGCGAATTCACATACCTTGGTAGGGCCTGCTGCCGTAATCTCATCCAGTTTTTCCATACCGTAGACTACCATACCGTTCTTGATTCCGAGTCCGTATAATACCTTGGCAAGGGGCTCAACAAGCGCATCATCGTATACGCCGAGTAACTGACGCTTGGGATGAACGGGGTTAGTTAAGGGGCCCAGAATATTAAATACTGTTCTGAAGCCAAGCTCCTTACGGATGGCTCCAACATATTTCATTGATGTGTGATACTTCTGTGCAAAGAAGAAACAGAAGCCTGTCTTCTCAAGCAATGTGACACACTTGTCAGGATCAAGATTGATATTTGCGCCAAGTGCCTCAAGGCAATCAGCCGTACCTGATTTAGAAGAAGCTGCTCTGTTACCGTGCTTGGCTACCTTCATTCCTGCTGCTGCCGCAACGAAAGCCGATGTAGTAGATATGTTGAAGCTGCCTGCTCCGTCTCCGCCTGTACCTACTATCTCGAATGTATCCATATCGCCTGCATCAACAGCAAGAGCATGCTCTCTCATAGCCTTGGCACAACCCATGATCTCATCGATTGTCTCCGCTCTTGTATTCTTGGTAGTAAGTGCAGCAAGGAAAGCCGCATTCTGTGTGGGTGTGGTGTCACCGTTCATGATCTCGTTCATTACGGTATAAGCCTCATCAAATGTAAGGTCACCCTTATTAACTATCTTAACTATCGCTTCTTTAATCATTGTTTTATCCTCCTTTTTATACGAATTCCTTCTTAAATGTATCCGCATATTCCGTAGCAGCCTTGGGATCAAAGCCCGCCTCGCGCATCAGATTAATAAAATGCGTTCCGACTATTGCTCCGTCTATTACATCCTTCATAGGTGCAACATCCGCTGCGGTTCTGATTCCGAATCCCATCATTACGGGAATCTTGGATACCGACTTAACATGCTTAAGATATTCCGTCACATCCTTATGATAGCTTCCGCCCTGGCCTGTAACTCCCATAGCCGATACACAGTAGATAAATCCCTTGGCATCTGCCGTGATTGTATCAATTCTCTCTGCCGATATCGGAGATACAAGCTGTATAAGTATCGTTGCATCACCGTATGAAGCCAGCGCATCCTTAAGCGCATCCTGCTCTTCATAGGGAAGATCGGGAACAATTAATCCGTCCACTCCCACTGCCTTACACTTATCGGCGAATTCCTTAAGTCCGTAATTGATTATCGTGTTGTAATACATCATAAAGACTATGGGCTGATCACTTCCCTCGGCTCTTAACTCCTCCATAAGGGCGAATGTCTTTCTAAGACTTGCACCCGCCTGTATAGCTTCATATGAAGCCTGCTGGATCACCGGGCCGTCCGCCGTCGGATCTGAGAAAGGTATTCCCAGTTCTATTACATCCGTGATTCCTTCCTGTGCTTTGATTATCTCCTTGGTCTTGCCCATATCGGGTAGTCCTGCGGTTATATATGTTATAAAAGCTTTCTTGCCTTCATCCTGCAGCTTCTTCATCTGCAACTGTATTCTGTTCTCGCTCATATTATTCCTTTCCGTGTCACTTAAGCTATATTGCCTAACACCGTCTGATTCTTAGTTAAGATATCCCTTGCCTGCCAGATAATCCGATATCGTGTTGACATCCTTGTCACCTCTGCCCGACAGACATACGATCATTGACTGATCCTTATCCATCTCCTTGGCAAGCTTAAGTGCATATGCAACTGCGTGAGCACTCTCTATTGCTGGGATGATTCCCTCAAGCTTGGTTAATTCCATAAGGGCATCCATTGCCTCATAGTCAGTGATCGGTACGTACTGCGCTCTTCCCGTATCGTGAAGATATGCATGCTCGGGACCGACACCCGGATAATCAAGTCCTGCAGATATTGAATGAGCAAGCTGTATATTGCCGTCATCATCCTGAAGCAGATATGATCTTGTTCCGTGAAGCACTCCCGGTCTGCCCTTAGCCATTGAAGCTGCATGTTCGTTAGTGTCCACACCTTTGCCCGCTGCTTCTATGCCGATAAGCTTAACCGAAGGTTCATCTATGAAATCCGCAAACATTCCGATTGAATTCGATCCGCCGCCCACACAGGCCATAACCACGTCGGGAAGTCTTCCCTCAGCCTCCATGTGCTGGATCTTAGCCTCACGGCTTATGACTGCCTGGAACTCCTTAACCATCTTAGGATAAGGATAGGGGCCGATGGCCGAACCGATTATATAGAATGTATCCTCAGCTGTCTTGGCCCAAGTTCTTATTGCCTCGTTGGTGGCATCCTTAAGGGTATTGGAACCCGATGTCACACTTACGACCTTGGCACCTAACATCTCCATTCTCATCACGTTAAGTGACTGACGTTTAACATCCTCGGCGCCCATATATACCGTGCATTCCATGTCAAAAAGTGCGGCACCTGTGGCTGTGGCAACTCCGTGCTGTCCTGCACCCGTCTCGGCGATCACCTTCGTCTTACCCATACGCTTGGCAAGAAGGATCTGACCTAATACGTTATTAATCTTATGTGCTCCCGTATGGTTAAGGTCCTCACGCTTAAGATATATCTTGGTTCCGTACTTAGCCGATAATCTCTCGGCAAAGTATAGAGGTGTCTCTCTTCCTACATACTGCTTAAGATAATAATGATACTGTTTGATAAACTCGGGATCATGTATTGCTTCCTCAAATGCCTTATCAACCTCATTAAGTGTGTTCATAAGTGATTCCGATACGTACTGTCCGCCGTATTCTCCGTAATATGCTTTATTGTTCATACTTATTTATTCCTTTCTTATCCGCCTGTCTGATGCCTTATGATCACCATCGACTCCGGCTCATTGTATGTTCTCTTACCGTTCTTACAAATGTAAGTATCTTGTCTCTGTCCTTGCCCTTATCATTCTCAACACCTGAGCTTACATCCACGATATCGGGCTTAAATATCTTAATGCCTTTGGCTACATTCTCTGCATTCAATCCGCCGGCTAAGATTAATTCTCTTCCCTGCAGTAACATAAGGTTTCTGTCTGATATATCTTCATATCCCTGATCCTTATCCTGCCATCCGAATGTCACGCCGCTTCCGTAATCCGGTGCATCCATCACGATGCCTCTTATCTTATCCCTTGCCTTATCAGGCAGGCTGTCCATGAATTCAAGCGCCTCGGATAATTTCTTCGCATCCGATATGTTGCAGGCATACCAGATAGGAATATTTACCGCTTCTATCACATCTGCACTTAACTGCTTATGCACCTGCAGAATGTCAAATCCTAAGACCTCTATCTCTTTGACTTTATTAACATCAGGGATTACCGTAACTGCGACTCTTGTAATGTCTTTATTAAGAGTATTAAGCACTGCCTTAGCTTCATCATAAGTTACATTACGTTTGCTCTTATCAAAGAACACACAGCCTGCATAGTTAACTCCTGCTTCATTAAGATATTCCGCCTCGGCTTCTGTCCTTATTCCGCATATCTTGATCTTAGTATTGTCATCTTTACTCATAGGCTCTTCCACCGCTTGGCAAGTTCCTTGGGATTGTCTGATTCCATGAATGCTCTTCCTATTAAGAAGGCATCCACACCCACATCTTTAAGAAACCTGACATCCGTGTCATTAACTATTCCGCTCTCTGCAACATATATCTTATTATCCGGTATGTATTTCCTTAATCTCTTAGTGTTCTCTATTGTGATGGTGAAGTCCTTAAGGTTACGGTTGTTGACTCCTATGATCTCGGGGTCTATCTTAAGTGCTCTCTCTATCTCGTATTCATCATGAGTCTCAACCAATACATCAAGTGAAAGTGACTTGGCAAGATCATAGAAATCCTTCATCTGAGCATCATCTAAGATTGCCGTTATAAGTAACACCGCATCGGCTCCGATCACTCTTGCTTCATAGAACTGATACTCATCTACCATGAAGTCCTTACGAAGGATAGGAAGAGTTGAGATGCTTCTTATCTGCCTTAGATAGTCCGCATTACCGAGGAAATGATCTTCTTCAGTAAGGCAGCTTATTGCATCCACTGAAGCGTTATACTCATCAATCCTCTCTGTAAGATCTATCTTCTCTTCTATCTTGCCAAGAGAGGGTGAAGCCTTCTTAAATTCACCTATGATTGAGATTCCGTCTGCGGCAAGTGCCTTATTAAAACAACCGAATCTGCTTATGATCTCATCCTTACGCATTACTTCTTCTGCGGCATTTCGCATTTCATTTTCGCTTATCTTACTCTTATGCTCATGTAATCTTATAAGCTTATCTTCAACTATCTTATCAAGTATTGTTCCTGTCATCTTATTCTCCAAACCAGAATCCTTAAACTAAAAAACCTGCCTCGGCAATAGGCTTATGCCTACTGCCGGGACAGGATATTCACTCTTCCTGCGGTGCCACCCGACTTGACGTATAATCTACGTCCTCTCAGTGCATACATACTATATGCCGGATCTTATAACGGTGATCCTCTCCGTCTCACATACTCTGTCATATGACATTTCCGCTTGCCCTTAGGAGTCCATTCAACCAAGTGTTCATTGCTGCAATCTCACCGTCTGCAACTCTCTCATAATGAAGAGGCTTGACCTACTACTCTCCCTCATCGGTTTGTAGCATATTTCATTATTTACTTTTTAACACACTAAAGTAATGGTGTCAACAATTTTTTTATTAATTATTTAACCTTATCTGAGAAGTCTCTACTTAAGGAAACCGTTGATTATCTGCTCCTCGGCTTCTTCTTCGCTAAGACCTAAGGTCATTAACTTGGTAAGCTGCTCACCGGCTATCTTACCTATGGCTGCCTCATGAACAAGGGCTGCATCCACACTGTTAGCTTCAAGACCGGGAACTGCAAGTATGCGACCGTTATCCATAATTATGGCATCACACTCGGTATGGCCCGAACAAGCCGCACTTCCTACAATGACCGCCTCAAACTTCTGATAAGAATCATCTCTTGCAACAGATCTTGATACAACATCGGCGCTTGAATTATCACCATTAAGATCCACCTTATATATGCTTATCGCCTTCTGATCACCGTGAGTCATTAATCTCTCACGAACTACAAGACTTGCTCCTGCTGCCAGAGTGGCCGTTGTGGTTCTTGTGGTATCATCAACACCCTTGATCTGAACCATCTCCATCTCGGCATGGCTGTCTTCTTCCATATATACTTCGGTACCGGGATTAAGTATTCTCTTACCGCTTCCGTCTCCGGAACCGTAGTGTTTCTCCACATACTTAACTCTCGCACCTTTGCCCACATAGAATCTGTGGATACCGTCATGTCTTGAATCCTGTACTCCGCAGTTATCGATTCCGCAACCTGCAACTATCGTAACATCGGCGCCCTCTCCTATATGGAAATCATTGTATACTGTCTCCGATAATCCGCTCTGTGTGAGCACAACCGGAATATGCACGCTCTCATTGACGGTGCCGGGCTTGATATTAATAGTAAGTCCGTCACCTGTCTCTCTGGGTATGATCTCAATATTGGCTGTGGATGCTCTGCCTGCGCTTGTTCCGTTGGCTCTTATGTTATATGCGCCTTCCGGAACCGTATGCAGATCCGCTACCTCGGACAGAAGCCTTCTCTGTATCTCATCTAATTCTTTCATGATGGGAGACCTCCTTCCTGATTGGGTGCACCCTTACGGCATTCCTTAACTGCAGAAGCCGTGCCTGCAAGCTTAGGCAGAATATCTTCTTTATTACCCTGCATAATAAGCTTACCTTCCTTAAGGACGCATATCTCATCCGCAATATTAAGTATTCTTTCCTGATGCGAGATTATCATAATGGAGCTGTCCTTGATATTCTTACGCATATTCTCAAATACATCTATTAGATTATTAAAGCTCCACAGATCGATTCCGGCTTCAGGTTCATCAAATATGGATAACTTAGAAGCCTTGGCAAGAACCGTCGCTATCTCGATTCGCTTAAGCTCACCGCCTGATAAGCTTGCATTGACTTCACGATTGATATAATCGTGTGCACATAAGCCTACGGCTGAGAGGTATTCGCATGCATCCGCTACCGTCGTGGCAGAGCCTGTAGCAAGTCTTATCAGATCGAATACTTCTATTCCCTTAAATCTAACAGGCTGCTGGAAAGCATAACCAATACCCGCCTTAGCTCTGTCGGTTATGGACATATCCGTTATATCCTCACCGTTTAATAATATCTTACCCGATGTGGGCTTCTCGATTCCCGCTATAAGCTTAGCAAGCGTTGACTTACCGCCGCCGTTGGGGCCGGTGATCACCATAAGCTTATTATCCGGGACTGTCAGACTGATGTCTCTGATGATCTCTTTGTCGGCGCCGTCTGACTCCACCTCAAAAGAGATATTCTTAAGTTCTAACATATTGTGTCCTCTATATATAAATAAACGTTAATGTCTCCTGTTACCTATGATAACATATTTTAATCTTTTGGGTAGCCATAACTAACTGAAGTTTTTATAAAGTCAAGATTGTGACATTTCTACGCTTTTTATTTGAATTATCTAATAATTCTTGCGATTTGCGTTTAAATCCTGTACAATAAAGGTATTGATGGGGTTATGTAAGTACTGCATTAGTACGGTATTACACATACATAAGCGGATGCGAAAGGAGATATACATGGAATACAATACCAGGTTATTCGGCAAGATTGATGTCAAAGAAGATAAGATCATAGAGTTCCCTAAGGGAATACTCGGATTCGAAGATCTTAAGAAATTTACTCTTACATTCGACAGCGAGAAGAGTTCTCCCACAGGACTTAACTTCCTTGTTTCTCTTGATGAACCCGCATTTATGATGCCTGTTGTAACGGCTGTTGCTGTTAAGCCCGATTACGCACCTCAGATATCGGCTGAAGTTGAGAATGCCATAGGACCTCTTACAGAGAATAATGTACTTGTACTTGTTACTATGACGATCCCTTCTGATATCACCCAGATGACGGTTAATCTTAATGCTCCCATAATCATCAATATCGAGACCAATAAGGCGGTTCAGACCATGGTTGAGAATGAGGGCTATGATATCAAATATCCCATCTATGATTTCTTAAAGAGCAATCAGTAATACTTAAGATTCACGATATTTACAATCATTCATATAGAAAGGGCGGTGTTATTACACCGCCCTTTCTATATTGTCTGACCTGATTCCTTAAGGTATGCCGCAAGCATCCTTGCAAGTGCAAATAGCACCGCGAATTCATCTTCCTGCCATATCCTCATACTTCCCTTCTCGGCACACATTATATGTCCGTATGTGGTATGACCGATTCCGACTCTTACAATAAGCATGGTCTCAAAGCTGTTCTCAATAAGCGTATTGTAGGTTACGGGAGCCAAAAACTTAACCTTGGATACATCATTGGTATTAAACAGTTCATCCGTCACCAGATCATCTATATCCACGGCCTCACCGATAATCTTGCCGGTTGAGGCACTGATAAGATTACCGCTCTGTCCCACATAATACATATCCGCTACAAGCAACTCTCGTTTGAGAGTCTGGGTCAGTTGCTTAAGCTTCTCTTGGGGATCAGCAGTTGAATCAAACTGAACAGCCAACTCACGATAAATATCATATACACTTCTCTTCGCTATATGTGTATTGGTTATAGCCTTATGCTGCGAAGCAAGATATATCGTATAACAGTTACGACCTTTACGCTTACCGCTGTATAATGCCTTGTCAACCGCAGCAAACAGATCGTCATAATTATCCGCATCATTGGGGTATACGGCGCACCCTATGGTACCCGTAATGAAAGGTGTACTGTCACCGAGCATGATATTACGTCTGAATACCTTACGGCTTAGATACATCCTCTCAAAGAAATGTTTATTCTGCTGGTAGTTCTTATTCTTAAGATTGATTAAGATGATCTCATCACCGCCGAATCGTCCCACAAGTCCGTTCTCACCGGTGTAGGCCACAAGGGATTTACTCACTTCCTTAAGAACAATATCACCGGATGCATGTCCGTAGGTATCATTGATGTATTTGAAATTATCAAGGTCGATTATGGCAAATGTAAACGGTGTCTTGGACACCATAAGTGACTTGGCATAATCAAGTATATATGCTCTTGTTATAAGTCCCGTTAACGAATCAAGCACATCGTTAAGGCCTGTATCATCAAGCAACTTATCAAAATAAGAGTATTTACGAAGCTCGTCTATAGAGTAGAGAACCTGTGCACCCTCTGACGGTCTGCTTCGCCTCATGGGATCGGTCACATCCAAGAAACTGCCCACAAGTCCGATTATTCTGCCATCCTCATATATGGGCGTCTTAGAAGCGATTATATCTCTCTCCTCACCCTTAATAATGCACTTGCCGGGTACCTTATACGTACTCTCTCCCTCAAGTACTCTGAGTTCATCCTGTCTGTATGGTTCGGGGTCATTGTGCCAGCCCATGTCCTCATCAGTCTTGCCGATAAGTACATCAGCCGATTCGAATCCGTAGAAATCAAGAAATGATTGGTTGACTCCGACAAATCTTCTGTCGGTATCTTTCCAGAATACACATTCCTGTACGGTATCTATAATCTTATCAAATAGTATGTCATTCATCTCCATTGTCATTCACCTGATGTATATACTCCGTACTTATGTGCTATTTTAGCGTATTTAGGCTATTCTTGCAATATTTTCTCCATGCCGATCTTCTGCGGCTTAAGCCCCATGGACTCATAGAACTTCATCGCCCCGGGGTTGCAGGTCCATACGTTAAGCGTCACATTGTAGTATCCCGCATTTTTCGCATAATCTATAACATGATCATACAGTGCTTTGCCCACATGCTTACCTCTTGCAGCCTCATCAACACATATATCATCAATATATAAGGTCTTAATATCCGTAAGGACATTATCTCCGATTACCTGCTTATGAATGCAGAATGCATGACCCATAGGTATATTATCATCATCCACGCATACAAACACCGGAGTATTATCATCGGCAATTATTGCCCGCAGTTGCTCCTCATTATACTTGGTTGCAGGACCCTTAAATATATCGGGACGACCCTTATGGTGCACCATATCCACCTGTATAAGCAATTCCAGTATCTTAGGTATGTCAGCCTCTTCGGCTCTTCTTACAACATTCATCGTTAAACCTCACAATTATCTTGACATTGTATTTATACTATAACATACTTATTCAAAGAATCCACACGGAGGGTTAAGATGGATAAACTAAGCGAAAGCAGACAGATAATCGATACTGTCGATAAACAGATGGCGGAGTTATTCGAACAGAGGCTTAACGCTGTAAGAGAAGCCGCCAAGTATAAGGCTGAATGCGGAATGCCCATAGCGGATGCAGGACGTGAAGAATCGGTGATCGAGAAGAATTCGGCATATATTAAGGATGCGGATATAAGAGCGTTCTATGTCAATTACATGCGTCAGACCATGGATATATCCAAGCGATTTATGAGCAATATCACTTCAGGTATGAGGATTGCTTACTGCGGTGTTGAGGGCGCATATGCATATATTGCTGCACATAAGGTATTTCCAAGCGGCAATCTTATATCATATAAGAGTTTTAACGAGGCATATGATGCAGTTGTAGACGGACAGTGCGACTGTTGCGTACTTCCCATAGAGAACAGCTATACCGGCGAGATCGGTGCGGTCATCGACCTTATGTTTAACGGCAATCTATATGTCAACGGAGTCTACTCTCTTCCCATAAGACATAATCTGTTAGCTGTTAAGGGTGCCAAGATAACTGATATCAAGAAGGTAGTCAGTCATCAGCAGGCACTTGATCAGTGTGCGGATTATATAGCTAATCGTGAATATCAGATGGAAGTGATGGCCAATACAGCATATGCGGCCAAGAAGGTTGCCCAGGCCGGTGATATAAGTGTTGCTGCAATAGCAAGTGAAGAGACCGCCGAATTATACGGTCTTGAGATCTTAGATCATGATATCAACGCAAGCAACGTCAATACCACAAGATTTGCGGTATTCTCTCGCTCCACGGATGCTCCGGTAGGTGAGAAGAATAGCTTCATCCTGTTATTTACGGTTAATGATGAAGTCGGCGCACTGGCCAAAGCCGTCAACATCATCTGTGCTCACGGCTTTAATATGAGAGTGTTAAGGAGTCGTCCCGTCAAGAACACTCCCTGGCAATATTACTTCTATGTGGAAGCAGAAGGCGATCAGCGTTCGCAGGAAGGCGTACGCATGCTCAAAGAACTGGCCGTATGCTGCTCAGGGCTTAAGATAGCCGGCCACTACTTAGACGAGATCAGTCTTGATTAAATATAATTGATTTGATCATTGCATTACCGTCTCCGGAATATGTGACATATATGTCATGTATTCCGTCAGACAGTTCTACGGGAATCCTATAATCTTCCCATACGGTGGAATGCTCCACCTTCTCACTGCGTCCTATAACAGGACCGTCTATCCTGTCACTTATTAAGAAACTTCCCGTTATATATCCTCTGGCTCTTATTGTAATACTCTTAATTCCCTTACAGTCAAATGACTTAAATCCCGCAGTTGCGGTATCGCACATATTCATTATATATCCCGGATTCTCATCACCGTCTCTGCCTTCCTGCACGATACGTGGCTGATTCTCACCGACTATCAATTCCATGTCGTTTTTGAATAAATTACATGCAATATATGCCGGATACTCACCGGGAGTAGATAAAGGTCCGCCGTTAAGTCCGCATGAACTCATGGGTACCTGCGCAATACTTCCGTCTGCATCTATATATATCTTCTCCGCACAGCCCTGTCTGGAAAACCACGTTCCGTTGGTCTGCCTGTGATAGAAGATATAATAATCTTCACCGATCTTAACTATGCTTCCGTGATTGTTACCACCGTAAGCTACAGGTCTGTCGATATCCTTATAAGTACCTATACCCACATCCGTATTGCTTACGATACAACCGCCGAAGCTAAATCCTGAATCGGGCCTGTCGCTTATTGCATAACACAGCTCATGCATAGGTGTCGATGAATATATGAAATAGTATTTGTCATTAAACTTTCTGATAGAAGGAGCCTCGAAGAAGGCATGACCTTCATACTCCGTACCATCAGCATATTCAACACCGGGTGCCACAAATACGGGATCCTTGACTATGGTGAGCATATCCTTATCAAGAACGGTACACATAGCGCCGTGTCTTGACTTATCTCCCCTTCCGCAGAATCCTGTATAGAGATAGGTTATATCACCCTCCGTTAATACACCGGGATCAAACTGAGGCTCATCTCCCGGGCGTTCACCCAATCTGGTTCCATCTTCATAATGCACATAACCGTAGAACTTATATTTACCCGCAGGAGTATCGCATACCGCAACCGATACCACGCTTACCCTATCAAGCACATAATAAAGATAATATCTGCCGTCAGGGCCCACCGTTACATCTGGAGCATAGAGGCACATATTGTTCTTCTCATTAAGAGGATCGGCAGTTCTCTCATATATAACGCCTTCATAACGCCAGTTGCCCAGGTCATCAACGGGTGCCGAATAGCATACATAATCACCTAAGCAGAAAGCATGTCCGTTATAGAAATCATGGGATCCGTATACATATACTCTGTCATTAAACACATATGGTTCGCCGTCGGGAATATACTCCCATGAAGGGAGATACGGGTTATATGCCTGTTTTTTCATATCTGGTAGAATCCTATCTTCTTATATACCTTGTTAAGTGTCTTATTGGCAATATATGAGGCCTTCTTGGCGCCCTCTTCGTATACGCCGTTAAGGTATGCCTTATCGGCGATAAGACGCTTAGCCTCTTCTCTTATGGGTGTGAGTGTATCAACAACCGCCTCGCCTACCGCGGGCTTGAATACACCGTATCCCTGTCCTGCAAATTCTGACTCTATCTCTTCAAATGTCTTGCCCGTGATCGTAGCATAGATATTCATAAGGTTAGCCACACCGGGCTTATTCTCCCTGTCATATCTTACGGGATTCTCTGTATCCGAATCCGTCACGGCACGCTTAAACTTCTTCATGATCACATCGGGCTCATCCATTAAGAATACGCAGCCGTTAGGATCTGACTTACTCATCTTAGAACCCGGAGTGGTAAGACCGTAGATTCTTGCACCGACCTTGCTTATGAAAGGCTCGGGAACACGGAATACCTCACCGTATATATTGTTAAATCTTATGGCCAGATCTCTTGTAAGCTCCACATGCTGCTTCTGATCCTCACCGACGGGAACGTAGTGGGGCTGATATAACAGAATATCCGCTGCCATAAGGGAAGGATATGTGAACAGTCCCGCATTGATATTGTCCTTATGCTTCTCGGACTTATCCTTAAACTGAGTCATACGTGAGAGCTCACCGAACATCGTATAACAGTCAAGCACCCATCCAAGCTGTGCGTGAGCAGGTACGTGTGACTGTAAGAACAATGTATTCTTCTCGGGATCCAGTCCGCATGCTATATACAGAGCAAGCATCTCTATTGAGCGTCGTCTTAATTCCTTGGGGTCCTGTCTTACGGTTATGGTATGCATGTCTGCCATAAAATAATAGCAGTCATAATCATTAACCCTGTCCGCCCAGTTCTTAATGGCTCCCAGATAATTACCAAGGTGAAGATCACCGCTTGGCTGTATACCCGACAGCATTACCTTCTTCTCTGTATCCATCATATATCCTCTCTAACTCTCATAATATCGTGCGCTTAATACGCGCTATTTTGATATTATACTACGCATATATAACTTAAGTAAATATCATCTCGAATCTGTCATTCTCATCATAGGGCTGCCAGTTGGGCATCTCACTTCCGTCTGCGTCACAGCCGTTAGGGTCAGCGGTCTTAACGAAGTTACACCAGTAATTGCACATCTTCCTTGCAAGGTCATAATGCTTGCCGGTGAAAGGTCTTGAGCACTTAGCCAGTGTCTCTAGGAAGAACCACAGATCAACCGAATGGAAATTACCCGGATGATCATCTCCCGGAATATCCGCCGCAAGCTTATAGTAATATAGCGGAAGATCAATACCGTTACTTATCCTTCCCGTTGCAAGGCCTTTGATGGCAAATTCAAGGGGACTGATAAACTTGCCCGTTGCAGGATCCGTCCGGTCGGAAAACTCAGCGAACTCATCTATGGTATTACCCGCCATGATCGGCACATTATTACAACGACCGTTTAATATGGCAACATAGGGATCTTCGATGCAGAATCTCTGATCCATCACCGATAAGAACCTCCTCATCATACCCATCGGAGAGAAATCTCCTCCGCAATACTCGCCGTATTTATCCCTTATATACATGGCATCGAGTTCTCTAGCCTCTTCTATTGTCTTAACGCCCAGAATCTTTAAGAATTCCACGCCCTTGGCCGCAGCCGTATCAAGATCAACCGGGGTAAACAAAGACGTACCGTCCTTCTTCTGTACGATTCCGCTCTGTATTATGGCCTTGTTAAATAAGCCCTTATTACCGGGATATGCTATATGCGACAATACACTTCCGCCCCCTGCGGACTGTCCCGCTATCGTCACATTGTCGGGATCTCCGCCGAAGTTGGCTATATTATCCTTAACCCATCTAAGGCCCGCCTGCTGGTCCATAAGGCCGAAGTTGGCACACTCATCTCTCTGATCTCTTATAAGGTCGGGATGTGTCATGAAGCCTAAGGCTGCAAGCCTGTAATTAACGGATACGAAGACTATGCCTCGTCTTGCCACTCTCTCACCGTCAAATTCCATCTCTGAAGGATAACCCCACTGAAGTGCCCCTCCAAAGAACCACACCACAACCGGAAGCTTCTCATCCGCTTTCTTGGCCGGAGTCCATACGTTAAGATACAGACAGTCTTCGCTCATCTCAATGTCCGGATCCACATGCCACTCTCTGCAATAAATATCATCGCCGAGTCCCGGTGTATCCTGAATCGATATGGGAGCGAATCTGTAGCATTCTCTAACACCCTCCCAAGGTGTGGGCGGTTGCGGTGCCCTCCATCTTAACTTACCCACCGGAGGAGCCGCAAAAGGTATGCCCTTATATGCAGTGATCCTGGGATCAGCTGCCTCTATGCCGCGGACTCTGCCGTATTGTGTCTCTGTCTCTCGAAGCATAATTCCTCCAACGATTTTCGGGCGCATACTTGTCACAAAAACAAGTATGCGCCCGAAATCTCTTGTAATAATTATTCCTTTACGCCACCGATTGTTAGTCCGGTTACGAAATACCTCTGTAAGAAAGGATAGAGACATATGATGGGAAGCATTGTAGCCACCGTAACCGCCGAACGGATCGTGATAGGTGTGATGGTTGCCGCACCGTTCTTGGCATTTTCGGCACTACCGCTCTGCTGCATAACCGATGATAACAACTTCATCAACTCATACTGCAGTGTGGTATATTCTGTCTTCATACGGTTATAAAGCATTGCATCAAACCATGAGTTCCACTGCCATACCGCTATGAAGAGTGCTATCGTCGCATACACGGGCTTACACAAAGGAGAAATAATGTCCTTAAATATCGTGAAGTATCCTGCTCCGTCAAGCTGTGCGGATTCCTCCAAAGACTCCGGAATTCCTTCCATGTAAGTTCTCATAACAAGCATATTAAATGCGCTTATCATACCCGGGATCCAGTATACATGGAATGTGCCCGTAAGACCTAAGTTCTTATATAAGAGGAATACGGGGATCATACCGCCGTTTACGTACATCGTTATTACCCAGAATAATGATAACTGTGACTTAAATAAGAATCTCTTACGGCTTACTACGAATGCAAGCAATGCATTGGCAAATAATGATGTAAGTGTGGCTAAAACCGTTCTTGCTACTGTTACCTTGGCTCCCACCCAGATATTCTGCATCGCGAATACCGTCTTGTAGTTCTTCATAGAGAGTTTTCTGGGCCATAAGTATATTCCGCCTCTTACCGCATCGATACCGTCATTGAATGACAATGCAACCGTATTGATAACGGGATATAATGTCACAATAACGAATGTGGTAAGGAATATAACGACTACAATCTCAAATATGACGTCACTGATCGGTTTACTAACTCTGTATTCTTTCTGATTCATCGCCATACCCTCCTAGAATAATCTCTGCTCGCTGTATCGCTTAGCAATGGAGTTCGCTATAACGATGATCGCTATACTAACCGCACTCTTAAACAGTCCTGCTGCTGTACCAAGTGAGAAGTCATTCTGTGAAATACCCCACTTAAGAACGTAGATATCAATTGTCTGTGATACCGACTGAACAAGACCGTTACCGAGTAAGTACTGTACTTCGAATCCCGCATTAAGCACATTACCTACATTCATAAGAAGAAGAATAAGGAAGGTGGGCTTAATTCCCGGGAATGTGATATATCTTATCTTCTGTAATCTGTCTGCGCCATCGATGGAAGCGGCTTCATAAAGCGCCGGATCAATAGCAGTGATGGCTGCAAGATAGATGATGGCATTCCATCCTGTCTCTTTCCAACAGTTTGCGAAAGCAACTATCGGCCAGAAGTATTTAGGGAATGCAAAGAAGTTGATTGCCTGCTTAATAAATCCAAATCTGAGTAATAAATCATTAATGATACCCGTAGGTGATAATGATACATGTAAGATCGATGTAACAACGATCCATGATAAGAAGTGTGGCAGGTAAGAAATAGTCTGTATAGGCTTCTTAACCCATGCTCTTCTTACTTCGTTAAGTATTATGGCAAAAAGCACTGCCATTATTGTTGTTGAGACGAGGTTGATAACACCCATCGCAAATGTATTTCTTATTGTCTTGACAAAGACATCATCCTCAAAGAGGAATCTGAACTTATCAAGTCCGATGAACTTCGAATGAAGAAGTCCTGTCTTCGGCTTATACTGTTCGAAAGCCATGATCCAGCCCGTTAAAGGCCAGTAATAGAATATAATACCGTAGATAACCACAACGGCAGCTACTAACATCAGAAACCACTGCCTTTTGATCTCTTTTAAGGTTATCTGTGTACCTTTTTTCTCTTTTTTCTCATTTCGGGCCATATCCGTTAACTCCTGTGTACTTATCTGTGTACTTTTTTTCAGAAAAAAGGCAGCAACATTGTTTGTCGCGCAGTTGCTGCCTTTATCTGTTACTTAAATATCAGTAAGATTATATCTTACTTGAATGTATCAAGAATCTCCTGCATCTCGGCGAGGAAGTCCTCAGGCTTACATGCTTTGTATGCTGCCATGTATTCTTCCCAACCCTTATCGAAGTCCTTAGCCATTACGACCTTAGGAAGATTCTCATGCTTGCACTCACCCATCTTCGCCCAAGCTACACCACCGGGTGTCTCTGTTGTGAAGTTGTTAGAGTAAGAGTACATCGGGAACCAAGGTCCGTTTGTCTCTACTACAGAACCGATGAACTGAGGATACGTTGTATATCCGTATGCATCGAAGCATGCCTTAAGAGGTGCTGCCATATCGTTCATGAACTCTGAAGGCTGTTCCTCAGGCTTGTTAGCGTTCTTACCGTCACGGCTTGTTCCATGCCACTGAGGGAAGTAAGAATACTGACATCTGTGAGCTGCCTGGTAAGTTGTATCTGCCCAGTTCTGTCTCTGCTCATCTGTACGGAAGTATAATCCGTCTGCATCTACGTCGTAGTCAACGCCCTTAACACCCCACCATCTGAGGTCATGAAGCTCCTGATCCATAGCACAATCTACGAGGAACTTGAAAGCCTTGTCAGGATCCTTACAATCCTTAGTGATTGCGATACCTGAAGCCTGGTTAACTGTGTCATCATATGTGTGCCATCTGTTCTCCATGCCGGCCTTAGTTGTAAGACCAAGAGGTACATAGTTGCAGCCCTTAAGGTCAAGACCTGACTGCTTGAATGAATCATTAACTGTATAAGCGAAATCCCACCACTGGTCAACCATACCAAGTACACGACCTGTAGAAAGCTTAGCTATATACTCATCATATGTCTGTGTGAATGACTCAGGATCAACGAAGCCCTTGTTGTACTCTTCGTTAAGCTTCTTAAGATAAAGCTTAGTATCTTCAGAAGTGTTGTAATCCTCGATTGTCATGTTAGACTTGTTAACGATAACCGAACCGTCGTTAGGATATCCTGCAAGGAACTGACCTGCATTCTCAAGACAGAAGTATCTCCAGTCTTCACAAAGAATTGTGTAAGCCATGTTCTCTGTGCCGTCATCCATTGTAGGATTAGCTGCGATGTAATCCTCAAGGAGCTTGAAGTACTCATCCATTGTCTGAATCTTCGGGTAACCTGCCCACTCAAGAACTCTAACCTGGATCCAGAATGCCTCATCGTTATGAGTTGTCTGCTTGGTCTCACCTAATGTGTTACCGAAAGGATTGATCCAGTAGATATGTCCATCAGGCTGACGGAACTTCTCCCACTCTTCAGGAGTGAACCAGAGATCTCTGAACTCAGGATACTGATCGATGTAATCATCAAGGGGAATAAGTGCATCTGCATCAACGAGCTGATTCATTTCATCAGAGTCGATGAAGTCAGGATACTCGCCACCTGCTACAAGAGTACCTGTAGCCTCTGAAGCTGTCTGACCTGTAAGCCATGTCTCCTTAACCTTTACGCCCCACTTATCTGCGATCATCTGAGCGATCTCGTTGTCGTCATTGATCTCAGAACCGGGCATTGTGATAAACATTGTGAACTCTGTAACTTCGCCGGGTGCGGCATCAGTTGTTGCAGAACCACCGTCAGATGTAGCACCTGTTGCAGGAGCTGCGCCGCCTGCATTGTTGCCACAGCCAACGAGCAATGTGCCCATCATTGCAAAACTTAACAATAATGCTGTGATTTTCTTAAATTTCATTTTTTTCCTCCCTTTAGTATTATTGTTCGGGGTACCAAAGCCCCACTGGTACCATAATAATACCGGGCAGTGAAACGTTCCACGGGAGGAATTCTACATCTTGGGGGGAGAAAATATAGATTAGCCTTTTTTGCGATATTTAGAGGGGGTACAGCCCTTAAGTGCTATGAATCTGTCGATAAAATAGTCGGTATCACGGTATCCGACTTCCTCGGCAATCTCGGATACTTTCTTATCGGTCTTAAGCAAAAGCGAAGCCGCTTCATTGATCCTTATACCAGATAAATAATCCTTAAATGATACGCCGTATCTTTTCTTAAATAACTGTCCCAAGTACGAACTGTTGACATAGTATTTGGCAGAGAGATCCTTAAGGGTAATGTTCTGGGCATAGTTAAGCGCAAGTTCCTTCTCTATATCATGAAGGATACCCTTAGACGCATTCTTACGAAGTGAAGCCAGATATTCCGCATACTCATATCCGAACTGCTTAAGGTGCATACTGCTTCCTCTGTCCGTTCCATGGATAAGCGCATTATCCGATATATATAACATTACCTCTTCCTGATTGATACTCTCATCAAGTTCAACAGCAAGATGAAGTAATCTGAATAAGAGATAATTGGTGTTAATGGACATGGCACGATCTGATAAGCCCTCACTGCCGCTTGTCTTATCAAACAATGCATCCACCGATGTATTGATCTTGTCGCTGTCGCCTAACTCTATTCCGGAGATGAGTCCATCTAACTCATCTTTGCAAAGTAACACATTTGCCTCGCCTGCCTGAACGTCGTCTTCATATATATAAATACGTTTATCACGGCCGAAACTTCTGTAGGGGCGAAGGGCTGCAGCCGATGAATAAGATCTTGATAACTTCGAGAGATCTTCCACCTTCTTACCTACTAAGAATACAAGATCATAATCATCATCCGAATCTTCCACACTGTCTGCAAGCTTATCAAGATAATTGCTTACATCCGAACCGTATTCGCTTGCAAGGTCATCAGAATAGATGAAGGACAGTTCATACTCATCGGTATAACCCGGTATATCCGCCATCAGTCTGTCGGAATTATCACCAAGTGTTGACTTAAGTCTCTCATATAATCTGTCCTTGATAGCAATTATCTCATCATCTGACTTCTCTTCAAGTGAATTGATATTGCCGTAAGCAATATTGACGAATCTGAAATCTCCGTCACCATATCTGTGAAGATTACGTCTAATATAATCCGTATGCTTCTCCTTATGTTTGCCCGCAAGCAGAAGCATGATGTTCTGAATAAGATAAGCCTTACGTGCATCAGCCGTAGCCTCATCTACGCTTGAATCAGTCACCTTCTTATTCTTAACCTTCTCTATTACCTGCATAAGAGAATCCGCAGCAACAGGCTTAAGCAGATACTCAAGTGCCGAGTATTTAAGTGCGGCCTGAGCATAGTGGAAATCATTGTATCCGCTTATGATAACGAAATATGCATCCGAGATATTATCTTCTCTTACCGACTGCATAAGTTCAATTCCCGTCATAACTGGCATCTTAATATCGGCAAATACGATGTCCACTTCATTATCCTTAAGATAGTCAATGGCTTCCTTACCGTTGGATGCCTTCTTGACGATCTGGCATCCCTGCTCCTGCCAGTCTATTAAGACAGACAATCCTTCCAATATATAAGGCTCATCATCTACAAGCATTACCTTAAGCATTACTATCCAGCCTCCATACAGGCACCTTTATAGTTATGTAAGTGCCCACTTCCTGTTCACTCTCTATTTCGAAATGCGCTTCATTCTCCGTACTCATCTTAAGTCTTAAGCAGGCATTTAACATACCTACGTGGGAACCGTCCTTAATATCTTCGATGGTACAGTTATTCATCTTGTTGTTAAGATACTCTACATCCTCATCGCTCATTCCGCGACCGGTATCCTCAATCTCCATTACAAGCATATCCTTGTCACGGAATACTCTTACATATATCCAACATGATGTGGTCTTACCTTCCATACCGTGTACACATGCGTTTTCCACAAATGTAGTAAGCGTAAGCCTGGGAATGCTTAATAAGGCACAGTCATCGTCAGACTCAATATAGAATTTGAGTCTGTCCCCGAACCTGTATTGTTGAAGTTCAAGATAAGATCTTATGAAGCTTAACTCTTCTTCTATCGTCGAATTATCCGTCGACCAACTGATATTCTGTCTTATAAGGGTGGCCATCTTCTCTATCATGCCCGCAGTCTCCTGCTCACCCTTAAGCACACTTCTCATACGTATCGAATCCAATATATTAAATAAGAAGTGCGGGTTGATCTGTGAATGAAGAGCTGACAGTTCAGCGTTCTGTCTGGCGATATCCATCTCCTGACGCTCAAGTCTGGCCGTATAGTTGGTCTTAATAAGACTGTTAAGCCTCTCAACCATCTTATTATAGCCGCGCATCAGAAGTCCAATCTCATCTTCTCCCGCTCTCTGGGTATCTATGCCTCGAATATTATCAATATCCGCCTCATCGAAAGCTCTGGATAATCTGTATAATCTTCCGGCAAATGATCCGTTGATGAATCTGATAAGAAGCAGAGGAGCCAGTAAGTTAAGACTCAATAGCAGAATGATAAGCGCTGCATTATCCTTAAATACCTGCTTAACATCGTTGCCGTTACCGCCTATCAATATTCGAAGATTTCTTCCGTATACATTCCACGGAACTTCCATCTCAATCTGCGCATCCTCAGGCAGCATATCATAATCCATATTGATACTCTTCTGCATGGGACTTGATAGAAGTATTCTGTCACCTTCGCACAGATATACGGGATATTCAAATGACATTGCACGAAGCTTACGCTGAAGCATCGAATAGTCAAGGTCCACATAGACCATCATATCCCTCTTATACCAGCCGTAATTATCAAGCATTCTTATAACGGATACTCTCTTCTTATTGGAACCTGTCTTGATATCCTCAACCGGATAATAGAAGAATACTACGATCGAGCTCTTGGATGCCAAGAGGTCTTCCCAGCTTATGTATTTAAGATCCTTGATATTATAGATATTACCGCCGTTAACTATTCCGTTATTGTCACTGCAGAGGATGATATTGTTAATAGCTGACTCTCTGCCGACATCAAGGGGATTGATTATGCTGTCGTTAAGCGCGAATCTCTTCTCAAAGAAATCATAATTAGACTCGAAATCATCATCCAAGAATTTGTAGACATCCTCATCAAGATATAACTTATTGATCACCGACACGGCTTCATCGAATGTGCTTCCCACAATGTATTTAACCGAATCCGCAACACTCTGCATGCGGTATTCTTCTTCCCTTCGCTCATTGCGACTTAACAGATTGAATACGATTCCGTCCGTCAATACAAGCGGAATGACCATACACACAACATACACCAAAATAAGCTTACGCTTAATACTTAGGTCGTTAAGCTTATCATATATGAAGTTCTTAAACTTCTTACCGGGGTTCATCTCTTAAAGACTATCCTCTTCTGAATCTGATAACTTATGACAAAAAGCATGGAATCAACCAATATCTTGACGTAGGTCTCGGGAATCGGAATGATACTGTGCAAAACAATTACAAGCCCGGCGGATGCAAGCATCTGCAAGCCGCAGAGAGTATAGTATCCGACGGCACTTCTGCCGATATCTCCCTCCTTAAGGAAGACCACGTTCTTATTCATAAGGAAATTATATACAGATGAGATCACCCTGGCCGTCACAGTAGATAAAGTGATCTTAAGTTCTTCACCCAGATCACCGAATACGGCAAGCATGATCCTGAACACGATTATATCCACCACAAAAGAGCTGAGTGATGATAAGAGGAACTTAATAAAGGTTCCGAACAGAATCTTATATACGGATATGCTGTCTGCAACCGCCCTGAAATGCGTACCTCCGTTATTATCTTCATATATCGTCTCAATCGGCACTTCTACAACAGGGATGTGTTCTCTTGCGGCGATCACGAGCATATCAAGTTCATACTCAAATCTCTCGCCCTTGCCTTCCATGAACACATCAAGCAGACTTACGGGGATTCCCCTAAGTCCGGTCTGAGTATCCGTAAGTTTAAGTCCGTGCAGGATCTTAAACAGATTCCTTGTGATCTTATTACCCTTCTTACTCTTAAATGGCACATTGTCACTGTCAAAATCGCGCGCGCCTAAGACTAAGGCATTCTTAGTCTCATCCGTCTTAAGGGCGACCTGTATAACATCCTTAACTGAATGCTGCCCGTCAGAATCAGCCGTAACAACGCATGTAGCCTTGGATATCTTATCAAGCCATTCCTTAATGTCCCTGCTTCCCTCATAGGATGGACAGTTCGCCTCTGAGGGGTCATTAACTAAGGCAAAAGCATTCTTAAGTGCCCTTCCTTTACCCAGATTATGGGGATGGTGAAGCACCATGCATCTGTCGGATAACTGCGTAAATATCTTCTTATGCTCATCATCCGAGCCGTCGTCGATAAGGATGATCGTATCAAGGCCCGATTGAATGAGTGAGTCGCAATATTCTGTTAATCTTGCATCCGGATCAAGTGCCGGGATGATCACCACGGTATTATGCATAATGATAGTATAGTATGACGCCAATATATGTGCAACCGCATTATAAACGGGTCAGCCCGTATTGTCGGACTGACCCGTATCTATCTTGTAACGGAGTATGGATTATTTGAAGTACTCTACCGCACGGGCAAGGCCCTTAGCCATGTCGTTCATGTTGTTATTATCGGCGCTGATGGTGTCTACATGCTCCTTCACGCCGTCAAGGGATGCGGTAACTTCCTGGTTAGCAGCCGAGTTCTGCTCGGATACTGCTGAGAGATCGCTGACACTCGAAGTAATGACATCCTTGATGCTTGTCAGATCCTTGGTCATGCTGTCGATTGACTCGATTCCGTCTACAGCCTTGCCAATCTCTGTCTCTAAGACTTCGAATCTCTCCATCGTCTCTCTTAACAGTTCCTGTTCCTTGTTGATTGCTTCCTGAACCTCTGCTGACATGTTCACGCAATTCTCTGACTGATGCTTGATGTCATCAACGATCGAAGCGATCTCCTGGGCGGAATCATTACTCTGCTCGGCAAGCTTCTTGATCTCCTCAGCAACTACGCCGAAGCCCTTACCTGCCTCACCTGCTCTTGCGGACTCAATCGAAGCGTTGAGTGCAAGAAGGTTGGTCTGATCCGCAATCTCGGTAATAAGGTTAATAGCTTCTATAATCTTGCCGACAGCCTCGTTGGTTGAAGCGATGCTTGTTGAGATATTGGCAACAGCTTCTGATGTCTGCTGGCTTGACTTATCCATGTTCCTGATGTAGCTTGCAGCCTCGTCATTGGCATTGCTCATCTGCTTAGCGCCTTCATTGAGGTTACCTACGTTATCAGAGATATCACCGATGATCTTATCCATATCGATAACTCGTGAGTTGATATCCTGTACGTTCTCTGCAACTGTTGAAGCACCGTCTGAGAGGTCGTTCATTGCATTCGCGATCTGGTTGGTTCCTGAAGCTGTCTGATCTGACAACTGTGTCACCATATCGATTCTCTCAACAAGTGTCTCGGATGTACCCTTGATCTCACCGATGATATTGCCAAGCTCCGTCTGAAGCTTCTTGGCTGCGGCTATTAGCATCTGAGTCTCATACAGATGAGATTCTGCAGTAACGGGTGAAGAAATATCACCTTCCGAGATCTTCTGTATGCTCTCACCTACTGATGCCAGAGGTGCAACGATTATTCTTGCTATAAGTACAACGAGTATAACAAAGATTATGTACAATACTATTGCGACCGCCAGAACTGCCTGCATAAGGTCCTGCTTAGCCGCATTGACATTGGCACAGGTCATACCCGAGAATGCCATACCCCATATAGAACCATCGGCGTTCTTAATGGGTGTGTAGTATACGTAGTAATCGGTTCCGTTGATCACAACATCATCCGAATAGTACTCATTACCCTTACTTACCGCTGCCCATACGGCATCCGATGCGGGTGTACCCTCGATTCTCTTACCGGAAGCGTCTCTTATGGATGTCACGAAGCGGATATTATCCTTAAACATCGTAAGTTCGATTCCCTGACCGGCCATATAATCAACGTAATCGGTCTCATACTCGATACCGCCCTGATTGACTATATCCCACTCATAATACTGTCTGAGTCCGTGTGAAGCCACCTGCAATGTATGCTTGGTCTGCGTCTCAACTTCCTCAACCATCTTGAAATACGATACGCAGATTACGACAATGGCTACTACCGTTAACGGAATAAGCGAAAACAGAAGCAGCATCCTCTTCATATCCAAACCTTTTCTCTGTTTCTTGTCCATACCCTTCTCTCCTTAAGTTGATATTACCCGGCGTCGTGCGCCAAACTAATGATAACGTTACTTCTCCGTTTATTAAATCCCTCATACATTTCTATACTGGTGTATTATAGCATATTTTGTGCAATTTGCGAAGTTTTTTCAATAAATTACACGAAATTTCTACTTTTTTCTGAAAACTATTACACATCTGTGCAGGTTCGTCCTCTAAACCTGCATTATCCGGCGTGTTAAGCACCGTTTCTTAAGCTCTTAGCCCCGCTATATAGGACGCCGCGCTGTCGCTTACCGCCCCATATTCCCTATATTCGCCAGTCTTTACAACTTTTTTCAAAAAATGCTTGCTTTTTGTATATAGTCTTGTTATTATATACAAGCACGTTACGAAACGCATACGTGCTGACATTAATGGCTCGTTGGTCAAGCGGTTAAGACGCCGCCCTCTCACGGCGGAAACAGCGGTTCGATTCCGCTACGAGCTGCTATAAGAAACCCCGTAAACATCACGTTTGCGGAGTTTTTTGTTACCTCAAAAAAGTGCTACAGAAGTGCTACAGCCCGTATTTTCGGGCGTTTGGCTAATTTAGTATGTCCTTGAGTATCGATTCTTGCTCTCTCGTCACTGCAGCCAGCTGAATGTAATTCTCAGCCGTGTTCCGATCCTTCCAACCAAACGATCTCTGAAGTGCCGGTCCTGACATTCCTGCAATAGCAGCATTCGTTGCAGCGTACCTTCTACAATCGTGTGTTGTAAGGTGTTTTCTGATCCCAAGGGATACCTTGGGGCTGGGCGTAAGAAAAAGCTGCCACACTAATTAGTGCGACAGCCCCGTCCCTCTAATGTTTTTTCCTCACGATCAAAACACCATCTTTTTCCAGCACTCCGCTTCCATCTTCGCCCTTATTCCACTTGCGGGAATAAACAACCTCCGAGAACTCAGAGCACTCTATTGTTACATCCTCTTCCTCACAGTTGAGGTAAACCCCGATTGTCTCA
>CACYWQ010000027.1 GCA_902778165.1 uncultured Lachnospiraceae bacterium
GATACACATGCCAAGATTCCGGAGCACTTTGCAGCTGTTGATGCGGCTGCCAAGGCAAGCGGACATACGGCACTTATATCATGCGGTTGGGATCCCGGAATGTTTAGTCTTAACAGACTCTATGCCAACTGTATCTTACCCGACGGCGAGGACTATACTTTCTGGGGCAAGGGTGTATCACAGGGTCATTCCGATGCCATCAGAAGAATCGAGGGAGTTAAGGACGGCAAGCAGTATACGATTCCCGTTCCCGAGGCATTAGAAGCTGTAAGAGCAGGTAAGAATCCTACACTTACAACCAGACAGAAGCATACAAGAGAATGTTTTGTAGTAGCAGAAGAGGGAGCTGATAAGGCTAAGATCGAGAATGAGATCAAGACCATGCCCAACTACTTTGCTGACTATGACACAACCGTTCATTTCATATCTGAAGAAGAACTTTTAAGAGACCATGCAGGAATCCCCCACGGCGGATTCGTATTCAGAAGTGGTAAGACAGGCTGGGATGGCGAGTACAACAATGTGATCGAGTACAGCCTTAAGCTTGACTCTAACCCGGCATTCACTTCAAGCGTATTACTTGCTTATGCAAGAGCAATTAACAGACTTCATAACGAAGGTGTGAACGGATGTAAGACAGTATTTGATATCGCACCTGCTTATCTTAGTCCTTTAAGCGGAGATGAGATCAGAGCACACTTATTATAAGAGGAAGATTTATGAATTCATATTTACAGGCAAGTGATTTCTTTAAGGGCAATGATCCTGAGAAGATTGCAGCTAAGTACGGCACACCTTTATATGTATACAGCGAGGAAGTAATAAGGCAGCATATGGAAGCTGTGGGCAAGGTCATCACTAAGTATGACTACACAGCTAACTATTCGGTTAAAGCCAATACGAATCTTGAGATTCTTAAGCTTGCACTCTCAGAGGGCATCAACTGCGATGCTATGAGTATGGGAGAACTTATGATGCTTAAGAAGGCGGGATTTCCTTCTGATCGCATATTTTTCGTGCCTAATAATGTTGCGGATGAGGAATTTGAATATGCAATAGATAATGACATCATTGTCAGTTTGGATTCTCTGTCGCAGCTTGAAAAATACGGACAACTGGTTGGTCGTAAAGGCAAAGGGCATGAATGTGCCGTACGAATCAACCCGGGCGTAGGCGCCGGACATAGTGAGAAGGTAATAACAGGCGGTAAGAAGACTAAGTTTGGTATTGCCGAAGCGGATATCCCCAAGATTTATGAGGTTATAAATAAGTACGGACTTAAGCTTATCGGCATCAATCAGCATATCGGTTCGCAGTTCTTGGATCCCCAACCTTATCTTGATGCGGTTGAGAATCTGTTAAGGATAGCAAGAGATTTTAAGGGACTTAAGTTTATTGATTTCGGTGGTGGATACGGCATTCCTTATCATAAGCTTGATGATGAGGCCAATTATCCCATGGAGGATTTCAAGACCAGATTACAGCCGATTCTTGATGCGTTTGTTGCGGATTACGGATATGCCCCGATGTTTAAATCTGAACCCGGCCGTTTCTGCGTGGCGGAAGGCGGAATAATACTTGGCAGAGTTAATGCCATTAAGGAGAACTCCGGAAGGACCTATGTGGGCACTGACGTCGGCATGAATACACTTATTCGTCCCGCCATGTATGACTCATATCATGATGTGGAAGTGATAAGAGAGGGCAAGGTAGTTCCCCGTGAGGATATGAGTGAAGTGAACATATCCGGCCAGATCTGTGAGAGCGGTGACCTTATAGTTAAGGACAGAATGCTTCCGAATATAGAAGAGGGCGATCTTGTAGCAATACTTGATGCCGGAGCCTATGGCTATGCAATGGCATCAACATACAATACCCGCCCAAGACCGGCAGAGGTTATGGTCTGCCTTGACGGCAACGTTAAGTTGATTCGTCGTCGTGAGACATACGAAGACCTTATGAGTTTATTCTAATCAAAAAAGCAACACCTGCCGGTGTTGCTTTTTTCGTTGCAAATGCAATAGTATTGTATTATTGTTGAATACAGAGGTTATTGTGTCTAATGAAGAAGAATAATAAGAACAGAAAACGACATATTAAGATTATTATTTCAATATTCCTGGTTTTGATCGCAAGTGCTTTGTGCCTGTATTGGTCGGGTAATCTGCATCTTACCGGTGTGTTTGATAAGATAATGGCGATGCTGTCATTGCTTGTATCTGCATTCTCGGCATACTTTATTGTTCTTCAACTTAAGGGTGAGAGAACGATAAGCGAGGCGGATTTCTTAGTGAATCTTAATCAGACATTCACGGGTGATCCGGGATATGCCAAGGTTTATACAGAACTTGAGAAAGAATTAAATGATCCGCCCGGCAATCCGGAACTCAGCAGGATAGAGATATCCAATTACCTCACATTTTTTGAGACTATATATCTTCTTATAGAAGAGAAGGTTATGGATATTGAGGCTATTAATGATCTGTTCTCATACAGATTTTTCTTGGCTGTTCACAGTAACTGTGTGCAGGATATGAAGCTTGTCAAAGAGCCATATAACTTTAGGAATCTGTATAAACTTGAGAGCCTGTGGATGGAATACAGACACAATCAGGGGCTTGGTGTATTTAGGGAAGAGAATTGTCTTAAAAAGTCTTGCGAGAAGGCCGGCAAGGCTGATATTTATGAGGATATAATCACTCATTCAATTAAGTAAGCGGGGAAGCAAAGTGAAGGTAGATATTAATACTCTTATATACAGGGAATTAAATGCAGAAGATATCGATCTTGTTATGGAACTGCAGGATAAGATAATTGAGAGTCTTGATGATTCTGAGATTCTGCGTAAGAATGACAGGGAGCTTATGCTTGCGAGCATAAGCGGACGCGGTATATCTGTAGGAGTATTTACGCCCGATGACCCGCAGCGTATGATCGCGCTCTCGATTATGGTCGATGCCAAGGGCACATCTGAAGATCTAAGTGTCGGCCTTGAGAGGCACAGCGTAACGGTTCCGATTAATCTTAAGAGCGTCATGGTCCTGCCGGAGTACAGGGGCAATGGACTTCAGCGACACCTTATGGTTAAGCTTGAGGGCTGGGCAAGAGAACAGGGATATACTCATTCCTGTGTATCCATACATCCGAAGAATAAGTTCAGTATGAACAACGCTATTGCCATGGGTTATGAGTATGATCACACCGCTGTCAAATACGGCGGCCTGACTCGCGATATTCTGGTCAAGATACTCTAGATAATTGACACTTACATACCCATATGCTAAATTAATGTAGGTTAAATATTGACGATACAAGGTGCCTTTGGATGAACAAACTCCGGCAGCTCATCGCATGAGCGATTCGCTGGGAGTTAGTAACATCCTAACGCTTCGCAAAGCGAAGCGAATGGATTCGAGAATCTAAGGGATAATAGGGAAACAGGTGCAAGTCCTGTACGAACTCGTCACCGTAATAGAGTAGCTCGGATACAAAGATGTCACTGGGAGACCGGGAAGACTGTATTCGCGTGTTGATCCTTGAGTCGGGAGACCTGCCTGTATCCGGATGCATAAGATCACGAGTAATTGGTCGCATAGAAGGGGATTTCCCCTTTGTTTTGTTGCGCGTTGCCGTGATTATAAGTTGATCGGTAGCGGGCTTTTTTAATGCTTGTTATAGATAAATAAAATAAGGATGAGCTATTGCAATGAGGCGCATAAGAATAACTTAAGCGGCCAATTCACAATGCTCACAGAGGAGGAAAAATGAAAAACAAAATTGTAGTAGCATTATTAACAACATGTGTATGTGCATCAATGTTATTCGGTTGCGGAAGCACTGCAGCACCCGCAGCAGAAGCACCTGCGGCAGAAGAACCTGCAACAGAGGCACCTGCAGATGATAAGCAGGAAGAGGCAACTGAGGCTGAGGCAGTTAACGATGATCAGGCTAAGGCTGATGAGGTTGCTGCACTTATCGATGCAATCTATGTTCAGGAAAGAACAGAGACAACAGATGCTGATTGTAAGGCAGCCAAGGATGCTTGGGATGCACTTACGGATGCTCAGAAGGAACTTGTTGAAGGTGAAAATGCAGATCCTGATTACTTCGGAAGAGATACAGGTGATGCTTCTAAAGATGATCCTGCCAATGCAGATGAGATCGGTGAGAAGGAGATCTTAGTAGTAAGCTTCGGTACATCATTTAATGAAAGCCGTGCCGAGGATATCGGCGGTATCGAGAAGGCTATCGCTGCAGCATATCCCGATTGGTCTGTAAGAAGAGCATTCACGGCTCAGATCATCATCAACCATGTACAGGCAAGAGATGAGGAGTTCATCGACAACATGGATCAGGCTTTAGAGCGTGCCGTTAATAACGGTGTCAAGGAGCTTGTGGTTCAGCCTACTCACTTAATGCACGGTGCAGAGTATGATGAGATGGTTGAGGCAGTGGAATCTTACAAGGATAAGTTTGATAAGGTATATATCTCTGAGCCCCTTTTAGGTCAGGTTGGTGCTGATACTAAGAGTCTCAATGATGATAAGAAGGCCGTATGTGAGGCAGTTGTAGCGCAGACAGTTGCAGATGCTTCATTTGACAGCCTTGATAAGATGGCTGAGGATAAGACGGCGATCGTATATATCGGACACGGTACATCACACTCAGCCAAGGTTACTTATTCACAGATGCAGGCGCAGATGGATGAACTCGGATATACTAACGTTTTCGTAGGTACCGTTGAGGGTGAGCCTGAAGAGACAGCTTGTGAGAACATTATGGAAAACGTCCACAATGCAGGTTATACCAAGGTTATCATGAGACCTCTTATGGTTGTTGCAGGTGATCATGCCAACAACGATATGGCAGGTGATGATGAGGATACATGGAAGAGTATTTTTGGTGCATCAGGATACTTCGAGAAGCTTGATATGCAGATTGCAGGTCTTGGAAGAATTGAAGACGTTCAGAGCAGATATGTTGCACATGTCGCTGATGCCCTTAAGAAATAAGAAAGGATAATTTGATCGGGAGACGACTATGAGTCTCCGGGTCTAAACATAGAATATGAAGAATAGAATTGTTAGATCACTTTTTGCTGTTATGCTATGTGCGGCAGTGGCAGTAGGTTGTGGCAAGAATACAGAGACAACAGCACAGCAGACTGTGGAGACGGTTGAGGCTACGGAAGAAGCGCAGGAAGAAACCAAAGAAGCTGTATCCGAAGAACCGACGGAAGAACCGGCCAAGGCGTCTATAGAAGATGGCGTATATCTTGCTTCTTTTGATACAGACGGTTCAATGTTCCATGTCAATGAAGTGTGGGACGGTAAGGGAATTCTTACTGTCAAAGACGGTGAGATGACCATACATATCGTTATGCCGTCCAAGAATACAGTCAATCTTTTCTACGGATTGGCTGAGGATGCGAAGAAGGACGGAGCGGTTCTTATAGATCCGACCAATGAAGAGGTTACATATGACGACGGCACCTCTGAAGAGGTGTATGCATTTGATGTACCCGTTCCTGTACTCAATGAAGAGTATGATCTAGCCCTTATCGGTAAGAAGCAGGTATGGTATGACCATAAGGTCAAGGTATCAAACCCTGAACCATATGATGCAGAGGCTGAATCGCCCGAGGCAGATGAAACGAAAGCGGATGCAAATGATAACGGCCTTACTGCCGAAGTAACGCTTACAGGTGGCAGCGGTAAGGCAACTGTCACTTCTCCCGCTAAGATTAAGGAAGAAGATGGTAAGATCATCGCAACCATCGAGTGGAGCAGTCCACATTACGATTATATGATCGTGGATGGCGTCAAATACATGCCTGTCAATACGGAAGGCAATTCGGTATTCGAAATTCAAATCCCCGGATATAATGAAGATTTCACGGTGATAGCGGATACAGTGGCAATGAGTAAGCCACATGAAGTTGAATATGTGTTAAACTTTAAGAAGTAACTAAGCTAATAGCCCACAGTCAGAATTGATTGTGGGCTGTTTGATAAACTATGAATAAGATAAGTCATAAGATAAACCGAATAAAGAAGGGATTCTTATCATTAATCCTGGCATCATTTGTACTGATGCTTACCTCATGTGCGCATGCAGGTAAAAACTTTGAGGCGACTGAGTCAGAGGATGAACTTAAGTTATCCTATGCCACTGAGTTTAGCGTTAAATACCATGAGGGCGGATATAAGCATATACATATAGAAGACGGCTCGGATTATGTGTTGATTCCTGAGGGTAAAGAAGACAGCGACTTAGGTATTAAAGGCGCCGTCCTTATTCATGAGCCCGTGGATAACATTTATCTTGCGGCTTCATCAGCCATGGATCTGTTCCTTAATCTTGATTCACTTGACAGTATAGGGACCTGTTCTACAAAGGCCGAAGATTATTCGATCAAAGAAGCAAAGGATAGGATTGAATCAGGCAAGATCAGTTATGTGGGCAAATACAGTTCACCCGATTATGAAGTGATATTAAGCAGCGGTTGTAATCTGGCAATAGAATCCACAATGATCACACATTCTCCGAAGATCAAGGAAGAACTTGAAAGGCTTGGGATTCCGGTTCTTACCGAGAGATCAAGTTATGAGAAGAATCCTCTTGGACGTCTTGAATGGATTAAGTTATATGGTGTGATCCTAGGCAAAGAAAGCAAGGCAGAAGAATTCTTTGATGCACAGGAGAAGAAGGCCCTTGAAGTTAAATACAGGCTGGCACTTGAGAATAAAGCACCTGAAGAGAGAAAGAGCGTTGCATACTTCTACGTGTCAAGCAATGGATATGTCAATGTAAGAAAGCCCGGGGACTATGTATCCGCGATGATTGAGATGGCGGGGGGAAGATATGCATATGACGGTATAGCTGATGAGAGTGACAATGCGTTATCAACAATGAACATCAATTGGGAACAGTTCTATAAGGACACGGTTGATGCTGATATTCTGATATATAACGCGACCATTGACGGCGGTATTAAGAATATGGACGAACTGATTGCCAAGAACAAACTGTTTGCCGACTTTAAGGCGGTTAAGGAAGGCAATGTATACTGTTCCAATGCCGATATGTTTCAGAAGACCGGACTTGTAGCGGATATAATCACGGATATGTATAACGTGATAAATGATAAAGATACGGAAGACCTTAAGTTTATGTATAAGGTGAGTTATGAGTAAGAACAGAAGATATGCAATTCTATATACGATATTGATATTAACAATCATTCTGCTTGTAATTATCAACATATTAAGCGGAAGCGTTGGTATCGGTATCAAGGATATCTTAACCATTCTTTTAAACGGTGATAAAAGCGGAGTGAACGGTAAGATAATCTTCGATATCAGACTGCCAAGAATCATAGAAGCGATATTCCTTGGCGGAGCCTTGGCTTTATCCGGATATCTGTTGCAGACATTCTTCTTAAATCCCATAGCAGGCCCGTATATTTTGGGTATATCATCAGGTGCCAAATTATTCGTGGCCATTCTTATGGTATGCGCTCTTAAGGTCGGATTTGCGATGAACTCAATTATGCTTGTGATTGCCGCATTTATCGGATCCTTAATCGCAACCGCATTTGTTCTTATCGTATCAGTAAGAGTAAGGTCAATGTCCATTCTTATCGTCTGCGGTGTCATGGTGGGATATATCTGTTCTGCTATTACGGAGTTTCTGGTAACGTTTGCGGATGATTCCAATATTGTTAATCTGCACAACTGGTCGCTTGGTACATTTTCATCGGCAGGGTGGAGTGATGCATCCATATACATCCCAATTGTTATTGTCGGAATCCTTACAGCGATATTTATGTCAAAGACAATAGAAGCATATAACTTCGGTGAGACATATGCCGGAAGTCTCGGTATTAACATATACGGATTCAGAGTGGCGCTTATTGTGTTATCAAGTGTATTATCTGCAACGGTTACGGCATTCGCGGGTCCGGTATCGTTCGTCGGAATTGCCATGCCGCATGTAGCCAGGAATATATTTAAATCAGAGAAGCCGCTTATCATCATTCCGGCCTCTTTCTTACTTGGTTCGGTATTCTGTTTGTTATGCGATCTGCTTGCAAGAAGTCTGTTTGCTCCGATTGAGCTAAGTATAAGTACGGTGACGGCAGTATTCGGTGCTCCGATAGTCATCTCGATGATGATGGGAAGGAGGAATGAGAATGTCTGAGATTGTATTTAACAAAACAAGCGTAGGATATAACGGTATTCCCATCGTTGTGGATGTGAACTTTACGGCAGATAAGGGTAGAATCAGCGCGCTCATCGGACCCAACGGCGCAGGTAAATCCACTGTGCTTAAGACTGCAGCGGGTCTTATTAAGCCTGTAAGTGGACAAGTGTTAATAAGGGATAAAGCAATTGATTCATATTCGTCGGCGGATTTGTATTCAATTCTGTCGGTTATGATGACGGAGCGTGTTAAGGTCGGATTCATGACGGCCTTCGATGTTGTAAGGGTCGGAAGATACAGATATACCGGTATATTTGGAAGGCTCACAGAAGATGACAGAAGTGTCATCAAAGAGAGTATGGAGATGATCGGTGTATGGGATCTTAGGGATAGAGAATACAATACGCTAAGTGACGGTCAGAAACAGAGGGTTTTACTTGCAAGAGCGATAGTCTCAGAGCCGGGAATCCTTATTATGGATGAACCTGCAAGCTTCCTTGATATGGGCAGGAAGATCGAGTTCTTTGATGCTTTGACCGAATATGTCAGAGAGAAAAACATTGCGGTGCTTATATCCATGCATGAGGTGGAACTAATAAGGAAAGTGGCTGATAAGGTAATATGCATAGGACAGAACGGTAGGATCGATGCCATAGGGCAAGCTAAGGAACTTATTAGTCCCGAATATATGGAGAAGTTATTCGGGATGAAGAAGGGCAAATATGAGGAATACTTCGGATAAGCATTCAACTGCATATATTATGGTCCAGGGAACTATGTCCAATGCGGGCAAGAGCCTTATCGTAGCGGGATTGTGTCGTGTGTTTGCGCAGGACGGATATAAGGTATGTCCTTTTAAGTCTCAGAACATGGCGCTTAATTCTTATGTGACCGAAGATAACCTTGAAATGGGACGCGCGCAGGTTATGCAGGCTGAAGCGGCAGGCATAAGGCCTTCGGTATATATGAACCCTATCCTGCTTAAGCCCACCGGTAATATGTCAAGTCAGGTAATCGTAAACGGTGAGGTCTATGCAGATCTAAGCGCTAAGGATTACTATGCGAATAAGACTAAGTTTATTCCCGAGATTAAGAATGCTATAGATAAGCTTTCGGAAGAATATGAGATCATCGTGATAGAGGGAGCGGGTTCACCTGCGGAGATCAATCTTAAGGATAACGATATAGTCAATATGGGGATGGCAGCTATGGTTAATGCCCCCGTAATCCTTGCAGGCGATATAGACAGAGGCGGTGTGTTTGCTCAGATATACGGAACAGTGATGTTGCTTACTAAGGAAGAGAGGGCCAGGATCAAAGGCCTTGTCATTAACAAATTCCGCGGCGATAAGTCAATCTTAGATCCCGGTATCAGTCAGATTGAGGAACTCACTGATATCCCTGTGTGCGGCGTTCTGCCATATACGGAGCTAAGCCTTGATGATGAGGATTCCCTTGCTGAGAGACTTAATAACAGGAACAAAGGCGATATAGACATAGCCGTAATAAGACTTCCGCACATATCCAACTTCACGGACTTCAATGTGTTCGATGAATATGAGGGCATTAATATCAGGTATATCAAAGAAGCATATGAATTCTCTGATCCGGATCTTGTGATCATTCCAGGAAGCAAGAACACGATTGCGGATATGAAAGCCATAAGAGATAACGGCTTAGATGTATCAATAATTAAGCATGCAGCAAGCGGCAAACCCGTATTCGGAATCTGCGGAGGTTTCCAGATGCTTGGCAATAAGATCACAGATCCTGACAGTGTTGAGGGCGGAGGCGAGATTGAAGGCCTTAATCTGTTGCCGATGGAGACACATCTTACAGGGGCAAAAAAGCGTGAACTGAGTAAAGGTAAATTCGGTGTTACGAACGGCATATTCAGCGAACTGTCAGGATGCTCATACAGCGGATATGAGATCCATATGGGAATAAGCAATGCTATAGATAACAATCTGAATCAATTTACTGAAGACGGTCCGGGATATAACAGCGGCAATATATACGGCACATATATACACGGCATATTTGATGAAGACGGTGTGGCCGATGTGATAATCTCTGCCTTATATAAAGCCAAGGGGCTTACTTATGAGAATAAGAAGATAAGTCGAAGGGAATTTAAGGAAAGTCAGTATGATAAGCTTGCCGATATGATAAGAAACCATATGGATATGGAATACATATATAAGATAATGGGGCTGTAAGAAGATTAAGCGTTTAAAGCTTAAATCTACGTATGCTGAGATTATGGATACTAAGATATACGAAGAGATTAAACGAAGATGGGATTCTCTTGCCAAGCCTATAGACGGCCTGGGAGAATTTGAAGACGTTATATGTAAGATAGGAGCCATTCAGGGGACGGTTAATCCGGATATATCAAGAAAGGCTCTGATAATTATGTGCGCCGATAACGGAATCGTAAGTGAGGGAGTGTCTCAGTGCGGTAAGGAAGTAACGATGCAGGTAGCAAAAGCTTTGGGCTGCGGCAGAAGTACGGCTAATGTTATGGCGAAAGAGGCCGGTATTGATTGTGTTCCCATAGATATAGGCATTGACTCTAAAGAAGAGATCCCGGGTGTGATTAACTGCAAGGTCAGGCGAGGGAGTAATAACTTCTTACATAGTAAGGCCCTTAAAATCGAGGAAGTTGATAAGGCAATAAATGTCGGAATCGATACGGTCAAAGACCTTGCTCATAAAGGTTATCAACTCATCCTTACGGGTGAGATGGGAATAGGTAATACTACGACTTCAACCGCGTTATTATGCCTTATGACAGGTCTTGATCCTGCAAGTATAACCGGGAGAGGAGCAGGTCTTGATGATGCGGGCCTTGACAGGAAGATTGAGGTGATACGTAAGGCCTGTTTGCTATATAAGAAAACAAAGACAGATGATATCAGTGAAATAACATATAACTATCTGTCATCCGTAGGTGGCCTGGATATAGCCGGATTATGCGGTGTCTTTCTTGGAGGAGAGAAATACGGTATCCCCATAGTGATCGACGGATTCATATCGGCGGTGGCGGCATATGTTGCGGATACCATAAGCCCCGGATGCAGAGACTATATGATCCCTTCTCACAGTGGAAGAGAGAAGGGGCTTATAAGAGTGCTTGATAAGTTATCCCTTAAGCCCCTTATGGCTGGTGATATGGCACTGGGAGAAGGCACCGGCGGAATCATGGCATGCAAGCTTATTGACAGTGCGATGAGTCTATATAATAACGGTATGAGATTTGATGATAACGGCATTAAGGAGTATGAGCGCTTCGTATGATGATACTTATAATCGGAACGCCTGATAGCGGCAAATCCGTTAAGGCTGAGGAAGTAACCCTTACTCTGTCGGAAGATAACAAAAGAATATATCTTGCCACTATGATTCCATACGGTGAAGAAGGCATAGCCAGGATTGGCAGGCATAAGGCATTAAGAGAAGGCAAAGGATTTATCACTGTAGAGAGGTCAGGAGATATTGCAGATACTCCGGATGCAGACGGATGCATTGCGGGAATACCTGCCTCTGAAGCTACGGTGTTGCTTGAATGTACGGCTAATCTTTGTGCCAATTTATTATTTGATGATACCGGTAACCTTACAATGTATGAAGATGAGGCTGTTAAATCGGTGACGGAAGATATTATTGCTCTTAACAATAAAGTTAAGAATCTGATAGTGGTCACCAATGAATTCAAACACTCAGATGAGCACGATAACAACACCATAAGCTATATAAATGTGATGAGTGACATTAACGAAATTCTTCGTACCAAGGCAGATAAGATATATGATGTTACCGAAGGAACATGGAAGATATATGAGAATGATTAGAAGTTTGATAATTGCTTTTTCATTATATTCAAGAATACCGATGCCACGATTTACGTGGAAGGATGAGGATATGAAATACGTTCTGTGTTTCTTACCCTTTGTCGGTGCGGTAATAGGGGGACTTGTATACGGCGCCTTATTCCTGGCTGATATGTGTAAGTTGCCTCTGCTTGCCAAGGTGTGCATTGTATCGGTGATCCCGTTACTTATAACCGGAGGTTTTCATGCAGACGGATATATGGATGTTAAGGATGCTTTAAGTTCCTATAAGCCAAGAGAAGATAAACTTGCGATACTTAAAGATCCGCATATCGGAGCTTTCGCCGTAATAGGCTTTGTCATCTATGCGCTTATATGGACAGCCGCGGCAGCTGTAATATGTGACAGGAGTGTCATTAATTCCTGCGTGATTCTTATACCTGTATTTATCTTATCAAGAATAGGGACATCTATCTCATCTGTTATGCTTAAGAAGGCCAAGAGTGACGGGATGCTTAACAATGAGGCAAAGGGTGCAGGACGAATACAGATTGCGGTGATGATCATTGAACTGGCAGTTACTTTGACTATTGCATGTCTTGTGGATATATATATCGCGGTTACATTGGCTGCAGTACTTGCAATCGTATATGTGTATTACGGATATAAGACATATAAGGAATTTGGCGGAGTAACCGGAGATACCGCGGGGTATTTCGTATGTATAAGTGAACTGGCGCAGCTTATCGTTATTGCGGTTTGTAATCTGATAAGAACACTATGAGTAAACACAGGATAATTCTTATAAGACATGCCCGTACTAAGGGCAACGATGAGAGAAGATATATAGGATGCAGTATTAATGAACCTGTATCTGAAGAGGGACTTATAAGCCTTAAGTCGATCGATGCAGATAAGCTCCCTGTATGTGACAGATTATTCTGCGGTTCCATGATAAGATGCATTACAACATCGAAATGTTTATTCCCTAATATGGAAGCCGAGATCATCCCTGACCTTACGGAGATGGATTTCGGACTCTTTGAGGGTAAGAATCATGAAGATCTTAAGGATGACCCGTATTATATCCGCTGGATTGAAAGTAACGGGACTTTGCCTTTTCCGGAGGGAGAGGATATGGAGAGATTCACCCTAAGAAGCATCGAAGCATTTAAGGATATACTTAACCGTCTTAAGGGTGATGAGAGTGCGGCAGTAATATGCCACGGCGGTAATATTATGGCAATAATAAGCGCTCTTACGGGCGGGAAATATTTTGATCATATGGTTAATAATCTTGAAGGTTATTGTATGGACATCACATATGACGGGGAGAGAATAGATGTATTATCATATGAGCGCCTTGGCGCTTGGATTGATCCTTGATCTTATAATAGGCGATCCTCATAATATGCCCCATCCCATCAGATGGATAGGAAGGCTTATAGGATTTCTTGAAAGACATCTTAATGATCATAACAGAAGCGGACGCATTCTGCGCATAAGAGGGCTTCTTATTGTAATCATTGTTATTACACTGCCTGCGGCTATCTGCGCGGTAGTTATGATTGCATCCTACAGATTGAATATGTATGTAGGTATGGCAATTGAAGCGGTTATCACCTGCTATATGCTTGCATGCAGAAGCTTATATAACGAGAGCATGAAGGTATATAAGACATTAAATGATGATGATATCGACGCATCAAGAAAGGCTGTATCGATGATAGTCGGCAGAGATACCGAATCTCTTGATAAGCAGGGAATAACAAGAGCGACGGTTGAGACGATTGCCGAGAATACATCGGATGGCGTGATCGCACCATTATTATATATGGCAATCGGCGGACCGATTCTGGGCCTTATATATAAGAGTGTCAACACAATGGATTCGATGATCGGATATAAGGATGAGAAGTACAGAGATATCGGATTCTTTGCAGCCAAACTTGATGATGTGCTTAATTTCCTTCCGGCCAGATTAAGTGCCGTTATAATGATCGCATCTGCTGCAATTTCAGGCAGGGATTACAGTGCATCTTACGCGGCTAAGATATACAGAAGAGACAGGTATAAGCATGCAAGTCCCAATTCTGCACATTGTGAGAGTGTATGTTCGGGAGCACTGGGAATAAGACTTGCGGGTCCCGCATCATATTTCGGCAAGACAGTTGATAAGCAATACATCGGTGATGCATTAAGGGAGATTGAGAATAGAGATATCGTAAGGACCAACAGGTTGATGATCCTTACAACGATGATCACGTTTATCATATGTGAATTACTGTTATGGCTTATGGCTATGCGGATAGTGTAAGGGAAAATATATGGTTAAATATGCGCACGGCGGTGACATATATCATAACAAAATTAATACCGACCATTCGGTGAGCATCAATCCCATGGACTGGCCTTATGTGCTTACGCAGCGCATAGAGTCGGTGCTTAATGATGTTGCCAATGTATACACATATCCTGATATCTCTTATGACAGATTAAGAGATACCGCCTCTAAATATACGGGTGAGGATAAGAATAAGATAGTTTTCGGTAACGGAGCATCCGAACTTATAAGCGGGCTCTGCAATCTTATAAGACCTAAGAGAGTGTTGCTTACCACTCCCTGCTATTCCGGATATGAAAGAGCGGCAACGGCAGCAGGTGCCGAGATTAAATATGCACATACATCGGGTAATACGGGATATACTGACACTGATGTCATTTTGGAGGTAATCAATGACCTGGGTGAACTATCACGCCGCAAGGGCAAAGATATGCTTATCATCGGGAACCCCTCCAATCCCACAGGCAATCTCATTCCTCTTGATGTATATAAGCTCTTAGTTAAGATATGCGATGATAAGGGAATAATCCTTGTTATAGATGAATGCTTTGCAGAACTTGCGATGTCATGCGATGAATATGATAAGACATACGGAAGTGTCAGAGGGAAAACACTTATAAGATTAAGGGCTCTGACTAAGAGTTACAGGCTTGCCGGATTAAGACTGGGATATGCAATCTGTGAGGATAAGGATATCGCAAAGAAATTATACGGAATACTTCCGGAGTGGAATATCTCGACCATGGCCATGAAGATCGGAAATCTGTGTCTTCTGCATGAATGTTCTCTGCCTGTAGAGAAAAGATATATGACGGCTTCGTATGAATACATTAGGACCGAGAGAGGTAGAATTGCACAGGCCCTTACAGATATGGGAATCAAGGTATATGCCAGTTCGGTTAATTATATGCTTATATACAGTGATGTCAATCTGTATGAGAAGCTGCTTAACAGGGGGATACTTATAAGAGATTGCAGTAATATCACGGGACTTAATAAGGGATATTACAGGATATCGCTAAGAGACAGAACGGATAATGACAGGCTTATTAAGAATATAAGAGAAATATTATGAAAGAATATGAATATGTGCTTCCGGAACAGATAGAAGCAAGAAGCTTTGAAATAATCAAAGAAGAACTGACTGCGCAGAATATAACTCTAAGAACTCTTGCATCCGATGTGGATTGTCCCATTAAGAGTGAACCCGTGATCAAACGTGTTATTCATACCACGGCGGATTTTGATTATGCGGATAATCTGGTATTCTCCGAGAATGCGCTAACAGAGGCTTATAAGTTATTAACAACCGGTTGTGTCATTGTAACGGATACCAATATGGCGCTTGCAGGAATCAATAAGAGTGCGCTTAATAAACTTGGTATAGAGGCCTTCTGCTATATGGCGGATGAATCCGTTATTGCCGAGGCCAAAGACAGGGGACTTACAAGAGCGGCGGTCAGTATGGAGAGAGCAGCCAAACATAATAAACCTGTGATCTATGCCATAGGCAATGCGCCGACGGCTCTTATTACCATATATGAAGCATATGAGAATTATAAGAATGCAAATGTCGGTACTGACTACCATGTTCCGGGACTTGTCATAGGAGTACCGGTGGGATTTGTTAATGTTGTGCCTGCCAAGGAAATGATAATAGACAGTGGTCTGCCTTATATAGTAGCAAGAGGCAGAAAGGGCGGAAGCAATGTTGCGGCAGCTATAGTCAATGCTCTTATGTATCAACTGACACGAAGATAAGGATAACCTATGAGTGAAGGATTAAGAAAAGGATATACAACCGGGAGTTGTGCCGCGGCAGCAGCCAAGGCAGCTTCATATATGCTGCTTACGGGTAAGACCTTAAGTAAGACATCCATCCTAACGCCTGCAGGTATTACCTATTATGCGGATATAGAAGATATATGTCGTAATGGAGGAAGCGTAAGCTGTGCGGTCCGCAAGGACAGCGGTGATGATCCTGATATAACAAACGGAATACTTATCTATGCCGAAGTCAGTGTTGCAGAAGACACCGAAGTAAAGGTTGAGATCATGGGAGGCAAGGGTATAGGTACGGTTACCAAGCCGGGACTTGACAGGCCTGTTGGAAGCCCTGCCATTAATTCAACACCTCTTACAATGATCACACAAGAAGTTAAGGCTGTTGCCGAACTTGCTGAATTTATTGGTCGTATAAGAGTTGTCATATCGGCGCCTGAAGGAGAGAAGATAGCTGCCCGCACTTTTAACCCTAAGCTTGGTATAGAGGGTGGAATATCCATAATCGGCACAAGCGGAATAGTGGAGCCGATGAGTACAAGGGCATTGCTTGATACGATAAGACTTGAACTTAAGCAAAGAATGGAAAGCGGTTATGACTATGCCGTCATAGCTCCCGGTAATTACGGCAGAGAACTGATACTTAACAGATTCGGATATGACATAGATAAGAGTATTAAGTGCAGTAACTATATCGGTGAGACTCTTGATATGGCATCGGAACTCGGGTATAAGAAGATACTTCTTGCAGGCCATATCGGTAAGCTTGTTAAGGTCGCCGGCGGAATAATGAATACGCATTCTAAGGAGGCGGATTGCAGAATGGAGATACTTACTGCAATCTCTGCAATTAACGGCGCTGATAACAGTCTGTGTATGAACATTATGGAGTGTGTGACCACTGAGGAAGCATTAAGATTGATTGATGCCGCAGGTCTTAAAGACGCGGTTATGAATGAAGTAACTAAGAGGATAGAGATGCATCTGGCAGACAGAGTAAGGCGAAGAACGGATGCCATAAGTGCAGGGGATTTGCCCGATATGCAGGCAGATGTAATCGTATACAGTAACGAATACGGAATACTGGGGATGAGTAAAGGAGCAGAGGAATGGTTCACTTTGTTGGCGCAGGAACAGGAGCACCGGATCTGATAACGGTAAGAGGATCCGGGCTTATTAAGGAAGCCGATGTCATAATCTATACGGGTTCACTTATCAATACACAATTGCTTGATGATACCAAGGTGGGCTGTAAGAAATATGACAGTGCATATTTAACACTTGATGACGTGATCGGTATTATGCAGGATGCGGAGTCGGATAACCTTAACATCGTAAGATTGCATACCGGCGAACCAAGCATATACGGCGCCGTAAGAGAGCAGATGGATAGGCTTGATGAATTGGGAATAAGATATGATTCATGTCCGGGTGTTAGCGCTTGTTTCGGCGCAGCGGCCGATATGAATATCGAATACACTCTTCCCGGAGTTACGCAGACACTTATCATAACACGTATTGAAGGACGTACACCCGTGCCTGAGACAGAGAGACTTGAATCACTTGCATCTCATAACTGTTCAATGGCGATATATTTAAGTTCGGGAATGCTTGATAAGGTACAGGATAGTCTGCTTAAGGGAGGCTTAAGCCCTGATACTCCGACGGCAATCGTATACAAAGCCACATGGGAAGATGAGAAGATACTTAAGTGTAAGCTTAGTGATCTGTATAGAACAGGAACCGATAACGGAATAGACAGGCTGGCAATTGTGCTTGTGGGTGATGCCATAGAACATGCATCATATGATGTCTCTAAGTTGTATGATCCGGGATTTGCTACAGGATATAGGAACGCTGTAAGCGATTAGTACAGGGGTAGATATGCGTAGACTATTGATCATGACCTTTACCGATAAGGGTCATGAACTTGCAAACAGAATATGCAACGCGTCCAAGACGGGCGTTCTTAAACCTGATACAGAGGCGGCCGAAATTATGGAGATAAGAGCCGTCCGTATAGAAAGCGGTAAGCTTAATGAGACTACAAGGAACGCATGGAATGATGGTTATGACCTGTTGTTTGTCTCCGCGGTAGGTATTGCAGTCAGGGCGATAGCAGGACTTATAGATTCGAAGTTAAGTGACAGAGCGGTCATTGTAATGGATGAAGACGGCAGACATATTATCCCCGTATTGTCAGGTCATGTGGGCGGAGCAGACAATTTAGCTAAGATGATCGCAGACCATACAGGGGGTGAAGTCATAATAACTTCGGCTTCGGATATGAGGAATAAGCCGGCATTTGATGAATGGGCGGCAGCCAATAATTTCGCTGTCCTTAATAAGAACATGATAGCGCCCGTGTATGATAAGGTGCTCTCCGATAAGACAATTATTGTTCTGTGCATTGATTATGAGGGAGAACTTCCTTTTGTTAAATGCATGAGACTGACTTCTTCAGGCACTCCATATGGGGAGAATGCCCGTGGCGAACTGTCTGATACCGGAAGTGAGTCTTCAAACATTATAAACGAAGCCGTGGATGTGATCATATGCGGAGATTATGACATAGATGTCATTAATGTACTTGCAAATAAGTGCGAGGATAAATCCCTTATTATGGTAAGAAGGAATCTTACTGTGGGAGTGGGCTGTAAGAGAGGTAAGTCTTCGGATGAGATAATGAACTGTATTAAGGATGCATGTGAGAAAGTAGAACTTGATATCAGGCTGATTGGCAGACTTGCAACAATTGATATCAAGGCGGATGAAGAGGGGATTAAGGCAGTATGTGCTAATAACAGATGGAAGTTAAGTACATATACGGCAGATGAATTAAGGGCAGTCCCCGGAGATTATGAGTCATCCGAATTTGTAGAGAAAACAGTCGGCGTTGACAATGTGTGTGAACGGGCAGCGGCTTTAGAAGGCGGAAGTCTGATAGTTAATAAGAGTGCATACGAAGGTGTTACTGTTGCGATAGCAGTATGTAATTAATCATAAGAGGAATCATATGAGTGAAGGAAATAAGAATACTATATATATAGTCGGAATAGGACCGGGGGGCAAAGAGAGCATGACCATAGAAGCCGACAATGTCCTTAAGAGCGCGGATGTCATAGTCGGATATGAGACTTATCTTGCCCTTGTTAAGGACACATATCCTAATGCCGAATACATATCAACCCCTATGCGTAAGGAAAGAGAGCGCTGTATTCTGGCATATGAAGCTGCTAAGACGGGCAGAAGTGTTGCCATGATCTGCAGTGGAGATGCAGGTATATACGGCATGGCATCCCTTATGTATGAGGAACTTGGTAACAGAGATGAAGGTGAATTTGAACTTCGTGTAATAGCAGGAGTAACTGCGGCAATAAGCGGAGCTGCTATACTTGGTGCTCCCATAGGACATGATTTCTGCGTGATAAGCTTAAGTGATCTCTTAACACCCTGGGAAGTGATAATTAAGAGACTTAGGGCAGCAGCAGAAGGAGACTTTGTAATAGTACTGTATAATCCTTCATCTCATAAGAGAACGGATTATCTTAATAAAGTCACGGGTTTATTAAGCGAGTATATGGAACCTGACAGGATATGCGGAATCGCCAATCTGATAGGTCGAGAAGGACAGAACCGGAAGTTCTGTAAGTTAAGTGAACTTAAAGATGCCGGAGCGGATATGTTCTCAACGGTATTTATCGGTTCCTCCACAACGAAGATAATAAACGGCAATATGGTAACACCCAGAGGATATAAATAAGAGTATGAAGATACTTATATTCGGCGGAACGAGCGAAGCTCATGAGCTGTCTGATAACTTAATAACAAGAGGTATTATGCATACACTTTCCGTTGCCACTAAGTACGGTGAGCAGATACTGGGTACAGAGAATTCTCTGCGAACCATACTTACCGGCAGGATGGATGATAAGGCAATTGCAGAACTTATCATTAAGGTTGGTTATGACCTTATCATAGATGCTACCCATCCTTATGCAACTGAAGTGACTGCTAATATAGTCAAGGCAGTATCACAGGTTAATAAACAGTCAGTCAGAGCCGTAAGACTTATAAGAGATACGGATAACCTGGATTTAAGCCTGCAGTCTTATAAGAATATATATAAATATTCAGACAGCACAGAAGCTGCCAATGCGCTTAAAGATACTGAAGGTAATATACTGCTTACAACAGGCAGCAAGGAACTGCATATAGTCAGTGATATTCTGGGCCATGATAACACACAGAGACTATATGTAAGAGTGATACCGAGTATAGAGAGCATAAGGTTATGTGAGGCCGCCGGAATAGAGACTTCTCATATCATTGCCATGCAGGGACCTTTTGATAAAGAGCTTAATAAGGCGATAATTAATCAGTATGATATTAAGCATCTGCTTACCAAGGACAGCGGCAGATCAGGCGGAGTGGAAGGTAAGGTTAAGGCTGCCGTAGAATGCGGAATTGCACTGCATATAATAGCAAGGCCTTCTGATGATACAGCCATGGAATCAATGAGCTATGAAGAAGTCCTTGATATGATCGCAGGAGGCGCAGCGCAAGCAAATTGCCGTAAGTCAGGAAACGACGAGTCTTATGATAATGAACAAGCAGCCCGTAAGGAACTTACAAGCTTACCTGTTGATATAAGTCTTATCGGTATCGGAATGGGAGATAAGGCTAACCTTACGGTTGAAGGCATGGAAGCAATTAAACTGGCAGATGTCATATTCGGTTCCAAGAGATTAATTAATTTATGTAAGAGTATCGTTTCAGATAAAGAGGCGTGTGAAGATAAGCAATATGCCGCCATATATAAGCCTGATGAGATACTTACGCATATAGACGGTTTGATTAAAGGAGAGTCTGCAGACGGGATAGTTCGCCCCGGGGGTGATTGTATAAATCGGAGGGGCAGAATCTCAGTCGCGGTTGTTTTTTCCGGAGACAGCGGATTTAACAGCGGTTGTAATGCCGTATACGAAGCAATTAGTAAGAGGATTGCCGAAGGTATGGATGGGACGGTTAATATCTATCCCGGCATCTCTTCGGTATCATATCTGGCGGCTAAGATCGGCAGACCCTATGATGAGGCATATATAAGCTCTATGCACGGCAAGGGTATGGAGGGAGTATACAGGGTGGCATCCCATGTAAGGACTAACAGCGATGTATATACCCTGACAAGCGGATATAAGGATATAACTGATCTTGGATGGATACTTACTGTTTCGGGACTCGGAGATTGTATTATAACTGCAGCAGCAGATTTATCTTATCCTGGTGAGCGAATAGTAAGTAAGCCGGCTTCGATATTTGCATCAGAAAGTACAGATGATAAAGGCGATAAGGCCTTATATACCTGCCATATCCATAATCCGGAGCCTGTGATAAGCACGGTGGCAGCAGGCCTTAGAGGATATGAATTCATAAGAGGCGATGTCCCGATGACCAAAGAGGAAGTGCGCCTCGTGACTATAGATAAGCTTAGGCTTAAGCCTGTAAGCAGGGTGCTTGATATAGGGTGCGGAACGGGCTCTGTAAGTATCGAGATAGCAAGGCTTATTCCGGACGGAATAGTATATGCATATGATGTTAATGATGAAGCGGTCAGCCTGACGGCAGCAAATGCGCGTAAGCATAAGTTGCCTAATGTGATTGTAAGGAAGGGCAGTGTTCCGGATGATATAAGAGAGGATATGCCTAAGGGGATAACGCATGCGTTTATCGGCGGCAATAAGGGAAGGCTTACGGAGATCCTTGATATGTTAAGTCAGATGTCTCGTGACGCAGAAACATATGAAGGCACATCAGGGGATAAGGGCATAAGAGTTGTAATAAACGCTATTACGGATAAGACAAGACAAGCTTTGGCATCGTGGCTGTGTAATCATGAAGTACTTGAATACGAAGAGATTAAGATGCAGATAAGCCGTGACGGTGTAAATGAAAACGCCGTGAGCATTTATTCATTTGTAATAGTGTAGTATAGGAAGTTAAATGTGATTGGCATTAAGACTGAGGGTTAAGATATGTCATATAAGTTCTTTGAGAATAAGGAATGTGAATATTATCCGTGTCATAAGGGAATTGATAAGATCAATTGCCTGTTCTGTTACTGTCCCATGTATCATTTAAGTAACTGCCCCGGTAATCCTAAGTATAAGATCAAGGAAGGGGTGCGGGTTAAGGTCTGTACGGATTGTACATTCCCCCATGAAGAAGGTCATTACGATAAGGTGAATGAGATCATAAGGGAAGAGAGAAGAAGGCAGGGAGTTAAACAGATAGAGGAATAAGACAAGTCATGGCAGAAGGCAGAGTGATGATAGCCGCGACAGGAAGCGGAAGCGGTAAGACAATAATATCCTGTGCACTTATGAGGGCCCTTAAGAATAGGGGCTTAAATGTGTTGCCGTATAAATGCGGACCGGATTATATCGATCCCATGTATCACAGGATCGCGCTTAACCTAGGTGTTCAGGCCATGGATAATATGGGGCGGATCGCACCCGGCGGCAATCTTGATACTTACTTTACGAATGATGATAAGACAGTACAACTTCTGTATGAAGGCGGTTATGTGGCGGCATATGATGAGGCGGATGATCAGGCTGTAGATGGTAACGGTCAGTCTGATATCGCAGTCATTGAAGGAGTAATGGGATTATATGACGGACTTGGCGGAACGTCTGTTACGGGGTCATCATATGAACTGGCAACGGTATTAAAGACTTCGATTATACTTATAGTTCCTGCCAAGGGAGTGGGAAGATCGGTTCTTGCAACCATTAAGGGATTTCTTGATTATGATGAGCATAAGTTGATCAAAGGGATCATTCTTAATCGCATAAATAAGATGTACTATGTCAAGCTTAAGCAATTAATCGAGGATGAGCTCGGAATAACTGTTATAGGCTATGTGCCTGATGATGACAGGCTGCATATAGGCAGCAGGCACTTAGGACTTATGACGCCTACGGATGCAGGGAAGCCTGATGTAGATTCGGATATGGGCAGAATATGTGGCAGCGCTACAGTTAACGCTGAAGCCGGTGAAACATATATGACACATGTGTCACAAGTGATCAGCACGGCATGTGAGATAATATCTGATTCAATAGATATGGATTCGTTGATTGCAATTGCTGAAGGTGCAGAGAAACTGACTGTGCCTGCTATTGAGCAACCGGGCACGCTTACTGATTCGGATCTTTCGGCGTCCATGGCCGAATCGAGCGGGATCAGTGCGCCGATCAGTCTGTTTCATATGAATAGGAAGATCACGAAGATGGCCATAGCCATGGATGAAGCATTCTGCTTCTATTACAGGGAGAACCTGCGTTATCTTAAGTCCCTTGGAATTAAATCTCTCTCCGAAAAATTCAGGCATGGTAGCAGAATTAAGATGCTGGGACATGATTCTGGTTCTTCTTCCCAGAACTCTCCATGCAAGCATGGATCCCACAAGTGCATTACCTATTCCGATCCAGGTTGATGCGATTCCGTATTTCCAGCCGAACTGTCCGGCATATCCTACGAAAATAACCGCGGAGAAATAACTGGTTCCGTATGCAAAAGCAGTAAGCCAGGGACCTACGTTTCTTCCGCCGAGAACGAATCCTCCTACGTCGGTCGCATTTTTACGGCAATAGAAACCTACGCCGAGCATAACCGAGAAAAACAACAGCAGCATCAAGATTTTGATAATCATATACGACCTCCGTATTAAAGTGTTACCGTCGAATAGTTTATCACTTTAAAGCGTTAGTGTAAATTAGTGA
>CACYWQ010000028.1 GCA_902778165.1 uncultured Lachnospiraceae bacterium
AGCCCCTTGCATGATGAGTACCTTCCTGAGGGTGTGGATGCCATATATTTAGGCGGGGGCTATCCCGAAGAATACCTTGATAAGCTGTCAACTAACAAAACCATGAAGGCTGCCGTTAAAACTGCTGCGGATAATAATGTATATATCATTGCAGAGTGCGGCGGATTCATGTATCTTCAGGAAGCCATAGAGGATAAGCAGGGCAGATCTTATAAGATGACCGGCGTGATTCCCGGCAGATGTAAATGGCAGGGTAAGCTTACAAGATTCGGATATGTCAGACTTAACACCCAAGATACAGAGATCAAAGGTCATGAATTCCATTACTATGACAGTGACTGTAACGGAGAGGATATTAAGGTAATCAAGGCAAGTACCGGTAAGGAATATACGGCAATGTATGACAATGACAAGATGCTTGCGGGATTTGTGCATCTGTATTATTCTTCTGTTAAGGAAATATAGTTATGGATAAGACAAGCATTATACAATTAATAATACTAATAATCCTTCTGATGCTCTCGGCATTCTTCTCATCTGCAGAGACTGCTCTTTCAGCTGTATCCGCTATCAAGATACGAGCCATGGCAGAAGAAGGTAAGAGACACGCCAAGACATTGGAGAAGGTTGTGTCTCATTACGGCAAGATGTTATCTACGATTCTTATAGGCAATAACATCGTCAATATCTCGGCATCTGCTCTTGCCACCACCCTTACGATCAGATTATTCGGCGATTATGCCATAGGATATGCCACGGGCTTACTTACCCTGGCGGTATTGCTCTTCGGTGAGATCGTGCCTAAGAATGCGGCTAAGATAAGAGCTGAGAAGCTCTCCCTTATCTATGCGCCCATAATAGCATCTTTAATGTGGTTACTTACTCCCGTTATTTGGATAGTTGATCATATCGCAAGTGCCATTATGTGGATACTCAGGATCAATCCACATGAGAAGGCTGTGATGACGGAAGCCGAGCTTAGGACATTCGTGGATGTAAGTCATGAGGATGGCATTATAGAGAGCGATGAGAAGACGATGATCAACAATGTGTTTGACTTCTCGGATGCCCTTGCCAAAGAGATCATGATCCCCAATATTGATATGGTCTGTGTCAGTAAAACAGCCGGATATGACGAAGTTATGGAAGTATTTAAGGGCTGTATGTATACAAGACTTCCGGTATATGAGGGTGAGCGTGGCAATATTGTCGGCCTTGTTAATATCAAGGACTTCATCCTGATGGAAGATAAGAAGGGATTCAAGGTCGAGAATATCATGCGTAACGGCTATTATACGTATGAATTCAAGAAGACTTCAGACCTACTTATGGAACTTAGACAGAGCGGTCTGTCCGTTGCATTTGTATTAAGTGAATACGGACTCTGCGTCGGAATGGTGACGCTTGAAGATCTGCTTGAGGAGATAGTCGGCGAGATTCGTGATGAATATGACGAAGAGGAGAAGGAGTCTATCAAGAAGGTTGAGAAGAATGTCTATATGATAGAGGGCAGCCGTAAGATAGATGATGTCAATGATGCACTGGGACTTAAGCTTGACAGTGAAGAGTACGATTCGGTTGCGGGTCTTATACTTGAACGAATCGACCGTATGCCCCTTGAAGGCGATGAGGTAATCCTTGATAACGGCATTAAGCTTAAGGTCAATGAGGTTGAGAATAACCGAATCACGAAGGTGCGATTATCATTACCTGCTAATGAGGTCAAAGAAGAGGTAACTGAGGCTTAGACCCCATGCAGACAACGTCGCTTCGCGTGTGAATCAAAAATACTTTGCATTATCAGATAAGTATGTTATACTACTAGGGCGTACGGCATATGGCATTACGTAACCAAGAACGAATCATATATAGGAGGATATCCGAATGAAGCATATTAAGACACTTAGCACAAGAGATCTTAAGGAGTCTATGAAGAAGGGCGGATGCGGCGAGTGCCAGACATCATGTCAGTCAGCTTGCAAGACTTCATGCACAGTAGGTAACCAGACCTGCGAGAAGCTTAAGTAAGCGACAGCTGAATAGGTAGATATCTGACTCGAAGTTACAGTTATATGCTTAATAACATTTAAGTATATGGCTGTGACTTCGAGTTTGTTATGCTAAGAGGTGTGACGGCGGTATCGCTTAGATAATGCGCATCACAAATGAGAAGTAGGATTATGATACATCAGTATAAGAACAACGGATACAATATAGTGCTTGATGTTAACAGTGGTTCGGTGCATGTGGTCGATGATTGTGTATATGACATCGTGCCGGTGCTTGAGCCGATTCTGGCAGCAGGCTTAACGGGTGAGACCGCGATAGAGGCCGCTTGCATGGCATGCGAGAAGCTTCCGTACAGCAGCACGGATATACGTGAAGTAGTGGAAGAACTCATGGAACTTCATGATATGGGACGACTCTATGCACCCGATATCTATGAAGATTATATAAGCGATACGGTTAAGGGCAACACGATCGTGAAGGCTCTCTGTCTTCATATCGCTCATGATTGCAACCTTGCTTGTAAATACTGTTTCGCATCAGAGGGAGAATATAACGGCGACAGGGCTTTAATGAGTCTTGAAGTCGGTAAGAAGGCTCTGGATTTCCTTGTTGCCAATTCAGGTAACAGGGTTAATCTTGAAGTGGATTTCTTCGGAGGAGAACCTACTCTTAACTTCGATGTTGTTAAGGGAATAGTTGAATACGGCAGAAGTTTGGAAGCACCTCATAATAAGAAGTTCAGGTTTACTCTTACCACCAACGGCATATTGCTTAATGATGAGATGATGGAATTTGCCAATAAAGAGATGAGCAATGTGGTGTTAAGTATAGACGGACGTAAAGAAGTCAACGATAAGATGCGTCCTATGCGCGGAGGTCAGGGCTCATACGATATAATAGTTCCTAAGTTTAAGAAACTTGCCGAGAGCAGAGATCAGATGAATTATTATGTAAGAGGAACATTTACGCATAATAATCTTGATTTTGCAGAGGATGTTAAGCATCTGGCAGATCTTGGATTTGAGCAGATATCAGTGGAGCCGGTGGTAGCTAAGCCTACGGATGATTATGCGCTTACACAAGAAGATCTTCCTAAGTTATTTGAAGAATACGATAAGCTTGCGGTTGATTTATTGGAAAGAAGAAAGCAGGGTAAACCCGTTAACTTCTTCCATTTCATGATAGATCTTGACGGCGGCCCTTGTGTTGCCAAGAGACTTAAGGGTTGCGGTTCGGGTACTGAGTATTTGGCCGTTACTCCATGGGGAGATCTCTATCCCTGCCATCAGTTTGTAGGTAACGAAGAATTCCTTATGGGTAATGTGTTCGACGGTGTTAAGCGTGATGACATTCGCGATATGTTTGCCCATTGTAATGTTTATTCCAAAGATAAGTGCAAGAAGTGTTTTGCCAAGTTCTACTGCAGCGGCGGTTGCGCGGCCAATTCATACAATTTCCACGGCAACATAGATGATGCTTATGATCTTGGTTGTGAATTGATGAAAAAAAGAGTAGAATGTGCTATTATGATGAAAGCGGCTTTGGACGAGTCCTAGTCGGTAAGGCCGTTTATATAAGGTAAATAATAGAAATAACATATATATAACAAGGAGAGTAAGGTTATGAAAAAGAGTTCGGCAGTCATATGGCTGGTAGTAATGTTGGCATTACTTGCCGGTGGTATATATTCTGCTATGTACGGTCTTGATGAGCAGGGTACAGGTTCTGCAGCCAGCATCAAGCAGGGTCTTGATCTTGCGGGCGGTGTCAGTATCACATATCAGGCTGTAGGAGATGAGACACCGGATAAGGAAGATATGGCCGATACGGTATACAAGCTTCAGAAGCGTGTAGAAGGTTACAGTACCGAGGCTATTGTTTATTCGGAAGGAGCTGACAGAATTAATATAGAGATTCCCGGTGTCAGCGATGCCAATTCGATCTTAGAGGATCTTGGTAAGCCCGGTTCACTGTATTTCATCAGACAGACAGGAACAGACGGCAATGTCAACTACGTATTCGCCGGTTATGATGATAACGGCGAGCCTGTATATATTCTTACTAAAGAAGTTGATAAGTTGCTCGCAGACGGCGATATGTTACTTACAGGTACCGACGTTGCTGATGCTCAGGCAGGAGCGGTTAAGGATTCTATGGGCAATCAGCAGTTTGTAGTCTCTCTTAACTTTACACCTGAAGGAACTCAGAAGTTCGCAGATGCAACGCAGCACGCATATGATAACGGTGAGACGATCGCCATCTACTATGACGGCGAGATAGCAAGTGCACCGAAGGTTAATGAGCCCATACTTAACGGTCAGGCGCAGATCTCAGGTGACTTTGAATATGAAGAAGCAGAGAGACTTGCTTCTACAATAAGAATCGGCGGACTTAAGCTTGAACTTGAAGAACTTCGTTCTAACGTGGTGGGAGCTCAGCTTGGTCAGACAGCAATCAGTACATCACTTAAGGCAGCAGCCATAGGATTTGCTATAGTGGCAGTATTAATGATAATCATTTATTTGCTCCCCGGTGTTGCATCGGTTATAGCACTTGGCATATATACGGTGCTTGTAATCTTGTTGTTGTCAGGATTTAATATTACGCTTACTCTTCCCGGTATTGCAGGTATCATCTTATCAATCGGTATGGCGGTTGATGCGGATGTTATCATTTTCGCTCGAATCAGAGAAGAGATTGCAGACGGAGCAACTGTCGGTGATGCCATTGAGACAGGATTTAAGAAGGCGCTTTCAGCTATCATAGACGGTAACATTACAACACTTATCGCAGCATTGGTGCTTGGTATCATGGGTACAGGTTCGGTTAAGGGCTTTGCTCAGACACTCGGACTTGGTATCGTTGTATCGATGTTCACAGCTCTTGTTATTACCAAGCTCATCCTTAAGTCTTTATATACTCTGGGTCTTAAGAGTGAGAAATTATACGGTAGAGCCAAAGAACGTAAGTCGGTTGAGTTCTTATCAGGAAGAAAGGTATTCTTCGCAATCTCACTTATCGCAATCCTCTCAGGATTCGTATTCATGGGTATCAACAAAGCAGGCGGTAAGGATATACTCAACTATTCAATGGAATTTAAGGGTGGTACTTCTACAACCGTTACATTTAACGAAGACTTAAGCCTTGATCGAATCGATGCAGAAGTTGTTCCCGTAATCGGAAGCGTAATCGGAAGCGGTCAGATACAGTGCCAGAAGGTACAGGGTACCAACGAGGTTGTTATTAAGACAATGACCCTTGATGTGGCTGAGAGAGAAGCCATGAATGAAGCTTTAGTAAGCAACTTCGGTGTTGATAAAGAGAAGATTACGGCAGAGACTATTTCATCTACGATATCATCTGAGATGAAGAGAGATGCCATCATAGCAGTGATAGTTGCCACTATCTGCATGCTTATATATATCTGGTTCAGATTCAAGGACATCAGATTCGCTGCAAGTTCGGTACTTGCACTTGTACATGACGTACTCGTAGTACTTGCATTCTATGCAATAGCCCGTATTACGGTAGGTAACACATTCATAGCATGTATGCTTACGATAGTCGGTTACTCAATCAACGCAACTATCGTTATATTCGACAGAGTACGTGAGAACCTTAAGTTCATGCGTAATAGAGATACACTTGAGAGCATGGTCAACAGAAGTATCAACCAGACTCTGTCACGAAGCATATTTACATCACTTACCACATTCATAATGGTAGCTGCACTCTATATATTGGGTGTAACCTCAATAAGAGAGTTCGCACTTCCTCTGATGGTCGGTATCGTATGCGGTACATACTCATCAGTATGCTTAACAGGTGCTATGTGGTTTGTATTCAGAACTAAGTTTAAGAGTAAAGAGAAATAATCAGATTGAACGCAAGATGGATGGTTGCAGCCAAGAAAGCGGATTTTAATGCACTTGGCAAAGAACTTAACATCGATCCCGTGATAGTGAGGATCATGCGTAATCGTGATATGACTACGGCGGATGAAATGCGCGCATTCTTAAGTAAGGATGCGCGTTTGTTTCATGCGCCTTTCTTATTGCCTGATATGGATAAGGCAGTAAGTATTATCAGAGATAAGATCGCATCCGGTAAGACGATTCGGATCATCGGCGATTATGATGTGGACGGTGTGACGGCTACATGCATTCTCTATAAGGGCTTAAAAGAACTTGGTGCAGATGTATCCTATGCAATTCCTAATAGAGTATATGACGGATACGGCATCAATGAATCTATGATAGATAAGGCATATGAGGACGGAATAGATACGGTAGTTACCTGTGATAACGGTATTGCGGCAACAGGTGCAATAGATAAGGCCAAATCCTACGGTATGACCTGTATAGTTACGGACCACCACGAAGTTCCTTATAAGGATGAAGACGGCAAACGTATGTATATATATCCGAATGCCGATGCCGTAATAGATTCCAAGATCCCGGATTGCGGTTATCCTTACCCCGGAATATGCGGAGCAATGGTAGCGTATAAACTTATATGTGCGCTTGATGAAGAGCTTAAATGCCTGCCTGAACTTAAGGAACTGGCAGGACTGGGCACCGTATGCGATGTAATGGAACTAATGGATGAGAACAGGTCGATAGTAAGTTACGCGCTTTCGCATATGGCTGACAGCGCCAACATAGGAATAAGAGCGTTAAGACGGGTATGCGGTATAGAAGATAAGCCGGTTAATGTGCATGAACTCGGATTTATCATAGGACCCTGCATCAATGCTACCGGAAGACTTGACAGTGCGGAGACATCGGTTGAACTGTTACTCAGTGAAGATATCTCAAAGGCTTCCGTCAGTGCGACCGAGCTTAAGAATCTTAATGACCTTCGTAAGAGTTATACGGAGGATGGGCTTAGGCAGGCAGTAGAGATCATTGAGCAAGAGCAAATGGCGGATGATAAGGTGATTATTCTGTATCTTCCTAAGCTTCATGAATCCCTTGCGGGCATCGTGGCAGGCAGGATTAAAGAGAAATACTACAGGCCAACCCTGGTATTTACCGATTCGGAAGATATGATCAAGGCCTCGGGCCGTTCGATAGAAGCCTATAATATGTATGATGAGCTTAATAAGTGTGCGGACCTGTACTCTAAGTTCGGAGGACATGCCATGGCGGCGGGATTATCAATGCCTAAGGAGAATCTGAGTGTATTCAGAGACAGGATCAAGACGAACTGTTCGTTAACGGATGAAGACCTTACAAGGAAGATATTAATCGATGTTCCAATGCCTTTGTCATATGTAACGGAGGGACTTATTAAGCAGTTAAGTCTCTTAGAGCCTTTCGGAACCGGCAATCCCAGTCCCGTATTTGCGGATAAATCTCTTGAGATCATATCGGTTAAGGAGATGGGCAAAACCGGAGATATGTGCAGAATGCGCGTTAAGGATACTTCGGGTAAGATGTATGATCTTGTGATGTTTAGCGGTTATATGGATCTTAGGGATGAAGTGATTAGGGCTAAGGGATTATTTGAGCCTGTAGGTATGATTATTGATATTATTTATTATCCTGACATTAACGAGTATAACGGCAGAAGATCCGTACAATACATGGTTAAAGACTTCAATTTACATAGTTGAAATAACTGCTACAGAATTTCTTAAGAAATTTTATTTATTCTTTAGTAATTGGACATATTTTGCACACATTTAAGTAGTATAGTGTACTCATAGATAGTTGATTACTCACTATCTCCCCCCTCATAAGAACAGAAGCCTTGCGGGCAACCGCAAGGCTTTTGGCGTTATTAGTTAGAAAAATGCCGTATCAACGGCATTTTTCTAACCTGCGATTTGGGCATAACCCAAATCGCCTCTATCGCAGCGCCGAATCTGATATTCGGCGCGCGGACTCGCCTGCAAGGCTCGCCGTGATGGACAATACCAGCCAAATGTGGTATTCTTATGCGAGGCGGATACAGTCCGCCATGTAATTTTTTACGCATAATACGGAGTGTGTGATGAAGATCGAAGAGTATCTTGACGGACTTGAATATGACATTATACAGGGAGACCCCAAGGCGGATATAACGGAAGTCGTGTATGACTCAAGGAAGCTGTCGAAGGGATGTCTCTTCGTATGTATAGAGGGTGCAAATTTTGACGGACACAGTGCCGTGGCGGAAGCGGCAGATAAGGGTGCTGCCTGCGTGGTTGTATCTAAGGATGTGGACCTTGCTGCATTATCAGGTGTTACGGTTGTTAAGGTTGATAATACCAGATATGCAATGGCTTATATTGCGGCAGCAGATAACGGACATCCTGCAGATAAGCTTACAACGATCGGTATCACGGGTACCAAGGGTAAGACCACCGTCACATATATGACCAAGGGTATATTGGAAGAAGCAGGACATAAAGTCGGCCTAATAGGTACGATAGAGGTCATCATAGGAGATGAGCATATACCTGCCAAGAATACAACTCCCGATTCGTATGAACTTCAGAGTTATATGCGTAAGATGGTCGATGCCGGTATAGATACCGTTGTAATGGAGGTATCAAGTCAGGGACTTATGCTTCACAGAACCCAGGGCTTTGTCTTTGATTACGGAATCTTCACCAATATTGAACCCGATCATATAGGCCCCAATGAACATAAAGATTTCGAAGATTACATGCATTGTAAGAGCCTTCTGTTTAAGCAGTGCAAGGTCGGTATTGTCAACGGCGATGATGCCCATATAGACGGAATCATAGAAGGCCATACATGTAAGCTTCTTACATACGGATTAAATGAAGGCTGTGATTACAGAGCTACGGATATGCGACTTACCAGAGGTGAGGGACATATCGGCGTGGATTTCCATGTAAGCGGCAAGGTTGAGATGGATGTGGATGTGTGTACTCCCGGACGATTCAGCGTATACAATGCGCTTACGGCAGTTGCTATCTGCGACGGATTTAATGTAACCGAGCAGAATGTAAGACGCGCACTTAAGAAAGTGACGGTCAAGGGCCGTATAGAGTTAATTCATATATCCGATGATTTCACATTGATGATTGACTATGCGCACAATGCCATGGCTCTTAAGAGCCTTCTCGGCACCCTTAAGGAATACAATCCTCACAGACTTGTATCGTTATTCGGCTGTGGCGGTAACAGAGATCGCAACAGACGTTTCGAGATGGGAGAAGTAAGCGGTGAGCTTGCCGACTTCACCATCATCACATCGGATAACCCCAGATTTGAAGAACCGCTTGACATCATGGCCGATATAGTGACCGGCATAGAGCGCACCAAGGGCAATTACATCACTATTGCAGATCGTAAGGAAGCTATCCGTTATGCAATCACTCATGCAGAACCAGGTGATATCATAGTGCTTGCGGGCAAGGGTCACGAAGATTATCAGGAGATCAAGGGTGTCAAGTATCCCATGGATGAACGCGTACTCATTGATGAGATCTTAAAGGAGCAGGGTTAATGGCATATGCCAATATCATAGTAGACATATCGCATGAGGCGGTGGACAGACCCTTCACCTACATTATCCCCACGGAATTGGCGGATTCATGCCGCCCCGGAAGTCGCGTCATGATTCCTTTCGGACAGGGCAATAAGCTAAGACAGGGAATCATAGTCGATATAGTTAATAATCCGGATGTCCCCATAGGAAGACTTAAGGAAATAGATTCAATAGTCTTATCTCAGGACGCCACGGATTCATATATGATCGAACTGGCCTCATATATTAAGCAGAGGTACGGTTCTACCATGATCGATGCGCTTAAGACCGTGCTTCCGGCCAAGAAATCATACAGAAGAAAAAAGGCTGCAACTGAGACTGCGGATATGCCTTCGGATAACGGGAATACGGGGCGAACTGTCGAAGCCGATATTGCCCTTAACACAGATCAGGCGGCAATCGTTAATGATTTTATATCCGAATACGATTCGGGAATAAGGAATACATATCTTATACACGGTATTACCGGAAGCGGTAAGACATTGGTGTATATGGAGATGATTAAGCATGTGGTGGATGAGGGTAAACAGGCCATCATGTTAATACCGGAGATAGGACTTACCTATCAGACGGTAGAGAGATTTAAGAAGTATTTCGGCGACAGGGTCGCAATCATGAATTCGACTCTTGCCGCAGGTCTTAGATACGAATACTACGAGCAGGCCAGGAATGGTGACATAGATGTCATAATCGGGCCGAGGTCTGCACTTTTTATGCCTTTTGCCAAGCTTGGAATCATTGTTATGGATGAAGAGCATGAAGGCGCATATAAGAGTGAGAATACTCCGAGATACCATACAAGAGATGTTGCACTTAAACTTGCTGATATGCATAAGGCATCGGTAGTACTTGGCAGTGCCACACCTTCTGTTGAGACATATTACCATGCGCTTAAGGGCGACTATAAGTTATATAAGTTAAGCAGGAGAGCTACAGGTTCGGCCCTTGCACATACAGAGATTGTTGATATGCGCAAGGAACTTAAGGACGGCAACAGATCCATATTCTCGCGTCGTTTACAGGAGCTTATGCGTCAGACAATATCCGATAACAGGCAGATGATGTTATTCATCAACAGACGCGGATATGCTGGATTTGTATCCTGCAGAGCTTGCGGTGAGATCATCAAATGTCCTCACTGCGATGTGTCGCTTAAAGAGCATAGAAGTCGAGGAATGCTTGTATGTCATTATTGCGGTTTAGAGATGCCTAAGCCTAAGATGTGTCCTGTATGCGGTTCTAAATATATAATGTCATTTAAGGCAGGAACCGAGCAGATACAGGAAGAAGTTCACAAGATGTTTCCCGGTGTTAAGACCCTTAGAATGGATGCGGATACAACCACCAAGAAGGGAAGCTTTGATAAGATCGTATCTTCATTTGCCCGTCACGAGGCGGACGTACTTATCGGAACACAGATGATAGTTAAAGGCCATGATTTTCCCGATGTAGATCTTGTGGGAATATTGGCTGCGGATATAGGACTTGCCGGAGGCGATTACAGATCAGGTGAGAGAACATTCCAGTTACTTACTCAGGCGGCAGGAAGAGCCGGAAGGAAAGATAAGGACGGAAATGTTATAATCCAGACTTACAAACCCGATAATTACAGTATAGTTAAGGCGGCAACTCAGGATTATGAGGCCTTCTATAACGAAGAGATCTTATACAGAGAGATATCGGGATATCCGCCGGTAAGTAATATAATGGCTGTACTTGTAAGCGGCAAGGATGCGGATGAGGCATATATGTATGCCATGAAGCTTGTTACGATATGCAAGATGAAGAATAACGGAGCAAGCGTTATCGGACCCGGTAAGGCGGGAATCGGCAAGATTAACGACAGTCACAGATTTGTATTCTATATTAAGAGTGCGGATGCCGATGTCCTGACGGGACTTAAGGATATTATAGAACAGACTATGGATTCGGATGATGAGGGTGTTGTAAACAGAGTAAGAGTGACTCTTGACCTTAATCCGATGAATCCTTTTTAGTAATGATTCGGGCATGGCCCGGGAGAGGAATAATTGCAGGATGGCTATCAGACAGATAAGAACACAGGGAGATCCGGTACTTAATAAGGTATGTAAAGAGGTTAAGGAAGTAACCGAGAGAACCAAGGAATTGATCGGGGATATGTTTGATACTATGTATGAGGCTAACGGTGTCGGACTTGCGGCTCCTCAGGTCGGTATTCTTAAACGTATTGCCGTAATAGATGTTACGGGTGAAGATCCCGTGGTATTAATCAACCCTAAGATAATCGAGACTGACGGAGAACAGACCGGATATGAAGGCTGTCTGTCGGTACCGGGAGTAAGCGGTAAGGTTACAAGACCTAATCACGTTAAGGTTGTGTATCTCGATGAGGAATTTAATGAACAGGAGATAGAAGGCACGGAGTTATTGGCCAGAGCCTTATGTCATGAGATAGAGCATCTTGACGGACATATGTACACGGAGAGAGTCATAGGAGATCTTGTGGATAACAGCGAGCTAGTGGAGAAATCCGAAGCATCGGAAGAAGATGATGCCGATGCGGATGAAGAGGAATAATAAGAGGAATTATATGAAGATAGTATATATGGGGACTCCGGATTTTGCAGTCGGAGCCCTTAAGTCTGTAATAGAGGCAGGACATGAGGTTGCGCTTGTAGTAACACAGCCTGATAAGGTAAGAGGCAGAGGACATGAGGTATCATTCTGCCCCGTTAAGGAATGTGCGCTCTCATACGGATTACCCGTATTTCAGCCTGAAAGAATAAGAAATGAAGAGGCTGTAGATAAGCTTAAGAGTATCGGCGCAGACATATTCATTGTAGCGGCTTTCGGGCAGATATTATCTGAAGAGATTCTTAATATACCCAAGTACGGATGCATCAATATTCATGCTTCGCTGTTGCCCAAATACAGAGGTGCGGCTCCTATTCAGTGGTGCATATTAAACGGAGAATCCAAGACCGGTGTCACCATCATGCAGATGGATAAGGGTGTTGATACAGGAGATATATTGTTACAGAGAGAGTGTGAGATCGCAGCTGATGAGACCGGAGCAAGCTTATTTGATAAGCTCGCAGACTTAGGCGCTGCAACGATCACGGAAGCACTGGACTTAATTAGGGATGGTAAGATTACTCCCATTAAGCAGGATGAAGCTAAGGCAACACATGTCGGTATGCTTAATAAAGAAATGGGTCGCATAGATTGGAATGACAGTGGTGTCATAATTGAAAGATATGTCAGAGGACTTAATTCATGGCCCGGAACATATACATATCATAATGGTAAGATGCTTAAGATATGGGGAAGTAAGGTATGTGATGATAAGGCACTTTGTCAAAGCTCTGATAAGCCCGGAACAGTAGTTAAAGCGGATGAAAGTGGACTGTATGTTAAGACGGGTGAGGGAGTACTTATCATTACTTCACTTCAGGCAGAAGGTAAGAAACGTATGGATACCGCCTCTTTCATAAGAGGTTATGCGATTAAGCAGGGCGACACATTAGGCGGTAGCAAGTAGAATATTTATGGGCAATAACGGTGTCAATACAAGAGCCTTAGCACTCGATATTCTGCTTATGCAGGAGAAGGGTGAAGATAAGAGCCATAATCTTCTTAAAGCGGTCCTTGATAAGTATGACTATCTGTCATCTTCAGATAAGGGCTTTATTAAGCGCTTGGTTGAAGGTACAACGGAGTATAAGCTTAGACTTGATTACGTCATTAATACATATTCCAAGACTCCCGTAAATAAGCTTAAGCCAGTCATTCGCCAGATCATGCGAATGAGCATATATCAGATAATGTATATGGACAGGGTGCCTGATTCCGCGGTATGTAATGAAGCGGTTAAGCTTACGGCTGCAAGAGGATTATCAGGCCTTAAGGGATTTGTAAACGGAGTGCTTAGGACAGTTATCAGAGAAGCGGATACGATTAAGTGGCCTGATGAGAAGAAGGATATGTATAAGGCACTTTCCGTTAATTATTCATGCCCTGAGCATATAGTCAGAAGCCTTGTATCAGATTACGGCTATGATATTGCAGTTAACTGTCTTAAGGAGTCCTTATCGGATGAAAGAGGGACTTATGTCAGGATAGATGAAAGCCTGTCTGAAGATAAGATTATTAAGATCATAAATGAGATATCTGATGGAAGGCCTTCCTCTGAGATATCAGTATCCGGACAACCGGAGATTACTAAGCTTGCAGGTAAGATAGACTATGCAGTAAGCACCTTAGAACCTGATAAAGTAATGCGGATGCAGGAATTTAAAGACGGTCTTATAACCATACAGGATATAAGCAGTATGTGTGTATGTGAGGCTGCGGAGTTTGACAGATTGGCAGGCGGTAAGGGCATTAAGGTCCTTGATATGTGTGCATCACCGGGTGGTAAGAGCATGCACGCTGCAGCCAAACTTAAGCGTTATAAGATTGACGGACATATCCTAAGTCTGGATGTCAGTGAGAATAAACTGTATACAATTAATGAGAATATAAGTCGAATGAATCTTAATGATTACATTGAATCAGGAATATGGGATGCCACCGTATTTAATGAAGAATATGAGGATTCATTTGATGTAGTCATAGCAGACATTCCCTGTTCGGGACTCGGAGTAATAGGACGCAAGCCTGATATTAAATATAATGTTACGCCCGATTCAATGAATGAGATAGTAACATTACAGCGCAGGATTCTTGATAATGCGGTCAGATATGTACGCCCGGGCGGAAGACTCATATTCAGCACCTGTACCATGTGTAAGAATGAGAATGAAGGCGCTAAAGATTATATAATCAATAAAGGCGGATATAAGCTCATTACATCGGGACAGATGTTTATAAGCAAAGCAAACGACGGATTCTATATTGCGGCATTTGACCGTAATTAATGATAGCGGATGGATATTAAATCACTTAATTTGGATGAACTTAAACAACTTATGAAGGATATATCACAGCCTTCATACAGAGCGGGGCAGATATATGACTGGATGCATAATAAGCTTGCCACGGATTATGATTCAATGTCCAATATCCCGGAATCCTTAAGAGAGATACTTAAGAAGGAATATCCCTATACTGTTCTTACAATAGACAGGATGCAGGAATCGGCGACTGACGGAACGCGTAAATACTTGTTTGCACTTCCGGACGGTAACTTCGTAGAGAGTGTATTCATGCGTTATAAGCATGGTAACAGCGTATGCATATCATCCCAGGTGGGATGCAGAATGGGATGTAAGTTCTGCGCATCCACACTCGGTGGCTTGGTACGAAGCTTAGAGCCTTCCGAAATGGTTGAACAGATCTATGCCATAACAAGAGATACGGGGGAGAGGGTATCCAATATAGTAATCATGGGTATCGGAGAACCTTTAGATAATTACGATAATCTTATTAGGTTCTATAAGCTTATAACTGATGAGAAGGGCCTTAATATATCAGGCAGAAATATAACCGTATCTACATGCGGTATCGTTCCGAATATATATAAGCTTGCGGACGAACACCTAAGCCTTACTCTTGCCATATCACTGCATGCAACGACCGATGAGAAGCGTCGCAGCATAATGCCCATAGCCAATGAGTATACGATTCGCGAAGTAACCGATGCATGCAAGTATTATGCCGATACAACCGGCAGACGAATCAGCATAGAATACAGTCTTATAGGCGGTGTTAACGATTCTGTTGCGGAAGCTGAGCAACTCGGAGTCATTGCAAGCAAAATGGGAGCACACATTAACCTTATTCCCGTTAATCCAGTCAAGGAACGGGGATTTGTGCGCGGAGACAGATCGGCCATAGAGGCCTTCAAAAATAAACTTGAAAAAAACGCAAATAATGTTACTATAAGAAGAGAAATCGGGCAGGATATAGATGCATCCTGCGGACAATTGCGCCATAAGCGCATGAATAGTACTGATTATGATTAAGACCTTTTCAATAACCGACATCGGTAAAAAGAGGAAAATGAATCAGGACTATGTGTATACTTCTGAAATGCCGGTAGGACCCCTACCCAACCTGTTTCTGGTGGCTGACGGTATGGGAGGACATAAGGCCGGCGATTATGCGTCGAAGTGTGCCATAGAGACCATAGTGGAATCAGTGGAGTCTTCTCATGATACGGAACCGGTATCTGTATTGGAGAAGGCTATTCGTCGTGCCAACGACATTATAAGAGAGCGTGCCGAGGCAGATGAAGCCTATAACGGTATGGGCACGACGGTTGTTGCCGCTACGCTTATGGGTAATACTCTGTGTGTTGCCAATGTAGGTGACAGCAGACTCTATATCGTGGGCGGAAGACAGATAAGACAGATTACAAGGGACCATTCGCTTGTAGAAGAGATGGTCAGAATGGGTGGTCTTAGAAGAGATCAGGCAAGGAACCACCCTGAGAAGAACATAATCACAAGAGCAATCGGCGCTGAGGATTATGTTGAGATTGATTTCTTTAACGTGGAATTAAGTCGCGGTGATATCGTCTTAATGTGTACGGACGGACTCACCAATATGATAGAAGATGAAGAGATACGCATGATTCTTCACGGTCAGAGAGATCTGGTGGAGAAGGCGGAAGGATTGGTCAATGCGGCCAACAATAACGGTGGTAAAGACAATATAGCAGTGGTGCTCATCGAGCCATAGACTGACGCAGAATAAGAGCATAACTTGCTAAGAGGATTATAGATGATAAAAATCGGAATGATGATTGGGGATCGATATGAGATCCTTGAGAAAATCGGAACCGGCGGAATGTCGGACGTATATAAGGGTAAGGACCACAAGCTTAACAGGCCTGTGGCTGTTAAGGTACTCAAGCAGGAGTTTGCCGAGAACGCTAACTTTGTGTCCAAGTTCCGTGCTGAAGCACAGGCTGCAGCAGGTATGATGCATCCCAATATCGTCAATGTATATGACGTTGGTGAAGAGGGTGGTACGCAGTATATCGTGATGGAGCTTGTAGAAGGCATCACCCTTAAGAAATATATTGAGAAGAAGTCAAGACTATCCGTTAAGGAGGCTACAAGTATAGCCATCCAGGTATCGATGGGTATAGAGGCTGCGCATAACAATCATATTATTCACAGAGATATCAAGCCTCAGAATATCATGATAAGCAAAGACGGTAAGGTTAAGGTTACGGACTTCGGTATTGCCAAGGCCGTTAGCAGCAATACCATAACCTCCAATGTAATGGGAAGCGTGCACTATACTTCTCCCGAGCAGGCAAGAGGCGGATATTCGGATGAGAAGAGTGATATCTATTCACTCGGTATTACTTTATTTGAGATGCTTACAGGCAGAGTTCCTTTTAACGGTGAGACTACCGTGGCTATCGCGATTAAGCATATTCAGGAGCCTATGCCTTCTCCCAGGACTTATGCATCGGATATTCCCATATCCGTTGAACAGATAGTGCTTAAGTGTACTCAGAAGAGCCCTGACAGAAGATATCAGAACATGCAGGAGCTTATAGACGATCTTAAGAGATCCCTTATGACTCCGGATATAGATTTCGTTAAGCTTGACGATCCTGATGAGGAAGCGGCTACAAGAGCAATAAGCGAAGATGAGATAAGCGAAGTAAGAAATCGTGTAAGAGTCAGGGAAGAATATGAAGAGGAGACCGGACTTCGTGTCAATAAGGAGGCTGCCTCTAAGAGTAATTCTTCCAAGGGCAAAAACTCGGGCAATTCAAGTAATAAGAATAAGCAGGGTAATAAGAACAGACAGGGCAAGTCATCAGGAGCCAGGACCGGTTCTTCAGGTGCTAAGAGTTCTAAACGCCCCGACTATATAGATGACCGCAAACCATTAAAGAGCGGTCAGAACAGAGGTAATACCAAGGTAAGTGCCAAGGGAGATAAGATCACCACAGTAGCGGCAATTATTGCAGCTGTGATCATAGGAATAATAATCATAGTAATCGTGGGAAGAGCATTCGGTATCGTTGATTTTAATCACAGTAAGAATCCCGACAATCCTTCCGAGGTATCTACAGAGACTATTACGGATCCGGCAGAACTTGGTGAGAATCAGGTGGCCGTACCCGAAGTTATCAATATGTCATTTGCTGAAGCGGTTGCAACGCTTAACAAAGAGGGACTTGAAGTTGAGAAGGTAGAGGTTCCCAGCGATACGATAGCCAAGGGCAATGTCGTTGATCAGTTGCCGGCAGCAGGCGTACCTGTAGAGAGAGGCAGCAGTGTAACATTAAGTGTAAGTACGGGTGCAAGCTCATCCAAGGTACATGTACCCAGACTTATCGGATTAGATCCCATGGATGCTACCGCTCTTCTTATTGAGAACGGATTACAGGCAGGTTCCATTGAAGAGACTACCAATCCGGATGAGAATCTTACCGGTAAGATCTGTTATCAGAGTTATACGGAGGATTCCGCTGTTGATGCAGGTACGGTAATAGATATGAAATTAAGTATAGGTGTGGGTACAGTTACCTACAGCTATATAGGCAATATAGAGAGTCCGTCGGTTGAAGATGGTGACTATGTAAGCGGTACGGAGGCAACAGTTATACTTACTACCAATGCAGGCGTGGAACTTAAGAGAGAGAACACCTCAAACTTCCCGGTATCTATGAACATATCAGGCATAGCAGACAGTGATTCGGGTGTTGTCAGCATCATATATAAGGTGACGATACCCGGAACCACAACTACCGACGAGAACGGTAATGTAATAGATATTCCTTCTACTACGGAAGAAAGGACCATAACCCGAACAGTTGATTTCACTAAGGAATAGGTGTTAATGCAGGGTAAGATAATCAGAGGGATAGCCGGCTTCTATTATGTACATAATGGAAGCCGTATCTATGAATGCAAGGCCAAGGGAATATTTCGTAAGGACGGCATCAAGCCACTTGTGGGCGATGATGTTATTATGGACGTCCTTGACGAGACGACATGTGAGGGCAATATTATTAAGATCCTGCCCAGAAGAAGTGAGATCATAAGACCTGCTGTAGCCAATGTGGATCAGGCGCTCATAGTATTTGCCATAGCCCGTCCCGAGCCGAATTTTAATCTCTTAGACAGATTCCTTATAATGATGCAACAGAAGAATCTTCCGTGCATAATTGCATTTAATAAGCAGGATATAGCAGGGGATGATGAGAAGGAGTATATAAGGAAGTCATACGAAGACTGTGGCTGCAAAGTACATTTTATAAGCGTGGCGGCAGGCGAAGGAATAGAAGAACTAAGGAGTGAACTGCTGCATAAGACAACTACTCTTGCCGGCCCAAGCGGTGTGGGTAAATCAAGCCTTATCAATGAACTTAAGCAACAGATCATAATGGAGACTGGTTCTGTCAGCGAGAAGATAGAGCGTGGCCGTCATACGACAAGGCATAGTGAGCTCATTGCCATAGATGAAGACACTTATATACTCGATACTCCGGGTTTCAGTTCTCTAAGATTATTTGATCTTGATAAAAGTGATCTTAAAGAATATTATGGCGAATTCAGAGAATATGAAGGGGAATGCAGATTCCTTGATTGCCTGCATATCAATGAGCCGGACTGCAGAGTCAAAGAAGCTGTTGATAAAGGTAAGATAAGTGGACTTAGATACGGAAATTATCTTAAGTTGATGGAAGAGATAAAAGAAAACGGGAAATATTGAGTAAACCGGGGAGAACAGGACGGAAACGACGTCCTGTTTTTTTGTGCCGGAAAGTGTGTATTCTAACAGGAAATACGGGTATAATATAAAGAGCCAGTTACTTAAGCTTCTGGTCATTTTCCCTGCTGCTTCGGCACTTGCGGCATGGGTTTGTTCGCTGGTATGATGATCAGAGAGAAAAAGAATGTCTTGCGGCCATGGGCCGAGAAGGAGAAAATATGGGAATCAATTCAATTGATGCAGAGGATGATCAGTTTGCATATCGATATGACACGCAGCTTCTGATCGACAGACGTGATGAGGATCTTGATGAGGATGAGATAGCGGATTATATAACAGATCACTTTGAGGGAAACAGTTTGATCGCGGCAGGAGATGAAGATCTGATAAAGATCCATTTTCATACGAACGAGCCGTGGAAGATATTGGAGTATTGCAATTCGATAGGTGAGATCTATGATATCGTCGTAGAGGATATGATTAGGCAGTCCAACGGTCTTAAAGGCTGACGATAAAGAGGTGATGCGAACATGCAGTTTGAAGAAATGGGCAACATGTCCGGAAAGACATTGATGCTTTTACCGGGTACATGCTGTGACTGGCAGACCAATTTTGAAAGAGTGATACCGGTATTATCGGAGAAATATCATCTGATCTGTGTAAATTATGACGGATTTGACGGAAGTGATGTGATATTTCCGGATATGATAACGGTCACTGAAAAGATCGAACAGTATATACAGACTAAGCATAACGGCAGACTGGACGGAGCGATCGGATCTTCTTTGGGATCAAGCTTTGTCGGACAGCTGGTGCAAAGGGAGAATGTACATATCGATCATGCGATCTTCGGCAGTCCCGATCTTGATCAGAGTGGAAAAGCATCGGCGTGGCTTCAAAGTAAGCTTGTTGTTCCGCTGCTTACAAGCTTTACAAAGAGTGAGAAGAAGCAGAAGAAGACAAAAGAAAGCTTAAAGAAGATGTTCCTGATGGACGATGAAGTTGCAGATAAGTTCATGGCTTGCTTTTCTAAATTTAATCCGGAATCCATTAAGAATGAGTATTACACCGATCTGCTCACGCATCTTAAAGATGATATAAATGTGGGTCATACGAAGGCTCACTTTATTTACGCCAATAAGATGGGTGAGAAATATCTGAATCGCTATAAAAAGTATTTCCATAATCCTGATATAAGAGAGTTTGATATGCAGCATGAGCAATGGCTTTTTGGTGGAGATGAATATGCCAAGCCTGTTTTGAAAGCGATCGATGAATTCATGGTAATGCCGGTGTGATCACAGTGAGATAGAGTAAAATTGCAGATTGGAGCGACGATTGCATTTTGGAGTGGCCTTTCGACCACTCCTTATATATACTCATTCTGGTTAGCAAATGCTAACTCGACTAAATGAAAGGATGGTTTAAAGAAATGAGTGGTGATAATGCAAGAGAAAATCTGGTGAGTGGAGACATTGTCAAGACGATGAGATAAAAAGATCGGATAACTGCGGTTCAGCGTGGTTATCCGTTTTTTTTCATAATTAAAGTCGAAGATATGGACTTTTATATATTTGAGTGCTATCATATTAAGTTAGCGATAACTAACCCTGGTTGTGTAAAAACTTCAATTACGAGGTGATAAAAAATGTTGAAAAACTATACGAAGGAAGGACAGAAGCTGCCTTTGTTCGGCGTCGGACCATATATTGTATACGGAATAGCGGTTTTAAATGTGATAGGTATAATCCTGTTTGGTTATGTATTTAAGATCGGGACGCTGGAAAGCCCATGGACATTGATATTTCGTATCATAGGAGGAGTATTGATAGTCATTGGCGTGGCTATATGGTATATCGGTGCACTCCGCTCAGATATGGATGAATCAATAACCGAGAATAAACTTCAAACTAAAGGGATATACTCGTGCGTCAGAAATCCAATGTACAGCGGTTGGTGGATAGCATTATCCGGGATAATCCTTATGTGGCACAATGCGTGGATGCTGATTCTTCCGTTGCTTGACTGGGTAATCATTACTATAGCCCTGATAAATACAGAAGAGAAGTGGCTGCTTGATCTGTACGGACAGGAATATGCGGAATATAAAAAACGAGTCAACAGATGTATTCCATGGTTTCCGAGGAAGCAGTAAGGAGATTTAAACATATGGCAATGGACAGATCTGTAAAGAAAGCATTTATCAGATACACAAAAAAGAAGTATCCCGGTGAAGCGGAAGGGATAATAAAGAAAGCGGATGAATTGTTTCCCGAGCTGTATGCCAAAGCACCGGACATCGGAGGCTCGGAAAACCTGATGGCATATAATCTGGATATGTTTATCATTGCGATCTCTTTTTATGAGGCATCCGGTCATCGTATAGACGGAAATGCCATAGGAGAGATAGCGCAGGATGTATTTGGTCGTCTGAAGTTCCTTCGTCGTTTTATTGATCTCAA
>CACYWQ010000029.1 GCA_902778165.1 uncultured Lachnospiraceae bacterium
TACTTGTTAAGTTGATTGAACCGCCGTGTACCGAACGGTACGCACGGTGGTGTGAGAGGTCGGAATTTCTCACTTATGAGAAATTCCTCCTACTCGATTATTTATACTACCGTAAGATTCTTAAGTAATCTGATGTACTCGGAAATATTCGCATAAAGCTGTTCGGGATTGGGTTTACCTGAAGATAATTGCTCTGACGTAAGTCCGTCAACGGTATATTTAATAAGTGACTGCAACTGCGAAATACTGATTCCGTTTCTGACCGAAGGAGATGACAACTTGTTCTGATATGCGTTTATGGCTGTTTCGTAGCGCTTAAGTGCATCGCCGCTCATGGCCTTTATATCCGGATCGGACTCTTTGTAACATCTGTCGATGAACTTATACATGTACGGGTAATTACGAAGTACACCGGCCTTGGCGTTTTCCAATTTATCCCAGAATGAAAAGAACTCGGTTTCTTCTCCTATAGATCTGTCGAACTCAAAAAGAAGGTATTTGACACTGTAATCGGTTAAAAACGAATACAGGCCTTCTTTGTTGATAAAATAATGGAACAGAAGACCTTTGCTTATACCGGCTTCTCTTACTATATCATCCGTACTTGCATGTTTATAGCCGTTATCGGCGAATAAATGCAAAGCGGCATTTATCATCTTATCCTGTTTCTCGCTCTTAAGATCGAAGAATTTCTCGTTCATTTATACTCCCTATCCCCTGAAAATGAATATAACTGATGGTCCGCAATGAATATTGACTAATATGGACAATAGACAATATAACACATTTTTACGCCATTTCTCAACCGCTACATATTGTATACAGCGCTATTTAGAGCACAAATACTATCGTTTACCTATATGAAAGAGATGATATATATGGTAAAATAAACCAATAGCGTATGTAACAATACAGCTATACGGGGATTACAGATGAAAGAGAAGTTATACAACATACCTATAAATGATGCGATCAATGCGGAAAGTGAATGCCCTTTTTGCTATATTGAGAGGCAGATAGAACAGGATCTTATGGATTTCGTATTGGGATCCGGCTCGTCATACATGGAGAGTGATGTCAGAGAACAGACCGACAAGGCGGGTTTCTGCAGAGCACACTTTAAGAAAATGTATGATTACGGCAATACTTTGGGTAATGCGTGGATTATGAAGACGCATATGAAGCGGATAAATGAACAGGCGACCAAAGCGTTTGACGGATATAAGCCTTCTGCCGGAGGTATAACAAGGATGCTTGGCAAGAATCGTGCGGATTCATCCAACTCCGTAACGGAATGGGTAAGAAGTATAGAAGACAGCTGTTATATATGCAACGGATTCAAGGAGCATTATGACAGGTATCTAAAGACTTTCTTTGAGATGTATGATAAGGATGCTGATTTTAACAATCGTGTCAGGAACAGCAAGGCTTTCTGTCTGCCACATTTTGCGGATTTATTGGAATACGCGGGCAGGCATTTAAGTGAGGATAAGCAAAGAGAATTCGCGGATTGCATGATTCCGGTTATGAAAGAACGTATGAATAAACTCTATGATGATGTGTCGTGGCTTATAGAGAAATTCGATTATCGCAATAAAGATGCAGATTGGGGAGACAGTAAAGAAGCTCTTCCGAATTGTATGCAGAGGCTTAAGGGCGGATTCCCCGCAGATCCGGTATATAAGGCCAAGAAATGAGGATGACAGATGTCTGTTAAGATAATTGCAGGAAGAACAGGCTCCGGTAAAAGTGCATATATTTGTGATGTTATAAGTAAGGCTGCAACGGAGAATCCGGAGCAGTCTTACTTAGTAATTGTTCCTGACCAGTTTACCATGCAGACGCAGGCTGATTTTGTCGCTAAGAGTAAGCGCGGCGGAATCATGAATATCGAGGTCTTAAGCTTTATGCGATTGGCTCACAGGGTATTTGAAGAGACGGGCGGAGCGGAAAGACCTGTACTTGATGATACGGGAAAGAATCTTATTCTCCGTAAATGTGCTGATGCGGTTGCGGATCGTATTCCGTATCTTGCAGGTAAACTGAATAAGCCGGGTTATATACATGAAGTCAAATCCGCCATATCCGAATTCATGCAATACGGAGTAAATGATGCACAATTAACATCTCTGGTGCGATATGCCAGGGAAGGTAATAGAATAACACTTGCTAATAAACTCGGCGACCTGTCCGTATTATACGTACAATTCAAAGAGTATATAAAAGAGAAATATATCACTACCGAGGAGTCCATGGACATATTGGCAGAGGATATATACAGGTCGGTAACAGTTAAAGACAGTATTGTCATATTTGATGGGTTCACAGGGTTTACTCCCGTCCAAAACAGGGTACTTGAAGCAATTATGGATGTAGCCAAAGATGTGATATTTACGCTGACGATTGATTCTGACAAACTGTCGACCGAAATAGTCAATGAATCGGATATTTTTGCACTGACACATAAGACATATTTATCACTTAAGAGGCTTGCGAAAGATCACGGTTATGAGACAGAAATTATTCCGATGAAGACTGCTTACAGATATGAGTCGTCTCCGGAACTGTCTTTCATGGAAGAACACTTCTACAGATATGACGGGGCACAATATAATAACGCATGTAACAATATATTCTTAAGTGCGAATCCGAATATTCGCGCAGATGTCAGAACTTTGGCATCGGATATAAGGGAACTTATTGTAAATGAGAATGCGTATTACAGAGATATTGCCGTTATTACAGGCAATCCTGATGCATATTTAAGTGAATTCGAGGAAGTATTTGAAGAATATGATATTCCGGTATATTTCGACAGAAACAGACATATAGAGCAGAACCCGTTTATTGAGTATATAAAGGCGGCCTTAGGACTTTTTGTATGGGATTATGACTATGATTGCGTATTCAGAATGCTTAAGACGGGATTTGCGGAAATGGATGATGAAGATATAGACAGGCTTGATAACTATATCACGGAGACCGGAATACGAGGCAGAGCGGCTTATAATAAGCCTTTTGCCAAGAAGACACGTAAGTTAAGACAGTCAGGGGATGATCTGTCAGAACTTGATTCGCTAAATAAATTGCGAGAACACATTAATGACATATTAGCTCCGTTTACGGATGCGGGCATTGCAATTAAGAAGAATTTAAGTGCTTCAACATATGTCAAAGCTTTGTATGAATTCATTTTAAGAAGTGATTGTGATAAGAAACTTAAGGTTTATGAGCAAATGTTTAATGAAGCTGGCGAATATGCAGAAGGCAGAGAATACGCCCAAATATACCGGTATATATGCGAGTTGCTTGAACAGATCGATGCTTTAATAGGTTCTGAGTCATTGGACCCTTTTGAATTCTATAAATTGCTCGAAGCAGGTATGGCTGAAATTAAAGTCGGAACAATACCTCAAAGTGTAGACAGGGTAATTGTCGGTGATATGGAAAGGACAAGGCTTAAATCGGTAAAATACCTCTTTTTCTTAGGTCTAAACGATGGCTGGGTACCTAAGAGTACCGGTGTTGGCGGAATAATATCCGATTCTGACAGAGAATTCTTGTGCGGATATGATGTTGAACTGGCTCCAAGTCCCAGACAACAGGCGTATATTGACAGATTCTATCTTTACTCCAATCTGTGCAAACCCTCAAAACGTCTTTATTTGTCCTATGTTCTTACAGATAACGAGTTAAACGCTCTTAAGCCTTCGTATATACTTAATCATATACGCAATCTATTCCCTAGCCTTATACAAAGAGAGGTAACGGCTATAATGCCTGATTGTATTGGTTCGTATAAAGAGGCTAAGCTTGCATATGCGGATTATATAAGGGAATATGCATCAGGAACGGCAAATGAAGATGATGAGAAGAAATTAAGGCAGTTATATCCGATTGTGTCAGAGGATACGGGATTTGCTGACAGAATGCTTGAAAATGCATTTAAAAGGTTTGAAAATGCGAGACTTGACGATAAAATTGCGGCTGTTTTGTACGGAAGCGGTATATATGCAAGCGTAAGCAGAATAGAGAAATATGCTGCATGTGCATATTCGTATTTTCTTCAATATACAATGGGTCTTAAGGAAAGAGAACGCTACGGAATAGAATCCGCCGATATGGGTACTATATACCATGGTGTTTTGGAGATATTTACGGATCTGCTTAAATCTAGAGGTCTAACCTGGTTTGACTTTGACGATGAAACAGCTGTAAGCCTCATAGATGAGGCAGTTGATAAGGAAAGCGTTAAATACACGGATGCAATACTGTTTGAAAGTGAATCAAATAAATATATTGTGTCCAGAATGAAGGCCGTAATGCTTAAGACGGTTAAGACCATTGCCTATCAGTTAAGGAAGAGCAGTTTTGTGCCATACGAATATGAATATGAATTTGACAGATCGCTTAAAGACAATAATGTGAGCGTCAAATTAACCGGAAAGATTGACAGACTGGATGTTGCGGATACCGATAAGGGGCTGATGCTTAAGGTTATTGACTATAAGTCGGGAAATAAGAATTTCTCATTGCTTAATCTGTATGAGGGCCGTCAATTACAGATGGTTGTATATATGAACGGCGCTTATGAAGCCATGAAAGAGAAGTTCCCGAATAAGAATATAATTCCGGCTGCTATGTTATATTACCATATAAATGATCCTGTCGTTGAGGCTGAAGGCGATATCAGCGATGAAGCAGTAAATAAGCTGATAACTGCAAGCCTTAGACAGAGAGGAATTATAGATGATGATGATGATGTAGTATTAAGTCTGGATAATTCAGGTGCTCAGGATTCAGATGTTATTTGCGTGAGCAGAAAAAAAGACGGCAGTTATAAAAAGAACTCTGAAGTGATGAGCAGAGAAGATATGGCAGTAATATCGGAATATGCGGACTATAAGCTGCTAGAGACGGCCAAAAGAATGGCATCGGGCGATATATCCGCAGATCCAAAGATAATAGGTTCGGGTGTAAACAAAAGCGACTCATGTACATACTGTAAATTCGCCGGTATATGCGGATTTGACATACATATGCCCGGGGCTTGCAAGCAGGTAACAGATGCGCCTTCCGATGAAGAACTGTTAAGTCTTATGAAAGATAAATTAAATGCCAAAGAGGGAAACAATGCCTAAATTAAGCGATAAACAGCGTGAAATAGTAGAACTTAGAGATTGTAATATTCTGGTTTCGGCTGCAGCGGGTTCCGGTAAGACCAGGGTATTGGTCGAGCGAATAATCGGAAGGATCATGGATGAAAAAGATCCGGTTGATATAGACAGGATACTTGTGCTTACATTCACAACAGCCGCCGCAGGCGAGATGCGCGCCAGAATAGCCGAAGCAATTAACGGACTTATTGAACAGAATCCTGATAATGAGAGGCTTAAGAAACAGGCGAGTCTGATCTATAATGCACAGATCACCACCATAGACAGTTTCTGTATGAATATTCTTCGCAATAATTTCACGGAAATAGGATTGGAACCGGGATTTCGAGTTGCCGATACCAAAGAGGTCATGGAGCTTGCTGATGAAGCACTTGATGAAGTTTTGGAAGAGATCCTTAGTAAAGAAACAACAGAGAATGGGCATCGAATTGAGTATTTGGAAGACTTCCTCGGAAGATTTGAGAATAAGGATAATCTAAAGAAAATAAGAGGAAGTATATTATCCGTATATGATGAGGCGGATAAAGCGCCGTTTATAGAAGAATATATAGAGCAAAGAAGGCAGGATTATGCTGCGGCCGATATGACTGTAATAGCACAAACAGAGTGGTTTAGAGCAACTCTTGCTGAAATTGACGACAAAATAGCAGGTGCTCTTCTAAAATTGCAGGAATTCCGTCGTTTATGTGAAGAGGGACCGATTGAGTATTCAAGAATATGCGATGAAGATGAAGAGATAATCAGAAGATTGAGTGATTACGGAGATTACTACGGACTGACGGAACTGGCAAAACAGGGCGTAAAATGGCCGCAATTGCCCGGTAAGACCTCTTGCGATCAGGAGGAAAAGAAAAAGGCACAGGATGTCAGAAACTTATATAAAGATTTAATTAATGGGGTTTTGGCTCCCGGGAAGATTCCCGATGAAGCTATGCTTGTTAAGTGCATGGAAAGCAATAACAGGGTAATTAATGCACTTTTGGATATAGTTATGCTCTATCATGAGAGATTTACAAACAAAAAGACCGAAAAAGGAATTCTTACATTCTCGGACATAGAGCACCTTGCGCTTAGAATTATGCTCAGCAAGCAGGAGGATAGATATGTTCCCACGCAGGTAGCCTTGGATTACAGAAAGGCATACAGGGAATTAATGATAGATGAGTATCAGGATTCAAATAAGACGCAGGAGTTGTTGATTCACAGCATATCCGGTGAAGATGACGGAATATATGACAGATTTATGGTCGGCGATGTTAAGCAAAGCATATATCGCTTCCGTAATGCGGATCCGAGATTGTTTATGGAGAAGTATTCGGAGTATTCGCCCCGGGGAGATAAGCTTAGAAGGGTCGATCTGTCTGCCAATTACAGAAGCAGACGTCAGGTTCTTGATACGGTAAATGCCGTATTTGAGAAGATTATGGACAGAGAATGGGGCGGAGTCGACTATGATGAGCTTAACAGACTTAATTACGGGGAGACTTATGATGAATTACCTTCGGATGATACGGATTATTCAAGTGAGCTTATGCTACTTGTTAATGACAAAGACGACACAGTAAGTAAGCCCGAAAAAGAAGCCCGTATGTTAGCAGCAAGGATTAAGAGACTGCTTAAAGAACAGATGATATTTGATAAAAGTACCAAACAAAGAAGGTTGTGCAGATACAGAGACATTGTCATACTTATGCGAACCATTCCTGCAAATATGGATGAAATCAGGAGAGTGTTCGAATCCGAAGGCATACCGGTTCATACACCGTCAAAGAGCGGATATTTTAATACAACGGAGATAGTGACGATTCTTAATTATCTTAAGACAATCGATAACCCGTACAACGAAATTGAGTTATACGGATCGTTATTATCAGTATTCGGCGGCTTTGATGAGAATGAGACAGTATTGCTTAAAAAGGTCGGAGGAAGTTTATACGAAGGTCTTAAATTGTTTGCAAGTACGGAGGAGCTTAACAATCATCCCAAAGTAACCGAGCTTATACAGAAGGGAATAACGGGTGAAGAGATTGATAAGGCGGCAAATAAGGCTTCTGTATTTATGCGAAATCTAACGGATATAAGGGCAATGGTTCCTTATACACCCGTATATAAATTGATAAGATACATATATGATAAATATGACTACATAGAACATGTATCCGCCCTTCCGGCCGGATTACAGAGAAAAGTCAATGCGTCCGCCTTGCTTAATAAGGCTGAAGGCTTCTGCCGTGACGGATTTAAGGGAATATTCGATTTCTGCAGGTATATTGAACGACTTCATAAGTACGAATCGGATGAAGGAGAAGTGATGACCTTAAGCGAGAATGAGGACGTGGTGAGAATTATGACCATGCATAAGAGCAAAGGTCTGGAATTCCCTGTATGTATCCTTGCATCCATGAATAAAGAATTCAATTTCACGGACAGCAAAAATGACATTATCTTCCACGACGAATACGGAATAGGCCTGGATTATATTGATCCCGTAAGGCGAATCAAGGTACGCGACTTAAGAAAGCGTCATATCTCCGGATTGATAACAAAAGATACTATATCAGAAGAGATGAGGGTATTGTATGTTGCCATGACAAGAGCAGAACAGAAGTTATTAATGTCCGCAGTAATAAGTGACAAGGAACTCGAAGCGGTAAATAATTCGGATACAATAACTGCTGTTAAAGAAAGAAAGAGCATCAAGTCCAACTACGATATATTGATGATGACAAGAGGAAATGATGACTGGAACGGTCAATGCTCTGTGCATGTATATAACCCAGAAGATATCGCTTCATCAGAGTACAACAGTCTGGGAAATGAGGGTATAAGAATGGAGTCATTCAAACGGAAAATGACAGAAGTGTCGCAACAAGATGTTGAGATCACAAATAGACTAAGAAATAAAATCATATTTAAATATCCACACAAGGAATTGGATAATCTCTACACCAAAACCTCGGTATCCGAACTTAAGATGGCATCCATCCATGATGGCATACTTAAGGGAGAGGAATATGACATTCCGAATGAGTTCTTTAGGACAGAGGTAAGCGATACCTATATCCCTGCTTTTGCTAAGGAAAATGAGGAATCAATAAGCGGTGCCGCTGTCGGAAGTGCAGTTCACAGAGTGATGGAATTGATTGATTACACTTATGAAAGAGAGTTTGATGAATCGTTACTTAATGAGCAGATCGGCAGAGCCGTTAAGAGAAATGCCATTAAACAATCTGACTATGAACTGGTTGATAAGCGCAAGGTTGTAGAATTCGTAACATCCGATATCGGAAAGCGTATGTCAAAGGCGGCCGCCATGGGTAAACTCTATAAGGAGAAGCCGTTTGTACTCGGAATATCCGCCGACAGGTTAGGAAACGGCTTTCCAGATTCGGAAACAGTTCTTATACAGGGAATAATAGACGTATTTTTTATTGAAGATGACCATATTGTATTGCTTGATTATAAAACCGATTCGGTGAAATCTGAGGAAGAACTTATTAAGAGATATAAGACACAGCTTGACTATTATGAAGAGGCGCTGTGTCGTATCCTTGATAAGGAAGTAACAGAGCGCCTCTTATACTCATTTGCTTTAAGAAAAACAATCAAATGTTAGGAAAGAGCCATTTGCTTAACCTGGTTAAGAGCTTTCTTAACAGGAGGAAGTGAAATAAGGATCACTGTTATGGCACCTTCGATAAGAATATAAGCGAAGTTATAACAAATAGGATATACGGCTGTAAGTGATGCCGGGAAATTATCAGGCATGTAATCCATCCAGTATATATATCCGCCTATGCTGTGGAATATTCCTCTGGCAACAATGGCGATGATATATCCGGTTAAAAGGCCGTTCTTCTTGCCTGAGGTAAATCCTGAAAGACCGAGAGCCATAAATGCGAGGATGTAATCATAACCAACCTGCATGGGCGAGAGGATATAACCGCCACCACCCTGGATAAACTGGAGTATTCCGTAAGCAAGTCCGCATGTAAGACCGATCTTGGGACCATACATGTAACCGATAAATGCAACGAAGAACATAGAGCACAGAGTTACCGAACCGCCCCATGGCATATGAAGTAACTTAACATATGACAGAGCAAATGCTATTGCCAATGAAACGGCGCTGAATATTAACTGCTTGGTTGAGAAAAAGGATTTGCCGGTTTCTGCGGCCTTGGAATTCTCTGCATCAGCAGCGGTATCTGTCGTAAGCGTGTGCTTAAGGAATGATACCAAGAGAATAAGAACTGCGGCTATTGCAATAAATAATACAATACCGGCCTGGGTTAATGAGTAGTAGCCATCTTCCGAATAGGCAAAAAATGTGGACATAATAAAACCTCCCGTATATTATGTGTAGGGGAGGAATCGCAGATACATATTTCTATCATACAGGCATAGGCCCGCTCAGATAGATATATAGTCGCTTCCTTACGCCGGTATAATCCGGATCAAGTAGTGAGGGTCAGAACAAATAATTAATATATTAATGTTCTATCTCAGCAATATGCTCCCCTAGCTGTTATTAAACTATGTATGTTATATTACGTAGCGGATAAGATGTCAAGCGTTTATGAAAGAATCAGATAACAAAAACAAGAATAATATGCCCCGGCTTAATCCCGTAAGTGCAAGGATCAAAGAAGATGTAAAGGCCGAGGAGAATCTATGGTTAAGAGCTTTCGGCTTAATAAGCCCCGTCATAATATATATGTTATATGTAGGCCTGCTTACCGGCTTAGCCGGAGCGACACTTAACGGTATTGCGGATAAGTCGGAAGAGTATGCGAAATACATATCAAATAACAGAACAGTGATCAATGCAGTTATAAGAACGGTTGTTATTATAATCGCCTCGGCAGCCCAAATCCCTGCATTTATCAGTGAGAAGCCGGTGCTTGTATCCGGTGACGGAAATCTTGCAAGGTATCTTAAATGCATATTCCTGGGTATCTTCTCGGCGCTTATGCTTAACGTACTCTTGTCGCTTATCGGACTGACAGGAAGTGTGGAATCATACAATGAGCTGGCTAAGAGACAGTTTGCACTTCCTCTTATGCTTGGAATAATCTTATACGGTATTATATCTCCGATAGCCGAGGAATTGGTATTCAGAGGGCTTGTATATAACAGGATGAGACGTAATGAAGTATCTGTACCGGCAGCAATCATACTCTCATCGCTATTCTTCGGTATATATCATTTCAATATTGTACAGGCTGTATACGGGGTTTTGATGGGCCTTATTATGGTATGTGTATATGAGAAATACGGCGGTTTCATATATCCCGTCATAATACACGCCGTTGCCAACTCCTTTATCTATATACTATCTTCAAACAAGATAATAGGAAAATTAATGACGCCCGTTACAGTGGCTGTAACAGGCGCCTTAAGCATCTGGTTATTCATTTCGATTATTCGCGAAAATCAAATCAGGGATTAATTATAGTCAAATCTTACAAAAGTTGTACTCCCTTGGCCTCACATTTGGCCATAACATCATCGGGCCAAAGCGAACTCTGAACTTCTCCTATGTGTGCTTTACGCAAGAAGAACATACATATTCTTGACTGACCGATACCGCCTCCTATTGTATAAGGCAGTTCCTTGTTAAGAATAGCTTTCTGGAAAGGAAGTTCTGCTCTTTCTTCGCATCCAGCCTTCTTAAGCTGGCTGACAAGGGAATCTTCGTCAACTCTGATGCCCATGCTGGATAATTCAAGAGGGATATCAAGTACGGGATAGTATACGATTATGTCCGCATTAAGTTCCCAGTCGTCATAGTCAGGAGCACGTCCGTCGTGCTTAATGCCTGAAGCGAGCAAATCGCCGATCTTCATAAGACATACGGATCCTTTCTCCTTGGCGATATAATACTCTCTTTCCTTGGGCGTCTTATCGGGATACATATCCTCAAGCTCCTGTGTGGTTATGAAGAATATGTCGTGGGGAAGAATCTCTTCGATATAGTCATACTCAATAGCCATGTATTTCTCGGTCTTACGTAAAACGCTGTATATTGTACGTACGACTTCTTTGAGAGTATCTATATTTCGGTCGCTCTTGTTGATTATTTTCTCCCAGTCCCACTGATCCACGTATATTGAGTGAATATTGTCGGTATCTTCGTCACGTCTGATGGCACTCATATCTGTATAGAGTCCTTCGCCGACCTCAAAACCGTATTTCTTAAGCGCATAACGCTTCCACTTAGCCAATGAGTGAACGATCTCGGCCTTGGCTTCACCCTGTTCCTTGATACCGAACACTACCGGACGCTCTATTCCGTTAAGATTGTCATTAAGTCCGGACTCCGGAGTAACAAAGAGGGGAGCGGACACTCTTAACAGATTCATTCTCTCTGCCAAAAGATTCTGGAAGACGTCCTTGACGGTCTTAATTCCTACCTGTGTGTCATGAAGATTAAGCTGACTCTTATAATCTTCGGGAATATTGATTGTACCCATAATTCTGCTCCTTCTGTAAGTTAAACTGCCTGATATAAAAAGGCGGTAACTTAGTATGTAAATAGAAGAAGCGTCAGGGATCATATCCTGACGCCTTTGTCTGTCTTATGTATAATATCACCGCCCAAGTCATGCGGTCAACCCCTCTATATTGTTAAATTATACAAAAAGCGACACAATATATTGGAAAATATAGTGAATACTAATATTTACTAAAAAGCGGCACATGACTATAATTTCGTAGAAAGACAGGGGGGATAATCTGTCTGAGGAGACTCTGACTTACTTTATTGGAAGAAGGAGGTATGTAAATGATGACACATAAGATTATGCTTAGACCTGAGGAGGTCAAGGAATTCGTGCTTGCAGCCGGAAGGAGCGCGTTTGATATAGACATCTACTACAACAGGTATGTTGTGGATGCCAAATCAATTCTTGGTGTACTCGGGCTTGATCTTCGCAAGGTATTAACCGTTACAATTAACGGATATGACCCTGAATTCGAGAGTTTTATCTCTAAATTTGCGATTGCATCATAAGTTTCGCATAGAATAAACGCAAATAAACCGACATGTACCCTTAGCGGTATGTGTCGGTTTTCTTATATTATGATAGAATACATGATATGAAAACCGTGCAGATATCCGTAAGGACCCTTGTTGAGTTTATTCTAAGAGAGGGAGATATAGACAACAGAAGAGCGCATGACCCGGCAGCAGCGATGGCGGAAGGCAGCAGACTCCATCGTAAGATTCAACAGGCGCAGGGAAGCAATTATCATGCGGAAGTTCCCCTTGATTATTCCTATGAATCCGACGGAATAATCGTGTATATAGACGGAAGGGCTGACGGTATAATTGACGCATTGGATACTCCGATTGCAACACCCGTAACGATCGATGAGATAAAGGGCACATACAGGCATCTTGATAACCTTAGTAAGCCCGAAAACGTTCATCTTGCACAGGCTAAGTGCTATGCTTTCTTCTATTCGGAAGAGCATGATAAGCCTGATATGGGTGTTCGTATGACCTATGTCAATATGGACAACGAGGAAGTTAAGTTCTTTAACTATACATTCTCACATGAGCAGTTAAAAGAGTGGTTTGCAGGGCTTATGGAAGCCTATATGCGGTTCGTCCGTATGGAACTTGAGTGGAACGATATAAGAGATGAATCGATTAAATCTCTTGAGTTCCCGTATGACTACAGGCGTGGGCAGAAAGAACTTATAACTCATGTCTATCACACCATTGTCCATAATAAGAAGCTGTTTATTGAGGCGCCTACGGGGGTCGGTAAGACAATCGCCACTGTTTTTCCCGCGATCAAGGCTATAGGTGAGCAAAAAGCAAGGAGATTGTTCTATCTGACAGCCAAAACGATTACGCGTACCGTGGCGAACAATACCATAACTCTGCTTAGAGATAACGGACTGTCAATTAAGAGCATAGTTTTGACAGCTAAAGATAAGATATGTTTCATGGATGAGAGGATCTGCAACCCGGATGCCTGTCCCTATGCCAAAGGGCATTTTGACAGGATTAATGAGGCATTGTATGCGATACTTACTGAAGCTACGGATTACAGCAGGGAGACAATAGAACAGTACGCGATTAAGTATAAGGTATGCCCTTTTGAATTTGCGCTTGATATAAGTCTTTTTGCGGATGCGGTTATATGCGATTACAACTATCTTTTTGATCCCCATGTCTATCTTAAGAGGTTTTTTGCTCAGGGTAAGCAGGCGGATTCAATATTCTTAATAGATGAGGCACATAATCTTATAGACAGGGGACGGAGCATGTACAGCGCCGACTTGTGCAAAGAGGATATGCTTGCGCTTAAGAAATCGGTTCATGTATATGATGAGACTTTGGCTAAGCGTTTATCCGCAGCCAACAAGGCGATGCTTAATCTTAAGAGAATGACTCCTGATACGGGATATGTGGTATTTGATGATATATCCGAACTCACACGAAGTATTGAGAGATTGTATGAGAGATTGTTACTGTTTCTTGAAAACCATGACCCTTCGCCTTTGTATGATGAGGTGCTTGAATATACATTTGTGATATCACATTTCCTGTTGATATATGAAATGATGAATGATAAATACATCACTTACGGTTATATCGATTCGAAAGGTGATTACTGCCTAAGACTCTTTAATGTAGACCCTTCCGATAATCTGCGCGAATGCATGGGGCGGGGTGTATCGTCCATATTATTTTCGGCAACTTTGCTGCCGATACAGTATTACAAGAGCTTACTCGGGGGAGATGCGGATGATTATGAGGTATATGCCGAGTCTTCCTTTGACAATAACAAAAGAGGACTGTATCTTATCGATGACGTGACCACCAAGTATTCCGAGCGTGGACTTAAGCAGTATGAACGGATCGCCTCGCACATACATAAGATAACGGATGCCAAGAAGGGTAATTACATGGTGTTTTTCCCGTCATACGGATTCATGGAGAATGTATATGATTGTTATGTCAACCAATTCGGAGAGCAGGATGACGTGTCGCTTAAAATGCAAAGCAGTAATATGACGGAAGAAGAAAGAGAGGCATTTCTTGCTGATTTTGCTAATTGCACTGATACAGGGAGTCTTATCGGATTCTGTGTACTCGGGGGAATATTCGCGGAAGGAATAGATCTTCAGGGTGAGAGCCTTATAGGGTCGATAATCGTGGGAACCGGGATCCCGATGGTCTGTGAAGAGAATGAGCTTATTAAGGCGTATTTTGATAAGGCGGAAGGATTTAGAGACGGAATGAGATTCGCCTATACTATTCCCGGATTTAATAAGGTATTACAGGCAGCAGGCCGAGTCATAAGGACACATGAAGATGTGGGAATAGTGGCGCTTCTTGATTACCGTTTCTCCTACGGCACTTACAGAGAGTTATATCCGAGAGAATGGAGTAATATTCAGAGGATTAATTCTTCAAACATAACAAATGCGCTAAATCTGTTCTGGGAGAACAAATAGCAGCGCATTTGTATGTTTCAATATGTTGTTGTCTGTCTCTGACTCTAAGCTTCGGGTATTATTATTGCCGCAATTATGTATGCGAGCAGACCCGAACCGCCCATAAGTGAGAATATTACCCAGAGTATACGTACCACTGTGGGATCGATGCCTATATACTCAGCGATACCGCCGCATACACCGCATATCATTCTCTCTGTTGCTGATTTGGTTAATCTCTTGTCATTCATATTCATACCTCCTCTTACTTAATCGTTATATTACCCATTCCGACTTCTATGTCATATTCCGATTCGGAATCGTTGTCAATCTTGTCGCTTTTGCCCATGCCTGAGAACTTAGTCTTAAACAGGTCTAAATTACCCATACCGACCTCAACTTTGTAATCGTGATCGGATTCATTGCTGTCTAAATCAATTGTGGCATTGCCCATGGCTACATCAAGATCAAGGTCGTCTTTGATATCACCCTTCATTGTGAAGTCGCCCATATCCACATCTATGTCTGCATCTTCGGTAATAAGTTTATCAAAGGTCAGTTTGCCGGCTCCCAAATCCAAATCCGCATTCTCTGAAGTGACTTTAACAAATTTAGCTTCCCCGGCACCGAGCTTAACGGTAATGGAGTTGCATGTGAATGATGTATCGCAGACGAATTTGGCTGCACCAATATCAAAGTTTGCTTCATCAAGCTTCATATCATTCGGAATATAGAGTTCTACCGTGCTATCAGATGAGAAATCCGAGATATTATTCTCTCTTCCCACCTTAAGCTTTAGTTTCCCTGAATCGGATTTGTTGACAACCTTAAGTTCATTATCGTATTTGACGGTGATATTACCATCCGGGCTTTCCTTGATATAGAAGCTGACAGCGCCCACTTCTATATCAAGATCTTCAATGCCCTTTCCTTCCCCTATGACCACCTCATTCCCATCGGTTGTCACAATTCCTGTATCCTCTATGCTCTTCTCGGTATTAAAAGGACTGACTTTGGTAAGTAATTTCGCTGTCTTGCCTATCATCCTTCCGGCGAATCCGAAGAAACCGCCGATTATACTGAAAATACCGGGAATCACCAACAAAGCTATGATTAATAACAATATCAAAACGCTTTTGGTAATCGTTACTCCGAAGATATTGTATTTCTTCTCGCTATTACCGGTTGTATTGTTGCTTTCTGCAATCTGAGTGTACTTATCCGGCACATCGTAGGTTGTATCCATGCTGTCGGAATAGCCGGTCTCGGAAAACTCGCCTTCGACTATGCTGTTGACGCCCGAAGCTAACTTGATCTTTCCGGCCAACTCTTCGGGAGTTCCAAGTGCAGCAATCTTGTCTGCTTCATCCTCTCCTGAATCGCTGTCAAGATAATCGTAGTAGTAATCCAGAGCATCTTTACGCTCATCTTCAGGTATATCCGCCAAGAGCCGTTCCAACTCCTTTAAGAATTCCTCTCTGTTCATTTGTTGTCCTCCTCACTGCTTCCCTCGTTATAACCCATGAATATTGATGTCACCTTGGACGAATAATTAAGCCATTCGCTCTTATATAGTGCCAACTGAGCTCCCCCACGCTCCGTAATTCTGTAGTAACGTCTGTTTCGTCCGTTGTACTGTTCGTCGTAAGTCTCCAGACATTCGTCCTTCTGCAATCGCCTGAGGACGGGGTAGAGTGTAGATTCCGACAATTCAATTACGGACCTTACATCCTGGGTGATCTTATATCCATACGTTCCGCCTTTGTCCCTTGCCACAACTGCCAGTACTATCGCATCTAACAGTGCAGAACCTGTATTGAATACCAAAAATCTTCACCTCTCTTCCCACTTCGTACAATATTATATGATGTATAATATTGCCTGTTGATAATGTTATACACCGTATAATATTATTTGTCAACAAAAACCAAAAAAAATTACGGAACTTACCGATTATCGTGTGTAAGTTCCGTAATATGCATGTTTATCCGACATTTATATATATGAAAAATAAGATCAAACAGCTTTATAGAAGCGGGCCGAGTATGGCTCCATATGGAGCGGACCATTAACGGCAAGCTTATTGTTACTCTCCAAATCAAGTAAAGTACCGCAACCTATATTAAAGTGAGCATCGAATCCTTCTTCATCAGCATTGATTGCAACAAGGACTCTTTCACCGTCGTATACGCGTTCCATAACACATTGCTTATTGGTTAGGAAAGCACTGTTAAAGCTTCCGTACATCAGAGCCTTCTCCCTTGATCGTATTGCAGCTATTCTTCCTATATAATCAGACAGTTCGTTATCAACCGGTGCATCAAACTTAGGACGTAGTCCCGGATCGCCGTCTTTTTTATCTGCTTTGGCTCCCCATTCGCTTCCGTAGTATATACATGGAATTCCGGGCATACCGAACATCATTGCATAAATCAGAGGAAGATGGGCGGGATTGTTAAGTGTAGATGCAATACGTGAGACATCATGATTGTCAACAAACGACATAAGCCATTTGCCCGTATACAGACACCAGGGCTCAGAGCCGAATTGTCGCTTAAGGCTGTGATTAATCTCAAACATATTCATGGAATTAAAACTTGAATACATGCCTTTGTAGCATTCATAGTTGGTGGCAGAGTCAAGCAAATCGGGAGATATTAACTGATTATAATCTCCGTGGATCATCTCACCGACCAAGAAGAAATCCTGCTTAAGCGCATTGCAATGAGTGCGCAATAAGCGCATAAAATCCCTGTCGACCATATAGGCCACATCAAGACGTATTCCGTCAATATCGAAATACTCTATCCAATATTTAACGCTGTCAAGTAAGTAATTAATGACTTCTTCGTTACGAAGGTTAAGCTTGACCAGATCAAAATTACCTTCCCAGCCCTCATACCATAAGCCATCGTTATAACTTGAGTTACCGTCGAAATTAATATAGAACCAATCCTTGTACGGACTGTCCCATTTCTGCTCAAGTACATCTTTAAATGCAAAGAAGCCTCTTCCCACGTGATTAAATACTCCGTCGAGAACAACTCTTATTCCGGCCTTGTGTAAAGCGGCAACAAGTTCCTTGAATTCTTCATTGGTTCCTATTCTTGTATCTATCTTACGATAGTCCCTTGTATTGTATCCGTGTGTGTCAGATTCAAATACGGGACAGAAGTATATGGCGCCTATTCCTAATTTATTAAGATGAGGAATCCAGTCCTTAACCTTAAGTATGCTTTCTGATAACTTTCCGTCGTTTTCAAAAGGTGCACCGCATAAACCTAAAGGATAAATCTGATAAAAAACCGTTTCGTTAGCCCACATAGTTGTCTCTCCTTAAATGAAATAATCATAAATATTATAAATGCATGAATTATAAAAATCAAAGCAGCCGAACATTTAAGGCGCTTTATTGAGAATAGACACGGATATTGCGATGTAGTATGATTGTTAAGATGATAAAACAGATAAATGCAAGGAGTAAATTGGCATAATGCAAGATAATATTCTGGGTCTTGTGGGAAGGACCAATCCTTTATTTGATAATGATATAAGCAGAATTGAGGAAAATCTCAAGGAGATTATAGGTAACTCAAGATTTCTGGTAATCGGAGGCGCGCATGTAGTTGATATCAGTGAGAACAACATGGTTGAACTGGTGCGCGACATCAGGTCTTCCGTGGGTTACGGAACGGGTGAGTTTGCCACATTTGCGCTTGATTGCGGAAGTGATATATTTAAGGCTTTCATCAAAGATCAGACAAAGCGAATCGGAGGATATGACTATATATTCAATACTTCTGCACTTAAGCATGTGCGCTCTGAGAAAGATCCTTACACATTGATGCGCATGATTGATACCAATATTTTCAACACTGACTTGACCATGCAGATGGCATATGAGATGGGAGCCAAGAAATATTTCTGCGTTTCGACCGATAAGGCAGCCAATCCAGTTAATATGATGGGAGCATCCAAGCGTATCATGGAGTTGTTCCTTAATAAGAAGAGTGAGATCATACCGGTCTCAACCGCAAGATTTGCCAATGTTGCCTTCTCAGACGGAAGTCTGCTATACGGATTTAACAGACGTATGGAGAAGGGTCAGCCCATTGCAGCGCCACAGGATGTCAGGAGATATTTCGTAACACCCAAGGAGTCCGGGCAGTTATGCCTTATGTCATGCTTAACCGGACAGAACAGAGATATATATTTCCCCAAGCTTGATGAGGAGTTAAATCTTGTGACATTCAGTTCAATTGCCGAGAAGTACCTTATTAATCTGGGATATGAGCCTGTTAAGTGTTCATCCGAACAGGAAGCAAGAGAGAGGGTAAATGAACTTAAACAGTTGCATAAGTATCCTGTGTATTTCTTTGACAGCGATACCACAGGCGAGAAGGATTACGAGGAATTCTACACGGATAAAGAGATACTTGATATGGACAGATTTGAGTCCATAGGCATAATCAAGAATGAACTTAACTATGACGATGCCCTGCTTGATATGTTCGTTAAATGCATAGATAAACTTAAGAGCAACGGTATATGGACCAGGCAGGAACTCATAGATTTGTTCAATGAAATGATCCCAGATTTTAATCACAAAGAAACGGGCAAATTCTTAGACGGAAGAATGTAGAGAAGATGGGGCTTGGTTGTTGTGAAATCTTGATTTTTCTTGTGTTTAGCGGTATTATATTGTAAGTGAAGGTGCAGGTTCGTACATATGCGTCGGACTGCACCTTTTTAACTGTTTATGAAGGCAGATTTATTGGAGTGGAAATGGGAAGACGACTGAGTATTATTATAGCAGCAGCTTTATGTGTGTCTTTGGCGGGCTGTGGGTCCGGCGCAAATGCATCGAATTCGGATGCAATTGTACTTAGGGCGGGATTTTCTACAGGAGCGTCAGATCCGAGGGTGGTTGCAACGGAACTGTTTAAGGAAGAAGTAGAGGCGGCCACTGACGGAAGAATTACCGTTGAGATACATCCCGACGGAGAACTCGGAGCGGATTCGGAGTTAATAAGCGGAATAGTTAACGGTGATGTGGATATTACGGCATCAAGTGCAGGCAATTTCGCTAATTATGATGTCAATGTCGGCGTTTCGGCATTCCCGTTCTTATTTGATGACTTTGATGAAGCCTGGGCATTTGTTGACAGTGAAGTTGAGAAAGAGGCCGAGGCGGATCTTTCGGCATGTAATATTAAGGTATTGGGCCATTATGATAACGGATTCAGATGTGTAACGACATCGGAAAGAATAGGACCGATTAATTCGGTATCTGATATGGAAGGGCTTACAATAAGAACTCCCGAGAATCAGATTGTTATGCAGACTATGTTATTGTTAGGCGCCAAACCTAAGGTGTTAGACTTCACCAAACTTAAGGATGCATTAAGAAGCGGTGAATTCGATGCACAGGAGAATCCGATTCCCGTAATATACAATAACGGATTATATGAGGTACAGTCCAATCTGGCAATAACCAATCACAGCTATGACGTTATGTTATTTGTGATAAGGCAGGATATATGGGACTCACTGTCTGAAACTGATCAGAAGATACTCATGGATGCGGCATCCAAGGCACAGGCCAAGGACAGAGAATTGGTAAGAACTCAGACAGAGGAATATATAGATAAACTTCAGGATGAAGGAATGACCGTAACATACCCTGATCTTGATGAATTCAAAGAAGCCACATCTTCGGCAGTTGATGTATTTGCAGACACATACAATGTGGACATTCTTAGTAAGATTAAGTGATATTATCCGAAACAAGATGACCGCCTGTTATTAGGCACCGGCCTACAGAGGTATCCGAATGGGCTTGATTTATCTACTTATAATAATCACAACACTTTCTTTGCTGTGTTTGATTGATGCAGTCAAAGTCAAAAGAAGAAATCCCGGTTTTATTTTCATGCAATTATTCGGGGTGATGAGTAATGTTCTGTGCTCGGTGCTTCTTGCGGTTAACAGGGTAAGTACCGTAAGAGCTGGGCTTACTGTATTCTTTGTATCTCAGGCATGGCTATATTTCGGAGCATTGTGGACGATTGCCGCAATGGGCAGATACAGGCATTTCAAGAGGTATTTGATTCCTGTTTTTCTGACATCCGTATATAAGACGGCTATTATCCTAAGCAGTACGGACGGAAGAAAAATATTTAACATGGCCAAGCACATATATATGGGCAGGACATGGTGGGTCGCTGAGCCTCATGCAGGTATTCCGCCTGTATTCGGGTTACAGGGATATTATGTGGCACTTACATTTGAAGCGATAATGATGTTTGTCGCATTGATTGCCTATTCTGTTAAGACCGACAAGATATTCAGACCCAAGTATTACGCGCTGATAATATGTGAACTCATATATCTGGTTCCTGAGTATATGACCTACTTTAAGAAGTGGCCAATATGGATGATAGGAACGGCAATCAATATAGCTTGTCTGATATGGCATTATTACGTCAATCACTATTCCACAAGCAAGTTAAGGACATGGTCACTTGATAACTTTGCCAATGAAATGAGTGACGGATTCATTTTGTATGATGAATATAACGATCCGATTCATCTGAATGATTTGCTTAAGAATACGTTCACGCAAGACTTGATAGAAGACTTCCGTGACAGGAATAAACTTGATAAATGGCTCTCACAAACTGTGAAGGTAGCTGATGTCGTTGTGCGTGAGTATGAGAAAAACGACGGAACTAAAGTATATTTCAAAGCCAACAAAATTGAACTCGGAAGAAGTGACGATATTGTCGGAACAATATATATCCTGCATGACTCGACGGATTCAATACTAAGTATCAGCGCGATGCAGGAAGCCAACAGAGAGTTGGAGAGAGTATCAAGAATGAAGTCGGATTTCCTGGCCAATATGTCCCATGAGATCCGCACGCCTATGAACGCTGTTATAGGTATGGCTGAGCTTGCGCTTAGAGAGAATCAGTCACCTAAAGTATCCGAATATCTTACTCAGATACAGAGTTCGGGTCGCAATCTGCTTAATATTATTAACGATATTCTGGATTTCTCCAAGATTGAAGCCGGCAAACTGGAGATAGTGAAGACTCCTTACGAGCCGTTATCGGAGATAAACGATATAGCCAATGTATTGGCAACAAGAATAGGTGAGAAAGATATCGAACTTATCGTAGATTTGGATGTTAATCTTCCGCATATTCTGGAAGGTGATGCGATGCGCATCAGACAGATTATTATTAATCTGGCCAACAATGCAATCAAATTCACCGAGAAGGGAATGGTCTGCATTCGCCTGTCGTGTGAGAATATCTCGACTGAAGAGATAATGCTTAATTATCATATAATCGATACAGGTATGGGAATTAAGCAGGAAGACATAGGAAAACTATTTAAGAATTTTGAGCAGGTTGATTCCAAACGTAACAGAGCCGTTGAAGGAACCGGACTCGGCCTTGCGATTTCCAAGAGTTTATGTGAAGCCATGGGCGGAAGCATCGGCGTGAGAAGCGAATACGGCAAAGGATCCGATTTCTTCTTCAGTATTCCGCAGAAGATTATAGATCCTACACTTGATATAGTTGTATCCGGTTCAAAGAACAAATGCGCATATGTGATCACAGACCGTGAAGACATGGCGGATTGCTTTGTTTCGGAGCTTAATAAGCTTGAGGTTGAATCGCATCATATAGACTCCATAGATGAGTATAGGCCCTCCGATAAGAGAGATTACATATTCTTTACGCCTGAGACATATACAGACAGAATGCGAACATTCCTTGACACACATAGGGATATAACCGGCGTTATACTGGTGGATTTCGATTCGGATTATGTAAGTTCGCAGGATAACTTAAGAATAATGAGACGCCCGGAGACCACGATGGCAATGTTGGCTGCGCTTAATGACGTAGAAACAGAAATGAGTGCATCCGATACAATGGAATACTACAAAGTGGATTTCACGGCGCCGGATGCGAAAGTCCTGATTGTAGATGACAATCTTGTCAATATCACGATAACAGAGGGATTGTTGGCTTCTACACGTATGGAATGTACGGGAGCCTTAAGTGCTAAGGAAGCTATCGAGCTTATTGCAAACAATACATACGATATTGTGTTTATGGATCATATGATGCCCGAGATGGACGGTGTTGAAGCAACTCACATTATAAGGGATACGATTCCGTCTGCATCAGACGTTCCGATAATTGCCTTAACTGCCAATGTTATGGAAGGCGTTAAGGATATGTTCATAAGAGAGGGAATGAATGACTTTGTTGCCAAACCGATAGATGTTAAGACTCTTATGGATGTGATCAGACGCTGGCTGCCTGAAGATAAGATTATAGACAGGGAGTCTGAAGGGAATGTGAATTGCTCATCAGTTGAATCCGAATATGACGAAGTGATTAAATATGACTGTCTTGATTATAATAAGGCAATCGAAGTTCTTGGTCAGGTGAATCTGTATAATAAGATTGTCGAGGAGTTCTATAGGTCCGGAGCAGACAGAGCAGATGCGCTTAACAATGCATATGATTCGGAAGATTGGGCCGATTACACCATTAAGATTCATTCGCTTAAATCAGCATCAAGACAGATAGGGGCAATGGAACTTGGTGATAAGGCTGAGAGAATGGAGAAGGCCGGCCATCTTAATGACATAGATGTCATTAAAGATATGCATTCCGAATTTATGGAAGAATACGGAAATCTGTTGTCGAAACTAACGAAGTATTTCCCGGATGTTGCGGATAATGCACCAGAAGATTCGGCAAGATTTATTGATTCTGCTGTATTGTCAGAGCTTGCGAATAAACTTCGAATGGCATGTGATGAACTTGATATGGACGGAATGGAAGAAGTTAAGGAAAGGATGCAGAAATATTCATATCCGGAAGATAAGAGAGATACGGTTAAAGAGTTATATAAAGCTATAGATAATATAGATGCCGATAAGTGTATAATGCTTATGGACAGAATTATAGGCGCATAAAGGAGATGGAAATGGAAACATACAGAATACTTTTGGCCGGAAGGAACAAGGCTCTGATCGATCATATGTTTATTCAGATGGATGATGATTTCGAGTGTATGACTACATCGACAAGACCTGAAGATATTCTTAATCACATTAATCTTACACGATTTGATGCTTTCGTATACTGTGTTCAGAAGGAAGACAGAGACGATTATAGGATGATTATGGGCTACAAGGACAGGTTTATCCGTAAGGGAACGTGTTTTATAGTAGCGGGATATAAAGATGAGTGTGATGAATTTCAGAAAGTGACCGGACATATGGCGTCTCTTAGTTATGTGGTACCGATTGCAATAGATAAAGTTAAAAGTGATATTATATTTGCGACCAATAAATATAAGGCTGCCATGGCTGAGATAGAAGCCAAGATAGGAGGCAATATACCTGCCGCACCGACATCCGATATAACACCTGCACCTGCATCCGTGCAGACTGCTGTGCCGCCGACACCGGTTGCGACAGATCGAAAGAGAATACTGGTAATAGATGATGATCCCATGGTACTTAAACTTATTAAAGGGCATCTCGGTGAAGAGTATGATATAGCTTCAGCAATAAGCGGAAAGGTTGCATATAAGTTCCTTGAGAATAAATCGGTGGATCTTATTCTGCTTGATTATGAGATGCCGGAAGAGAACGGCCCTGCCGTATATGAGAATATACGACGTATGGAGGGGAACATTAAGAATGTGCCTATAGTATTCTTAACCGGTGTTACGGAAAGAGAGAAATTGGTAAAGGCTCTGTCCCTTAAACCAAACGGCTATCTCCCTAAGCCGATAAACGGTCCCAAACTTGTCAGTACCGTAAGCAAACTCATAGGGTAGAATTGACAATAAGGTACGATTTATATAAGATTTAATCTTATAGAATACAATAAATTACAGTAAGGAAGTAATAACACAATGAGTAAGGAATTAGCCAAGACATACGATCCCAAGGGGATGGAGGACAGAATCTATAAGAATTGGATAGACAAAGGATATTTTCACGCAGAAGTGGATCATTCCAAGAAGCCTTTTACAATAGTTATTCCGCCTCCGAATATCACCGGACAGTTGCACATGGGACATGCCTTGGATGAAACAATGCAGGACATCTTGATAAGATATAAGCGAATGCAGGGTTACAATGCGTTGTGGCAGCCGGGAACAGACCATGCTTCGATAGCTACTGAAGTTAAGATTATCGAGAAGCTTAAAGAAGAAGGAATAGATAAGGCCGATTTGGGAAGAGAGGGTTTCCTTAAAAGAGCCTGGGAGTGGAAGGCAGAGTACGGCGGACGTATCGTTAACCAGCTTAAGAAACTGGGCAGTTCATGTGACTGGGACAGAGAACGCTTCACAATGGATGAAGGCTGTAATAAGGCCGTTACGGAAGTGTTCTGCAAGATGCATAAGAAAGGATATATATATAAGGGCAGCAGGATAATCAACTGGTGTCCGGTTTGTAATACATCCATATCAGATGCGGAAGTGGAGTATGAGGAGCAGGCAGGTCATTTATGGCATATCAAGTACCCGTTGGTTGATGAGAACGGACAACCTTCCAAGACGGAGTTCTTAACATTTGCAACAACACGTCCGGAGACAATGCTTGGAGATACTGCGGTTGCGGTTAATCCTTCGGATGACAGATATACGGGGCTTCACGGAAGACAGGTATGGCTTCCTTTGGTTAATAAGCCCATACCGGTTGTTACGGATGAATATGTTGATACCGAATTCGGAACCGGTGTTGTTAAGATTACACCGGCTCATGATCCTAACGACTTTGAAGTGGGTAAGAGACATAATCTTCCGGAGATCAACATATTAAATGACAATGCCACAATTAACAAAAACGGCGGCAAGTATGAGGGCATGGACAGATACGAGGCAAGAAAGGCAATAGTTGCCGATCTTGAAGCTCTCGGTCTTTTGGTTAAGATAGAAGACTATTCTCACAATGTGGGTACTCATGACAGATGCGGAACTACTATAGAGCCCCTGATTAAGGCACAGTGGTTTGTTAAGATGGATGAGCTTATTAAGCCTGCGGTTAAAGCCGTTAAGGAAGGAGAGATTAAGCTTATTCCTCCTCGTATGGACAAGACATATTATAACTGGACGGATAATATAAGAGATTGGTGTATATCAAGACAGTTATGGTGGGGACACAGAATTCCCGCATATTACTGTGAGGATTGCGGTGAAGTAATGGTGGCACCTAGTGCGCCGGATAAGTGTACCAAGTGCGGAAGTTCCAATATTACACAGGATCCTGATACGTTGGATACATGGTTCTCATCTGCGCTTTGGCCCTTCTCTACACTCGGTTGGCCCGAGCAGACTGAGGATCTTAAGTATTTCTATCCTACAGATGTTCTTGTTACGGGATATGACATCATATTCTTCTGGGTTATAAGAATGATATTCTCAGGCTATGAGCAGATGGGAGAGAAACCGTTTAAGACGGTTTTATTCCACGGACTTGTGCGTGATGATCAGGGTCGTAAGATGAGTAAGTCATTGGGCAACGGTATCGATCCTCTTGAGATAATTGATAAATACGGTGCAGATGCCTTACGCCTTACATTGATAACAGGTAATGCTCCGGGCAATGATATGAGATTCTATATGTCCAGAGTTGAGGCCAGCCGTAACTTCGCCAATAAGGTGTGGAACGCATCAAGATTTATCATGATGAATATGGGTGAAGAGGATGTTGTTAAACCTGATGCAAGTGCGCTTGCACCGGAAGATAAATGGATCATCAGCTCGCTTCAATCCGTAATCCGAGATGTGACGGAGAATATGGATAAGTTTGAACTTGGTATTGCAGTTCAGAAAGTATATGACTTTATCTGGGATGAATTCTGTGACTGGTATATAGAGATGGTTAAGCCCAGGTTATATTCAACAGAGAATGACGAGGATAAGAATGCTGCACTCTGGACGCTTAAGAAAGTCCTTATAGACGGACTCAAACTTCTTCATCCCTATATGCCTTTCATAACAGAAGAAATATTTATGACACTTCAATCTGAAGAAGAGTCAATTATGATATCGGATTGGCCGGTATATGATGAATCGTTTGTATTCAGCAAAGAAGAGAAAGCTATTGAACTTATCAAAGAAGCGGTAAGAGGAATCAGAAACGTACGTACTCAGATGAATGTTGCTCCTTCTAAGAAGGCGAAGGTGTTCGTTGTATCGGAAAATGAGGACATTAAGAAAGCATTTAAGGACAGTAAGGTATTCTTTGCAGGATTGGCATATGCAACCGAAGTAGAAATACAGAGTGATATGCAGGGAATAGCTTCGGATGCGGTATCGGTTGTTATACCTGGAGCAAATATATATATTCCTTTTGCAGAACTTGTTGATATAGCCAAAGAACGTGAGAGACTTAAGAAGGAAGAAGACAGACTCTGCAGTGAGATCAAGCGAGCAGAGGGAATGCTTAGTAATGAGAAGTTTGTTTCTAAGGCGCCTGAAGCTAAGGTAGCGGAAGAGAAGGCCAAGTTAGAGAAGTATAAGCAGATGCTTACGGAAGTAACCGGACAGCTTAATAAACTTAACAATATATAAGAGGATATTTAATTGGCTGAAGGTAATAAGTTATCGCCTGAAGAACTGGCGAAACTGAGAGAACAACTTAAGAAAGAAGCAGCGAACATTGAACCGCCTAAACCTGCGACGGAGGAAAGTACAACAGAAGGGGAATCGACCCCTCAAGTTGAGGAAGAGACAAGTTCCAAGGTTATTACGGTTGAAGTGTCCGATGATAAGATGAAGGCCACGGTACGCTTAAGTTTTCCGAATATGTTCGAGAAATATACCGTACCTGAGGTTATTGCGGCTTTAAGAGCCAACAGAGTAGTTCTCGGAATAGACAGTGTAGCGATTGATGATATGATCAATCTCGGCCATTATGAAGAAGACACGGTCGTGGCTGAAGGCAAAGAGGTTGTTGCCGGTACGGACGGATATTATGAGTGGCTGCTTGATCTTGAGAAACGTGAATCACCTGATATAAGAGAAGACGGAACCGTAGATTATACATCCATGAACAGACTTGCCAATGTCGGAGAAGGTGACAGAATTGCCATATATCATCCGGCTATACAGGGTGAGAAGGGCTTTGATGTATGCGGAGCCGAGAGGCTTCCGAGAATTGCCAAGGATGAGCCTCAGTTAAGGGGTAAGTATATAAGATTCGAAGCGGATACCAATGAGTATTTCGCAACAATTTCAGGTAAGATATCCCGAAACGGAAATGCGGTTGAGATACTGTCTGTTCATGAAGTTAATGACGATCTAAATATTAATTACGGAACTGTAGAATTCTATGGAGATATTGTGGTTAACGGCAATGTGGAATCAGGAGCCGTTATAAGAGCCGGAAGAAATGTAACAATTAACGGCACGGTATCCAGTGGCAAGGTATTTGCCGGAGGGGATATAGTGCTTACAAAAGGCGTTCAGGCAAAGAGTAAGATATCCGCAAGAGGAGACATATTTGCGGATTTCATAGAATATGCCAACGTTGAGGCCACCGGTGAGGTGCATGCCAATTACATAATGAACTCAACCGTCAAGTCCTCCAAGAAGGTATTTGTGGATGGTAAGAAGAGCTCGGTTGTGGGAGGATTTACACACGGACTTTCCGGAGTAGAGGTGAGAACTTCGGGTAATTACAATGAGCCGGTTACTGAACTTCATGCCGGATTTGGAGAGGATGATTACGGTCAGTACGCTCGCCTGGTCAAGCGAGAAGAGGCGATCAATAATGAACTTGCCGAGATAGTATCCGAGATGACGGAACTTCTTAAGGTCAGCAGAGAACGTGGAGCAACTCAGACACAGAAGGATCGTATATATGAACTTAACATTAAGAAAGATGCGGCTTATGCACAGGTTGATGAGATTGGTAAGGAGAAGCGTGAACTTGCGACCAAAATGGCAGCAGGTACCAATTCCTATGTTGAGGTAAGAGGAGATGCTTATCGTAATACCACAATAGGTATAGATGCCGCGAAACTTGTTCTGCAGAAGGAAGAGAGTTGTGTGAGATTCATATGTAAGAATGATATGATAGAGAGACGTCCCGCACATCTTGATAAGAAAGAGCCCAAAGCCAATGTTTGATTTAAATACTGACAGTTATACAGGAAATTATGATGAAGCGGTATCGTATCTTGAAACGATACCGCGTTTTAATGCATCTGCAGGATTTGCGGGTGCATCAGCCTTCTATGCATATCTAACCCAGAAGGGATTGTTGCCTGATCATGGGTGTAAGGTGTTCCATATAGCGGGCACCAATGGTAAAGGAAGTGTCTGCGCATTCCTTAAGTCCATACATATGCAAATGGGAAGAAGCGTCGGAGTATTTACATCCCCGCATCTTACCGATATAAGAGAACGAATTACACTTAACGATGAAGTAATATCGAAAGAGGATTTTCTTGACTGCTTCATGACAGTGATGTCATGTTTGGGCGAATTCGGAAAGCATGATCCTTTTAAGGATTATATGCCGGTATACTTTGACTATTTGTTCTTTATAGCTGCATTGTATTATGCGAAACAATGCCCTGATGCAATCATATGGGAAACGGGACTTGGCGGAAGGCTTGATGCAACAAATGTAATAGGAGATAAGTCGGTCACCGTCATAACCGAGATTGGGCTTGATCATATGGCAATTCTCGGAAATACAAAAGAGGCGATTGCGGCGGAGAAAGCGGGTATAATACGTAAAGGAGTGCCGGTAATAACCGTAAACAGAGACAGGGAAGTATATGATGTGATAAGCAGTGAGGCCAAGTCTAAAGGTTGCCCTCTAACGGTCGTACCCAGCGTATACGAAATCAGGAAAAAAATGAATGATAAAGGGATTGATTTTTCATATAAATCCCATTATTATAATAATGCTACTCTAGAGGTAGTGGGTCATGCGCTGTATCAGACAGAGAATGCATCTCTGGCTGTTGCGGCCATGGAGACGGTATATTCTATGGAAGAATTGCCGTTTGAATATATATATGAAGGCGTAAGAAATATGTATCATCCCGGTCGAATGGAAGAACTAATTCCCGGTGTGATATTTGACGGGGCTCATAATGAGGACGGAATAGAAGCCTTTATTGACAGTGTTAAGTCTGATAACTGTAAGGGCCGAAGACTTATGATATTCTCATCTGCAAGCGATAAGCAGGCAGAGAAGGAACTTAAGGCCATAACTGATTCGGGATTGTTTGCAGGTGTATATATTGTTTCGATGGATACGGACAGATCAAGAACGGTTAATCAGTTAAAGGCATTAACGAGTATAGTAACAGCCGGAGGAATAACCTCTGAGTATAAACAGGATATTAAGCAGGCTTATGATTATTGCAAAGCCTTGATTGAACAGACAGACAGGCTCTATGTATGCGGCTCTTTGTATCTGTACGAAGAACTTAAAGCTTACATAAACTCAGTGGAATAAGAGGGAAATATAATGATCAATTTCGAGGAAGAACTTAAGAAGTTTCATCCTTCGCTTGAGATAGAGGAGGCGGAGGACGCCATATACAATCAGGATCTGACGGATATCGCGGATTTGCTTGTGGGACTTGTCAAAGAGGACAAGGAGAGCAGCTTAAGTAAGGAAGATAAGCAGTAACGGGAGTTAAGCATGATTTGCTATAATTGCGGAGCTACACTGACCCACAATGACTTCTGTACTAACTGCGGGGCTGATGTAGCCAGATATAAGAAGATTGTCAGCACTGCCAATCTATTGTACAACATGGGCCTTGATAAGGCCAGAGTACGTGATCTAAGCGGTGCCACGGAGACATTAAGACAATGTCTTAAACTTGATAAATCCAATGTTGACGCAAGAAACCTTTTGGGACTTGTGTATTTTGAGATTGGTGAATATGTACTTGCTCTTAACGAGTGGGTAATAAGTAAGAACTTAAGACCGACCAAGAATATTGCGGATGATTATATAAGCCTGTTACAGGATAATCCTGCCAAGCTTGACACATACTCACAGGCTGTTAAGAAGTACAATCAGGCGCTGAGCTATTGTTATCAGGGTTCGCTTGATTTGGCAGTCATCCAGCTTAAGAAGGTATTAAGCCTTAATCCCAAATATGTTCAGGCGCATCAGTTGCTTGCGCTTCTCTACATCAATGACGAGCAGTGGCAGGATGCCAAGAAGGAATTAAACCGCTGTCAGAAGATAGATGTGGGTAATACCATTACATTAAGATATCTTAACGAGACGCGTAATATTCTTGATATGGACGAGGAAGACGCTTCTTATCCTACCGGCGGATTGGAGATTAAGGGAAGAAAGGGCGTCCTGGACTCAGCCAAGAAGAACAGAGAAGTCATAAGTGATACGTCTTATGCTCCGATTGCAAGGAAAGAGAATAAGACGATAACCACTGTTGTGAATGTGGCTATAGGAATACTTATCGGTATTGCTGTGGCATATCTTCTTATTCTGCCTGCCAGAATCACGGCGGCAAGAGAAGGTGTTGATGAGAGCCTTAAGGCGGCGGGTGAACAGCTTGATGCCAAGACGGCACAGATCAATTCACTTGAACAGGAGCTTAACAGTTCCAAGAATCAGAATGAGAAACTCAAAGAAGAACTTGAGATATACACCGGGGAATCGGGTAAGCTGTCGGCTGTAGACAGTTTGCTTGGTGCCGTTAATTCTTATCTTGAGAATCCGGATGATATGAAGGCAGTAGCGGATTACCTGGATCAGATAGATCAGGATACCCTTGCGGGAGCGGGCGAAAGCTTCGGTACCGTATACAAGCTTATGATGTCCAAAGTCGGTGTTGATGTCGGCTCTACATACTATGATTCCGGTATGAAAGCATACCAGTCGGAGATGTATGAGGACGCTATCAAAGACTTGACAAAGGCATATACATATGATAATAGTAATGGAGATGCGTTGTACAATCTCGGTAATGCATATCGTAAGTCTGGAGATATAGTCAATGCTATTGAAACTTATAACAAAGTAATCGAGGAATTCCCGGATACAGAGATGGCTACAAGATCACAGCAGTATGTCAACGAATTGAATGTAGATTAACAGTTCAGAGGAGAACATTTTATGTTCTCCTTTTTTTGGAATTAATACGGGTAATAATACATAGATGAAGGAGAATATATATGGCTAAGAGAACAGATATCCACAAGGTACTGATTATTGGTTCGGGTCCGATTATAATCGGACAGGCGTGTGAGTTCGACTACTCGGGTACACAGGCGTGTAAGGCGCTTCACAAATTAGGTTATGAGATTGTGCTTGTTAATTCCAATCCGGCAACTATTATGACCGATCCTGAGACTGCGGATGTCACTTATATTGAACCTCTTAACGTAGACAGACTTGAGAAGATTATCGCCAAGGAACGTCCCGACGCTCTGCTTCCCAACTTGGGAGGTCAGTCTGGACTTAACCTGTGTTCTGAACTTAATAAGGCCGGTGTTTTGGATAAATACAATGTCAAGGTCATCGGTGTTCAGGTTGATGCTATTGAGCGCGGCGAAGACAGAATAGAATTTAAGAATACTATGGATGAACTCGGCATAGAGATGGCAAGATCGGATGTGGCCTACTCCGTTGACGAGGCTTTGGCTATTGCGGACAGACTGGGTTATCCAGTAGTACTTCGTCCCGCATATACCATGGGCGGCGCCGGCGGCGGTCTAGTATACAATAAGGAAGAACTTAAGACAGTATGTGCAAGGGGCTTGCAGGCATCACTTGTAGGCCAGGTTCTTGTTGAAGAGTCCGTACTTGGATGGGAAGAACTTGAACTTGAGGTTGTTCGCGACTGCGAAGGCAATATGATCACTGTCTGCTTTATAGAGAATATCGATCCTATCGGTGTTCACACAGGTGATTCTTTCTGTTCGGCTCCCATGCTTACGATATCCGAGGAGACACAGAAGAAGTTACAAGAGCAGGCATACAAGATAGTAGATAAGGTACAGGTCATCGGCGGTACGAACGTACAGTTTGCACACGATCCTAAGTCAGACCGTATCATAGTTATAGAGATCAATCCCCGTACTTCACGTTCTTCGGCACTTGCATCCAAGGCTACAGGCTTCCCCATAGCGCTTGTATCGGCCATGCTTGCAACGGGCCTTACGCTTAAGGATATACCCTGTGGTAAGTACGGCACTCTTGATAAGTACGTTCCGGACGGTGACTATGTGGTGATTAAGTTTGCCAGATGGGCATTTGAGAAATTCAAAGGCGTAGAAGATAAACTTGGTACTCAGATGCGCGCCGTAGGTGAAGTCATGAGTATTGGTAAGACATATAAGGAGGCATTCCAGAAGGCTATCAGATCTCTTGAAACAGGTCGTTACGGACTCGGTCATGCCAAGAACTTCGACAGTATGTCCAAAGAAGACCTCCTTGCAAGGCTTGTTAATCCCTCATCTGAGAGATATTTCGTTATGTACGAGGCCCTCAGAAAAGGTGCTACCATTGATGAAATCTATGATCTTACGAAGGTTAAGCATTGGTTTATAGAGCAGATGAAGGAACTTGTGGAAGAAGAGGAAGCGCTTGTATCTTCATATAAGGGAAGCGTTCCTGCCGATGATAAGCTTATTAAGGCCAAAAAAGACGGCTTCTCTGATAAATACTTAAGCCAGATCCTTGATATCCCCGAGGCGAATATCAGAGACAGAAGAAATGCTATCGGACTTAACGAAGCTTGGGAAGGCGTACATGTAAGCGGTACCGAGAACAGCGCATACTACTACTCAAGTTATAACATCGAGAAAGATGAGAGTCCTTCAACAGACAATAAGAAGATAATGATTCTCGGCGGCGGTCCCAACAGAATCGGTCAGGGTATCGAATTTGATTACTGTTGCGTGCATGCTGCAATGGAACTTAAGAGACTCGGATTTGAGACGATAATCGTCAATTGTAATCCTGAGACGGTATCAACCGACTATGATACATCGGATAAGTTATACTTCGAGCCTTTAACTCTTGAAGATGTATTAAGCATATACAATAAGGAGAAGCCTCTTGGTGTAATCGCACAGTTCGGAGGCCAGACTCCACTTAATCTTGCAGCCGATCTTGAGAAAAACGGTGTCAAGATCTTAGGTACATCCCCTGCGGTAATAGATCTTGCCGAAGACAGAGATCAGTTCAGAGCAATGATGGATAAGCTTAATATCCCGATGCCTGAGTCAGGAATGGCCGTTAATGTTACAGAGGCTATAGAAATAGCAGGTAGAATAGGATATCCCGTAATGGTTCGTCCCTCATATGTCCTTGGCGGACGCGGAATGGAAGTCGTATATGATGACGATTCAATGAGGGAATATATGGCAGCAGCCGTAGGCGTAACGCCTGACAGACCGATTCTTATAGATCGATTCTTAAATCACGCACTTGAGTGTGAGGCGGATGCCATAGCAGACGGAGCACATGCGTTCGTTCCTGCCGTAATGGAGCATATAGAGCTTGCAGGTGTCCATTCGGGTGACAGCGCTTGTATCATTCCTTCGGTACATATCTCTGAAGAGAATGTGGCTACGATTAAAGAATACACACGTAAGATTGCAGAAGAGATGCATGTCAGAGGACTTATGAATATGCAATATGCTATAGAGAAGGGCAAGGTATTCGTGCTGGAAGCCAATCCCAGAGCATCTCGTACGGTGCCGCTTGTATCCAAGGTATGTAACATAAGAATGGTACCTCTTGCAACTCAGATAATCACTTCGGAACTTACAGGCAAGCCCAGTCCGGTGCCTGAACTTAAGGAGAAGCACATACCCAATTACGGAGTTAAGGAAGCAGCGTTCCCGTTTAATATGTTCCCTGAAGTCGATCCGTTACTCGGACCTGAGATGAGATCCACAGGTGAGGTACTTGGTCTGTCGTCTTCATACGGTGAGGCATTTTATAAGGCACAGGAAGCAATCCAGAGTAAACTTCCTACAGAGGGTACGGTTCTTATCTCGGTTAATAAGAAGGATAAAGATGAAGTCATCGAAGTGGCTAAGATATTTGATGAGTGCGGATTTAAGATACTTGCAACAGACGGAACGAGCAAAGTGCTTGATTCGGCCGGTGTTAAGAATACTCGTGTTAATAAGATATATGAGGGTCAGCCCAACATCAATGATATGATAATCAACGGTGACATTCAGCTGATCGTCAATTCGCCTGTCGGCAAGGCGTCCGCGCAGGATGACAGTTACTTACGTAAGGCGGCAATCAAGGCCAAGGTTCCTTATGTGACCACTATCGCGGCAGCCAAGGCATCAGCGGAAGGTATCAGATACGTATTAAACCATGAGGGAGCGGAAGTTAAGTCACTTCAGCAGTATCATTCAGAGATAGTATAGAATGATGACAAAGAATCGGAGGAATAATTTATGATAAAGAAAGTATCTACAGATAAGGCACCGGCGGCAATCGGTCCTTACTCACAGGCAATTGTAGCCAATAAGATGGTATTTGCGTCGGGTCAGATTCCGATCAATCCCGAGACGGGAAATGTGGAAGCTACTGACATTAAGGGTCAGGCCGAGCAGGTAATGAAGAATATCGGAGCGATCCTTATAGCGGCAGACTGCGGTTATGAGCAGGTAGTTAAGACTACTTGTTTCCTTGCCGATATGGGAGACTTCGCTGCATTTAACGAAGTATATGAGAGGTACTTCCCTAATAAGCCTGCAAGAAGCTGTGTTGCGGTTAAGCAGCTTCCCAAAGATGTACTTTGCGAGGTAGAGGTTATAGCATGTCTGTACTAGCGCTGTTTATCACCGCTATCATATGGGGTACGGCTTTTGTAGCACAATCTGCGGGAATGGACTATTTAGGTCCATTCTCTTTTAATGCAATAAGATACGGAATAGGAGCAATAGTGCTTATTCCGGTTATACTTATCATAAGAGGTGCAAGATTAAGGCAGTCAAACGGTATGGGAAATGTGACAGACGTGTCAGCTACTGCATGGGAAGAAGGAACAAATCTTAGGAATACCGTGATCGGAGGAATCCTGGTTGGCCTGTCACTCTGTGTAGCTTCTCTGTTTCAACAGTTCGGAATAATATATACAACGGTCGGTAAAGCGGGATTTGTAACAGCATTATATATTGTTATTGTTCCTTTCTATGGAGTCATTCTTAAGCGAAAGATACCCGGCAAGGCATGGATAGCGGCATTTATCGCAATGGCAGGATTCTATCTTATGTGTATGACCGGAAATGTCACTTTATCTTTGGGTGACGGATTGGTTCTTCTCGGTTCGTTTGTGTGGGGAATCCAGATAATGCTTGTAGATAAGTATGCACCTAAGTCCGATGCCGTTATGCTAAGCAGCATAGAATTTGGAGTCAGTTCTTTGATCTGTGCGATTCTGGCCTTGATATTTGAGCGGGATATAACGACGTGGAATGCAATTATTAACTGCGCCGGCCCTATATTATATGCCGGAGTTATGAGTTGCGGAGTGGCTTATACATTACAGGTGGTTGCACAGAAGAAGGTAGCGCCGACGCTTGCATGTCTTATAATGAGTCTTGAAGCGGTGTTCTCCGCTCTTGCCGGATGGATATTACTCGGACAGTCCATGAGAGGAATAGAAATAGCGGGTTGTGTACTTGTTTTCGTCGGCGTGATCGTGGCTCAGATATAGATTAAGTCTGAGTATACTTCGGATTCGGAGGTTGGTATGAGAGAGATGGAATTTAAGATGGAAAGAGAAGGAGTGGTTAAAGAGGGTGATCATGTTACGGTTACCGAGAGCGTATTACCCAGTGGCTTCTATTACTATACTATAGATCCTTCGCTTGCCATGTCATATAATATCGCAAGAGATCAGAGATTGTCGGTATTTGAAGGCGATGTCACCGCCGTAATTGAGAATGAAAGAGGATTCTATGTCACGGTTAGATTTGATGAATAGAATACTTATATTATACTGAGATTACAACAGCCCGACGCTTATACGTCGGGCTGTTTAGTTACAATACATTACTGTTAATATACAACGATGATTCCGCCTTCGTTGGCGTATAAGGAACTTAATCCGGAAGTGTTCATGATTATATATTCCTTGAAGTTGGTGCAGGACTTAAGCATATCTCTTACTTTAAGAGCACCTTTGAAATTATTGCAATGAGTTATGATCAAGCGCCTGTTTGCCATGTCGTTTAATGTTTCGACATCTTTGGCAATTCTTTTAACCATGCAATTCCATGCCTTACGAAGACCGATCGCTCTGTCAAGCTGAATGATATCACCTTTATCTCCTGCAAGCAAAGGCTTGATGTTAAGAGTGTTGGCGGCTAAAGCCTTAAGTCTTGATAAGCGACCGTTCTTACGAAGTGTCTCTATATTATCAAGAACGAAATATGTTGAGATCTTATCCCTGTAGTTGGTAAGTCGTACGGTAATCTCTTCAAATGAATAACCTTCCTGTTCAAGTTCGTGAGCCTTAAGAGCCAAGAGGCATTCTCCGCCCGATGCAGATTGAGAATCAATCACGAATATCTGCTTGTCATTATTCTCTTCTTCATACATTGATTTGGCAAGCTGAGCGCTGTTATAGCATCCGCTTAATTTACCGGATATTGTAATTATGTATATTCTTTTGGCAGAAGTATTAAACTGACGTAAGAATAAATCCGGTGAAGGACATGAACTTTTAGGACATGATTTGGAACCGGCTATGCTTTCCAAAAACTTCTTGATATTAAGGCTGTTATTGTCCTTATATGATACTCCGTCAACTTCCATATGGAAAGGAACCAAAGCAAATCTTGAATCCTTCTTAAGAGCACTTGGCAGTTCACAGCTACTGTCTGCTATTATCTTATAATCACACATTAATCTTATCCTCTCTGCCTAAAAGGCTGTATTTTATAATAATTTATGCCCGACTCTATGATGTAGTTTTCTATACTACGTATTGTAGCATCGCATAATAACTTTGTAAATAGTCATAATCTAAAACAACAATAAAAGCTTTATAAAATCACGCAAAACCGCATGAATTCAGTTGAAGTGGGTGTGTATAAGTGCTAAAATCTAATCACTATGAAAGTGATATTACTGATTGTTATATATATATTTGCTGTCAATGTTTTAGGGTTTGCGCTCATGGGCATAGACAAATACAAGGCTAAGAAGAGGGGTTTCCGCATTCCGGAAGCAACTCTTTTTGTGGTTGCAATTATCGGGGGGGCTATAGGATCGATTGTGGGAATGTTTACGTTTAATCACAAGACCCGTAAGCGATATTTCGTTTTCGGAATGCCTGCAATACTGATTCTGCATATAGCGCTTGTGATTGCGCTCATACTCTCGCCCGTAAGAATAGCTATTCTGTAGATAGAAGGAATATCATGGACACATCATTACACATTGCCTTATGTGACAGTGATCCCGGTGATCGTAAGCAGATGGAGAGACTGCTTTCAAGAGAATCGGATAAGAGAGTTAATACCACCGGAGGCTTCTATGTGGATACCTTTGGGGGCGTGGAGGCTATAATCAATTCTCCGGTGTTATATGATGTGTATTTCTTAGACTCAACGGATCCGGTATGTAATTCATACGGTATTGCAGAAGCAATCAGGAAGAAGGGTATCTTATCTCCTATCGTATATTGCATATCCTCTATCGATTACAGGCAGTCTGGGCCTGAATTTCCCGGCAGTATATACATGGATAAGCCCATCAAAGTAGCAGAATTATCCGCAGTTCTTGATGAGATTATCCGTAACAAGAAAGAGAACTATATTCCGACCATAGAACTTCGCAATCAATACGAGACCTTCTATGTTGAGGCTAAGAATATCTTATATTTTGTCGGAAACGGGTATTCCGTGGATGTTCATATGACTGACGGCACAATTCGTCAGGCCACTTCTTTTGTAGACAGTTTGTGGCGAGATCTGTATTCATTCCCGACATTCCAGATTATTAACCCTACTACAATAATTAATACGGCATATATTGCGGGATTGGGCCCTTTGTCGGTTATGATGCGTGACAGTACCAAGCATACGGTTAAGACTAAGTATTTTGCCGTTATCAAGAAGAAGTTGAGCAAATACAGAGGATAATTATGAGAAGTTTTGAGGTAGATAATCACAAGAATTTCATGAACGCGCTTTTGATGAGTGATGAATACGATATGTTCTTACTTAAAGAAGCGGTTATTAAGACGGGCAATACTATTACAATAGACGGCTCGGAGAATAAGGAATTCTATGGAAATGACAGGGATTTGCAGGAACTTGAATCCCCTTATGATTATGCTCCCTGGCAGAAAATGAGACCGATTATTGCCTCACTTATCAAAGGTAAACATACGCCGTTATCAATGCATATTGTGCTGTATCTTAATCCAGAACTTGCACATAATATATTGGCAGATTCTGATCGTGTCACCGATTATCTTATACTTAATATAAGATACGGAGAAGGGAAGCTGACATTGACTACGGGTGTGGCATATAAAGAGTTTACTCTTGATAAGGAAGCCGATAATCTCTGGGATGAATATGCGGCACATAAGATAATATAAGAATCCAACCGTATTTCGGGGGCAGGTTTTTCTTGTATTATCACGATAAAGTGCTATTATATAGAAAGGTTATAAATGATTAAACATTCGGAGGATAAATATCTATGAAAGAGAAGGTCATACTGGCTTATTCGGGCGGATTGGACACAACAGCCATAATCCCCTGGCTTAAGGAGAATTACGATTATGATG
>CACYWQ010000030.1 GCA_902778165.1 uncultured Lachnospiraceae bacterium
CTTGTCTAAACAATTCAACAGCCTTTCTTTTGTAGTCATAACTGTAGCGCATAAAAATACCCTCCTTATTGGTTTGTCCAGTAAAGAGGGTACATATCAGATCTTAAGAAGTCTTTTTCTCTGACGGATGATGAATATGAACAGATGATGATCAAAGGACACAGCCCGGAGGTCTTGTTATCCTATGATGAGACACCCGGTGCATCTGCAGTGGTTAATAAATGGCTTGATGCAGGTCATGACGTATCGATAATCACCGGACGTCCGTACAGTTGCTATGAAGCTTCAAGGGAGTGGCTTGACAGACACGGATTTAAGCGCATCAGGTTATACCATCTTAACAAATACGGACGCGACAGTTTCATCAAAAACAGTGACTTCAGCTTAGAACTTGACGACTATTATAAGATGCATTTTGATTATGCGATAGAAGATTCCCCTATGGCCTTCCGATTCTTTGATCATCTGCCGGATCTTAAGGTGATGGTCTATGACCGCCCGTGGAATAAGGGGTGTGATCTCCCTGATGAGAGATTTATGCGCTGTTATGGCTGGGAGATGATTGATAATTCAATGAATACAATCGGATGACAATAACATGGCAAACAATAAAGAGAAAGTAATCACCGTGGCTATGCTCAAGATATAAAATTTCTATTAAAAAAATATGAAAAAAGTACTAGACATTTATTGAACGGTTGTGTTATTATATACAAGAAGTGGGAATAATTTGGGGGAACGACCGCAACAACGAGCCCGGACGTTATTCGATTATGGATAATCGAATAAGATGTCTGAGGCTTTTTTTATTGTTTCGGAAGCATGTGTAAAAGTGTAAAGGTGTAAAGGTAAAGGATTCAGGAGGAAAGAGGAATGAGAAGAAAAGTTCAGAACAAGAAGGTGCTTCGAGCGATCACTATCGGACTCGCTGCGGTGTTATCGGTAACGTCTACACCATTGCCTGTATTTGCGGCAGAAGGTGTTGATGGTACTAACGGAGTACAGCCGTCAGGAACAGAAGAAACAACTACAACTACAAGCAGTTCGACTGAGAGTACTCAGGGACTTCAGGGAGCTACAAGTGATGCAACGATTGCTGCCAATGCCGCAGAAGGCAAAGCAGGTACGTTATCGGATACTACTCCGGCAACTGGTACGGGTGAAGTGGGTACATCTGTTGCGAACGCATTGAATGATGTTGCAAGCGGTGAAGCTGTGTTAGAACTCTACGGTATGGTTGCCCCGGTGGAGTCAAATGTGGACAAACTTCTATCGGAAGAAGGCCCTGGCGACAACGGTTTGGGCCAGATTAAGAATTCTGAGAAAAAAGAAAAAGCCGCCGAAGAAGAATTCGGCGTTAAACTTAATGATGATGGTTCTGTTAAGAATCAGGACAAACTTAATCAGAAGGTGTCTGATGCCAATAATAAGATAAGTACTGCCGAAGATGCTAAGAGGGATGCGTATAATAAACTTAAAGGCACGGACGGTTTGGACGATAAGATCAATACTGCAAACAGACTTATTAGTGACGCAAATTCTAATAAGACTGCAGCAGATGAGGCTACTGAAACTGCAAATGGTTTAATAGAAGGTGTAAGTACGCTTAATTCAGAGACGCAGTCTAAACTTAACGATATTGAAGCTGAACTTGATAAGGTAATATATGATAAAGATGGCAATGTAGTCCTTGAGAAGGCGGTCGGAGATGTGACGAAAGCAGCCGGTGATGCTGCCGGCGTGGCAAATGATCAACTTACTGCCGTGCAGGGATTGGCCCAGAAGGCTAAAGATGCAGCTGATGATGCTGAGTCACACAGCGGTAGCTATACATATCAGCAGATGGCAACTCTCGCAAACAATGCGCAGGTAGCTGCAAATAATGCTAAGGCAGCAGCAGATTTTGCGGATAAAGCTGTTGCAGCATTAGACGAGAAGGAGAAGGAAGCTAATACAGCACTTACCAATGCAACGAATGCTCTGAGTAAAGCTCAGGGTGATGCAGCGGAGGTGTTGAAAGCATATAAGAAAACCCTCGATGAAATCAATAATAAGATTGATGCTGCCAATGATTCAAGATTCGAAGCCAAGACGGCTATGGAAAATGCAAATGATGCTATTGATGCGGCATTAAAATTGATGGAGGATACATCGGATCCTTCGGCTGAAACAGTTAAGAAGAAGATTGAAGCTATGAATACGGCCATAAAGGCTGCAAACAGCGCTATTAGTACGGTTACCGGTCTGACTAATACTAAAGAGTTTACAGATGCAACGGACAGGTATGGATGGACACAGCAAAGGCTGAATAAGGAGATAGAAAAGTTTGAAACGGCCAAGACGACTTATGCAGCTGTAATTGAAGCCAAGAAAGAGGCTACAGATTATCAGGAATCTGCTCAATCAGCGGTAAATGCTATCGATGAAATCATGAACGGCAAGGATGGCAAGCCCGGTTGGTTTGATGCCCAGATAGCTGAAGTTGATAATGATCTTAAGGCACTTCTTAGTACCGGCGGAGCATCCAGCTACCAGGATTTGCAGAATACGGCAAACGGAGTAGGTGGAGAAGTAAAGAGTCAGGGCGACGCACTTGTTAATCTTAACAAGGAACTTGGAGGCAGTGAAGAAGATCAGAATCTTACTGCAGATCAGATTGTTGAAAAATATAATAATGCACTTAATGTTAATAATGCAGTCAATAAGAAGTATGTATATACATACAATGAACAGACTAAAACTTATGAGCTCGCAACGGATGAAGAAGGTAAGCCTGTTTATACCGATGCGTATAAGACCCTTGTTGCAACAAGTAAAGAGAAGACCGAAGAAATTGCAAAATACAAGAACGGGAACGATGAATTGGAACCCGAGCAGGCAGATTATACGGATGCGGATGGCAATATCTATAAAAAGAAGTCAGGAAATCCTACTCCATCTACGGAAGACGGTTATTACAAGCCCGGACGTTATCAATTAGCATGGACAACAGGTGATGAGAAGGTAATCAACCGAACAATAGAAGGTGGCTTCTTAAAGGAAATGACCGAAGTGACGTATGAGCAGCCACTGACGTGGAAGACTGACTATTTGAAGGCAGACGCATGTGAAAATGATGCATTTACTATCACCGAGGATGATTACAACAGATTAAATGAATTAGAAGGTGAAGAGCAGCAGAAACTTGCCAAGGAAATCATTATAGCCCATTTGTTCGAGGATAAGGACAAGTTTAACATCGGTAAAGTCGAAAATATCGAATTATCCGGAGACACGGCTATTGTTACGGTAAAAGATCCTGACGCAAATCATACGAATGCCTCACTGGTCTATGTATTTGATTGTGATATCGAATACAAGTTTGCTGACGACGCGTGGAAGGATTACTTCGGTATTCAATTGAATTATAAGCTGAATGAATTCAGCGAACAAAAGGGAACACGCTTACAGGTCGGTATGTTCAGAGAGACGAAGGAGTATGGTTACACTAGGTACGACAAGCACGTAGTTACGCCGGCAGAGTATACGGATGCAGCGATTAAGGCTCAGACAGATCTGGCTAAGATAGACGCTGATGCGGACTCGCTTCTTAGTGCTTATGACAAGAATCAGAAGATCATAGATAAATTGGGTACCAATGTTAGCCAATACACCCTTGCTGTAAACTTTAAAACTGCGGCTGATGAACAGCTGAAGAATGCAAATAATTATATATTTGATATTGATAAGCTTTCAGCTGAAGATAAGGCAAAATATGAAGCCATACTTACTGCAAGGCAGACAATAATTGGGGAGAAGAGCAAGGCAAAAGGTTATTTTGATAAACTTAAAGAGGAATTAGAAAAATTTGACGGTAGTATCCTTGCTGCAGATGGAAAGACTGATGGTGTTGATGCATATAATCGTGTAGCAGGAAAGATAGAAGGTGCTAAGAATCGACTTACTGCAGTAAGTAAGAAGCTTAATTCCCTTGAGGCACTGCAAGAAGCTGCTGTTAAAGAAATTACAGGCAAGGGTAATTTAGTTAACAAAAATTATACTGTTGATGGCGAAACGATTGATATTGAGAAACTCAATACAATACTTGCAGGTGATCTGAAAGGCCTTAAAAAGTTTGATGATGTAGATAAATATGCTCCGCTTGATAATGTATCAGACTATAGGAAACTTGATGAGTTATCTCTTGATGTGGTAAACGGTGATCTTGCAGGAAAATTTAATAATATAATGGATCTCATCACAGGCCAGAGTGGTATTCTCAAAGAAACGGTCGGTACTCTCGAGAATATTTCGGAGGCGAAGAAGAAACTTTTGAGTGATGTAGAAAAGATTCATGACTTTGCTAAGAAGGCCCAGGATGAAGCTGACAGGGCTGCCACGGCACTTAAGAACTGGAGAGCTCCATATGTGCCCGGAGATGATGACGATGATGAGGAGTCATCAACTGATACAGGTATTATTTATACCAACCAGGGAGTTACCATTACAGGTCTTGATCTGGCTGCTATAGGTGCAGGAACAGGTACAGGAATCAGAGCTGTAGCAGGAGCCAGAACCGGTGTTGCAGGTGTAAGAACAGAGGCAGATATACAGAATCCTCAGGTTCCGCTTGCAGGTTCTGTATCAACAAATTCAAATACTACTACCGCTGCAAATGGCGAGGAAACAACTGCCAACATAGGCGATAATTTGGTACCTCTTGCTGAGGCTCCGTTTGAGAAGGGTACCGAAATGAACCTGGCATGGCTGCTTTCTTTAGCTGCTGCGGCTGCAGCAGGTGTCGGAGTATATGCATATGACAGAAAAAGAAAGCTGGCTAATGCAGAAGAAGAGGCTAAGAAGTATAAGAAGTAATTAAATCAAGACACATAAATACGGAAACCCCGGATTGAAAAATCCGGGGTTTTCTGTTATATAAAATACCAAGGAGGGATGATCATGATTAGAATAGTTTGCTTCGGAGATTCAAATACATATGGATTTAATCCACAGACAGGCGGAAGATACGATGAGAGTATTCGCTGGCCAATGAGACTGCAGGAGTCGCTTGGAGATGATTATGAGGTGATAGAAGAGGGGCAGAACGGGCGAACCATAGCCTGCGACGATCCCTGGGAAGGCGGTACGAAATGCGGAATGGACTATGTGCTTCCGATGCTTGAGACCAAGCGTCCCGATCTTCTTATAATTATGCTTGGTTCCAATGATCTTAAGGCTAAGTTTGCTCTCCCGGCTGCGGATATAGCCGGAAGCCTTATTACGATGATCATGAAGATTAAGGGACATTGTGAGCATTATCTGGGATGTCCGGATATGAAGATACTCATAGTGGCTCCGCCGGCCCTCTCTGAACCATTTAAAGAGTCCTGCTTCTCGATATTCTTTGATATAGATACTGCCGTAGATAAATCTAAGGAACTTGCGAAATGGTATGAATTAGTCGCTAAGCAGCACGGCTGTTATTTCTTAAATGCAACAGAATCCGTATCTGCGGGTATGATCGATCACCTTCACCTTGCGCCTGAAGGCCATGCCAAGATGGCAGAACTTGTTAAAGATTCGATTGTACAGATATTTGAGAAATGACAGGATATTTTGGATAACAATGAATGAAAAAGGCGTCCATACGGACGCCTTAAATTATGCGTAAACTGCGATGCATATTACCAGTTTGATACCAGAGTTGACAATGCGGCTAAGTCATAACCATTGGTTGAATATGGAGGGCCGGCGCCATAGGTAGTACCATTCACTGTAAAACTAGGAAGAGTGGTACCAGTATTATCAACATATTCATTAACTGTTACAGTATGTCCATTTGCATCTCTGAGAGTAAATGACTGGCCTGGACCTGTATCCTGCCAACGGACATCGCTCCAATTAAAAGTTACATTATTATTATTTGTATCTGTAAGAGATATAGGAAATGTTATAGTTTCGTTATTGCTAAGTCCGGTCATGAAAGAAATGACGTCACCGCCCTGATTTTGGTTATAATAGGTTCGAATATTAGCTCCGGCTCCTATACCATTTAGTGTAATGCCTCCACCGGCCCCAATTGTTCCTGTCGAGCCACTAATACCGCCGCCACCGGTCGAATTATCTTCACCGGCGGATGCCTGCTTCTGTCTCATTTCTTCAGCATAAGCATCATCCAACATCTTGGCAAACTTAAGGAATGCCTCTTCCTGTGCCTGTGCTGCGCGCTCTGAAGGCGGTCTTTTCTCATCACGGCCAAGTGTTAACCAATGATAGAGCAGTGCCTTGGGATCGTTGCCGTACTTCGCAACTACATCAGGGTTATGTTCTGCATAATACACGGGATCAAAGATTGTTCCGTCTTTAAGAATAAATCCACCGGTCTCGGGATCCCTTCCCGTTACCCATTCATTATACATTATGTCATAAGCCGAAGGCGTAGGTGTGACTTCAGCCGTAGGCTCTGCCTCGGGCTCCATGGTCATCTCCGGAGTGGGCGTAACCGAAGGAGTGGGCGTAGTCTCAGTCGCCTCTTCTTTGCCCGTATCAGCTTCTATAAGATTGTTATTTTCAAGCAGCTCAATAAGGCGCTCCATTCCGTCTTTCGGAAGTTCGCTGTATGCAAGCAGCAGAAGCTCGGATTCATCCATATCGCCCATATCTAAGTTGGAAGTATCAAGCATACCGCTTGTGACGAATTCAGAGAAAGCCTCATTACCTCTTATAAGTGCGCTCTGACCTGCGGTAAAATCCTGCTCGACTCCGTTATACTTACCGTCCTTGGTCTTAAGTCTGGCCTTGACCGTACCATCAGATACCTCAGTAAGGGTATAGACCATGCCGTCAGCCGCAGTATATACCGTTACGCGGAAAGTAGTACCGCGCACGGACATAGTGGAATTAGGCGTATCCACTTCGTAAGTCTCATTGGCTTCAAGGTGAGTCTCAAGAACATTAAGTTCCGAACCGGCATCCATAGTGATCTTAATCCTGCTGTCTTCACCTGCAGCGGATGCCTCAAGTAAGAAATGTGTATTAGAATCGGCATAGACGTATTTGTCATTGTCCATGCACATAGTAAGTTCAGATGAATCGCCCACGGTGATGTCGTCGCCGCTGTATAAATGCTCGCCGACATAAGCCTGGCCGTTATTCTCCGTACCCACAACGGTAACGGATCCGGCAAGCTCCTGTACCGCAATACTGCGAAAGCCTTCCCCCTGTAACAGAACGGCGGCCGCGATACCTATCGCCACTACCGACACGCCACCAACGCTGATTATCTTGCCCTTGGTGGTCTTAAGAAAATCCCCTATGTTCATATCATATCTCCCTGGTAGAATTCCACGCTCTAAATTCCAGTTTAATATCCGCAAGGCTTTATTTCAAGCCTTTTTTTGGTATAATGTGTTAGAAAGAGAGGGAAATAAGTGTCATCCACTGAACCAGGCTGCAGGCTCTGCCCAAGAGAATGCGGCGTTAACAGAAATAATACATTAGGATACTGCCGTGTAGGAAGCGAACCTGTGGTTGCAAGGGCGGCACTTCATATGTGGGAGGAGCCGTGCATATCGGGTGAGTCCGGGTCAGGCGCCGTGTTTTTTGCCGGATGCAACATGGGATGTGTCTTCTGCCAGAACGTAGATATAAGCAGAGGAGCCGCAGGGCGGAAAATCACGAGCGACAGACTCTGTGAGATATTCATAGAATTACAAGCATCCGGGGCGAACAATATTAACCTGGTGACGGGCGATATGTTCTTACCTGTAATAAGACAGACCATTATAAAGGCCAAGTCAGAGGGTGTTAACATCCCATTTATCCTTAATACCTCTTCTTATATAAGTATAGAAGCGCTGCGACAGATGGAAGGGCTTATCGATATCTACCTTGCAGATTATAAGTATGCAAGGGATGAGGATGCCATAAGGTACAGCAATGCCAATGACTATCCGAATTGTGCTAGAATAGCAATTGAAGAGATGGTAAGGCAACAGCCTGAATGTGTGCTTGATAGTAACGGCATAATGAAGCGTGGCGTGATCGTAAGACACCTTCTGATGCCGGGAATGCTTATTCAGGCTAAGATGATCACTGAGTATCTGTATAGAAAATACGGAGACAGGATCTACATAAGCCTTATGAATCAATATACCCCCAACGGACACTTAGAGGATTATCCTGAGATTAACAGGAAGGTAAGCGACAGGGAGTATCGAAGTCTTGTGCGCTATGCCGAGGGGCTTGGGATAACCAATGCTTATGTCCAAGAGGGGCAGACGGCGGATGAATGCTACATACCTGAGTTTGATCTGACAGGAGTGTAAGAAATTATGAATAAGATAGTGAGTGACAGCGTAAGAGTCGGCGATACCGACATGTATTATATAGCCGCGGGAAGCGGAGACAGAGCATTAATCGTTCTGCCCGGGTTATCCGACGGATTCGTGACGGTTAAAGGCAAGGGAATGCTGCTTGCATATCCGTATAAGCCCTTCTTTAAGGAATTTAGGGTCTATATGTTCAGCCGCAAGAACAACATGCCTAAGGAAGGCTACTCCATTAAGGATATGGCTGACGATCAGGTGCTTGCGATTAAGGAGCTTGGCATTAGTAAAGCATGTGTACTGGGCGTATCGGAAGGCGGAATGATCGCACAGTATATCGCGATCAATCATCCCGAAGTTGTAGATAAGTTAATCCTTGCAGTTACAACTCCTTATGCCAATACTACGGTTACATCAGCCGTAACAGGCTGGCTTGATATGGCAAGACATGATGATTATAAGTCTATTATGATCGACACGGCAGAGAAGATGTATACCGAGGAACATTTAAGTAAGGGTCGTCGTACTATCCCGTTAGTGACTATGTTTACCAAGCCTAAGAATTATGACAGATTCTTTGTTAATGCCAATGCGATCCTTGATTTCGATGCAAGGAGTGAGCTTAATAAGATAACCTGTCCGACACTTATTATCTCGGGAGATAATGACAAAACTGTCGGAAATGACGGACCGAAGGATTTCACTGCGGGTATTGCCGATTGTCAGGTATATATATACAAAGGCTACGGACACGGCATTCATGAAGAGTGTAAGGATTTCTATACCAGGGTCTATGAGTTCTGCAAATGAGACAGAAGACATTAAATGAATACCTTAAGTCAAGGTATGGCAAGAAACTGTATAAGATAGCGATTGATGCAGGCTTTAGTTGCCCCAACAGAGACGGAACGTTGGGTGATAAGGGCTGCATCTTCTGTTCGGGAAGGGGTTCGGGAGATTTTGCGGAAGACAGGAATAAGTCGGTGACCGAGCAGATAGAAGCGGGCAAGGCCAGGGTTGCATCCAAGCTTCCGAAGGATGGAGACTATGGATTAATTGCATATTTCCAGGCTTTCACCAATACTTATGCCCCGATAGTTCGCCTAAGGCAGGTGTATACCGAGGCGTTATCACATCCCCAAGTCGCCCTCATTTCCATTGCCACAAGACCGGATTGTCTAAATGATGAGGTGCTTGACCTGATAGATGAGATTAATAAGATCAAGCCCGTGTGGGTGGAGCTTGGGCTTCAGACGATACATGAGGAAACGGCGGAGTATATAAGACGCGGATATAAGCTTGATGTATATGACACGGCTGTCAGGAAACTTAAGGAGCGCGGAATAGAGACGATCGTGCATGTGATACTAGGGCTGCCGGGGGAGAGCCGTGAGCAGATGCTTAAGACTATTAAGTATGTGGGGGACAGCGGCGTGCAGGGAATTAAGTTACAGCTACTGCATGTGCTTAAGGGTACGGATCTTGCAGATGATTATCTGGCGGGGAGATTTAATTGCCTTAGTATGGATGAGTATGTAGATATCGTTTGTGATGCACTTAGGATTCTTCCTGACGATATTGTCATTCACAGGATGACGGGGGACGGAGATAAGAAGATACTTATAGCGCCTGAGTGGAGCAAGGATAAGAAACGGGTTCTTAATCTTCTCAAAAAGAGTACAAATATGATATACTAATAATACTTTCTGCGCCAATGGGATATGAGGAGGGGTAAATGACTATAGAACAATCGGCTTTTAACCAGATTGCAACTACATTGTCAAGGCATTTTGACAGTGTTTTCTATGTAGATCTTGAGACAGGTGCATATACGGCTTTTGTTCCGACGACTTTCTTTAAGGATCTGGATATTCCTGAAGAAGGCGAGGATTTCTTTGCTATGTCTAATGAGAATGCCGCATCTTTCGTTCCACCCAGTGAACTTGATCTTGTGCTACAGATCCATGATAAAGATTCAATCAAAGATTATCTTCAAAGAAACGGCTCGTATTCATTAAGCAGTCGTATTATTGTGAACGGCAAGATCGTTCATATCAGGCACATCGAGATGTTGTGTGAAGATAGGCGCCATGCATTGTTCTGCATGGAGAATATCGACAAAGAGGTAAGGGAGAAGGAGAGGCAGTTACAGCACATTAAGTCCGCTGAACTTATGGCAAGGATTGACAGGCTTACGGGAATTAAGAATAACAATGCCTTCGTTGAGCGTTCTCTTTCTATAGATAGCAGGATTCATTCGGCGGATAAGGATTTATCATTTGGTATCGTGATGTGCGATGTCAATGATCTTAAGCATGTGAATGATACCAGAGGTCACAGATTCGGCGATGAGCTCCTTCAAAGGGCGTGCCGAATGATCTGCGATGTGTTCCGCAACAGTCAGATCTACAGGACGGGCGGTGATGAGTTCGTTGTTGTGCTTACGGGTGAGGACTATTCCATAAGAGAGGAATTACTTGAGAATCTGAGGCGTGAGTCGGTTGCTAACAGTCGTTCGCGTTCAGGCCCTGTTATTGCCAGCGGAATGGCTGTGTATGATAAGGCGACGGATGCCAAGCTTGCGGATGTGGTAAGGCGTGCCGATAATGAAATGTATGAGAATAAGGCGATGCTTAAGTCGGACGGTCCGGCGGCTAATTACAATAATGCCGTCAACATGGAGATTCCGATTCCCGATGAGAGAAGGCATAAGCTTGACAGTCTGTTTGATGCATTATTTACCATGGCAGGAGAGGGTTATGTGTTCTTAAACGATCTTAGGTATGATTATTCGAGATGGTCATTCTCTCTTGTGCATGATTTCAATATCAAATCCGAGTATATGTATCATGCCGGCAAGATATGGCAGGAATATGTTCATCCCTTGGATGTGGCAAGATATAAGAAGGTTGTGGATTCGGTAGTGTCAGGCAATGTGGATCCTGAGTATTTCATCTACCGTGCCAGAATACAGGATGATAAATATGTGGAGATTAAGACAAGAGCATTCTTGCTTAATGACAGTGACGGCAATCCGGAGTATTTCGGCGGCATCATGATGCCGCAATAGATAAGTCCGGTATATAGAGAATAGAAAACGGCCCGCTTAGTGCGGGCCGTTGTGTATATAATGGCGGGGGGTATACGCCTTATTATCCCTCGATTGCGATAAGCTTCTTCTCGGGTACCTTCGGTGCCTCCTTCTTAGGGATATCAAGCTTAAGCACACCGTCCTCGAATTTCGCCTTGATGTCTTCCTCTGTGATTGCATCTCCTACATAGAAGCTTCTCTGCATAGAGCCCATGTAACGCTCCTGGCGTATGAGCTTGCCCTTCTTATCGGTCTTATCATCGTTATGCGACTTAGCGGCGCTTACTGATAAGTAGCCGTTCTCAAGGCTTAAGTTGATCTCATCCTTCTTAAATCCCGGAAGATCAATGTCGACTTCGTAGCCGTTATCAGCTTCGTGAACATCCGTCTTCATCACATGGGATGCATGCTTGCCGTATAACTTGCGGTCAACATCCGGAATATCAAATTTCGGGAATTCCATCCAATCATCTAATAAACTTTCTCCAAAAATACTCGGTAATAACATAGGTCATTCCTCCTTCTCAAAAAACCAAACTATAAGTTTCATGACAAGGGAAGGAGTGCTTGGATCTGCTTCGGATCCTCTCTGTTCCTTTGTTCTGACTACGTTATACACCCGATTGTTAGCACTGTCAACAGGTGAGTGCTAAAATAATTATAAACAATCCATAAACTCTCACAAAACCGCGAAAATGCGCTATAATTAACATGTTATGAGAATACATGAACTTAAATATTCCAATACAAATACATATCTTATAGAGGGAGAAAAGGGTAAGCTTATATTTGACACGGGCTGGGCCGGAACTTTCCCCGCATTCTGCAGGGCGCTCGGACAGATCGATGTGCTGCTTCAGAGCATAGACTACATTCTGATATCTCACTATCATCCGGACCATATGGGGATAGCACAGGAGATTGCTAAGAAGGGACCCGTATTGGTGGTTCCGGATGTTCAGGCAGACTATCTTCATGCGGCGGATAATGTATTTGCAAAGGAAGAGCGGGGCAATACGGGGAGCAGGTCTGCCTTTGTTCCGATAGATGATTCGAAGGTCTATAAGATCACGCTTAAGGAAAGCGGCGATGTACTTAATAAGATCGGCTTATCCGGCAGGATCCTGCATACGCCGGGACACAGTGATGACAGTATATCCTTATATCTTGACAGCGGCGAGATTTTTGTGGGAGATCTTAATCCTTTGTATGAACTTGCGCTTCATAAGGGTACACAGACAGAAGAGAGTTGGAAGATGCTGTTGGCACTTAAGCCTAAGATAATATATTACGGACATGCAAAGAGCGCGACAATGCCGGATGCGACCGCAACTGAAGGCCTTGATGCCGTCGCTACTGCGCAGTCAACGGCCTTACCTGACCTTTATGACCTTACATCACGTATTATCACTTTGATCGATAAGGGGTGTGACGTTAATAAGATCTGTAAAAAAACCGGCGCCGATGAGCGGTTCATACAGGATGTCATGCGCATGTATTTAACCCATCAAGGCATCAGCATCCGCGGTATCCTTGACCGAATCGAGATCAAGGGCAGGTAAGTAATAATATCTTTTGGGCCGGTAAATGTGATAGAATATACAGGTAAAATGAATTGCTCAATTATGTATGGATGGGAAATGTGTTAATAAATGGAGGATTCAAGATGAAAGATGCTGTGCGGATAATGTCAAGGGCATTGCTTCTTGTTGCCATGGGTATTTCGCTTAGTTTATTAAACAAGGCGGAAGCAAGGGCAACAGTAATTGATTTTAGCCCCGCCGGTGGAACGTATGTTGAACCGAAGTATGTTACTCTTTACAATGGCGATGGACTTACTATACGTTATTATACAGGAGATAGTGCACCGAGTGATCTTCTTAATGCGGGTACTATTTATACGGGTGCGATTTCTGTTACTAGTTCAACAACAATTTGGGCATGGGCTGTAGATAATAACAGTATCACTTCCGTACCGGAATCTGCAACTTATACCATCACTTCAACAACAGACAACCATACCGGTGGCGGAAATAATACTACTCCGCCAAGTACTCCGCCGTCTGATCCGCCGACACCTGAAGAGCCGCCTTATGAGGATACTCAGGCGTATTTCTTGGATACCGTTTGTAATGCTGTTGACGATGCGTTAGGCAAACTATCTGATATTAATATTACTCCCCAAGAAATTCAGGATCTTAAGGCAAATGGTATAACTATAGATGCAGGTGTATGGGAGAGCATTGATTCAAACACTTGTCAGAAGATTGATGATCTCTTAGCCAAGGGCGTTCCTGTCAGAGTCAATTATTTACATAAGGGCAAAAAGAAGGAATTGTTTATCCCGGTAGATTTTGGAAGTAAATATAAGATAAGTGATATGTGTGATTATGACCCGAAAGTCACTGATAACACTGCGGGCTACGTCGGATTTGAATACATATTTGCATCAGTAGTAGCAGGCAAACCTATCGACAAGAATCAACTGCCTGAGTCCGGCGAAAATATGCCGCAGACACACACTGCCATGATGGCTTCCCAAGCCGCAATGGCTGTATTAAGATTGGGCAATGATCAGGTCGGTGCTGCAACCGAAGGCCTTGGCTTAGCTGGCGATGTCGGTGCAGACGGCGTAAGTTCATTCGTAAGAATGGGCGGAGGTTCTATGCGCCAGGAGACTGGCTGAATCACACCGCATCTGCATTAAAGAGGAAGATAAATGGAACAGTATATTCACAGAGTACAGTATTATGAGACTGATCGGATGGGGATCACCCATCACTCGAATTATATAAGATGGATGGAAGAGGCTAGAGTTGACTATCTTGATAAGATAGGTTACGGCTATAAGAGGCTTGAGGATGAGGGGATTATCTCGCCTGTCATCGGGGTTGAGTGCGAATATAAGAACCCGACGACGTTTGATGATACCGTTGCGATCACGGTTGACGTAGAGGAATTCAAGGGTGTTAAGCTGATTCTTAAATATACAATGGTCAATGCCGCAGATGGCAAAACAGTGGCACTGGGACGTTCTAAGCATTGTTTTACCGATGAAACGGGGCGACCTGTCGCTCTTAGGAAGACCACACCCAAGCTTGATGCCAAACTCAAGGAATTGGCAGAATTAAGTTAAACATGTAGTAACAAATCGGCTCGCTTATATTAAAGCGAGCCGATTCAGTATATCGCTCTGATTCGCGCCAGAGCAGCCGCATAAGGCGCGCATTACACTGACATCTTCCATACGGTTCCGGTGGGCTGGTAGTAGAGGCGTATCATCTTCTTAATTCCGAAATTAATGATGTCGCACTCATACACAAGCGTATTGCCATCCACGTAGACACCGTCGGGCATAGTCCTGGTGCCGTGGTCCTTGATCAGTCTGTATCCCTTAATAGTATAAGTCTGCAGATCGCCGTCAGAATCAAACACTCTAACCCGCATCGGAATCACACTCCCGTCTCTTGAGTGCTGACATATCACATCTACAGTCTGCAAATTCCTCTTCATAAGCTCACCTTCCAAATACATAATAGAACAGATGTTTGTGTTTGTAAACAGTAATTTATTCTTTTATAATGATACTCGAGGAAAGGAGGTATATGCTTATGAATACTACCTCAATTGCGCTGCAAACAGCGCCCTACCTCGATTAGCGCCAAGTCCGTAATTGATAAGGCGCATAACATATACAGCCCGTCTTCGGACGGGTGATGCTACACTAAAAGTGGACACGGAACGGTAGAAAAAAACTCTTAATGTATTAGAATATAAGAGGATGATCTACCAGGAAGGAGTCCACTTTAATTATGGGTAAACATCTAAATCCGTTGGAGAAAGAGTTTCTGGTTAAGAAGTACAAAAGTAATCCTACTATCAAGCTGTCAGAGTTTTGCCAGGCTAATGATATATCTGACACGGCTATGAGGAAATGGATCAAACAGTATGATGAATGCGGTATCGAAGGCCTTGCAAGAGCTGATGCAGAGATCAAAGAAATCTTGCCTGAAGGCATTGACCGTACAGAGGAGGCATACAAAAAGGAGATTCTAAAACTCCGGATAGAAAATGAAAGGCTTAAAAAAAACTATACTGTACGGACGAACGAGGCTGGGGAACAGGAGTATGTTCGCTTAAAACCGAAGAATTCGAAATAGTTGATCTCCTGTCCAGAGACTACGATGTGCAGGACCTCTGTGCACTTATGGGTGTTAGCAGATCCGGATACTATAAGTGGAAGAAGCGTGATAAGTCCAAGCGAGATATCAAGCGGGAGGAACTGATCGCTCTTGTAGAGGCTGTACATGCTGATCACAGATCTCATGGCTACCGCTGGACAGCTGCGTATATAAGGCTGGAATACGGTTATAAATGCAGCGATAACTATATTTACAAGTGTTTCAGATTCCTTGGTATAAAGTCGGAAACAAAGCATAAGGTCCATTACCGAAAGCGTAAAGAGAAGGATAAATATCCCAACCTGATATTTACCACTTGGGAGACCGTAGACCGCCCCAGACAGGTCATAGTATCAGATATGACGGCTTTCAAGTTCTGGTATTTTTACTTTGAAGTAACATTCTATTTCGATGTGTTCACTAAGGAAATCCTGACCTATAAGGTTGCAGCCCGTAAAGGCGACAGAAATCAGTATATAGACGGCCTTGAGGATGTAAAAGAGTTGCTTAAGGGACATACGGAACCGGTTGTGCTGCACACTGATCAGGGAAGCGTTTATGCCTCTATGGCGTACAACGAGCTGATTAAGGATACGGTTATAGTCAGATCCATGTCCAGGGCCGGGAAGCCAACGGATAACCCCGTAAATTAGTCCATAAACGGCTGGATGAAGGAAGAACTGTACATGGACTTTAAGATCGAGGAATGCCGGCGCAGAGAGGAGTTCATGGAAGTCCTTGAGAAATATGTGGATTTCTATAACAAACACCGTCCCTGCTATGCTCTGGGCTATGACACACCGGTAAACTATCGGAGGCGATTTTTTAAGGGTGAATTGGAGCGAAAAAATACATTCGAGAACAGAGTGCTCTCCGAGGAACCGAAGTTTGTTCGGAAACGCCGTAAACAGGCGCATTCAGGGGATGTGTCTACTTTTGAAAAGGAAAACGAGTGAAAAAAACGCTCCGTGTCTACTTTTGAAAAAATAAAATGCTTAAAAAAGTGGCCCATGTCCACTTTTGAAAAATAAAACAACAAAAAAACATTTTTCGTGTCTACTTTTCTTGACTAGTACAGGGCATTTAATAAAATGTATCAAATCGCCAATCATTCCCTCATAAAAATGTGCTAAACTGCAATTTATTCCCTCATAAAAATGTGTCAATCCCTTGATTATTCCCTCATAAAAATGTAAAATACACATATCGGAGGCAGTATTATGGAGAGAAAAGCGTATAGTCAATTACTTGATTGGAAGATCGGGCAAGATAGAAAACCTCTTATCATAAATGGTGCAAGACAGGTGGGAAAGACCTGGCTTTTGAAGGAATTCGGCAAGCGAGAGTATAAGAATCTGGCGTATATCAACTGTGACGAGACGCCGGAAATGAAGAATGCTTTCTCGGATTATGATGTTGCGAGACTATTAAGAGTATTCTCGGCTATTACAGAGGAGAATATCGTGCCTGAAGAGACATTAATTGTATTAGATGAGATTCAGGTGATTCCGTCTGCCCTTACTGCCCTAAAATACTTCTGTGAGAACGCACCTGAATATCATATTGCCGTGGCAGGCAGTTTGTTAGGTATAGGATTGCATGAAGGGACAGGTTTCCCGGTTGGTAAGGTTGACGAGATTAATTTGTATCCTTTGTCGTTCGGTGAATTTCTGAATGCAATGGATAAGAGGACACTTGTTGCACAGATAGAGGAGCACAGATGGAATGAACTGTCGGCCTTGTCACATTTGTTCATCGAATTGTTGCGACAATACTATTATGTCGGTGGTATGCCTGAGGCAGTTAGTTCATATGTTTCGGATCATGACATTAATAAAGTGCGAAAAATACAGAAACAGATACTTGCAGATTACAGAAGAGATTTTTCCAAACACGTGCCGGATGCACTTCTGCCCAAGGTCAATATTGTGTGGGATTCAATTCCGGGTCAGCTGGCTAAGGAGAATAAGAAGTATATATATAACGCCATCAAGAAGGGGGCACGAGCTAAGGATTTTGAGAATGCAATACAGTGGCTTACAGATGCCGGCCTGGTATATAAAGTCTTACGTGTAAGCAAGATTGAGAAGCCATTAAAGTTCTATGCAGACGTTGATGCATTCAAGCTCTTCCTCTTGGATCTGGGGTTACTTGGTGCTATGGCGGATGTGACACCTAAGGATGTCCTTGTGAATGATGGTGCATTTGTAGAGTATAAGGGTGCATTCACCGAACAATATGTTATGCAACAAATATCGGCTCTGGGAGAAAAACTGTATTATTATTCGAAAGAGAATTCGTCTCTGGAGATAGATTTTATTATACAGAAGGAAAATGTGTATCCTATAGAAGTTAAGGCAGAAGAAAATGTCAGATCCAAGAGCTTAAGAACGGTATATGATGCTGACAACAGGTTGCATGCATGTAGATTCTCGATGTCCGATTACAGGGAGCAGGATTGGATGATCAATGTTCCGCTTTATCTAGTTGAGGAATGGATCAAAGCTGCAGAATAGCGCAAACAGTCAAGAAGTGAGTACGCTTGACACTTACAGAAGTTCGAAGTCCACGCACCCCCGGGGCGAACACCGGAAAATGGCTCATAATGGCATGTTTTGAGTTATGTAACCCATGCTATGCTGATATTATCAGACAAACTACGGAACTAAAGCTCTAAAACTGCAATAGTTCCGTATTATTTTGATGAAAAAGGGCGATAAAAGCTGTAGAAAGTACGCAGCGCACCGAAATGTCGGAAGAACAGGTTGACATAACTGATAGTTACTCCGAATAATTACGGAACTATTGCCACAACCCCCCGATAGTTCCGTAATAATGATCCGAAATGCGGCTCCGTGATACTGTTTCGTAATCCCGTCGACCGGCCATAACGACCGGCCATGACTACCAGGTAGTTCATCTGGTGGGGAG
>CACYWQ010000031.1 GCA_902778165.1 uncultured Lachnospiraceae bacterium
ACCACATGCCTCTCTTCTTAAGGTCTTCTATCGTAGCCGATATATTGGTCACACGTACTACGGGAGTATAATTAATGGCTCCGGCGCTTGTTCGTGCCACAACTCCTGTAAGTCCTACGGCTCTGTTCTTGGGAATGATCACGCCGTGTGCTCCCGACAGATTCGCGGTACGGATGATGGCACCGAGATTATGCGGATCCTCAATACCGTCTAAGATATATACGAAAGGCGATTCACCCCTTTCCTCAGCAAGTGCGAAAATATCTTCCATATCGCTGTATTCATAAGCTGCAGCTACCGCGATTACGCCCTGATGCATGCCTGTATCGGACATCTTATCAAGCCTTGCCTTATCCACGAACTTCACATATATATCGCGTTTCTTGGCCTCGCGCTTAACCGTCGATATAGGGCCGTCATTAAGTCCGTCCTGAATATAGAGTCTGTCGATGGGCTGACCCGCTCTGATAGCCTCTATAACCGGATTTCTTCCCTCTATCTTATTCTCATTAACCTTATTTATCTCTGTTCTCTGTTCCATGTTCTCTCCAAACCGAGCTTAATCAATTGCAATATCCTGTCCTGTTCATGCGTAAGGTAGAGATATCCAAGCATTGCCTCAAATCCTGTCGCTTTATGATAATCCGTAAAACTGGCATTCTTGGCCTTCGTGGCCGTATGGGCGTTCCTGCCCCTCATATATACGGACAGTTCGTCCTCGGTAAGCTCATCCATTATGGCCTCGACAAACTCAGCCTGTGCGGGTGCTTTTACAATGTCAGCCTTCTGCTTATGCAGCTTATTGACCTGCATATTGCCCTCTCCCACAAGCATCGAACGAATGACCAGATCGTATACGCAATCGCCTATAAAGGCAAGCGTAAGAGGTGAATACGTTCTGATATCCACCTCTTTAATATCTAAGCTTGACTGTATTGCCGCAAATATATCCATTCAGACTCCGCAGTTATCCTATAACTTCCCAGACGGTTCCTTCTCTGGTATCCTTGATCTCTATGCCCTTGGCCTTAAGTTCATCTCTTATGGCATCGGCGCCGGCATAATCCTTATTGGCCTTGGCTTCCTTACGCTTGGCGATCATGCTCTCAACATAAGCCGCAAGTTCCGAATCCACCTCTGCGGGTGCTTCTTCGTCGGGAATCAAGAGATTAAGGGATAACACCTTATCATAATCATCTATAATCGCTCTCTTGGTAGCATCCGATACATCCGCCTTAAGCACATCATATACAAGGGTAATACCCATTGAAGTATTAAGATCGCTGCCTACTTCTTCCGCAAACTTATTATGCCATTCCTTAACCGCAGCCTCATCAACGGCGCCGTCTTCAGCCAGAGAAGCTATACGCTTCTTAAGCTTCTTGTATGTAGCTGCCATCTGGTCAAGGGATTCATATGAAAAAGTGAGGGGTTTGCGGTAATGGCTCTGTAAACAGAACAGTCTGTACGCCAACGGATCATAACCCTTCTCCGTAAGAAGGCTGACTGTTAAGAACTCGCCCTTAGACTTACTCATCTTACCCGTCTCATCATTAAGATGGTGAACATGGAACCAGTAATTAACCCACTTATGACCCATGTAACTCTCAGACTGAGCTATCTCATTGGTATGATGAGGGAACATGTTATCAACACCGCCGCAGTGAATATCAATATATTCACCCAGATGCTTCATGCTGATGCATGAGCACTCTATATGCCAACCGGGATAACCTACACCCCAGGGGCTGTCCCATTTAAGAGCCTGATCTTCGAACTTGGACTTCGTAAACCAGAGCACGAAATCATTCCTGTTACGTTTATTGGTATCCTCTGATACATCGTCTCTTACGCCCACCATGAGCTCTTCCTCATTCTGAGCGCCGAATACGTAGTATTCTTTAAGTTTGGAGGTATCGAAGTAGATATTCTCGCCAGCCTTATATGCATAGCCCTTCTCAAGCAATACCTCTATCATATGAATGAACTCGGTTATGCAGTTGGTAGCGGGCTCAACGACATCGGGAGTCTTGATATTAAGCTTGGCGCAATCCGCAAAGAAAGCATCCGTATAGAACTTGGCTATCTCCATAACGGTCTTATGCTCACGCTTAGCACCCTTAAGCATCTTATCTTCGCCCGTATCGGCATCTGATGAGAGATGACCCACATCGGTGATATTCATAACGCGCTTAACGTCATATCCCGAATATCTTAAGATCTTCTCAAGGACATCCTCCATTATGTATGTGCGGAGATTACCGATATGTGCGAAATGATATACGGTGGGTCCGCAGGTATACATCGATACCTTGCCTTCTTCGTTGGGTTTAAAATCTTCTACTCTCTTGGTTAAGGAATTATATAACTTCACCTTTGTCTACCTGTATTCTACCTTCCTTAATATTTCCTGATCATTATTGATCACTGTTCTTTCTGTTCTGCTCTTTAAGCTGTCTCTCAAGTTCAAGCACTCTGTTGATAAGCTCCGAATTGGCCATCTGAAGATTACGTATATCCTCTCTGACAGGGTCGGGAAGATGTACATGATCGAGCTTGTCCTGAGGCAGGCAATCGCTTGATGATTTTACCACACGACCGGGCACACCTACAACAGTGGAACCCTCAGGAACTTCCTCAAGGACCACGCTTCCGGCACCGATCTTGCTGTTATCACCTATCTTAAAGGATCCAAGCACCTTGGCACCCGTACTTATCATTACGTTATTACCGATGGTGGGATGTCGCTTACCCTGTTCCTTACCGGTTCCGCCTAATGTTACTCCCTGATAGAGTGTAACATTATCACCTATCTCAGCAGTCTCACCGATGACCACACCCGTACCGTGATCAATAAAGAAGCCCTTACCTATCTTGGCACCGGGATGGATCTCAATACCGGTCTTACGTACAGCCTTCTGAGATATAAGCCTTGCTAAGAAATAATGTCCCTTAAGATACTGCTTATGTGCCACTCTGTAATACATCATGGCCTTAAAGCTGGGATATAAGAAGACTTCCATATTGCTATGTATTGCCGGGTCTCTATCTTTAATTAAGTTAATCTCTTCTTTGACGGTTTTAATGAAACTCATGCTGTTATCTTCCTAATAATTAATTCTTGAATTAATTTCTCTTGCCACAACCCGAACTCATCGGACAGGCCGAACATGCCGAATCATCACATGAAGCCGTACTGCCTTCTAAGCCTTCACCTTCGGTAAAGGTCGTCTCAAATGTTCCGTTTAGATCCTTCATATTCAATTCGGCGACATCCATTGTAGCAAATTCTCGCGGATTAGTCAGCATACAAATTGCCTGAGCTGCAATTCCTTCACCGGAACCCGTGAATCCGAGTCCCTCTTCCGTCGTTGCTTTGACACTCACCTGTGAGACGTCTATTCCCAGAGCTCCTGCGATATTCTCACGCATTCTGTCAATATAAGGTCTCATCTTAGGAGCCTGAGCAATGATCGTAGCATCAATATTCTCAATCATATAGCTGTCGGCTTCAAGCATGGCACCTACCATAGCCAACAGATTAAGGCTGTCGGCACCGGCAAATCTCGGATCCGTATCAGGGAAATGCTTACCTATATCACCCTTAGCCGCTGCACCTAACAGTGCATCCGATATTGCATGAAGCAATACATCGGCATCCGAATGACCAAGCAATCCTTTCTCATACGGAATCTTGATTCCGCCTATTATCAAATCTCTGTCCGGAACTAATCTGTGGACATCATATCCCATTCCTATTCGCATATCACTCCGTTCCCAATATCAGTGTACAGAACTGCCTGCACTCCGTACTGTATCCTTCATAATCCTGTTTAATAAAATCGATTCTGCCTTCCTTAGCTGCCATCTCATGCTCATAAGATCTGGTACGTAGGGCCTCATAATATACCGAAGCCATCATTCCTTTAATACCGTGAGCTCTTATGGCATAATCTCCGTAATTACCCGTATCTAAGTCTTCTTTGAGTTTATCCAAAGACTGTAGCGTATCCAGTGCAACCTTGCTCATTATCTCATAAGCAAATTCCTTATTGCCATATACCTTGGCAAGCTTGGCAAATTCTTCCCTGTTAAATAAACCGTTATAGTCATTGCCCTCACCTGATTTAGAACTATCCGCAACAGAAGCAACAGGGGCAGAGGTCGCAGAAGCCGTCTTATGTTCGATACTATTATCCGTAACCTTAGATGGCGGCAGATACTGATAGAGCATATTCTCCAATGTCCTGCCGTCCACAGGCTTAGAGATATAATCGCTGAATCCGGCGCTTAGATACTCTTCTCTGCTGTTCTCGGTAGCGTTGGCCGTTAGAACAATAACAGGTGTTAGCTTATTGATCCCCAGAGGATTACTCTTAATCGCCTTAAGTACCGCAATACCGTCAGGTTCCGGCATCATATGATCTAAGAGAATCACATCAAAGTGTTTCTCATCAGCCAGTTCAATGGCATCCTTGCCGTTATCAACAAGCTCTATCTCAAGTCCCGTCTCCTTAAGCAATTGCTTGATTATCATCAGGTTGGAACCGTTATCATCTACAGCCATGATTCGCGCATCATGTGCCGTGAAGCTTGCCTTATATCTGGTTCTTTCCATAGCTCCGGCCTTATATTCCGCCATGGACATCCATGCATCCCCTACAGGCGACTCATCGACTACTTTCTGCGGGAATCTTACAATAAATGTGGAGCCCTTACCGTATTCGCTTCTTACTTCCACCTTACCGCCCATAGCTTCGGTTAAACTCTTAACTATAGACAGTCCGAGGCCGGTACCCTGGATATTACGATTCTTCTTCTCATCAACTCGCTCAAATGAATTAAACAATTTGGGGATGTCGTCTTTCTTGATACCGATGCCCGAATCGCTTATCTCAATATTGACGGTGGCAACCTTATATACCGTCAATTCATCATAGCATTCCTTGATATCGGTCACATAAGCCTTAAGCCCGATAAATCCCTTCTTGGTATATTTGGCAGCATTAGTGATAAGATTGATGACTACCTGCTTGATGTGATTCTCATCTCCGAAGAATGCCCTCGGAATATCCTTATCCACATCGAACTTAACCTCTAAGTTCTTGGGAACCGCCATCTGATTCATAAGATTATATACATCACTTATGAAAGAAGATATATTATAAGGTCCGTTGACCATATTAAGCTTACCTGACTCAATCCTTGATAAATCAAGGACATCACCGATTATCGATAACAGAAGCTTGCCGGATCTGTTGATATGTTCCGAATACTCGGCAATATTAGGGTCGCTGCTCTCCCTTAATATCATCTCATTCATACCCATGATTGCATTGATCGGGGTACGGATCTCATGAGACATATTGGCCAAGAAGTTGGATTTGACAATACTGGCCTCAATGGCCTTACGTCTCTCCTTCTCTCTGTTGATTATATCTCCTGCGGTATGTACAAGGGCTGTTATGAGCATGAAGTATATACCTAAGATCAGCCACAGATCCGAGAATATGGGGAAAGTCGTATTAATAAAAATAATCTCAAGTATTGCCGATAATACCAGGCCGGCCAGACCTGTAGCCACCCATTTGTATTCTTTCAGATGACCGTTTCTGTACTCAACGTAGAATAAGACAACCATAAGAAGGCAAGCTGATACTTCTGCGGAATTGCTGACCTTGAGTGTTCTTTCAAATGACAGAATATCGGTAAAATGCAGAAAACATGTCACCAACTCGTCCAAGACAAGAAGTGCTATGACAAATGCATAGAGTTTCTCATAGCGGCTCTTCTGAAGTTCATTAATATATCTTATAAATGCTATGGGTATAAGGGGCGCTATGATATAGCTGACCGTACCTTCCACATAAATATTACCGAAAGCAAACTGATACATGTATGAATCGGTGATTATCCACACAGATATGGCAAGCATTCCGTATGCAAGCATTCTGAGTGCCTTATCATGTATCTCATAAAACGCGGTTATAAGAATATTGCCGACACTCACGCCTATCGAGATAACAAGTAATAACAGCGCTGCGATGAATTTGAATGCGTGCTCACTCATTATGGATCTGCACACGGCGTACAAATCACCGTATCTGATCTCTCCTAAATAGCCGTTATATGCCCCTGCCTCATCCTTAACTATCTTAATAGGCTTGCCCGCATCCGATTCATACAGCTGTATGGGAAAGAATCCGCTCTTAACTATCTTGCCGGGAATCTTGGAATCTGCCTGGGTGTGAACCAATCTTGCCTGACCGTCAATATATATTGCGATATTGCGGCCGGCTGCTATTATCATATACATTCCGTCTGTAATATCTTCAGGCATTGTTCCGTTAAATTCAATGGATGCTCCGATGGGTATTTCAACCCTTACAGGAGTCTTACATGTGCCGGAACCTCCATTAGAGGAAGTATATGACCAATCTGTACTGATCTTATTGGATACGCCGACCCTCAGCACATCATGCCTGTCAAAGCACTGCCCGTATATAAATATCAAACCGGCCATAAATGCAATAAGCCATGTTACGCCTATAAGAATGCGTATTATTCTCTTGTATACGGTCTCGGACTTCTCCGAATTCATATAATCCCCCGTTTTGCCGTCAACAGTGCCAAAAATCAGTATATCACAAGGATCACCCGACTATCAATCGGATATATCTACATCCGGCGATATTGTCACCTGATACTCAGGATACTTATGGCTCATATCTTCATAGAGAATACCAAGGCCCTTCTCATAATCGATATCAAAACTGAATACCACGTCAAATCTCATCTCCTTGGATTCCATGTCCAGATAGAATCCATGCATCTGCAAGGCAAAATCATGAGCCAATATGGTCTCTTGGACTGCATTACGTATTCGCGCGGCCTCGTCGTTGCTTGTATTGTAGGAATAAACGCCAACTCCCGTTAGGATAACACCTGTTTGCAAATAAACCCTGTTCTGTACGTGTCTTGTAAGCTTATCAACTTCATCAACCGTCATTGTATCCGGAAGTTCAAGATGCACTGATGCATAGTTCTTCTCAGGGCCATAGTTGTTGATTATAAGGTCATAGGCACCTCTTACTTCAGGCTCTTCATTAAGAATGGCCTTAATAGTCCTGGTAAGTTCCGGATCTGCTCTTCTTCCCAGAATATCACTGGCGGTATCCAACAGTATCTCAATACCTGCTTTAATGATAAATATGGAAATGATTATTCCCACATAAGCTTCAAGGGATATCCCGCTGGTCATATATACGATTGCCGATGCCAGCACGGATACCGAAATAACGGCATCAAATAACGCATCCTGGCCCGAAGCCTTCAAAGAAGCGCTGGATGTAACATGTGCCATACGATTATAGAAAGTTCCAAGGGCAATCTTAACAATGATCGCCGCCATGATCACAATAAGCGAAGGAGTATCGTATTGAGCCACCGTCGGATTAATAATGTGTTTGACCGACTCAATAAATGCGGTAATACCGGCATACAATACGATTACCGCCACTACCATGGCACTTAAATACTCTATTCTTCCGTGTCCGAGAGGATGCTTCTTATCCGGTCTCTTACCCGCAAGATATGTACCGACTATGGTCACTACGGATGATAACGCATCCGATAAGTTATTAACCGCATCCAATATAATGGCAATGGATCCTGACACAAATCCTACCATCGCTTTAAGTCCCGACAGTATAACATTGGCAGCTATACCGACAAGACTTGTCTTAATTATAGTTTTCTCTCTTTGGACCAATTCGTTGTTATTGTTGGTATTATTACTCATATTTATCATCCCACTTCATACGTGGTTATCCGCTAATCTTAAAAGGAGCCGGAGGCAATCTCCGACTCCCCATATGCTTAATTGATCAATATAACTATTCAGCGAGCTTGCTTCCGCACTTCTCACAGAACTTACTGCCTGCTTCATTGGGAGCGCCACACTGTGAACAGTATACCTTGGCAGTAGCACCGCCTGCGCCGCCGCCTAATATATTCTTCTCGTTCTCTTCAAGTGCAGCCATCTGCTTCTTAAGGTCCTCTATTGCACTAACCTTCTCCTCAATACCGTCAAGCTGCTCCTTGATCATATCCATTGTAAAATTGGCACGATTAAGATATACTGTCTCACCGATCAACTTCTTAAGTGAAGCGATCTCATTCTCCTTGTTGGTTATCGCAGTCTTAATCTTGGATGTCTCCATAAGATTGGATGTCTTAACGTTAAGCGTTGCAAGTCCCTTGTTAACGCTGTCCATAAATCCTGCCATTACTAAAAACCTCCTTCTTAAGCCCGTATATCAGGCTTCCATATCATAATCATGTGAATATTTTACTTTGTTTTGTGCTTATATGCAATAGTATTTAGGCTTGTACCATGTGCAGACTCTCGCCGTTATCCTTAAGCCATTTGCGGTGTTTCTTATAATCAGGAATCACCTTCTTAACTTCTTCCCAGAACTTAGGTGAATGATTCATCTCCAATATATGACACAGTTCGTGCACCACCACGTAATCAAGCACTTCATCCGGCGCATTGACAAGCAGACAGTTAAAATTAAGATTATGCTTACCGGAACAGCTTCCCCACCTGGTCTTCTGGTATCGAATGACTATCCTGCCGTACTCAACACCGATAATATTGGCATAATGCTTAACCCTTAGGGGGATTATCTTAGAGGCCTTACGCTTAAGAGCCGCAATCTCCTCATCATTTAACAACCTGGCGCCGGCACTTATGGCCCTGTCACGCTCTTCTTTTAGTTTCATAGCCTTACGCACATTGCGGTTGATCCAATCGGCCTTACTGTCTATGAAACGCTCTATCTCTTTCCTTGAAGTCAAGCGGTTTGCCCGAAGTATAACCTCACAATCGGGAGTTACCTCAAGTGAGATCGTTCTGCGTCCGCTCTTGATCACACGTACATTGATATCCATGGTGTCTTTAATCACACGTTATTTATACAACTTCTTAAGCGCATCCAGTTCTTCTGCGAAGCGCTTAGTGACCGCCTCAGGGCCTATTATCTTAACCTTCGGTCCAAGGGCGAATATCCAGCCTAGGAACTGATCACTTACCGCAACATCAACGCTTATCTCTGACCAGCCCTTCTTCGTATAAGGAGTTATCGTTACATCCTTGCCGAATCGGTCTATAAATACTCCGACCATATCATCTTGAAATGCAAGTTTAACCTTCATCTCCTGTCCGCCGAACATTCCGAAACTCATCTTGGCATACTTAGCAATGTTAAACTCGCGGAATTCATCGCGTCCTTCACGCTTCTTATCAAGGACCCTGACGTTCTTGATCTTATCCACGCGGAAATGCTTAATCTTGCCCGCTTCTTCATCATAGGCGATAAGATAATAATTCTCATCATCCCAGGTAAGTGCCCAGGGACTCATCACATAGGGCTTATCATGACGCGGTTCCATCTTCTTATCTTTGGTCCAGCGCATGTATTCGAAGCTTATCTGCCTGTTAAGCGCGATTGCGCGATGCACATCATCCACATAGTAGTAGATACTCTCATTCATGGTCTTAACTCTGCCCTGGACCATGACCTGACGCTTAAGCTGCGATGCCTCATAATCACTTGCAAGACTTGTGATCTTGCGGATAAGTTCGGTGGATTTACGCTCCGTTATGAATCTTGAGGACTGAATCGCATCCACAAGCAGCTTAAGTTCGGCAATCTCGAATTTCTTGCTGCCCACATAATAATAGTAATTACGGCCTTCTTTCTCACCAATCACGTCTATTCCAAGGACCCTTAATGCCTCAATATCATCATAGAGGCTCTTTCTGTCCGCGGTCACGCCGTAAGCCTCTAACGCCTTCTGAATCTCCGGCATCGTGATTTTATGATCATCATCCGTCTTCTGCGTCATGATTTGACTTAAATAATACAGTTTAAGCTTCTGATTGGCTCCCTTAGGCATATATCTATAACCCTCCGTAATCAACTACACTTCGTAGTCCATGCAAACACGGCTTGCCGTGTAAGGTCTGACCTTACCGTCAGCCACTTCTACATGCTTGGGATGAACCGCATAACCCTTAAGGGACTCCTCGTTATCAAACAAAGAGTCAAGCATAAGGTCACAGTTAGAGCTTGCAAGGGGCTTGGTGTTGACCTTAATCTCCACAAGTCCGGGTATCTGACCTTTAAGTCCTTCAAGACCTGCCTTAATATCCGCCTTGATCTTATCAATCTCCACGCCGGAATATTCATCCTTAAGTGTCCACAGAATCACATGTTTAACCATATTTTCCTCCATAAATTAATAACTTGCCTTGGCGGCCGATAACAGCTGATATGCAGAATCTAAGCCTGTATACGGACGCGGGGCAACAATTGTATTAAACATAGCCATCGGATTGTTATAGTCGGTAAGGTTTGCAGACTCTTCTGTTATTGTCACAAAGTCGGATGTAGTGAAACTAACGGAAACATATCTCATCACAGGGCCGCTTGCATCAGCTGTCACTTCTGCCTGAGAATTATATATTTTGCCCTTCGAATAACCATAATATGAACATAAGAATCCGTTTCTTCCATCACTCGGGTATTTGTATACAGCATATCCAAGTGATGCGGCATATGCGGCAATTGCATCAACATCCGAACCGCTTGTCTGCACTGCCTGTGCTGCTTCTGCGGGCTGTTCTGCCTCTGCCGCGGTATCAGACGCCTCAGTCTCTTCTGCTACGGGCTCTTCTGACTGAGTCTCTTCTTCCACGCTCTCAGCTTCGTTTGCCGCTTCTTCCTCGGCCTTTCTGGCTTCTTCTTCTGCCTTGGCTGCTTCGGCATCCTCTTTGATCTTCTTATCTACGCCTGCAATCAGCTCCTCAATCCTGTCAACTCCGCCGTCAGACATATCATCATAAGACAGAACTAACACCTCCGGATCTGACGAATCGCTGCTTAACAGTCCGTCCGGGGATATCATATCTGATGTGACAAACTCAGAAATCTTATCATTTGCCCTGACAAGCGCACTCTGTCCAGGCGTAAAACTCTTCTCAACACCGTTATATGTTCCGTCTGTTGACTTAAGACGCACAACGACCTCACCGTCATCAACCTCAGTCAACGTATATACCATATCATCGGTTCCCTTAACCACGGACACCCTGAAAGTAGTTCCTCTTACCGACATAGTAGAGGAAGGCGTATCAACCTCGTAGCTTTCATTATCCTTAAGCTTACTCTTAAGCTCATGAAGGGTGGATCCCTCATCAAGATATATGCTTATCCTGCTGTCTTCACTTGCAGCAGATGCCTGAAGAACAAAATGCGTCTTCGCATCGGCATATACATATTTATCCTGATCCATACACATTGTAAGGTCGGATTCATCAGCCACCGTAACATCATCACCGCTGTAGAATCGCTGTCCCACATAAGCCTGACCGTTATTCTTCTCTCCTGCCACCGCTACAGTTCCTGTTAACTTCTCCACCGCAATGGTTCTGTAACTGTCTTTGCGAGCAAAAATAGCAATGATCACGGCAACTATGATCACCACAGCTACCGCGGCAATCACTATCTTGCCCCTTAATGATCCGATAAATTCTTTCATGTTTCATTCCCTCTCATTTTTATATAAATTTTCACGTTTTTCTTTGTCAAATTGCCATATATACTCAAGCGTATTGACTCAACAAATCTCATTATATCACATCCTTTAATCATCAATGACAAAAAATGACATATCTTATATCTGAAAACAAAGAGTGAAACCTTATGTTTCATCTGAGTTCTCAATCAAAAACGCGGAACTTATGGATGAGGTATTTAAGGAAATAGGATATTAGAACAGGGGGCGGCATAAGCCGCCCTTTATTTTGCCTATCCATACTCTCCGTCTACCTGCCACGCACACCACTCCACACGCCATGTTGATAAAACTTCGGATTGGTAGTAAAATGGATTAAGCGTTTGGAGGATTGACTTATGAGGGTGTTTATAAGAAGAATCTGCATATCATTAACCGCGGTTATTTCGGCTTTTGCCCTGACATCCTGTTCTGCGGTAATTTCAGATACAAATAATAGTGATAATTCCATTACGGATACTGTTGCCAATCCATCAGATGATGAAGCGCACGCTTCAGTTCACAGTGCCGTAGATTTTAATCATAAGCTTGATTCTTACACGCCAAAGAAGAATCATTATAATTTCTATTTCACATATAAGACGGTCCACCCATGGTGGGATGCCGTTGCCCTTGGCATGGAAGATGCCCAGAGGCAGTATCTTGATAAGGGAATTAAGATTACATATGAATATATGGCACCACCCTCAGCATCAGCTTCCGATCAGACCAAGAAATTACTTGATGCCAAGAATAAAGATTACGATGTAATAGGTGTGGATGTTGCCGATGAGGATATCATCTCTCCTCTTCTTGATTCGTTGGTAGAGGACGGCACTAAGATAATGACATTCTCAAGTTCAGATGCGGCGCCCGGATGCAAGAGGATAGCTTATGTCGGAAATACGCATAACTATGAAGACGGAGCGGATCTAACCGAAGCCCTGTGCAAGAAGTTAGACTATAAGGGCAAGGTCGCAATCCTTGTGGGTAGTTTCGGAGCTCCCTGCCATGAAGACAGAGCAAGAGGAGCCAAGGATACTATCGCCAAATATCCCGATATGGAGATCGTTGCCACTGAATATGATATGGATTCCGTTGTTCTGGCTTATCAACTTACACTTGATATCCTTGCCAAACATCCGGATCTTGACGGAATCATCTGCTGTAATATGAGTAATCCCGTCGGTGCAGCCAGAGCTATCACGGAGCAGGGAAGCCATGCCGTCATAGTTGGTATGGATCATGACCAGGAAGCCCTGCATTATCTTAAGGACGGAGTTATATACTGCCTCGGCGTTCAGGATTGCTATTCCATCGGATTCGATACCATTCAGATAGCGGTTAAGATAGCGGACGGTAATATGCCGGGGGAGTTATTCAAAGAGAAGACAGACGAGATAACAACAGTAATATATCAAGAGGATGCAGCCACAATGCTTGCGCTGCTGTATGGTGATGACTGATGAGAATATGGATTACAAGAAAAACTATCATACTTACAGCGATCATAGGCGGCATCCTGCTGCTTGCTATGGTCACATTTAATACCTTTGTATCCTCAAGGCAGGTAATTAAGGCAACGGATGATGCAGTTTCTGAAGTAAGCTCATTTTACCTTGAGGCAATGGCGGATCGCCGTGCCAAAACTGTCACAAGTCTGATAGAACATAACTTTGTCCAGATGGAGAAAGCCGTTGGTTTTATTAATGAACAGGGAATAACTAATAACAATGAGTTACGTGACACACTCGGTAATATCAAATCCCTGTTATCTCTTGACCGTTTCGCACTGGTAGATGTAGATAATGTAGTCCATACACAGTATACGACCTATACCGGTGGAAGCAGGCATCCTTTCCTCTCTTCCGATGTGATGGATGATAAATGTGTAAGTACGGTATCGCTCTATGGTTCTTCCAAACTGTTATGTCTGGCTGCTCCTACACCGAATCTTAGGATAGTCGGCAAACAGTATAAGGCAAGTTTTGTTCAGATAGACATCAAAGAAATAGTCGATCTCCTTGCTTTTGATGATGAGGGAAGAACATATTTCGGTATATACAGCAAAAGCGGCGAGAATCTTTCTGATACGGAGCTTGGACCCTATATTTCCAAGCACAACCTCTTTGATATGCTTAAGGACGTTATACCCGAAGGCGAGTGGAATCTAAATCATGAGAATTTCTCGAATGCCGTTAAAGGAAGCATAACATTTACCGCTAACGGTGTGGCTGAGACTCTGTGCTATGTTCCGGTAGATAATACAGACTGGATGATGGTGGTATTAATACGTGAGAGCGTGATACATGACAGAATCCGAAGCATCAGCGAAGAAAGTCAGACCTTAAGTTACAGACAGATAGCATTCACTTTAATCTTCTCGGTCATCTTCTTCTTAACCTTGATATTTATGTTTAAGGATCTGTCCATTAAGGACCTTGAAGCTGAGAAAGAGAACACAAGAACTTTCCAAAGCATGGCCAACACAGACTCATTAACAGGCATACGTAATAAACATGCATATTCTGACGCCGAAGCTTCTCTTAATCAGATGATACGCGACAACACTCTTACTAAGTTGGCTATAGTCGTATGTGATATCAACGGACTTAAGCATGTCAACGATACGTTAGGACACGCTGCCGGAGATAAGCTTATCCGGGATGCAAGTGAGATGATCTGCAGACACTTCACTCACGGAGCTGTTTACAGAATCGGCGGAGATGAATTCGCAGTCATTCTCCAAGAGAAGGGCTACGATACGATGATGGATGTCATCAAAGACTTTAACCGCGAAGTGGAGAACAACATCACCAGAGACGAAGTGGTCGTCTCGCTGGGTTACTCTACATTAACACCTTCTGATCAGCTTGTTCACGATGTATTTAAAAGAGCCGATCAGATGATGTATGAACGTAAGCAACAACTCAAATCAATGGGTGCCACCACAAGGTCAGATTCTACTTCTTAAGCATTGGTCTTGCTAATATCCCGGAAATCGGAAATCAGATCTTAATCACTGTGTAAGTGTCTCGCGTTTTTTTGGATTCGTACAATGCCTTATCCGCGGTTCCTATCAGATTACTAACAAGCTCAGTTCCAAGCGCACCTCCGAAACTCATGGTAATATTTACTTCCGGGTGATTATCAATCACGATCTTCCTTGCCTCAGACTTAAGGGTTGAGAGCTTGTGTTTAAGATCTTCCCCGGTAATATCGAAGAATACCATCATGAATTCATCGCCGCCGTAACGCAGGACCACATCCTCTTTACGGACTGATTGCTCAAGCATCGCTGCGACTTTCTGAATCGCTTCATCTCCGCCCTGATGACCGGCCGTATCATTGACCTCTTTAAACAGGTCGATATCAGCCATGACTACAGCCTTGCAAGGCTCATAGATAAGCTTCTCATCAAGGAAGCGTCTGTTGCGTATATGCGAAAGAGAATCCGTATAAATCTCAAGTTCGAACTCGGATATCTTCTGCTGCTGTTCCAGATTCTGCAGCTTGGCATCCGTGGTATCCATACAGCCGTATACTATGTGCGCAAGGCTTCCGTCTTCCTTGCGGTCACCGACCATGAAGATGCCTTCAAACCATCGGTTCGCACTCTCACTGTAGAACTCCATAGTAGACGAGCCGTGTTCTTCAACGGCTGCTATAATCTTATCCTTATCAAGCCATTCATACAGGCTGTCCCTGAAACTCTCGGCAACTGAAGCATCCACATTATTCTTAAGAAACCTGATAGCATCCGGATCCTTAGGAACCATTTCCACATATTCATTGGCGCTGATCATACGATAACTCATATCGTTTACATCAATGAATAACGAGAAATTAAAGACTTTGCCGATTGCCTCGATAATCCTTAAATACTCTTCCAGTTCCTGCTGCGCCGTAATATCTCGATAGCAGCCCATGTATATCTCAAGTGAACCGTCATCCGGTCGTCGTATGAATCTTCCCGCTCCCGTGACCCAAATGATGCTGCCGTCTTTCTTCTGCATACGATATGTGGCATGGGTGATATCCGGCAGTTGTCTGTGAATGCGCACCGAATCCCAGAACAGTTTGACGATGCCATCTTTTTCTTCCGGCACAAGAGTCTTCACCCAACTGTCGAATTCATTAGGCAGATCCTCAAGTCCATCATATCCAAGCATCTGCCTGGTCTCGTCATTGAATTCGAAGCTAAGCATGTTCTCATTACGGTCGAAGGTGCAGAAATACATTCCTGCCTTCATTCCTTTGGCAAACATATCCTCTCTGAACTTGGCTATCCTGTACTTACTGTTCGCCTCTTCGATCCTTCGGTTGCACTCCTTAATGAGTTCTTGCTGTTCCTCAGGATAATCTGACAGATCAAACAACGCAACCTCATCATCAATTATGACACTTGCCTCTGCCGCAAACTGGCCGACTCCGTTGTCAATGCTCTCTGCTATTATGTCCTTATCCATTGCTGTCCCTTTCCAGACTGATCTAAATACCTTCTGCCATTATACACCATCCAACACTTTGGCCGCCATATATGTTATTCATTATACCATATAAAAAGAGGGCGACTGACTTCAGTCCCCCTCCTTCGACTTATATCTTCTTTACCCGATGATCGAGTACTGCATCATTTCGTATTTAAGTTTTGTCCCTTCCGTGATCTCAGGCGGAAGAAGCGCTCTGGCCACCAACTTCAGATCATCGGATTCTATATCTGTCCTACGCAAATTGGCGTAGTCCGATTCGATACTCTCAACAATGTAATAAAACGTCTCCATCATATTCACAAGGCTCCTTTAATCCACACACAGACTGAAACTATCATATTCTTTCTGTGCTTCAATCATCTCAGGCGGCAAAAAAGCGCACAGCTTGACGTCCACATCATAATCCGGATAATCCGTAATAAACTTCCTGTATGCCCTTACGCACTGTTTTGTAGACTCTGCCACCGGTTTATCCAGTTTTCCGCCAAATATACCTGAACTGATTAGCGGAAACGATATGCTATGGTAATTGTTTTCCATAAGAACAACCAGCGAGTTGTAATATGCGTCAAACAGCTCCTTAAATGCCTTTGGCGTTACGGCAAAATTAGGACCAACCGCATGAATTATTGCCTTTGCATTTGTCATATTGAATGCCGGGGTAATGACTGCATCTCCGTCCTTTAGCGGTGTATTATACTTACTACAGGCATCTGTAAGAGCCTGCATTCCCGCCTTTCTGAATATGGCCCCACATATTCCTCCGCCTGCACGTAATCTATCATTAGCCGCATTTACCACTGCATCGACAGTTTGATCCGCACATGATGCATTTATCAATTCAATCTTGCTCATAATCTCCTCCAACTCAAATATTCCATCTTCTCAAGCAATTAGCTTAAAATGCGGGCGACTGACGTTTTTTACGCGCCAAGCGCCCACACTCCTTTATCTGTCATCTATAGTCCATCGTCTATAGTCTATAGTCTATTGTTTCTCTCTTCACGTTTCCTGGCGCGCTCTATATCTTTTATTATCGAATCCGTAAGTTCATCCTTGTTCTTAACCCCGTCTCCGTCTTCATCGGCCACACTGTAAGAGAAGTCATTGATCCGTATAGAATGATACCCGGTCTCATCATACAGCCACATAAGCGAATCCGCCATTGAATCTGCAAATCGCTCGATCTCATCATCATCCGCCTTATACAGATCTATCCCCTTAAAAGTGACATATGTGTCAAAACGGTTGCTTTTGCTGCCCTCTATAGCCTCATCCATGTTCTCAAAGAAGACTTCCTTATAAGGCCCTCTGAAGAAATGATATGTTTCATCCGCAGAGTATTCATAAGTGTCCACATACGGTATCTGCGGGAAAAGCTCATCCCTGAGGCTGTTCTGATACTCCACGAGCTTCTCCCCGTAATAGAATTTATTCCACTCCTCATGGTAACGATCATCCAGTTCGCCATCGATCCACTGCACCATAAATTCGATCCCGTTCTCATCCGTAGCAGTCATTCCCTTGTAATATCCATACTCGCCCCAGCCTGAGTTCATCTCAACCGTAAAATCATGCCCCGCGTATCTCTTCTCCAGTGCAGCATCGGTTTTCCGCCGCAAAAATTCGCGTTCCACGGGAGTAGCATATCCAAAGAAGGCCATCACACCATGAATAAAATATAACAGCATAAAAGCACCGGCCGCCAGCAGGAGCAGGCCCACGGCGGGACCACCCTTCCGCTTCGCCGGTGTCCTTCGCGACATGGCCCTCCGCTCCCTTCCCTTTCCAAATCGCCGCCCGAAACCGGACGGCCATCTTTCTTGCCTAAGGA
>CACYWQ010000032.1 GCA_902778165.1 uncultured Lachnospiraceae bacterium
AGGCAAAAACAAAATGGATGCCACCTGTACAATACAGGATAGCATCCATGTGTTCAGCCTAGTTCATAAATATGTGTCCAGAATTCTGGGTACATATCACTGTCGGTCTTTTAATATTCGGGGTATATCGGCTCATCGGGTGAACCGAAGTAATGATTGATGGTCTTGCGAACATATTCGGCTGATTGCGGGACCTTATTAAGCATGTATGTGTTGTCTTCTATGACATATCTGTATGTCTCTGCAAAGAACTCAAAACTACTGTAATTATTCCAATCAGGGAAGCCCGAGTCTGCATATTCATCATAGAAAATATCAGTGTATTCTTCGCTGTTGGATATTCCTAGCCAGTATATATCTTCATCTATAGGAATACCTACGATCTCGCCGATAAGGGAATCAACGCAATGGCCCAGTTCGTGGTTAACAGACATGGCAATCTTGCTTTCGCTTGAGCCGTTGATGGCAAGGATCCTTGCTTCGGCGTAGTATAAGCCGGCATGGCCACCGGTATAGGTCCCGTCCTTATCTACGACGATCATAAGACCGTACTCATTAAGGGTCTCCCTTACCTGTTTGGGCTCCATAAGATAGTATTTAAAGAAAGCATTTCTTATGCTCTGGGGAAGGGATTTGTGGAAATACACACCGTTATAGTAGATCAGATCTTTATCATTCTCCGCATCCGGCAGGTCAACAACCACATCATCGGGAGCAACGATTGTATCATCGAATAATTCATCCGAATAATCGACATAGGGAATCTCAGGAAGAGATTCATCCGAAGGGGCTCCGGCCTCACCGATCACGCCATATTCCGTGGCCTTGGATTCCTGCACACCGGAAGTCTCGGATGCCTGCTTAAGGGCCTCCCTATTTGCGGCGGCACCGCACCCGGTTAAGATTAATGCAGTTGATAGTAAGATTAGTAGTTTGCGCATAATTCTATGATGAGACGTTGAACTAGCTTGACACTGTGTGTCAAGCCTGCCGTTTCCTCACTGCGTTCGTAAACGTCCTTGAGTTCTCGTACATATATCTTCCGTATAAATAAAGGGTAGTCCAGTGGACTACCCTTTATTTATGCGGAAGATGAGACTTGAACTCACACGACATTGCTGCCACAAGATCCTTAGTCTTGCTCGTCTGCCAATTCCGACACTTCCGCCCGCTGCCGTTTCACGACTGCCTTGCTATATTACCACTTTTAGACGTGGCATGTCAATACATATTTAAAGAAAATTAATACAATATCTCAGTGCTTGTATCCTTCATACAAAGCAAGCAATTCTTTGCGGTTGGAACAGCCCGTTTTACGAAGGATATTCTTGACGTGATACTTAACCGTTGACTCTTGAACGAAGAGCTCTGCGGCTATTTCTTTGTTGGTAAGTCTGTTGGTTATATGATATAACACCAGCATCTCTCTGTCTGTTAGTCCGTAATAGTCTGAGAAGCCGATGGATGTTTCGCTATTAGCTGACTGTTCATTTGAAGCCATCTCTGCATAGAAGTTATTACTCTGCATAGCCATCTCGCCAAGATATAACCTTGTAAACAAAGCAAGGAATACGATGACAGTAATGACGAATATAATTGCCGTAATTGAATTAAGGATTATAGGTGATGAAGATAACTTAATTCCTATGACTGTACTGATGAAATCGCCAATTCTGCCAAACATTAATCCGAAGGGAGCGATAAATAACAGACTCTTACCTTTGGATAATGGCTTATATATAAGAGATTCCCACGCTATGTCGGAGAATAACAGTACGCGGTATACGACATATAAGCCGGTAATAGAATAGTTGATTATCCACAGAACCGTTCCGCTTACGGATGCACTGTTAAGAAGAATCAGTACAAACGGGAATACAAGTGCGGCAACACAGAGGATTCCGCCCCATCTGCGGTTAATATCGTTAATTATTCCTGCCAATAATAAGCCGATGGCATAATACATCCTCGTATATTCAAGTGACATACCGCCTGTCCACACATCCGAGAAATCGAAATAGAATCCTAAGCCCTTAACCAGACTTAATAAGATTACTACTGCTGTGGCAAGAACTATTATATGAATCGCTACGTTGTGTATGTCAGCCTCGTCTGCCGGATTGTCAGGCGCATCTGCTTTGCCCGTAAAGATCTTATATACGGCCGATGCCTCAGTGAATATGCATGTATAAATAAGAATAATGGTCACAACCGTGACGGTTATATATATCTGTATGCAGCGGATGTCTCTTAGGAAGTTGCCGCTGTTAATAAGTGAGATAAGATACGAACCGATTGAGCCTATGGAGTAACCGACACCGAATACTATGCCTCGTCTGCCAATCTCGACATACAGTGTCAGCATGTATATGTACATGGCGGCTATTATCCCGTGCAGGATGTTCTGGATATATCCGAATATAAGTGCTGTGGAAAGAACTGCCGTATTCATGCATATGAATGTAATCATAACATCGGTCAGACTAACAATTAAAAACGTTGCCTTTAGCAGAATGTCAGCCGAGTGAACAACGCGGGTTGAGATTAAGTAGTGTTTGATAAACAAAGAGAAGATAAGTATACCAAGTGCCTGGAATACATAGCCCACACCCTCTGTTAACAGTTCCAATAAGTCTATGCGGTTTATCGGCTCAAGTAAGGCAGCTACGTTATATACCCATGATAAGAAGGCTGAACCTGTCCATAAGAAGCTTAAGCCTATTACCAGAATCGCTATGATGTTGTTCCAAACTCTGTTTATCTTCTTATTATGCATAGGCTCATTATATCCTTTATATGAATCAGCGTAAATATGCAATCGTGGACGGATGACAATTTATTAATTCACGAGTTAATTATTTGAAGATTGTTTTACTTATACTATCCCTCAGACTTATTGAATATGCTTCTTCCATATAAGAAAATATCTGTATATCGGGCTTCTTGATTCAAGGTGCCCTTTCACGGAGGATGGGATATGAGAGAAAGATATGTCAAAGTGAGTAAGAGAATAAAGAGAATAAGACGTATATCAGCTATGGCACTTGGAGCAATGGTTCTTACGTCGATATTATCAGGCTGCGGTAAACAGGAAGCGATGCCTGCGGACAGCAATTTGGGAGAGGAAGCAGCACAGGATAATAATGCATCGGGTGCAGCCAAGAATGTCATTGAAGCACCGGAAAAGGATGAAAATATCATAGAATATTGGATAAATAACGAGGGTTATGTAATCACGGTGGACGTTAATCATGATGATTATGCGACTGCTACGGACCCTGTGGATGCACCTGAGAAGTACAACGGGGATATGCGTGCTGATTGCATAATGTCTTCATTTACGGCTGAACATGGTGCGAAGGAGTTAAATCATCCCAATGGTCTGGCAACGGATGGGACACATTTTGTTCTGTGCGATACATGGAATAACAGAGTGCTTGTATGGAACAGTATTCCGACCGGCAATGTACAGGCTGATGTGGTACTCGGACAGAAGGACTTTACTACATTTACAGCGGGATATGATACGGACCAGCTCAGCTGGCCTGTGGGTGTCACATTTGCCGGTAAGAGGCTGATTGTATCGGATGCAAATAATAACCGTCTGTTAGTCTGGGACAGTGTGCCGACTGAGAACGGAACACCTGCAGATCATGTTATAACAGCCATGACATCCGCAAGTGATCTTAACTGGCCTTGGGAGACATGGAGTGACGGAACGAGGCTTATTGCGACATCTACCAACACAGGTGAGGTCGCTTTCTGGAATGATGTGGATTCTGCCATATCCGGCGGATACGCCGATTATGTTATTAAAACAGGCGGAACGCCCAGAACCATTATATGTGACGGGGATTATCTTCTCATAGGTGACCACAATATGGGATGGGATGGTAAATATGATTACGGAACTCCGGGAGCACATGTATGGCTGCATTACCCTACGGAAGATAAACAGCCGGATTTTAATATAGATCTTCAGATTGCAGGTGAGATAATTGACGGTGATCTGTATGCGATTGCATTCAACGATGAAAGTATGCATATATATGATGGCCTGATAGACAGTGAAGATGAGAAAAGTGCTGTTACTCTAAGTACGAATATGGAATACTTCCGCCCGGGTGATAACAGTACAATGCTATATGTGGACGGAAGGACCTATGCCGTATATTACAACAGCGGACTTGTGGCTATATATGACGGTAAGATAACCAAGGATAATTACATGTCTCCGATTGGATTCATAGGGGCCGATGAGAATGTCAGGAGCATGAGTGTTTTAAGAGGAGAATATCAGAATCCCAATCCCGCAACAGATGGGACCAGTCTTGTATTCATTGATGACTTTAACGGAATTATCGGCATTTATAAGACTTTTCCAGACAGTGAAAACGCAATACCCGATTTTCTGTATCATTTCCTGCCGGAATGGGATACACCGATAGATGTTGACGTGGATAAGTACGGAAGGATGTTAGTCCTTACGGATTCGTCACTGCTTGTATGGAATCAGATTCCTCTTAACGGCGAACTGTATGATAAGAGGATTGAATTTGAACATTGTATAGGCAGAAACAGTTCGAAAGCAGTGGGTTGTGATGAGGGATTCATCCTGTACTCGCAGGCGGATAAGAAGTTATTCAAGCTTCCGTTATCTGACGCTGCGTCTTCGTTTGATAATGCCATTGCTCAGACAGATGCCGGCTATATATCCGATTTAAACACTGACGGAAAATATCTGACTGCGGCCAGCGAGGAAGACAGAAGAGTCTATATATACAATGTATCGGATTTAAGCCTTTACGGAGAGGTTTTCAGTGATTCGAGCAGACCTTTTAAGCCGGGAGATCGTCCGGATTTCGAGGTTGTGCGAGGCTCGATACTTCTGCCTAACGGGCAGTTTTTGGCTGCCGATCAGAATGAAATCAGAGTATGGGATTCGCTTGATGCAGCGATAGCCGACAGAGAGTTTTCCGACTATGACGTTATGGGAGCGTTAGATAATTATTTGGTATTAACGAAAGAAAACGGCGTACAAAGAGATGCATTCCACAGTATTGCAACAGACGGAAGTATATTCAAACCCACATATCTGGCATATTCGCACGGACATCTGTGGGTAGGAGAGTATAAGTTCTCTTCACGACTGTTAAGATACGATATTAAATATGACGGCTCCGAAGAGCCTGTAGCAGAAGCCGATTCCGCGGAGGATGAGGAAGAGAAAGAAGTAAGTAAAGGCAGTGATGAGTACGACATGTTGGTGTCTCAGACTATCGGGCTTAACAGTACAATTACGCTTTCGGCAGATGCCAATGCCAAGATTGATATGGAGATTAACAAAGACTTCACCGTGGATTGTGCCGGACATGACCTGAGTATATCAGGAAGAATAACACTTAAGGCAGGCGAAACAGAGACTCTAACGATTATCAATCCGGGTAAGCTTGATCTAAGCGGCCTTGAATTTGTTAAACCTTCAGATATATCTGTCGGCGGTGATACGGACTACATTGTGTCTATTAAGGGCGAGAACTTAAATATTGTTCCGCCTTCAACCGTTCCGGAAGGCAGCCGTAAGGAAAGAACCAAGGGCTTCTTCTACGAGCCCAAGAGTAGCTCCGCATCGATAAGATATGGCGGACAATAATAGTGATGGAACTTGAACCGGCTTGGCGCAGGACGCCAAGCCAACCGTTTCCTCACTGCGTTCGCAAACGGAAATTGGATTCATATTCCGGTATCTTCTGCATACAAAAACGGGCAAGCTTGATGCTTGCCCGTTTCCGTATGCAGAAGATGGGACTTGAACCCACACGGTATTGCTACCACAGGCACCTGAAGCCTGCGCGTCTGCCAATTCCACCACTTCTGCCTATATAACGGACGTCCTATTTAAAACGTCCGAATGTTATTCTATATGTTAGGAGCGCTTATGTCAAGGACGATATCTAAGGCCCTTGGGATAGTGATTCTTAAGTACTCCACCCGATGCCTTGCCCCATCCTATACTGTAGCCGTCGACATATACTACGGCATATCCCTTAAGAGAAGGATCGCAACTTATGCTCTCACCCTGCAGGTATTTAATAACCCGCTCATCCCTAGCCTTAAGCATAACCTCATTAACACACATTCCCGGTGATAAGGCAAGAGCAAGAGAGTGGGAAGGCTCTATGCGGCCTTTCTTAAGCGTTCCTATATGAAGTCCCGGACGTTCTATTCGAAGTGATCTGGATCTGTCTGAAGCAGTTACGTATGAAACCAGCTCTTCAGGAACACAGTAAATATTGTCTCCGAATGCAATCATCACGCCGTTTATCGAGTCGTAGCTTTTGGATGTAAGAGTCTCGGCGAAGAATTCCTTTAACAGATTTTGCGCATCTTTCGAAAGCTTTTTATCACAAACGAACGCGCCTGCAACTCTCTTACTGTTCTTTGTGTTTGCTTCAGAGTCTGCTTCCGTTCTTACAGCCTCATCTAAAACAGATTGAGAATCCGTACATTCGCCTGTCCAATCGCTATCCTCATCCGTCGTCATCAAAGCGGCAAAATGCCCCTCGCCCTTATGCTTATGGGGCCATATCCTATATGTGCCGTCGGCTGACGGCTCGATACCGGACACTCTGACCTTGGCCACTGAATAACCCGGGTGGGAATCTGCAAAGCGCTTAACAGCTTCTTCATTCTCCGCAGGTTCATATGTGCATGTCGAGTAGATTATACATCCATCATGTTTAAGGCAAATATGCGCAGCATCAAGAATCTCTGTCCCGCGCTTAACACACATATCCACGTTTTCTTCGGACCATTCCGTGATTGCGACATCGTCTTTACGGAACATTCCCTCACCGGAACAAGGCACATCCGTTAGTATTACATCGAAAAATCCGGGGAAGACTGAGGCTAATTTATCCGGCATCTCATTGCATACCAAAGTGTTCGTAAGCCCCATTCGCTCGATGTTCTGTGACAGGATCTTAGCACGTGTCGGTACGGGTTCATTGGCAACAAGTATCCCTTTATTACCTATATATCCCGCAACATGAGTGGATTTACCGCCGGGAGCGGCGCACATATCAAGTACCCTTACAAAGCCTTTCTTTCTGATAACCCTGTTAATTGCTATATGGGCAAGTTCTCCGGGTAACATTGCGCTCGGTTCCTGAATATAGAAGGTGCCTGCAGCATGATAAGGATGAATTCCGGGTCTTAAATCATCGCCGAAATAGTATCCGAGGTTACACCAGGGAACGTTAGATATATCACGGTCTTCACAGTTCGCCCCGTTATTTAAGTATAGTTCGGATAACAATGTCTTAGTCTCGGCCGCATTTACCTTAAGGGGATTAATCCTTAGGGCGCGAAGTGCGGGCTCATCGTAAGAATCTATGAATCTGTCGAATTCATCCCCAAGCAGTTGTCTCATCCTATCAAGGAAGGCTGTGGGGAGTTGTGGTCTATTGCTCATATTTAAAACCTCGGAAATAGGATAACACACACTTTTTTGGTTGTATAGTTAACGCAGAAAGCGTATAATAAAACTGTTATCTGTCGTTTTGATAAGCGGTGTGATTATGGATAAGAATATAATCAATCAGAGAACAAACAGAATAGATACTCTTCTTAAGTCGGCGTATACTGTAGCCTTGTGCATTGCGGCGGCTATGTTTTTCTATTCGGTTACCCATGGCGGAGTACCGGGTGAGGCTCATATAGGCTCGTTTGAGGCAAATGAAATCGAATACGGATGGACACTTACGCAGCCTGACGGTACGGTACAAGAGAATATATCGCTTCCGACATCGGTCAATGCGCATGAAGGCTCGAAATTCAGGTTAAGTAATACGCTTCCTGATGATATCAGGTCGGGAATGCATCTGTGTATACGCTCGGTTCGTCAGGATGTGACCATATATATTAATGGTGAGTTAAGGGAGTATTACGGCAAGGACGGATTTGAGGTCAAACATGAGAGTGCCATAAGTGCGATGGTGCTTGTGGATCTTCGTGATGCGGATGCCGGAGCGAGAATCGATATCGATATTGAACCTAACAGTTTCGGATCGGGCAAGGTATCCAAAGTGACTTATGCATACGGCAATAACGTATGGTTCCCATATATCAGGGACAATCTTGTGTTGGTAATTACAGCAGTAGTTATAGCGATTGCGGGATTGGCCTCAGCAATAGCTTATTTCTTCATAAGGAGGCGTGTTAAGTCACCCAAGGCATTATTATACCTGGCACAGCTTATGATAGTGACGGGGCTGTGGATAATGTGTGAGTCTCCCATAAGACAGCTTATCTTCTTATCGCCCTCGCGAACCAACGTATTCTCGTTTATCCTGGTGGCAATACTGGCACCTTTCGGCGGAATGTTCTTTAATGAACTTCAGGGACGAAAGTACGGCGTTGTATATATGATTCTGGGCGGATTAGCACTTGCCCAGTTAATCATTGACTCGATCCTTAATTTCGCCGGTATTGCAGATTACTATGCTACCCTGTCATTTGTTCACATATGGTCGGGACTTATTATGGCGTGGTTATTTGTCACTACGATAAGGGACATTGCAAGCGGAAGGATCAAGGAATATAAGATCACTTCCGTCGGCATGATAGTCATTGTTGTCGCAGTGTTCATGGAGATATTCAGGTTCTATCAGGGAAGTGTGCATACAACCGGTGTGTATGTCGGATTTGGTCTGCTTATGATGTTAGGATGTACAATTCTTCAGCTTGCAGTAAATACCCTGCGTGATATGGATACCAGACGTATCCAGATGGAGAAGATGACACAGTCTACTTTCGCAACTATTGCCGGTACGCTTGATGCCAAGGATGAATATACGGGTGAGCACTCTGCACGTGTGGGACAGTATGGACGAATGATAGCAGAGAGAGTTGCGGGCAGATACGGATTTAAAGCAGCTGACCTTGACAGAATTGAATATATCGGCAAGATGCATGATATCGGCAAGATCGGTGTGCCTGACAGAGTGCTTAATAAGAATGAGAGACTTACTCCGGCGGAATTTGATCTGATGAAGAGGCATACCATAGTGGGGGATTCGATCCTCACTGATATAGATAATGTACCGGGACTTAAAGAAGGCGTCAGACATCATCATGAGAGATGGGACGGTAAGGGATATCCGGACGGACTTAAGGGACTGGAAATTCCGATCATTGCAAGAATCCTCTGTCTGGCTGACTGTTATGATGCCATGACATCGGATCGTGTATATCGTAAGAGACTCCCCAGGGAGAGAGTAATCGAGGAAATAGAGAATAATAAGGGTACACAGTTTGATCCGGAACTTGCCGAGGTGGTCCTTAGGATGATTCGTAACGGGGAGCTTGAAGGTTAGAAGCTTGATTAGGACATAGTGTTAGAAATAATGTTTCTAATCAATATAATATAAAACTTTAGTCAAAATATTTCGCATTTTTCTTTAAAAACGCTTACAGTTCTGTTACACATGCTGTGATATTATAAGCGCAGATAAGAAAAACTCCCCTTTTTCTTTTTCATTTTTAAAATGTATCCGGAGATGGATACGGAAAATATTATATACTCCCCTTTACATGGCCGACATCTCCCCCGATGTCGGCCTTTCCCTTTAAGTTTTGGGAGTAATTGTTTGCCGGATATTTAAGCTGGCTAAAAGTGTAAGAAAAAAACGAAAATTCGTGTTAATTTTCTGAAATGTATGCTATAATAGCATAGGATATTTATACTGCGTGGTTAGCAGTTAACAAAATGTGAGAGAGGTATCAGTATATGGATAGCAAGATTCTTATGGAGAGTGGAACTAACGAGCTCGAAGTCCTCGAGTTCAACGTGAGTGGTAATTCTTACGGTATCAATGTAGCTAAGATTAAGGAGATCATTCCTTATCAGCCTGTTACACCGGTGCCCAATTCGCATCCCAGTATTGAGGGAATATTCATGCCGCGTGATATCATGATTACGGCAATCGATCTTCGTAATTGCTTACAGCGCGGAACATCAGAACCAGGTGGCCTGTTTATAGTTACTAACTTTAACAATTTAGACATTGCATTCCATGTAGATACGGTACTTGGTATACACAGAGTATCATGGACAGAAATAACCAAACCCAATGAGACCGTTAATACTGTTGACGAGAGTATCTCAACAGGTATCATCAAGATTGACAATAAGCTTGTGATCATCCTTGACTTCGAGAAGATCTTAAGTGATATCAATCCGGAGACAGGTCTTAAGGTTGATGAAGTTGATCTTATTGAGAAGAACTCTAAGCGTAATGAGAAGGCTATTCTTATTGCCGAGGATTCAATCTTGCTTAACAAGATGATCGTTGAGTCACTTAAGAAGGCCGGATACGTACAGCTTATTCATACAGCCAATGGTCAGGAGGCATGGGATGTTATCCAGCAGTGCAAGGCTAAGGGTACGCTTAAGGAAGATATCCAGTGTGTTATCACAGATATCGAGATGCCTATGATGGACGGACACAGACTTACGAAGCTTATTAAGACAGATGAGGATACTAAGCACATACCTGTTATTATATTCTCATCACTGGTTAACGACGAGATGCGTAAGAAGGGCGAATCACTTGGAGCCAATGCTCAGTTGTCTAAGCCTGAGATAGGTAATCTTGTAAGATTGGTAGACGGATTATTACTTGATTAATCATATCAAAAGATAGCCGGGAGAAATCTCGGCTTTTTCTTTGTATAGGAAGTAGTTTAGGAAGTATTGATGGATTTTGACGAGAAGTATCTTGACGAGTTATTAAAGTCAATAGAGCCGATAGTGGGACCGGATGAGTCTCTATCCGAGGAAGAGGGACCCAGGGATGATGTACCGGATATGCCGGAAGAAGAACTTGACAGCGAAGTAGCTGAAGTTCTGGAAGACGAGCCGGAACCTGAACCCGAGCCGGAACCGGCACCTGAGCCGGAGCCTGAACCCGAACCCGTGGCAGAAGAAACGCCTGAAGAAGAGGCGTCTGTTTCTGTTGCGGATATAGATGTATCGGAGATGAGTCCGGAGGAGAAGACCAAGCAACTTACTCCCGAAGAGATTGCGGCAATGTTTAATGCAGCGGATGAGGCAACACCTGAGCCGGATGTATCTGCCAATGAAGAGGCGGGTGCCGGTGAGGAAGCAAGCGAACCTGAGGGCGAGGTTGCCATAGATATGGATTCGCCTGAGCTTTCATCATTACTTGATGAAGTTGAATCGGATTCTTCGGATGAACCCGGTGAGGATGTATCGCTTGAGAGTCTCTTAGCAGAGAGTAATGCAGAAGATGATCTTGCAGCTGAACCTATTGAGATAGACCTTAATGATGAAGAAGCTATAACGGATAACCTTATGTCGGACGGACCGTCGCTTAGTGATCTTCTGGCAGAGTCTTCGGATGATGCGGAAGATGATTTGGCAGGTGCTTCCGATGCTATAGAAGTGGATCTTAATGAGGTTGGAGACATTGGACTTGATATCGATCTTGGTTCAGACCTTGGATTTGATATTGGCACAACGGGAGATGAAGTTCCGGAAGAACAGGCGTTATCTGCAGATGAGATAGACGCTATGCTTGAAGCGGCACAGAGTGCAGGAAGTGAGCCTGATGCGGCTTCTGATGTAGTCACTACCGATGCGGATGCGGATGAGCTTATGTCATTGCTTGCCAGTGCAGGTGATGAGGACTTAGGTGATATACAGAGCTTACTTGACTCGGATGAGAAGGGTGAAGCTGTTGATGCGGCTGCACTTGAGGCAGCAACTTCTGTTGATGATATTGCATCAGGAGTATTGGATACACCCGAAGAAGCTGCGGCTAAAGCCAAGGCAGATAAGAAAGCAGCCAAACTTAAGGCTAAAGAAGATAAGAAAGCTGCTAAGGCAGCCAAGAAGGCTGGTAAGGGCCAAGAAGCCGGTGAAGAATCTGAAGGTGCAGAACCTAAGAAGGGATTCTTTGCGGGTCTTTTGGCTATGCTTACAGAGACTGTTGATGATGAAGAAGAGGCCACTTCTGAGGGTGAAGGATCAGCAGAAGGCGGTGATATTGCTTTAGACGGTGAAGGTTCCGAAGTGGCCAATATTTCTGATGAGAATAAGGAGATATTGGAAGAACTTGATAAGGAACAGGGTAAGAAGAAGGGCAAGAAAGCCAAGAAAGATAAGAAGAAAAAGAAGAAAGGCAAGGGCGAAGCCGCAGAAGGCGGTGAAGGCGAAGAAGGCGAAGGCGAAGAAGGCGAAGGCGGAGATGACTCCGGCAAGAAGAAGAAAAAGAAGGAGCGTAAGAAGAAAGAGAAGGCTCCCAAGGCCGAAGAAGTACCGACAAAGCCCGAGAAGAAGCTTCCCAAGAAGCGCGTAAGAGCGACATTTATCTTATGTTTCTCAATCCTTGCAGGTATAATAATCCTTACTGTTGTTATGACCAAGGCTACCAACCTTATGGAAGCCAGAAGTGCTTATGAGAATCAGGATTATCAGACGACATATGAGGATTTATACGGACTTGAGCTTAAAGAAGAAGATAAAGAGATATTCAATAAATCTCAGATAATGCTTATGCTTGACCGTAAACTTCGTTCATACCAGAATTACCATAAACTTGGTATGGATGAGCAGGCTGTTGATGCCTTACTTGAAGGAGTTAAGATGTATCCAGATCTGCTTATACAGGCAGAGAGTTACGGCGTTGTTCCTCAGGTGGATATGACATACAGGCAGATTCTTGAGGTATTGGCTTCGTATGGTATATCAGAAGAGGATGCCAAGGAGATAGCAGCATACGAGAGTAAGGTTAAATATACCAAGCGTATAGATTCTATAGTTCATGGTACACCGTTTACTTACGATGAGGATATTGCGGCAGAAGAAGCAGCGTTTGCACCGCAGGCAGCACCTGAGGCGGAGGAACCCGCACAGACTGTGGATGATATATTGCCGCCCGAGACGGATTTCCTTCCGGATGATCCGAACAGTATATTTGAAGAAGGAATGCCCGAACCCGGAGCTGATGCCGATGATGTCAGCCCTGTTACGGACGAAGCTGATTTATGATAGCAATAATAGATTATGATGCAGGTAATATAAGAAGCGTAGAGAAGGCACTTGAGTCACTTGGTGCAGAGTACAGACTTACAAGAGACTGTGCAGAGATAGCAGGAGCCGACAAGGTTATATTACCCGGTGTCGGTGCTTTCGGCGATGCAATGAAGCGCCTTAATGAATACGGACTTGTTGATGTGATCCACCGAGTTGTGGACAGAGGAACGCCTTTCCTTGGAATATGTCTGGGTCTTCAGGTGATGTTTGAGCGAAGTGAAGAATCCCCCGGAGTTAAAGGACTGTCTCTTCTGCCGGGAGAAGTGGTAAGATTCAGCGGCTCAGACGGATTAAAGGTACCGCAGATAGGCTGGAATTCATTATCGGTTAAGTCAGGCAGCAGACTGCTTAAGGGCGTATACAGCGGCTCATTTGTATATTTCGTGCATTCGTATTACGTGAATGCAGCAGATAAGAATGATGTGATTGCCACAGCTACTTACGGTGAGACAGCTGATGTAGCTGTTGAGCACGGCAATCTGTTCGGATGTCAATTCCATCCCGAGAAGAGTTCATGTATCGGGATCAAAATACTCAATAATTTTGTTAATCTCTAGGGGTAAGTATGCACACTATCAGAGTAATCCCATGTCTGGATGTAGATAACGGAAGAGTGGTCAAGGGCGTTAATTTCGTCGACTTAGTCGATGCGGGCGATCCTGTAGAAATTGCGGCCGCTTATGATATGGAGGGTGCGGATGAAGTTGTATTTCTGGATATCACCGCATCAAGCGACGGACGTAAGACGGCGGTTGAACTTGCAAGAGCCGTGGCTGCCAAGTTATTCATTCCCTTTACAGTCGGTGGCGGTATTAGAACCGTCGAGGATTTCCGTAATATATTAAGAGAAGGAGCGGACAAGGTAGCTGTTAATTCCGCTGCCATAAGGAATCCTGATCTTATATCCGAAGCAGCTGCCAAATTCGGAAGCCAATGTGTTGTGGTAGCAATTGATGCCAGAAGATGCGAGGCGGACTATAAGGGACCTGCAGAGGATATAGCTCCTGATAATAATACTCCACGCGCCGCTGATACTAAGGGCGGATGGACCATATATTTAAACGGAGGAAGAGTTGATACCGGTATAGACGCCGTTGAATGGGCGAAGGCTGCAGAGAGATTGGGAGCCGGAGAGATACTTCTTACCAGTATGGATAAGGATGGTACGAAGTCAGGATTTGACAATGAACTTACTCGTGCCGTTGCAGACAGTGTGGGTATTCCGGTGATTGCATCAGGCGGAGCCGGTAGTCTGGAACACTTCGCTTCAGGCGTTAAGGAAGGTCATGCTGATGCTGTCTTAGCTGCCTCACTTTTCCACTTCAAAGAACTTGAGATAAACGAGGTTAAGCGATACATGCAATCGGAGGGTATCGAGGTAAGATTGTAATGAAGATCGATAATGACTGGCTTCCTGTAGTTGAGACTGAATGCAGGAAGCCATATTATAAGGAATTGTATAAATTTGTGAAACAGGAGTATTCGACTCACGTGATATATCCTCCGAGTGATGAGATATTCACGGCGTTTCATTTGACGCCTCTTAAAGATGTGAAAGTGCTTATCTTAGGACAGGATCCGTATCATGAGATAAATCAGGCGCATGGGCTGTCATTCTCTGTGCCGGTAGATCAGGAGAAGATTCCACCGTCACTTCAGAATATATATAAGGAACTTCACGATGACCTGGGTTGTTTCATACCGAATAACGGCAATCTTGTTAAGTGGGCATCCCAGGGAGTGTTGATGCTTAATACAGTCCTGACAGTACGTGCTCATGAGGCCAATTCTCATAAGGGACACGGCTGGGAACAGTTTACGGATGCGATCATCCAGGCGGTTAATGCCAAGGATGAGCCTGTGGTATATATGTTGTGGGGTTCACCGGCCCAGTCTAAGATTCCCATGCTTACCAATCCTAAGCATCTGATACTTAAGACGGTGCATCCTTCACCTTTATCAGCATACAGAGGATTCTTCGGATGTAAACACTTCAGCAAGTGTAACGAGTTCCTTAAATCCAACGGCCTTGCACCTATTGACTGGCAGATAGAGAATGTGATACACTCATAAGCGTGCGCCGGCGTGTCGGAATTGGCAGACGAGGCAGACTCAAAATCTGTTTTCCGCAAGGAAGTGCGGGTTCAAGTCCCGCCGCCGGCATAATAAGCAAACAGCCCTTCAGGGCTGTTTGTTTATTATACCGACGTCGTTTGGACTTAAACCCTTTTCCGTTTGACCGACTTGTTCGGGCAAACGGTTAGCTTGGAGCAAAGCGACAAGCAGGTTCAACGTCCCGCCGCGGATTATACAACTTAAGGAGATATATATGAAGAAATTATTATATGTTCTGTTACTGGCAAGCCTTATATCTTTGGTTGGATGTGGAGTTCAGTTCGGCTATAAGAATCCCGTTACAGGTGAAGCTGATTTTGATGATGATGACGATGAAGACGAAGATGATGAGGGCAAATCAAATGATGCCGTGAATAGTCTTGTCAAGAATCTTCTAACATCTGACGGCGATGAAGATGATGAAGACGATGATGAAAGTGACGGAGCAGGCAGCCTTTTAAGGAGTCTTTCGGATATCGACGGCACACATGTAATGATTGGTGGTGTTGAATTGGACTTGGATCAAGACGGCAAGAGTCTTGTCTCTGACATGGTAAGTAACGGATTGATCGTTATTGATACCGGCGGTATCGGTTATTTGTTTGATGAAAACGGCGATACATCCGATGTTAAGTTCCGTGGCACAAAAGGTGATGACGGATATAATGATGAGGGTTATCTTGAAGAATACTTTGACGGTAAAGATCTTAAGGATGAATATGCCGGTAAGATCGTCTACGCAGGATATTCAAAAGACAATACCTATCCATGTACTATATATATCAACGACAAAAGATGGTTTTATAATATCAGCAATTCTGCGTTAACCTCGTATACTGTTCCGGGTGGATATAATCAATTAAGTAAGTCTGATGATTTTGATGACAATTATTGGCTTGAAGTCGGATTCTGGGGGATACATGTATCAGGCGAAGCCGATTTACCCAGAAAGTGCGCAATTTTTGCAGACGGAGAACCGATTGATCTGTCTGAATATGTTGATGAAATTGATAAGATCATGAAAGATAATTCCATGAATGACCTGTTTGACTATACGGATTATTTTAGCCAGGAATGTCGTGATGCAGACTGCCATGCCATTTATGGAATGCTATTTTCGTATGATATTGGTTATGCCAGAGACGGCAAATATGATGACACTAAAAACAGTATCGACTTTAATACTGAGGAACATAAGAATTGTGCTGCCATCAATCGGGCGCTGTTTGATTATGCTACAAAAATGAGAGACGGTGAAATTAAAACGCTTACAATATATACATTTGAATGGGACGACAGGAATGAGCTTCCGGTAGCAGATCTTGGTATTAACAACTATAGATAAATATGAAAATAATCGCCAAAGAGATTAAATCCGGTTTATCCGAAGAAGAGTATACAAGGGCACTTGAAAGCATCAAAAATGCAGATTTCGACAGATACGACAGGATCTGTAAGAACAAATCCGAAGCTAACAGGATGCGTATGCTTGCTGCGGGTATGCTTATTATGGAAATGTGCGACCGACTTGGGATTGATAAGCCTGTTATAGCACGTGATGACCATGGCAAACCGTATCTTAAAGGGCATGAAAATGTTTATTTTAATCTGTCTCATTCAGGTGATTATGTCGCACTGGCTTATGGTGATGCACCGATTGGTATAGATGTTCAGGAAGTACGTAATGTCTCTGATTCATTTATTAAGAGGATTCTAAATGATTCGGAGACAGAGTTATATGATTCGACGGATATGGTAACGGTATGTCGTATTTGGACAATCAAAGAGGCCTATTCTAAGTTGATAGGCCTTGGTCTTTCTTATGATTTCAGAAACTGTGTAATAGATACCGATAATGCTACAATTCATGATCTTACGGGAATTCATCCCGACGCTTCTTACAGAACGCATAAGATTGCATCTTCTGTATATCTCACTTATGAGAAATATGTATAGAAACTAAAGTATACTGTGTATACAATGTATACTTTCAGCCAAACCCTTGACACAGCATGGGTGGTACTCCATAATTGTCTCCAGATGAATACATGTATACAATGACAACATACAGTGATAACACGGAGGAATTGTGAAATGAGAATAGGAATACTTGGATATGGTAATTTAGGTAAGGGAGTTGAGTGTGCGATCAAGCATGCACCCGATGCAGAGCTTGTAGCGGTATTTACAAGACGTGATCCAGGTAGTGTTAAGTTATTGACAGCCGGTGTACCCGTTGTAAATGTATCGGAGATAGAGTCATATAAGGATAAGATTGATGTACTTGTTCTCTGCGGAGGTTCGGCAACGGATCTTCCTAAGCAGACACCTGAGTATGCCAAACTTTTCAATGTAATAGACAGTTTTGATACACAT
>CACYWQ010000033.1 GCA_902778165.1 uncultured Lachnospiraceae bacterium
TACATAACTGGTATCAGGGTTATCGAGGCATCAACTCTCTTAGAATGGGTATAACTCAGTCCATGAATATCATCACCGTTAAGTGTCTTACACAGATCGGACCTCAGCTTGGATTTGATTATTTACAGAAGTTTGGTTTCACAACTCTTGTGGCTCATGAAGAGAGATTTAACAAGACCACTCAGAAGAATGAGATATTCTCTGATATACAGCAGTCACTTGCACTTGGCGGAATCACTTACGGTGTTATCAATATGGAGCTTAATGCCGCATATGCGACGATTGCCAACGAAGGCACATACATTAAGCCCAAGTTATATACCAAGGTCGTAGACCATGACGGCAAGACAATACTTGATAATACACCCGTTGATTCAAGACAGGTACTTAAGCAGACAACCGCTTATCTTCTGACAAGTGCCATGCAGGACGTTGTAACCTCAGGTACCGGCGGATCCGTTAATTTCGGCGGTATGGCCATAGCAGGTAAGACAGGTACCACATCCGATTATAACGACGTATGGTTTGCAGGATACACTCCTTACTATACATGTACAACATGGACCGGATTTGACAATAACGCCAAGTTAAGCTCTTCTGCCGAGAAGAACCTTGCCAAGACAATATGGCGCGGTGTTATGAGCCGAATTCATGAAGATCTTGAATATGCAACATTCCCTACACCTGGTGGACTTGTTACATGCACTGTATGTGCTAAGTCAGGTAAGCTTCCGGTTCCGGGATTATGTGATGCTACTCTTACATCCGAGATATTCGAAGAAGGAACCGTTCCCACTGAGAGTTGTGACGTTCACTACGCCGGAACGGTATGCGGATACTCATTACTTCCTGCCTGCGATACATGTCCTTTCAAACAGGAAGGTGTATTCGAACTTCCTCTTCCCGAGGATCCTTCACTACTTAGCGGTTCTGCTTCTGCCGCAGCAATGGGATTATCAGCCGGCGAAGGCACTATCATTGAGAATGAAGACGGAACAACCAGACAGTTATGCATACATAATGCGGCATACATGGCCGATCCTAATATAGATGCGATCCTTGCGGCACAGTCACTTGAGATGCAGCAAAGAGCGGCAGCTGCTGCGGCAGCGCTTGCAGCAGCCGGAGCTGACGCTTCACTTCCTCCTCTTCCTTCTACGGAAGGTGAAGAAGTACCGGCTAACTGATATATGCATTCATAATCTGTTTCTGTTGGATTAACAAGAATTTATACTTTCTTTATTTTAATAAGGCATTATATTGTTGTATAATTTATCTGACGGTTATTATGATCGTCAGAGGGTAAGTATAATAAGTTTCTGGAATGGAGGTAAAGATTATGTCATTTTGGGATGATGTCACAGAGAAAGTTGCTGCCGGCAGCCGTGTGGTTGCAGACAAGGCCAAGGAAGTATCGGAAATCGCCAACATTCGTGCTCAGATTGTGAGCTGCGACAACACTCTTGTTAAGAATTACAAGGCGTTAGGTAAGGCATATTTCGAAGCTCACAAGGATGATGTGAGCGGAGAATTCGCAGATGTTATGAAGAACATCAAGGATGCCGCAGACAAGAAGAATGCACTTAACGACCTGCTTAAGGCGCGTAAGAACTGTGCTGATGATACTAAGTGTGATTGCACAGATAAGGCTGCTGATGTCGTAACAGATATCGCAGAGGGCGCTAACGATGTTGTTGATGCGGTTAAGGAGACCGCTGAAGACATTATTAACTAGTCACTTAATCATTTTGTTTAAGAGAAACTTTGTTGTTAAGTTCTACCCTACAAACAAAAGGACCGCAGGCATTATGTCCGCGGTTCTTTTATTTATATATGTTATATATGCGCCCTTTATAGCGTAGACGCCGACTATCCTTAGAAACGTCCTACCTATTCCTCTGCAAAGGGCGACATACCGTAAGTATTGACATTATCTATGTATTCAATCAATTCCTTCTCATCAACCGGCTTACAGAAATAGAAGCCCTGGGCATAATCAATACCCAGATCCTTGATGGCATCGAAGCACTCTTTGTTCTCAACTCCGGCCACCAATACCTTACGTGACATATGGTGGATCATGTCAACCACATCCTGTAACATAACCATGATCTTCTCATCCTTCATCGCCATAAGTAAGAATGACATGTCAATCTTAACCAAAGCTATGGGAAGTGACACCAAGCTGGTTACATTGGAATAACCGGTTCCGTAATCATCCAAGACTATGCCAAGTCCCGCATCATGTAATCTGACTATACCCTCTCCTACCGCATTCTTATCTCCGGGAGAAGCGGATTCAGATATCTCAAGGCACATAACTTCCGGCTTGAATCCTCCGCTTGTAACGAATTCCCGAAGTCTTGTTACGGTACTTGCCTTCTTACACTCAGACGCGCTTATATTTACATGCATCCTGCCGATTCCTTTATTCATAAGGTCGCCTTTATTCATAAGATCGGCTGCTCTTCTGAATACACAGTCTGTAATATAAGATGTTACGTCATAAGCCTCTGCAGCCGGTATGAACTCATCCGGATAGATAATGTTGGATTCCTCATCACTAAGCCTTGCCAGGGCCTCGACACTGTATATCTTCATATCTCTTAACCTGACGATAGGCTGATATACCACACCAAAGGATGCCGATCTTATGGCTCGGTCAAGTGATAATCCGATATGAAGCTTACGCATATGTATATCGTAATCCTGCGCTGTAACAGTCCTGATATGCTCGGTATCGTGCACATCCGGCTCATCAAGCAGGAATTGTGCCATAAGCTCGGTATCCTCAACGTTTTTGATATATGTGGGAGCCTCGGCCACCATCATCTTAAACGCGATCTTAACACTGTCTTTATAGCCACGCATTACAAATCCGTGAGATAATATCTCCTCTATCTGCTCAGCATACTTATATGCCTCTGCCTCACCTCCGGGCACAACACACCCGTAGTGCAGCATATTAAGTCTGTAAACCTTATTTCCGGGAATAATCTGTCTTAAATATGACACGACATGCCTAATCGCTTCATTACAACCCTTATATCCGAACTGTGCATTTAAGCGCTTGTATCCGCCGATACGCAGGATAATAAGCCCGGTCTTAGTGTTGTTCTGCGAAGCATTTGTTATAGAAGATGCCCATCCTCTGTTATTAAGTGATGTCAACAGATTGCTGAGCGAAGTAATAACTGACATACAATACCTCTTTCAAGGGAAAGACCATCCTCGGGGGACGAAGATGGTCATATAAAAGGGGAAGTATATAAGTTATTGTCTTGCGACAATTCTTATTGAAATAATATTATCACAAAAACTGTAACAAAAGTGTAACAGATAAATAAATTTTTGTCAAAAATATATAAATTTGTGTATAAATTATTGCATCATCTCACAGCCTCTTACCGTATTAAGCAGAAGGCATGATGTGGTAACCGTTCCGACTCCACCGGGAACCGGGGTTGCAAATGCTGCGCTAGCCTTAGCGGCTTCATAATCAACATCACCAGTTAACTTACCATCAACGACATTGATTCCCACATCCACTATCACCTGACCTTCGGAAATATGGTCAGCGCCTATCATGGCAGGAACTCCGGCACAGGCACATATTACATCGGCCTGCTTACATATTTCTGCAAGATTAACCGTCTTGGTATGACATACGGTCACCGTTGCATTGGCCTTAAGAAGCATCATTGCAAGAGGCTTGCCCACTACCATACTTCTGCCCACTACCACAACATTCTTGCCCTTAAGATCATAATCATAGTGCTTAAGCAGTTCCATTACGGCCTTAGGCGTGCAGGGTTCATGTCCCAGACCGTCCTGTATGAAAGTATGAGCAATATTGTATTCCGTCATACAGTCAACGTCCTTGGCCGGATCAAGAATATCAGCTACAACCTTCTCATCAAGGCCCTTAGGAAGGGGCCTGAATACCAATATACCGTGTATGGAATCATCTTTATTACATTCAATGACGACTCTGTTAAGTTCCTCCTGGCTGACATCCACAGGCAATACCTTGGATACCACCTTAGCACCAACAGAATCAAATCTCTTATTAAGGCCGCGTTCATAAGATAAGTCATCTTCCCTCTCTCCCACTCTGATAACGGCAAGTGTGGGAACAACACCCTTAGATGCTAACTTATCTATTCTTGCCCTAAGGTCATCTGCCATGGCCTGAACAACAGGCATTCCTCTCCATTCTTCCATATACACTCCTTATTATTAACAAGTCAGTCCGTCTCTAATCTTATCATAGACCGCACCTAATCTGGCGCAGCCGTCGTTTACCATCTGATCGGCCTCGACATTCATCTTATCAGCCGCTTCCCTGTCTTTAAGAGAACGGGTATTGATATATACGTTCATAACAACACCCTTAAGGGCCGCCGATGTTGCCGATGCCGCAACAGCCACATCACTTATAGCTAAGCGTGAACCCATTACACTGAGATCCTCTATTATGGGTACAAGTTTATAGATATCACGTGTTATCTCAAGCGGAGCCAGTGCAGCTTCATAGGTAGCATTCTCCATTATAACATCATAGCCCGGTGTAGACTTATCAAGAGAATATGCCGCCGCAAGAGGCTTAAATGCCTCGGCGTCCTTATCTATATCCTTAAGCAGAATTTCATTAAGATCCTTAAGCTTGACCAGATACTCATCTATCTTATCCTGATATTGCGCATATTTCTTCTTACCTGTTGTAAGATTGGCAACCATACTGCATAAACAGCATCCTATGCTTGCGATAAGTGCTGAAGCTCCGCCGCCGCCCGGTGTGGGATCTGACGAAGCAAGAGAGTTAAGAAAGTCTCTCATAATTAAATCTCCTTTTAATTAACAAAGTCAAATATACTGATCTGATTACTCTCGGGAAGTTCTCCCAACAGTCCAAGATCTCCCATTGTATTGACAATGGTCTGATTGGCCTTGGTTCTCTCTCTGAAATCCTGCTTAGAGAGTATCTCATGGCAATCCTTAAGAGTCTCTTCCATTTGGTCGGCCACTGTCTCACCCAAGCCTTCAATACTTGTAAATGAAGGCATTATCTTGCCGTCTATCACCTGGAAATCTCTGGCCTTGGCCCTGAATATATCAAGAGGCATGAACTCAAATCCTCTGGCATACATCTCCTGAACGATTCTCATATCCCTGTAAGTATCTTCATCCTTCTTGGCCGCAGTCTTGGAATCAAGTCTTGCCTTGACCTCCTTCATGCGCATAGCCAGATGCTCCGGTCCCTGACACATACTCTCATACGAGAATGCCTTGGCCCTTATACTGAAGAATGCAGCATAATACTCCAGCGGATAATTGATCTTACAGTATGCCACTCTCCATGCCATCATGACATAAGCCGCAGCATGAGCCTTGGGGAACATGTACTTGATGCGCTCACAGCTCCAGATATACCAATCCGGCACGCCGTTATCTATCATCTCCTGCTTCCATTCAGGCCACATATCGCACTTGCCCTTGGCCACGTTACCCTTACGTACATTCTCCATTATCTTAAATGAATGAGAAGGTTCAACACCCTTATCGATAAGATATAACATGATATCATCACGTGTACATATGGCTGTGGATATGGTAGCCGTACCTTCTTTGATAAGAACTTCGGCATTGTTCTGCCATACGTCGGTTCCGTGTGCCAGACCCGCGATTCTTACAAGGTCTGAGAATGACTGAGGCTTGGTATCAAGCAACATTCCTATGGCGAAATCCGTACCAAACTCAGGAATACCCAGGCATCCAAGCTTAGTTCCGCCTATATCCTCAGGTGTTATACCCAATACTTCCGTTCCTTTAAACAGACTCATTACATCGGGATCATCAAGGGGAATCGTAAGGGGATCCCTGCCTGTCAGATCCTGAAGCTTACGGATCATGGTAGGATCTTCATGACCGAGTATATCAAGCTTAAGTAAGTTATGATCTATGGCATGATAGTCAAAATGTGTGGTGATTGTGGTCTCATCTTTCGGAGGATGCTGTATGGGCGTGAAAGAATGTATCTCCTCGCCTACGGGTAGAACAATGATTCCTCCGGGATGCTGGCCCGTGCTTCGTCTTACACCGACACAGCCCTTAAGGATTCTGTCTATCTCACAGCTCCTCTTATGCATACCACGCTCTTCGTAGTATTTCTTCACATATCCGTATGCAGTCTTCTCGGCCATCGTACCTATAGTACCCGCTCTGTAGGCCTGCTCTGCACCGAATATTACTTCCACGTATTTATGAGCCTTAGCCTGATACTCTGATGAGAAATTAAGGTCGATATCAGGTTCCTTATCACCCTTAAATCCAAGGAATGTCTCGAAAGGAATATCAAATCCGTCCTTTTTAAGAGGTGCACCGCAATTGGGGCATACCTTATCCGGCATATCAACACCGGCTCTTCCGGCATATTCCTTAACTTCAGGTGAATCGAAGTCGGAATAGTGGCATTCTGAGCAGTAATAGTGGGGACTTAGAGGATTAACCTCCGTGATTCCCGCCATTGTAGCCGCGAACGAACTTCCGACAGAACCTCTGGAACCCACCAGATATCCGTCTTCCATAGACTTCCACACAAGCTTCTGTGCGATTATATACATCACGGCATAGCCGTTACTTATGATTGAATTAAGTTCCCTGTCCAGTCTGTCCTGTACTACCTTAGGCAGGGGATCTCCGTACATGCTGTGAGCCTTGGCATAACATATACGCTTAAGTGTCTCATCACTGTTCTCGATAACAGGAGGGCACTTATCCGGTCTTACAGGACTGATCTGCTTAACCATTGATGCGATCTTAACCGGATTATCAATAACAATCTCCTTAGCCTTATCGGGACCAAGATACATGAATTCCTCAAGCATCTCATCCGTTGTATGAAGATATAGAGGAGCCTGGGAATCCGCATCCTTAAATCCGTTGCCCGTCATGATAATACGTCTGTATATCTCATCTTCGGGGTCTAGGAAATGCACATCGCAGGTAGCCACAACGGGCTTATTAAATCTCTCGCCTAACTTAACCACCGTCTTATTGATCTCTCTGATATCATCTTCGCTGTTAATATCGGGATGCCTGTCAGAATCGATCATGAAGCGGTTATTGCCTACGGGCTGAATCTCAAGATAGTCGTAATAATCAACTATCCTTGCTATCTCATCATCACTTCTGCCCTCAACAAGTGCTCCGTATAATTCTCCGGCTTCACAGGCACTTCCAAGTAAGATTCCCTCACGACATTCATTAAGAAGACTCTTGGGAATACAGGGCTTACCCCTGTTCATATAGCTTAGATGCGACTCGGATATCATACGGTACATATTGACTCTGCCGGCATCATTAAGTGCCAACATAACCGCATGATAACTGTGTGCTTTCTTAACCTTGGATACACGGTCTCCCGTAATCTCGTTAATCTGTGTCAGACTCTCATGACCCATGGATGCAGACATGGCAATTAACTTAAGATATATCTCGGCCGTACATTCTGCATCATCAACAGCCCTGTGATGATTCTCAAGGGATACATCCAGATCTTTGGCTACAGTCTGAAGCTTATAATTGGGCAGATGCGGAAGCATAACTCTGGCATATTCAACCGTATCCACATGTGTATAGTCATAAGGCAGATCAAGACGTCTGCAATTCTCCTTAATAAAGGATGTATCAAATGATGCATTGTGCGCAACCAGATATGATCCCGCACAGAATGCCATGAATCTTGGCAGAACCGTCTCTATGGGATCTGCATCAGCCACCATTGCATCCGTGATGGAAGTAAGCTCCGTGATCTCATAAGGAATCAAACGCTTCGGATTGATGAATTCAGAGAACCTGCCTACAATCTCTCCGCCCGATACCTTGACGGCACCTATCTCTATAATGGCATCCTTAACATTGGAAAATCCCGTTGTCTCTATATCGAATACAACAGCCGTATCGGTAAGTTTCTGCCCCTTACCCTCCGTAACAACACTCTTAAGGTCATCAACAAGATAGGCTTCTAATCCGTATATGATCTTAAAGAAATCATCAGGCGTGGGATGCTCATCTCCCGCCGCAATACGTTTCTCTTTCTCCTTCTTCCATAAAGCTTCCCATGTATGCCATGCATCAGGGAATGCCTGCGCCACACCGTGATCTGTAATGGCAATGGCAGGATGTCCCCACTTGTATGCACGGTTAATGATGTCCTTAACATCGGATACACCGTCCATATCACTCATCTTGGTATGGCAGTGAAGCTCCACCCTCTTCTCTATCGCATTATCTTCTCTGGATACCTTAAATGACGGAATCTGCATGATACCCGTGATCTGACCGATGGTTAATTCCTTCTCATAAGAATCATACTGAGCCGAGCCGCTTACCTTAATGAAAGCGCCCACCTTAAGCTCAGATGATATTTCCGCCACCTGGTCGTTATGAATAAACACCTTAAGTCTGAATGTATCCGTATAATCCGATACATCAAAGAAATATATGGTACGCTCGTTACGTATCTCTCTGGCTTCGGTAGATATTACTTCGCCTCTTATGATAACATCGCCTATCTCACCCACAATATCACTCATGGGTATGGCATCTCCCGCAAATTCCTTGCCGTAAATAAGTCCGGGATAATCGCTTCTTTTAAGCGCCCTTCTCTTATAATCATGCTTATCGGAAGATGAATCCTTATCATATGACTTCTTATCCGAAGACTTATCGGATGTCGTTACCGCAGATGCCGTTACCGCTGCTTCCTCGATGGGCTCCTCTTCGCTCTCTGATTCGCTTGTTACAACCTCTTCCTCTGTATCTGCATTATCCGAATAAACCGTAGCTATATGGGCCTGGGCCGCAATCTGTGCGATCTTACGCGCAAGCTTAGCCTCATCAGCTGCCTTATGCTTGGATATCTTATCATCTTCCCTATATTCGGTCTCAATGATACAATCCACGCCGCAGCGCTCGGTCAATATCTTCTCAAGCATTGAGATAAGCTTATCCACACTGCTTCTGTTAGTCCTTGTATCGGGTATGACAAGATGCATTATCTTGCCGTCCCTAAAGCTTATTTCCGCATTCTTAAACGCTATGGCAATAAGATGGTCCTTGTCCTTGATCTCCTCAAGGATACTGTCTCTGTATACGCTCATAACGGCAGGAAGATCGTAATTATCCGGAAGTTCGTATCTCTGTAAGATATTAACAGCCATATTGCGGTCAGCAAAAAGAGTGTGCTTAATAATCTCCGACATCTTCTTAACCGCAGTATAGTCAATCAGATGATCCGAGAGAATGCACACACACAATCTGTCGCCTTCAGACGAAGTAGTCACCTTCTTAACTATCGTCTTGGCAAATAACAGTTCCAGATCTTTATTAACTTTGATGGTGGGAAAAACTTCGAAAAAAAGTCTGCCGCCGTCAGCCATTCCAATTCTCCAGTTCGTACTTAAGCGTACTTAACAGTTCCGATTCGGGAACCTTCTTAATGATCTCGCCCCTCTTAATAAGCAGGCCTTCCCCGTTGCCGCCGGCGATTCCTATATCCGCTTCCTTGGCCTCTCCGGGTCCGTTAACCGCACAACCCATCACGGCCACCTTGATATCAAGATCAAATCCCGATACCATCTCCTCAACCTTATTAGCCAGTCCGATAAGATCGATCTTGGTCCTTCCGCATGTGGGACAGCTGACCACCTCAATTCCGCCCTTCCTAAGTCCAAGGGTTCGCAGAATAAGCTTGGCTGAGGTAATCTCCTCTATGGGGTCACCCGTAAGTGACACCCTTATAGTATCGCCTACTCCCGCATTAAGAATAAGCCCAAGTCCAATAGATGACTTGATATTACCGCTTCTTACCGTTCCCGCTTCCGTAATACCCACATGTACGGGATATAAGGTATTAAGAGAAGTAAGCTTATCAGCCAAGATCTCATGGGCCTTGACGCACATCATAACATCCGATGATTTGATGCTTATAACCATATTGTCATAGCCCGCATTCTCTATCATATGCACCTTATCAAGGGCACTCTCAACGATGCCGGAAGCCGTCACACCGCCATCTCTTTCCACAATATGGCGCTCAAGCGAACCGCTGTTAACGCCCACTCTTATAGGCACATTCCTGCTCTTGGCCGCATCCACAACCGCCTTAAGCTTATCCTCTCCGCCTATATTGCCGGGGTTGATGCGAATCTTATCGGCACCGTATTCAATGGCCGCAATCGCCATCTTATAATCAAAATGAATATCAGCAACCAACGGAATATGAATCGATTTCTTGATCTCATTTATGGCCTTAGCCGACTCTAGGTCAGGCACGGTGCATCTGATTATCTCGCATCCCGCCTCTTCTAGCCTAAGAATCTGCTCCGTCACCCTCTTAACATCCGATGTGGGCACATTTGTCATCGACTGGATCTTAATAGGAGCACCTCCGCCAATGATGACTCCGCCGATATTAACCTGTTTGGTATTATCTCTGTATAATCCCATATCTACCTTCCGAATAGTCCTTATTAACCGTTTAATGTAAAAATCTGTGCAACTGACTTACCACCGCTTCACAGTCAATATATAGTGGTGGCGACCTATGTAAGGCACATATATTAGTATATGTGTTTTACAGCCATTTATCAATGAAAAACGATTGGTTAAATCATACAAAAATGGCCTGCAATTTTTTGCTATTTTGACAAGCATAAAATCCTTGATTTTTGATTCCCGTCAATATATAATCACTTACACGCGATGCAATAACGCGTTGCATCTACTACCAATTCTTATTCATATCTATGAAAGGAGGATGATCACCCTGTAATGTTAAGAAGGACAACTACATATCACACGGCCCATATATGGGAGCGCGGTAAACGTGATTCCAACGAGGATTCATTGGTCATTATGGATGTATCCACGGGAAGAGACCATATATTATTGGCCGTAGCGGCGGATGGCATCGGAGGCCTTGATAAGGGCGGATATGCCGGAAGCTATGTTGCAGGGCAGCTTAAAGAGGCATTTACCGACTATGTAAGAGACCGAGACAGGGTTAATCTTACGGGTATATACAAGCTATTAACACGAACACTCTATAACTGCCATCTGTATCTAAGAGATTATGGCAACAGACAAGCCATACATCTTGGCACCACCGTCAGTATTCTATGCTTAATAGGGAGAAGAGGCATAGCATTAAATGTCGGTGACAGCCATCTGTATCTTATCGGACATCACGTCAGGCAACTTGGACGTGACCATATCGATTCGAGAGGGCATCTTAACAGATGCATCGGATCCGGAACTTATCACAGAATACCAATAATTAAATTCAGATTGAATAAATATGCAATAGCGGTATTATGCACCGACGGCTTCTATCGACTCGGAGCCGGCAGATTGGATGCATTTAGCGCCGGTAGTCGTGGGCATGTATGTATAAGCGAGGATAAGCTTCATACCATGCTTACGGATATCTGCGACTATGTCATAGCATGCGGCGAAGGAGATAATATAAGCGCCATTGCAATCGGAGGTATCGGATAATGGAGAACAATCTAATCAACAGAGTCGTAGCGAATCGATACGTGATAAACCGACACTTAGGAAGCGGCGGTCAGGGAAGCATATATCTTGTTACGGACAATAAACTCAACAAACAATGGGCACTTAAGACGGTAGGCAGGATAAGCGGTGATGAACTTAATACCCTCAAAAGAGTCAATCATCCCGCCTTTCCCCGGATCACGGATGTGGTAAATATAGGCGATATGACAGGTCTTATAATGGATTATATTCCCGGAGAATCACTAAGCGATTATGCAAGGAGCCATACCGTCAGTACGGATATGTTATACGAATGGATGCTTGAAATAGCAGAAGCCATGAGATATCTTCATTCTATAACGCCAGTTATTCTATATCTTGACTGTAAACCCTCCAATATAATCTTAGGAGAGGACGGTCATTTGCATATGGTGGACTTAGGCAGTTCATACATAGTGGGATTAAGTACTGATCACAGAATAAGCGGCACTCTGCCCTACGCTTCCCCGGAACAGGTACAGGGCAGAGATGTCGATGTAAGAAGCGATATATATGCCCTTGGAATGACGATCAAGACCATCGGAAGACTAAGTACGGGGCATATGAGCTTAGCTAAGTATATCAGATATAAGATAAGCTATGATAGGAGGTTAGCAACACTCTCATATGCGGCTGGCAGATGCATATCCCAGAACAGATCAGGACGCTATCAGTCCACAGATGAACTGATATATAACCTGAATCACCCCGAAAGCATCGAATACAGACTTCCGAGTATAGGAATAGTAATTCGAAGGTTGACGGATATTCTGTATAAGAATGTTGTTGCCATCTTCAGCATCTTGAGTTTCCATATGTATGCGCAGTCACGTAACCTGCCTTATATGCTGCTTGGCATAGTTCTTCTTATACTCCTTATTCTGTTATCCGCAAGGAATAGTAGCGACAAGTCCTGCGGGGTGTGGCACTGTTATAAGGACATATACCTGCGGGATATCACCGGAATACTGCTCTTAGGAACCCTATGCGTAATACTCTGCGGTACCCACAGCCACGCCGCCGCGCCGACCTCCAGGATCACCATATATGATCAGGACGGCGTTCCCGTGCTATATAAAGGTCAATATGCAGTTAAAGTCGGGGATGACATCAGAGTATATATCCCGAATGAGAGTCTGGCCGCGGGCCATATCCCCACAAGAATCGAAGTAAGCGACTAGACCGCGCCGCACGACCGGATAAGCGAACAGCCATCGGCGACCGCCCCGGATAAGCGAACACACTTCGCCGCGCGGTCTGGTACGTCCAAGACCGAATCCCGACGGGCAGAATAAATAATGCTAAAACAGTAGACAAATAAGCAGATTATGTGGTAGTATATCTAACGTTGAGATTCGGTGATGCTGATATAGCTCAGTCGGTAGAGCGTCGCATTGGTAGTGCGGAGGTCACGGGTCCGATTCCCGTTATCAGCTTAATAATAAAAGCCTTGTGATGATTGGTCACAAGGCTTTTTAATTGCAATATAATTCCGGTCGCGCGGCGCCGTCTACTTATTCAGTCTCTGTCTTACAGCTTCGTAACCGAGCACTGCGGCTGCAACCGAAGCATTAAGGCTGTCGATATCGCCCTTCATGGGTATCGATGCAACATAGTCGCATTTGCTCTTAACAAGGCGACTTACGCCCTCTCCTTCATTACCTATGATAAGACCAATCGATCCTGTCATATCCACGTTATACATAGGTTCGCCGTCCATATCGGCACAGACAAACCAGAGACCTCGTTTTTTAAGTTTCTCGATGGTCTGCGTGAGATTGGTCACCCGGGCAATCGGCGTGTAGTTGATGGCGCCGGCCTGGCAGGAGGAGCTTGACAACGTGCGGTTCCTGCAGGATGAGGGGATGTCCGGAAGTGCACAGTTTTCCGAAGA
>CACYWQ010000034.1 GCA_902778165.1 uncultured Lachnospiraceae bacterium
TTTTTTGAATACCATCCATAAGATAAATAGGGACCTGGGTACAACCATCATCATTTCCGAGCATAGGCTTGAAGAGGTTTTCCCCATGGCTAATAAGGTTGTGGGAATCTGGATAAAGAATAAGCCTCTGTGATACTGGCTGGCCACATAACCTGCCATATCACCGACCACTCCTCCACCCAGTGCTATAACTATATCCGAACGCTTATATGATAATCCTGCAATGGAATATAAGATATCATCTGAATTCTCTTTGGTCTTAGACTCTTCGCCTGCTTTAAGCACGTAATTGTCACATTTGATATCACAGGATTCAAGAAAATTAGTTAAAGAATCAAGATACAGAGGCGCAACGGTACTGTCCGTAATGATATATGCTCTTCTGCCCTTAAGGTTTAATCTGTCTATCTCATCTTTAAGAGAATCAAATCCCGAGGTGATGACAATGTCGTATTCTTTCTTATTGGGTGTTTTAATCGTTAATCTGTTCATAATCCTAAAAAAACTACCCGGTATTAACCGGGTAGGAAAATGTGCTCTGACTTACGGTGCATCGAATGAACCGTTAAGCAATGACGGGAAATCACCGGAAATATCCACGCTCGGCGGTGTGATTATGAAGATATAATGTGATATCTTCTGAAGGTTACCGTTGATCGCATATGTGGCTCCGGATGTGAAATCTATTACTCTCTGAGCTATATCGCCGTCCAAACCTTCCATGTTAAGAACCACGGTTCTGTTTGACAGAAGTGTATCGGCTATTTCTCTGGAATCCTCTACTGTAGTGGGCTTAATAACACATACTTCCATTCCGTTACCAAGTCTCTTGTTTCTTCCGGCACCGGGACGGTTAAGCGGCTTACGGGGAGCATCTTCTGACTGATTATCCTTGGCTGAAGCCTGCTTGGGTGCGGGTTCATTAAGCTCATCCTCGTTATCGAGGTAATCACCGTCATCATATCCGTCTTCGTCGGTGAGCTTAAGGCCTCCCAATAATGAATCCATGAAACTCATATCTCTCTCCTTATCAAATACTCTATACAGAGTAATTTCGTTCTCCGAATATTCCTGTACCTACCCTTACATAGGTAGAGCCTTCCTCTATGGCTACCTCATAATCACCGGTCATGCCCATAGACAAAACGCTCATAGAAATATTATCAATGTTTTTGCTCGTTATGTCAACAGATAATTGCCTAAGACGGGCAAAATACTCGCGGTTTTCCTCAGGATTTGTGGTATAAGGAGCGATTGCCATAAGACCCGTTACCTTTATACCTTCAAGGGGTGCAATCTGTCTTATTAAAGACTCTGCATTATCAAATGTCACTCCGAATTTGCTCTCTTCATCTGCCACATTGACTTCGATCAATACAGGGATTACTCTTCCTGCTTTGAGTGCATATTTACTAATCTCAGACGCTAACTTATATGAATCGACACTGTGGATCATATATATCTTATCTGCAATGTATTTAACCTTATTGGTCTGCAGATGGCCGATCATATGCCAACGGATATCTTTCGGGAGTTTGTCGTATTTATCCATTATCTCCTGGACTTTGTTCTCACCGAAGTCTCTGATTCCGGTATCGTAAGCTTCCTTAAGCATATCTACGGGCTTAGTCTTACTTACGGCAATTAAGGTTGCCCGGCTCCTGTCCCTGCCGGATCTTTCGCATGCCTTATCTATTCTTGTATTTACATCGCTTATATTGTCTTTAATCATATATAAATTCATCCGTTTCTACGCTGTCAGCATCAAGTACTATATAGTCATAGGTTATTAAACCGTAATCCGTATTCGACTTAATGATCGAGTATTCATCATTCTGATTAAGAATCTGAATCTGCTTAAAGTCTGCATATCCTTTGTTGATATTATATACGCCGGTAAGTTCCGCAACTTTGGATATCGTATAATCCTGCATTGAATCAGGCATAAGAATACGATCTCCGATTCGCAGTTCATCGTCATTGATATAGTATTCCGTTTCATTCTCGCTATATATCGTTACGGGAATGGGTTCGGTTGACTTAGAACCGTCCTCGGCATATGTCTCTCTTAAGACTGAATCCGAGTTGTTGTTACCGCTCTTAATCACATAATCCTTGGGTATTAAGAAGAACTGCTTGGTAACAATTGATGAATTCGGCACTTTAAGACCTGATTCAACGTCAGTTATAAGCTCAACATCAATGAATCTGTCCGTTGCAAACGTGATCATCGAATTATTGAAATGCAGCTGTACATATGTATCGCCTTCTTTGCTCTCGATGATCTCGACTCTGCCCCAGGATTCGTTACGGTTCTTAAGGAATCTTACCTTGACGTATTCCTCCTCAAGCAACTGCTCGGCACGTTCTCTCTCTATGGGAATAATGATCGACCATTCCTCGTTATCCGTCAGCTTATACAGCACGTCTCCGCTGCTAACAAGTTCGTTATTGATAAGCTGCTTCTTGTCATAATCTTCTTTCTTAAACCAGGCTTTTTCAACATCTGCAGGGCTGTATTCTTCAAATCCGTCAACGGAATACACAACAATTCCCGACTCGGGGGAATAACACAGATTAATAAGTCCTGCGGCATTCTCACTGTTAAGAGTCTCCATATTACTAAGCAGATTGCTGTTCATGAATTTCATGACAGAGCCTTCTATGGCGTATTTAAAATCATATGCCGACTGGAAGTTCTTATTGTCGAATGCTGTCGAGAAATCGACGATCTCATTCTTGATCTCCGAAATATCCGATTCATTCAACATGGCAATACCGTCGGTGGCCTCTTTGTTCATAAGGTCCTGCAACTGTCCGGTCTCATCAACGGAACATACGATTCCGCCGCTTGATACCTTCTCTCCTTCTCTTGCATAATAATTCACATATCCGGAGTGTTCGCTTGTTACAATGGACTCGTCTCTTATGGCAATTCCCTCGTATACGTTGGTAATTGACAAAGAACCGGCCTTAACCTCGTAACCCACTATATGCTTGGAAGTGAAGTACATAAAAGAACAGATAATGATATACACCATTATCACAAGGAAACAGATTATTCCGATGTTGATATTCAAAGGCTTCCGATACTGCCTTATATTATCATTTGCCATGCGTAGTTCCTATTAAGTAAGTAAAGCCCCGGATATTCTCCGAGGCTTAAATAACCCAGTCAAATTATAAAGCTACGATAACGTACTCCTTAAGCTTCTCACTGATCTCCGAAGAGTCGATTGATGCGCTGATGATAATATCGAGGCCGTACTTCTCGCTTACGTCCTTAAGCTTGGCAACAACTTCTTCAAAGCCTTGCTTATCAAGTTTGGCTATCTTCATGATGCCGTCAATATACATCTGCTGTATGTCGTGATCCTGTGAGATAATACCGAGTATAAAACCGATAAATTCTGATTTGTTCTCGAATTCGTATTCTGTGACGTTGATTAGACGAACTCTGTTGTTGAGTTCAAACATGTGCTTGGTGCTTCTGTCCAAGAAGACTATATTTCCGGATGCTTCCTTAATCTCTTCATTAACTTTATCCAACAAATGCTTAGTCTTGCCCTTACCTTCTGAGCCTACGATTAATTGAATCATTGGGGTGTCCTCCTTATTAAGCAGCCGAGCCGCTTCGTAATAATCAAATTATACAAAATTATAAGAGAAAATACAATAGATTTTAGGTGATTTCTCTAAGGATATCAGCCATCTCTTCATTGACAAGCGCCCTGGTCGAAGCCCGCATTATTACAGCAATATAGGGGTTGCCCTGGGTATCTTTGACAAGAAGGATAAGACAATTTCCGGCAATTGTGGTGGTACCCGTCTTGCCTCCTATGACGGTTACGTTACCGGGGGCAGAATAATCACCTCGAAGGAACAGATTCGTTGTCTTAAACTTCATGTTCTTCTCGTTGCCCATGCTGTCATTATATACACTCTCATACTCCGTCATATGAATGATTTCATTAAAGAGCTCATATTCCATAGCGGCATTCATCATAAGATACATATCATATGCGGTTGTATAATGATCGTTGTCCGATAATCCGTGAGGATTGACAAAATGAGTGTTGGTTGCGCCTATATCCAAGGCTTCTTTATTCATCAACGCAACAAATGAATCCACATCACCTGATACATGTTCCGCAATTGCGATTGCAACATCGTTGGCAGAATCAATAAGCAGAGCATGAAGCGCCTGGTTCATTGTAAGCTGATCTCCGGCTTTAAGACCTATTCTTGTAGCATCATAATCAATGTCCGTCACATTCTCGCTGCATGTAATAAGGTCTTCTGTATTGCCGTATTTCATGGCTACAAGAGCCGTCATAACCTTGGTAAGAGAAGCCGGAGCAAGACGCTCGTGGATATCCTTGGCATATAATACACGCTTCTTATTGATATCAAAGATACCTGCTGAAGAAGTCTCTTCTACCGTAGCGCCGGTCATTCCTTCCACATTACTGTCGGCTACCGCAAGATCATAGGCAAATCCGGTGGCGAAATTATCCATTCTGTCTGTTGAGACAATGGTATGAGTCTGTCTGTAATCAAGAGGCAGACCGCTTTTGCCGCAACCGGTAAGTATCGTCATACAATATATCAATGTAATGAAAAAAGCACAGAGTTTTTTCATTTTCATTTATACATCTCTCTCCATTCCAAATCTCCTCTGTCAAGAGATTTGATAAGTAATTCCGCGCTTGCAAGATTGGTTGCCAAGGGGATATTGTGTACATCACAGAGTCTGAATATATTACCTACGTCAGGCTCATGTGACTTAGGCGTAAGAGGGTCGCGTAAGAATATGACCAGATCGATCTGATTATGCTCAATCTGGGCACCTATCTGCTGCTCTCCGCCCAAATGTCCGGCTAAGAACTTATGAACGGTTAGATTCGTAACCTCTTCTATCAATCTGCCCGTTGTGCCTGTGGCATATAATTCGTTCTTGCTTAATATACCTCTGTAAGCTATACAGAAGTTTTGCATTAATTTCTTCTTGTTGTCATGTGCAATCAATGCAATATTCATCTATAATCCTCCCAATACCTGTATCTATACATCGGTAGACATCTTCTTGCGTTTATCGCCCTGTAAGCCTATGTTCAGAACTACCCCGATTCCGATATACAGACTCACCAAGGATGTCAGACCGTAACTGACAAAAGGAAGCGGAATACCCGTATTGGGTAACAATCCCGTGGTAACCGCAATATTCATAAATCCTTGAGCCATAACCATTCCGGCCAATCCGTCGGCTATAATTGCTCCTGAAACGTTATTTGAATAATGAGCAATTCTCATACATTCATATCCGATTAAGAATAACAGGATTACTACGGCTGCAGCGCCTATAAATCCCATCTCCTCGCCTATAACTGCATATATGAAGTCTGTCTGAGGCTCGGATATGAAGTCTCCGTTTTTAACAGAGGCTATTACATTGTTATTAAGTCCCTTACCGTGTAACATACCAGAAGAAATGGCCGTAACCGAATTACGCTGCTGATAAGCGGCAGAATCGGCGTATTTCTCGGGATATAACCATGCAAGAATACGAATCACCTGGTATTCTTTAAGCAAAGACTGCCCTTCCTGCATTATTATACTGAAGAATGCAATCCCTAAGGGAATAACGGTGCCAAGTATAATAAATACGGTTCTGTATTCAAGTCCTCCGACGAACAACATTATGCAGAAAGTTATTCCGATCACGATGGTTGTGGATAAGTCGGGCTCTTTGTATACAAGGAGCATTGGAACGGCTACCAGTATGATCATAAATACGATGATCTTGAAGGTATTAAGCCTCTCCCTGTACTTCATAATAAACTGTGAAAAGAACAAAATCAACAGTATCTTGGCAAGCTCCGAAGGCTGGAACTGAAAGCCGATATTGATCCATCTCTTGGAGTGATTGACTACGACACCGAATATAAGAACAAGGGTCAGTCCCACAACGCTTATTATGTACAGGACCCATTTAATCTTGGCATAGAGGTTATAGTCTATAAGAGATACTATGACCATAGCTATTATTCCGATCAATATTCCGTACAACTGCCTTGACTGAACAGATTGCTTGGCGCTTCCTATGGCGAAATACCCTATAAAAGACAGACATATTACGAATATTATCAATTTGAAATTGTAATTTTTTAACTTATACTGTCTAAGCATTATTCAGATTCTCTATTCCTATAAGTCCGATCAAGGTATCAGATCCCAGTATATCTCCGATAAGTTCACCGTTTTTTTCATAGATCATATACGGAACGGACTTCTTCTTATCGAATAATCCCTTGCCGGCCTGATGATTATAGCTAAGTGCTCCTATTTTGCATACCCTGGGACTGAATTTAGTGGCGGTAATGAAGTGTCCGCCGTTGTTATCAAGTCCTGCATAAGCATCGCCGAGTAAATCTCCGAGTACGATTATATCTTTGGTTGCGGCTATTGTTCCGCCGGGATGCACGTTGCCTATGATAACAAGTGAGCCTTCGCTTTCTACAACTTCTTCATCTCCCACATCACCTCTGTAGAAGCGTCCGTTATTCTCATCACGCTGTAATCCCACTCTGTTGATCGCTTTAATAAATCCTTTGGCGGTCTGCGCATTCTTGCCCACAAGACAGATGATATTAACATCCGAATGATCATGGATGGCTTGGATAACGGCCTTCTCTTCTTCCGTATCAAGATATCTTCCCTCTACGGACAGAGCCAGTGACGCATCACGGAAAAATTTGCGAGACTCTTCGAATTTCTCAGCTATTTCGTTAAGCAGATCATTGAAATCCTCATCGGGGTCCAAATGAAGTGCTATTCCGCCTTTATAACTCTTAATAACAACCATAGAAAACCTCCCGTATCAATCGCCTGCAGACATCTCGGCATCCGGAATCTCAGCCGTACCCGTAAGGATTGAATCTTCGTTCTCCAACTTAAAATAGTATTTGTATATATCTCTTGTCATATTAGCCGCAAAATCAGATGAATAACCGAAGGCTATTCTTGTTGCAACGGCTATCTGGGGATTCTCATAAGGAGCGTAACTTACAAATAAGGCATGGTTGGCACGTTTCTTATTCTCCTGTGCCGTTCCCGTCTTACCCGCTACATTAACCCCAAGATCCGTATAATATGACTTCTTCATTACGACTCTTCTCATACCCGTATGAATGGCATTCCAATAAGCACTGGGAAGATCAATCGTATTTCTTATCTTGGGTTGATAGTCCATTATAAGGTTGCCGTTTAAGTCTGTTACCTTATCAAGCAAAGTCAGGTCATAGCAGGTTCCGTTATTGGCAACAGTCATTACATATCTTGCAAGTCCCACTGTTGTGAAGTTGTTGGTACCCTGTCCGATAGCTGACAATACGGGGTATTCATCTGACATTCCGGGTTCAGATTCTTCTATCTCAACACCGGATTTATCCGACAGTCCGTACAGATCCGCGTACTTGGCGAGTTTCTCAAGACCCAGTTCTTCGTTATAATTTCCCGCTTCATCGATTGATAGCCTATATCCGACTTCGTAGAAGAAACTGTTACATGAATTCTCTATACCGCCGGTAACATTTAAACTTCCGTGTGCGCCGGGATATATCCAGCACTTATACATTTCATTCTCGAATCTGTCGAAATATCCGCGACATGTTATGGTTGAAGCTGTATTTATTATTCCCTCTTCCAAACCTGCCGTTGCCGATACCATCTTAAATGTTGAACCCGGAGCCGTTCTCTGCTGAGTCGCATAATTCCATAAGGGCTTAGATAAATCGCTCTGTAACTTCGCATAATACTCGGAATCTATACTGTTGGCCAGTCTGTTATTGTCATAGCTTGGATATGTGACAAGTGCCAATACATCCCCGTTAAGATCCGTGATAACGGCGGATGCCGAATAAGGATCAAGAGCAAGCTGAGCCGGTGTAATGTAGAGATTCTCTATAAGATATAACATGAAGTTATATGAGCTTAATACCCCGTTATAGAATCTGTTCTGCTCCTCGTTGGTGATAGATATTGCATCCTGCTCAAGCAGGGTCGCGATTATCTGATACCCCGTGATCTCGTCATTACGGATCATGTATTTATACATTCTTTTGCTGAATGCGCTGCTCTTGCCGAGATGCTCGATTATATAATCACACAGGCGGTTGTATTCCTCGTTTGAATCGGAATACTGGGTGCTTAGATTGATCTTGGTGGCATCTATCCAGTTATGTGCGATTAAGAAATTTAAATAATCTCCCAGACTTATGGTCTCTTCTTCACGCCATGCTATATATGTCTCATCTTCCTTGTCTATCTCGGAATCCTTGATAACTCCGTTTTCTATAAGCATTGAGACAATAAAACTCTCATATATCTTATACTCTTCGCTTAGGTCCTTATATGGTGTATTTGTTTCGCTTAGTTCGCTTCGGATTCTCTCAAATACTCGGTTCTGCTTATCCACAAAAGCAAGATGGATCTTATTCTCATTCTCTCCCGCATTCTTATCCGCCAGATGAGATATATCTATCACGCTGTTATTAAACAATGCAAAATATACATCCGTAATCGGGATGATATATTTACTTGCTGCAGTTCCTTCAGGAGGATTGTATTCCTTCACATTCTGAATCTTGGATACTAAGATTCCGGCAAGTTTCTGCTCCAAAATATTATAAACGGCCATCTGAAGGTCGCGGTCGATCGTAAGATATACGTCATCTCCTGCCTGAGGATCCACAAGTTTCTTACTCTCAATAACTTTACCGAGGTTATTAACGTAGACGGTCTCGCTTCCCTTAACACCCTGTAAGTAAGTCTCCATTGTCTGCTCTATACCGGCCTTACCGACCATATCGGTAAGTATATAGTCATTACGCGGCTTGACGGTATCGGATAATTCGCCGCCGCTGTTAAGATTATTATATGTCTCAATCTCTTCTTCCGAAATCTTACCGGTATAACCGATTATCTGCGAGAAATATATACTGTCGTTGTATTTACGTATATTGTTCTCTTCTATGGCCACGCCCATAAGATCCGCGCTGTTCTCCATAATGGTTGCAACAGTCTCCGGACCCACATCCGTAGCAATAACGGTGGGAATATACTTCTGATAACTGTTCAGATTCATGGCATATCTTATATTAACAAGCTTAAGAATCTGCTTCTTGGTATAACCCATTCCGATCTCGAAACTGTCTCTCGGATTGTCGGGATCTGAGGATTGACCTATACCGAATTTATTGTAGCCGCACAGATAATTTATGATATCATCAGGCGTAGACATCTCTTCTTCGTATTTAAGATCGCTTATGGATTTCTTACCGTATACATCGGCTATAAATCGTTTTAACTTGGTGTCAGACAAAGTGAATTCGTATTCATTGTCTTCGTTAAGCACAATTGAGAAATCACCTATGGTTCTGTCGCCGTTTTTCTCAACTATGGCTATCGTCTTCATCAAAGTATCGTTAAGATTGGCATTTCTGTTCCTGCCGGATTCGTATACATCCTCCATGGTGACGTTATATGCAAGCTCATTATATGCCAAAACATTACCGTTACGGTCATAGATCTTGCCTCGGGTGGAGCCTATTACTCTCTCTTTCTGGATACTTAAAGTGAAATTATCAAGTGCATCCTGGCCTCTGACAATCTGCAATATGAAGATTCGGACAACCAAAACAAGGGTAATAATCGTGAAGAATATACCCATAATGAGAGTTCGGCCGGATGTCGAATTAATGAAATTGTCTTTGATCCTTCTATACAATGGCCTCTATATCCTTCTCTTCGTGATGCTTAATCTTATCAAATACCCACTTGATAAGCGGAAAATAGAATATTGCGATAATCGTGGTATAGATGACTTCGGGCAAAATAATGCTTGTAAGATAATAAATATACTCAAAATCACCCTTAAAAAAGAACAAGAATATGTAACAAAAATGACCGAATGCCAGATCCGAACCAATGATCAGGGCAAGGGGCAACTTAAAATCACCGGGGAATAATATCTTACGGAAGAATCCGTTTAGATATCCCACAAACATATATAACAGGGCGTATACGCCAAGTATTCTTCCAAAGAATATATCAACGATAAGCCCTACGACAAATCCCGATATCATACCGTATCTTCTTCCAAGCAGTAAGCCGAGGGATGCCGTTACTATTATTATTAAGTTGGGGGTTATTCCACCGACGGTAAACTGCGAAAGAAGCGTTGACTGCAGCAGAAAACTTATGAACATGAATATAAATGCCGCAATAAAATTCATATATTCTTCCTGTTAATAGTTCTGTCCATAATTTACATTGGGAACCTTCTTAAGATCGGTTATTACAAGCACATCTTCAAGATGCTTAAAGTCAACTGCAGGAATCAGTGTTCCTGATTTGGTCAGATTGTTTGAATCTGTATTGACCGTGTCAATATATCCGATCAGAATTCCCTGAAGATACTTATCGCTAATATTAGATGTAACTACCTTATCTCCGACTCCCACATTTCCATCCGGATCAGCCAACTGAGAATACTCAATAACACCTACTTCCATGAGTTTAAGTGAACCCGTTACAATAAGGATATCGCCGGTTGATAATATCATTCCGCTTGTATTGGTGTTATCGGAGATTATTGATATAACCTTGGAATAGTTGGGACCAACTTCCGATACTCGTCCCACCAAACCGCTTCCTGCAATAACGTTACAGTCAACGGATACTCCGTCATTGGATCCTTTGTCGATAATGAAATCCGAATACCAATTACCTGAATCTCTTGCTATGATTCTGGCGCCTATCTTGTCATATTCCTCATATTCGGCGTCAAGATCATAGAGCTCACGTAACTTAGTCAGCTCATATTTATCCTGTTGCAATAAGGTGTTGTCCTTGGTAAGTTCGGCAATTTGACGTTTCAGATCGGCGTTTTCGTTGGTAACCTGTTCCAAAGTCTTAAAATTCTCGGCTCTGTCTATCAAAGATCTGCCAACGGCATTAAGTCCCTTCTGAAAAGGGACTAATGTGTAACCGCTCATGGTATTAAGAGGAGTTGACAATATGTTGGTGGAAAATGACAGGATCATTAATACCACGCATACTATTGTAAGTATCAAGAGCACATATCTGTTGGGCAGAGTATAATGCTCTCTCTTCTTCTTGACTATCGGACTCATCTGCCGCTCATTCCCTCGATGTAGTAAGCAAGCTTACGGTATTTCTCTTCGTTAATAACCTTAGCAACACCCATGATAACACTGTCTATGGGGTCTTCGCTTGTATTGACTTTAAGACCTGTAGCCTCTGCAATTAAAGGTGCGAGGTTATATATCTGAGATGCTCCGCCGGTAAGGTATAGACCGTGACGATAAATATCGGCACCGAGTTCCGGAGGAGTACGTTCAAGTACCATCTTGATGCAATCTATGATCTGTGCATATGAATCTCTTAAATTGGCATCCAATATCTCAGGCGGGATCTCTCTTTCCTTGGGAAGTCCGCTGACTACGTCACGTCCGTAGCAAACAATATTCTCATCGGCTTCGATAAGTGATTTCATGCTTATCTTAATGCGCTCCGCAGTCTTCTCTCCTATGAATAGATTGAATTCCTTACGTACTGTGTTACGTATATCCTCATCAAACTGCTTGCCGGCGACCTTAACGATTCGGCTTAATACAATTCCGCCAAGAGATAATATGGATATTTCGGTTGTTGAATATCCCACATTGACAATCATTACACCTTGCGAGTTCTTAACATCGATATCAAGGCCTAATCCGTCGGCAACAGCCTTCTCAACCACGTGTATTCTGTGGGCCTTGATTCCGGCATCTTCAACAAGATCATAGAATGCTCTCTTCTCTACATCAGTAACATCAGTAGGAACTGCGATCACATAATCTGCAGGCTTAATACTTCCCTTGGATAAGTCCGTTATAAATAGCTTAAGAAGCGTCTCCATGTTGCTGATATCAGCGATGACACCGTTTATAACGGGGAAGCTGGAAACTATATTGGACGGAGCTTTCTCGTACATATCAAATGCCGAATCACCGTAAGCTAAGAGTACGTTACCGTCCTCAATGGCGATCATATTCTTCTCCATGAAGATATTGTTATCCGCCTGGTTGTAGATTCTGATGTTGCTGGTACCTATATCAATACCGAAGAAATTGTTTGCCATATTATTAATTGGCTCCTCTCTATAATTATTCTGTATCTTTAACCATCTGATAGGCTTTCATTATACCGAATTTACCGTGGGGATGTGTAAGTCCGCCCTGAAAATATACAGCATAGGGTTCCTTGATGGGACCGTCCGCAGACAGTTCGATGCTTGATCCTGATATAAATGCACCTGCAGCCATAATAACCGGAGCATCGTATCCCGGCATATCCCATGGTTCGGGCACCACGTGTCCGTCTACGGGAGCAGCAGCCTGTATTCCTCTGCAGAAAGCAATTACCTTATCGGGAGAACCCAAGGTAACCGCTTGTATTATATCATGTCTGGTTTCTGATGATTTAGGCACGGTTATATAACCTGCTTCTTCAAAAAGACTTGCGGCAAATACAGCGTTTTTGACAGCTGATGCGGTAATTACCGGGGATAAGAAAAGTCCCTGATACATGCTTCTTAATACATTAAGGGAAGCTCCTACTTCTTTGCCCAGTCCCGGTGTAGTCAGTCTTACTGCTGCATTTGCAATACAGTCTTTACGACCGACGATATAACCGCCTATGGGAGCCAATCCGCCTCCCGGGTTCTTGATCAAAGAACCTACGCACATATCGGCACCGACTTCTGTCGGTTCGATAGTCTCGGTGAATTCTCCGTAACAGTTATCCACCATACATATGACATCAGACTTGATTCCTTTGATAAATCTTATAAGTTCACCGATCTCACTAACAGAAAGTGTCTTTCTTGTCTGATAGCCCTTAGAACGCTGTATGGTTACAAGCTTAACGGAATCATCATCCAATGATTTGCGAATTCCATCATAATCAAAGCTGTCGTCCGGGTTAAGATCCACCTGTGAATACTTGATTCCGTATTCGGCAAGACTGCCTCTGCTCTCTCTTATTCCTATGACTTCTTCCAATGTATCGTAAGGCTTACCTACCGGTGATAACAATGTATCTCCGGGTCTTAGATTACCCATAAGGGCAAGAGCAAGAGCATGTGTACCGCAGGTTATCTGAGGCCTAACCAAAGCATCTTCTGTTTTAAACAGATTGGCATATACTTCTTCCAAAGAATCTCTTCCGATGTCATTATAGCCGTATCCTGTCGTACCTATAAGACTTGCTTCACTGACTCTGGCCTTCTGCATGGCTTCGATCGCCTCGGGGCTGTTCACGACGCACGCGCCGTTCTCATCGAACACCTCGCCGCCGTATTCATTGTTCGAGCGGATAGGGCCGTCAGCGG
>CACYWQ010000035.1 GCA_902778165.1 uncultured Lachnospiraceae bacterium
TGGACGGATACCGATAAGAACGATTTCTATCTGGCGGAAGAGGTCTCGGTGCTCCGCTACGATCGGGTCACGAAGAAGCGCCCCGATCTGGTGCTGTATGTCAACGGCATTGCGGTGGCCATGTTTGAATTGAAAAGCTCTCGCGTGTCCGTCGGCGAAGGCATCCGGCAGATGCTCACCAACCAGAAGAAAGAGAACATCCGCAGCTTTTTCAGTACCATGCAGCTGCTGATGGCGGGCAACGAGGCCGAAGGGCTGAAATACGGCGTAGTCAAAACCGAAGAGAAGTACTATCTCACCTGGCGGGAAGACAAGCGCGCCACCGATCCCCTGTCCGAAGAGATTCGCGCCATGCAGGCCACTCAAACCAACCGCTTGCGCGACGGCGTTCTATCGCTGTGTCATCCGAAGCGGTTGCTCATGCTGATCCACGATTTTATAATCTTCGACGCCGGCGTCAAAAAGACCGCAAGACACAATCAATTTTTCGCGATTCTCGCTGCGCAACAGCGTATCCGCGCAGGTCAGGGCGGCATCATCTGGAATACCCAGGGCTCCGGAAAATCCCTGATCATGGTGTGGCTGGCCAAGTGGATTCGCGAAAACATCACAGACAGCCGGGTCATTATCATCACTGACCGGGAGGAACTGGACGATCAGATCGAAGGCGTGTTCCATAACGTTGGAGAAACACAGGTGCAGCGGGCAAAAAGCTGCGACGACCTGAGGGATATCCTCAACCGGCACGAAGCGTCCATTGTGTGCTCCCTCATCCACAAATATGGCCACAACGCGGGCAAGCAGGCGGACATCGACCAGTATGTCAGGGAACTCCGCGCCGCGCTGCCGGAAGGCTATCTGCTCTGGCACAGCTACAGCGAATATTCCGCGCTGGACAGCCGCCTCTTTCTGCGTTCGCCGGACGGTCAGCAGCAGGAAATCAAGGGCGATTTCATCCACGCGATGAACGGCAGCTTCGGCAATTCACCCGATGACATCGTATTCATGGCGATCGACAAGGCGGCGGATGAATGGGATATTTTCCGGCATCAGGGCGGCAAAATCACCAATCTCACGCCGAAAAGCGGCTTCCGGAACGAGGATCCGAAATGGTCGCCGGACGGCAGCCGGATTGTATTCAAGCGCGGAAAGTGGGACAGCACCGCAGACGATTTTTTGTATGATCTTGCGCTGCTGAATCCGTCTGACGGAACAGTCACAATGCTGACAGAAGACCCCGCAGAGCAGGCAATGCCCTGCTTTTCACAGGACGGCAAATCGCTGTATTATGCAGAATATGAAATACTTCTTCTTAGCTGTAGCCGTTATTATGATACTATTTGTAATCTACGCGCTTATTAAGGCACCTAACGGTGCAAGACATGCGTTAATGAGAATCTGCCTTGTACTTATAGGAGCCGGTGCGGTAGGCAATATGATAGATCGCCTTACAACCGAATATGTGGTGGATTTCTTTTATTTCAGACTCATCAATTTTCCCATCTTTAATGTCGCGGACATATATGTAACGGTTGCATGCGCGTTGCTTATTATCAGCATACTGTTCATATACAAAGAGGATGATTTGGCTTTCCTTAAATTAGGCGGCAAATAATCTATGCAGGAATATACCATAATTGTAGATGATGAATATGACGGAATAAGGCTTGATAAGGCTCTTACGGGCTTGATTGAGCCTGTTTTGTCACGTTCATATATAATCAAGTTAATAGAAGATGGTAATGTGGCTGTTGATAACAAGATACGTAAGAAGAGTTATACCCTTACAGAAGGCAATACCATCACATTAACGCTTCCCGATGCCACCGAATATAAGATAGAGCCCGAGAACATTCCTCTGGATATACTGTATGAGGATGATGATGTGATTGTTGTTAATAAGCCAAGCGGTATGGTGGTTCATCCCGCTGCGGGACATTTAAGCGGAACACTTGTCAATGCGCTTATGTATCACTGCGGCGATTCATTATCGGGTATAAACGGCATCTTAAGGCCCGGAATAGTACACAGAATCGATAAGGATACATCCGGTTCGATTATCGCATGCAAAAACGACGCTTCTCATGCATCAATCGCTAATCAGCTTAAAGACCACAGCCTTGACCGAACATACAGGGCATTATGCATAGGCGAACCCAAAGAAGATGAATTTACGGTTAATGCTCCAATAGGCAGAGACCCCAAAGACCGCAAGAAGATGGCTGTAGTAAGCGGAGGCAAGGAAGCTGTAACGAATGTCACGGTACTAGCAAGACTTGGGGGTGCATCCTATATAGAATGCAGATTAAAGACCGGCAGAACTCATCAGATTCGCGTACATATGGAATCAATCGGTTATCCTCTTATCGGTGATGAAGTATATAATAAGGGACCCAAGCCAACGGGAATCTGGACTAAGTTAAACAGTGACGGCCAGGCCCTTCATGCATATAAATTGGGATTTACGCATCCCACCACAAATAAGAGGATATTAACCGTTGCTCCCATACCTGAGTATATGGCATCGGTTGTGGAAAAATTCGAACAATTCTGATAAAATCTATATAAGGAACTCATTAATTAAAGATTAATGTGAAAGAGGTGGCAGTATATGAAATCAATTATTACTATAGGCAGACAGTTCGGTTCGGCAGGACGCGAAATAGGCAAACTTGTAGCAGATCATTACAGCATCCCTTTTTATGATAAAAACCTTATATCAAGAGCCGCCAAGGAGAGCGGATTCTGTGAAGAGATGATAGAGGTGCATGACGAGCGTCCTACTAGCTCATTCCTCTATAATCTTGTTATGGACACATATTCATTCGGCTATAACGCCTCGTCGTTTGTTGAAATGCCCATAAGTCATAAGATTTTCCTTGCTCAATTCGATACCATCAAGAAGATTGCAGACGAAGGACCCTGTGTAATAGTCGGAAGATGTGCCGATTATGCATTAATAGACAGAGATGATGTTATTAATCTGTTTATTTACGGCAATATGGACGCCAGAATCAAGCGAATCATGAGCAGATTTGACCTAAATGAACAGAAGGCCAAGGATATGATCAATAAGAAGGATAAGCAGCGTCAATCTTATTATAATTACTATTCATCCAAGAAATGGGGACGTGCCGACAGCTATGATCTGTGCATAAACAGTTCGCTTTGGGGCATAGACGGCACTAAGGAACTCATAATTCAGGCTACAGAGAATTTTGAGAAACAGCACTCATAAGCCATATGCTATATGATAGAACATAAGGTTATTGACAGTTACGGGCAGGGCCGTGCGGATAAATACATAATGCATCTGTTACCCGGATTAACCAGGGGACTGATGTATAAACAAATGCGCAATAAGAACATCACTCTTAACGGCGCCAAAATAAACGGAAATGAGAAGGTTAAAGAGGGGGACATCCTAAGATTCTACTTCTCTGATGAGACATTCAATAATTTCAGTAAGGGTACAACAGATACCCTTAATCATGGAAACAACAATCCCATAACAATCTATAAGAATAATATGCATATGGCCGAAGTAGTGTATGAAAACGACCATATTATTGTTATGAACAAGCCTTCAGGAATCCTGTCACAGAAAAGATCCAAGAATGATATAAGTCTTAACGAATGGATGTTAGGATATCTGCTTGATAAAGGTGATATCACCGAAGAGAGTATGACACACTATAAGCCGTCCGTTCTTAACAGACTTGACAGAAATACATCCGGACTGATAATGGGTGGCAAGACATTAAAAGCTGCGCGAATAGTCGGCGATGCGTTAAGAGGCAGAACAGTTCATAAGTATTATAAGACTGTGGTATGGGGAAAGTATGCGCTCGCAGACGGTATATATGAAGCCATGCTAAGCAAAGATTCATCGACTAATATGGTCAATATATCGACCGAGTTAGTCAACGCTGATAAATGCGATAAATCCGCTATTATCAGAACCGGTATCAAATTACTTGAAGTCAGAAACTTCGAAGGGATAGGTTCGCAGAGCGTTCTTGAAATTGAATTGTTTACGGGTAAGAGTCATCAGATAAGAGCTCATCTGTCTGCACTGGGTTATCCCATTGTGGGAGATCCCAAATACGGTAACCCTAAACTTGATTCAAAGTGTAAAGATAAGATTACTGAGGGTCAGATCCTCCACGCATACAGACTCGAATTTGATCCAACCGTTATGAAGGAACTTAATATAGACAGACAGAGTATTGTCTGTGATGTGAAATTTTAGGGATATTTATGGCTACATGGAAATCCAGAGGCCTACGAGGCTCAATACTTGAAGAGATGATCAACAGGACCAATGAAGTATATTCAGAGAATCATCTTGCCTTAATTCAGAAGGTCCCTACGCCCATTACGCCCATTAATATGGACCATAAGACCAAGCAGATCACTCTGGCGTATTTCGATAAGAAGAGTACCGTTGACTATATAGGGGTGGTTCAGGGTATTCCGGTATGTTTTGATGCCAAAGAATGCGCAACTGACAGATTCTCATTGCAGAATATTCATGCGCATCAGGTACGATTCATGGAAGAATTTGCCGCACAGGATGGTATAGCTTTCTTCTTAATTCATTTTACGCATAAAGATCTATTCTATTATATGCGTATTTCCGAGCTCTTAAAATATTGGAAGAGAGCGGAAGAAGGCGGACGTAAGAGTTTTACCATAGATGAACTTGATGATAACTTCATCATCGATGACGTAAACGGCCCCGTAATTCCTTATATTAATTATATTCAAAGAGATATTGACAGCAGAGATATATAAAAGTATAATTTATCGTGATAGCGAATTATCACATTAGCGTACTAAAGTATCTTGGAGGTAAATATGACAGATCTTTTGCATACACCGGAAGGCGTAAGAGATATATATAACGGCGAATACGAACAGAAGTTAAGTATTGAGAGCAGTATCCATTCTGTGTTTAAATCAGCGGGATATCGAGATATACAGACACCTACATTTGAGTATTTCAATCTTTTCTCATCTGATATAGGAACTACTCCCAGTAAGGATCTGTACAGATTCACCGACAGAGACGGTGAGACGGTTGTTCTTCGTTCGGATTTCACTCCTTCCATAGCCAGATGTGCTGCCAAGTATTTCATGGAGGATAAGGACACCTTAAGATTTACATACAAGGGCAACACATTCTCACAGACCACCGAATTACAGGGTAAACTGCGTGAGACTACACAGATGGGCGTGGATATGATCGGAGACGGAAGCGTTGAAGCCGATGTCGAGGTGATAAGACTTGCTTATGATGCGATCAAATCCGTAAGTGATAAGAAATTCGTCATATCAATATCACATATTGATTATTTCAAGGGATTAAGCGAAGAACTGGGGCTTAATAACGAAGCAGAGTTAAGATTGCGTGATTTGGTGACTAACAAGAACTTCGTTGCGGCAAGACAGTATCTTCTTAATGACCTTCCTAAGGATTGCAGATTAAGCGCCGATCAGATTGAGCAAATAATGCGGATTGAGAATCTTGCAGGTGACGTATCGGTACTTAATGAGGCCGAACAGATAGTCAATAACCCCACATCCAAGGCTGCAATAGACAGATTAAGACGCATACATGCATCTTTGGATAAGTTAGGACTTGCAGATTGCATAGCCTATGATTTAAGCATGCTTAATAAGTATTCATACTATACCGGCGTGATATTCAAGGCCTATATGTCCGGTGTGGGTGAATGCGTTGCTAAGGGCGGAAGATACGACAATCTGCTTAGGGAATTCGGTAAGGATGCACCGGCTATTGGATTTGTAATAGTAATAGATGATCTGCTTCAGGCCTTAAGAACTCCTGCGGATGATAAGACGGATAATTATCTTACTTTTGCATTGACCAAGGGCAGACTTGCAGATAAGACCCTTGACCTTCTTGAGAAGATCGGCATTTCCTGTGAAGAAATCAAGGATAAAGACACCAGAAAGCTTATATTTGTTAACGATGAACTTAAGTTAAGATTCTTCCTTGCCAAGGGACCCGATGTTCCCACATATGTGGAAAGCGGCGTAGCAGATATCGGCGTTGTCGGTAAGGATACGATAATAGAAGAGAACAGAAGAGTATATGAAGTTTTAGATCTTGGCTTCGGTAAGTGCAGAATGTGCGTATGCGGCCCTAAGGAAGCAGGAGAGCTGTTACATCACCATGAGAAGATCAGGGTATGTACCAAGTATCCCACAATAGCCAAGGATTACTTCTACAACAAGAAGCATCAGACCGTTGAGCTTATTAAATTAAACGGTTCCGTGGAACTTGGACCTATTGTCGGATTATCGGATGTAATTGTGGATATCGTTGAGACCGGAAGTACACTTAGAGAAAACGGCCTTGATATACTTGAGGAGATATGTCCATTATCTGCAAGAATGATAGTCAATCAGGTGTCAATGCAGCTTAAATCCGACAGAATACGCAACATAATCACAAAGATCAAAGAACTGATATAATAAAGGAGCAACATGAGAATACTTAAATTAAATGATTCAACCAAATCGGATATTCTTTCAAATCTTCTTAAGAGAAGTCCTTCGCAGTACGGTGAATACGAGGCGATCGTTAAGGATATCGTTAATGCGGTGGCTGAAAGAGGCGATGAGGCAATATGTGAATACACAACCAAATTCGACGGTTGGAATGCAACCCCGGATAAGCTTAAGGTTACAAGACAGGAGATAGAAGATGCCTATAAGCAGGTAGATGAGAAGTTTATCTCCATATTGCGTGAAGCCGCTGGCAATATAGCCGACTATCATGTTAAGCAGAAGAAGCAGACATGGATTTCCACCAAGGAAGACGGATCAATACTCGGCCAGCGTTATACTCCTATAGACAGTGCAGGTTGTTACGCACCGGGCGGCAAGGCTTATTATCCATCATCAGTACTTATGAACCTTATACCTGCAAGTGTTGCAGGTGTTAAGCGTATAGTTCTGGCAACACCCTGTATGAAGGGTACCGATAAGGTACATCCCATCACTTTAGTTGCAGCAGATATTGCCGGAGCTACAGAGATAATCAAAGTGGGCGGCGCACAGGCAGTTGCCGCCATGGCATACGGAACAGCTACGATTCCTAAGGTATGTAAGATAACCGGACCCGGTAATATATTCGTGGCACTGGCCAAGAAACAGTGTTTCGGAATGGTGGGAATAGATTCAATCGCAGGTCCCAGCGAGATATTGGTATTGGCTGATGAGACAGCAGATCCCAAATATGTGGCCGCAGACCTTCTAAGCCAGGCTGAACATGATGAACTTGCAAGTGCGATCTTACTTACAACAAGCGAGAAACTTGCAAACGAAGTATCTAAAGAGATAGATACTTTCTTAACGAAGTTAAGCCGCAGCGAGATAATCACCAAATCTCTAGATAATTACGGATATATTCTTGTAGGCGATACAATGGATGATCTTATAGATGTGGCCAATGACATAGCATCAGAGCATTTGGAGATCCAGACCAAGGACGCATTCGAGGTAATGACCAAGATAAGGAATGCGGGAGCCATATTTATCGGACCTTATTCAAGCGAACCCTTAGGAGATTATTTCGCAGGTCCCAATCATATTCTTCCTACCAACGGTACGGCTAAGTTCTTCTCACCCCTAAGTATCGACGAATTTATGAAGAAGACCAGTATTATAGCTTATTCCAAGGCAGGACTTGAAGCAGTACATGATAAGATTGAGTATTTTGCCGAGAAAGAAGAACTCACTGCACATGCCAATTCGATAAGAGTCAGATTTGAATAGATAGTATTTAATAACGAAAGGAGACTATGATACATGGAAAGAATGGCAAATATTACCAGAGATACCAAGGAGACACAGATATCCCTTGAGCTTAATATTGACGGCGAGGGTGATGCATCCATCGATACCGGAATAGGATTCTTTAACCACATGCTTGAGGCTTTTACCAAACACGGTCTGTTTGATATGAATTGCAAATGTGACGGTGACATAGAAGTGGACGGACACCACACTGTCGAGGATACGGGTATTGTTCTGGGTCAGGCTATCAAGCAGGCGCTGGGTGATAAGAAAGGCATCAAGAGATTCGGTGATTTCGTATTACCCATGGATGATGCTTTGGTTCTGTGCGCACTGGATGTAAGCAACAGACCTTTCCTGGGATTTGATTATAAGTTCGAAGCACAGAAGATAGGAGAGCTTGATACCGAGCTTATAAGAGAGTTCTTCTGGGCTGTATCATACAGTGCAGGAATGAATATCCACATCAAAGTATTAGCAGGCCAGAACGCTCACCACATAGCAGAAGCCATGTTTAAGGCATTCGCTAAGGCATTGGATGAAGCGACCACCATAGATGAGCGTATCAACGGAGTGCAGAGCACCAAAGGCACATTATAATACGACAAATCTTAGTAAGGAGAATAACAAATGATTAACAAGAGACTGATGCCCAGCATATTTCTCTATAACAATATTGCGATAAGATCCTATAACGATACGAAAGTATTCAGCACAGATCCGGTTAAGCTTGCCAAGGATTATGAAGTTAACGGAGCCGATGCGATTATGATCATGGATATGTCTGAATCCGATTCGGAGCATGACAAGGCACTTGATATAATCAAGGCCATCTGTGATGCTGTAAGCATCCCCGTATACGGATCCGGCAATGTCAAGAGAGCAGAGGATATCAAGAAGCTTCTGTATGCTGGATGCACCAAAGCTGCACTTAATTACTCCAAGACTTCCAATATTGAGCTTACAGAAGATGTTTCCAAGCGTTTCGGCAAGGATAAGATATTTGCAACGGTATTAAGTCTTGTTGATCTTAATGAGAATAAGGATTTACTTAATGAATATGTATCCGAGATATTATTCCTTACATATACAAGCGTATCCGATGCATGCAAAGCAACGGATATTCCTGTTATTGCCCTTATTCCCGATGATGATGCCCTTGATAATAACGGAATGCCCGACGATGAGCTTAAGAAGATCATCAAATTATGCAAAAACGCCAATCTCTCGGGTATAAGCGGTGACTGTATCGGACATGATATGTCCAATATAGCTCTTATCAAGAACCGCCTTAAGGAAAAAGGACTCTATACTGAGATTACTACCCCCACAGGAGATAAGATAAGCTGGACGAACCTTAAGAAGATAAGTGATTCCGACGGACTTATTCCCGTTATTGTTCAGGATTATAAGAACGACGAAGTACTTATGATGGCTTATATGAACGAAGAAGCCTTTAATAAGACTCTTGAGACCGGCAATATGACATATTACAGCAGAAGCCGCGGCAAATTATGGCTTAAAGGAGAGGAGAGCGGTCATTTCCAGTACCTTAAGTCCATGTATGTGGATTGCGACTCAGATACACTGCTTGCCAAGGTTGAGCAGGTAGGTGCGGCATGCCATACAGGCAATCGCACATGTTTTTACACTAATATATATGAGAAAGAGACTGCAAGAGGAGCCAATCCATTGCTTGTATTCAATCAGGTAATGGATGTGATCATTGACAGAAAGGTCAATCCCAAAGAGGGATCATATACCAATTATCTGTTTGATAAGGGTCTTGATAAGATACTTAAGAAGCTTGGAGAAGAGGCTACGGAGATCGTTATTGCAGCCAAGAACCCCAATGCTAACGAGGTTAAATACGAGATCAGCGATTTCCTGTACCATATGATGGTTCTTATGGCGGAACGCGGAATTACATGGGAGGAAATAACCGAAGAACTCGCCAAGAGATAATTCCTTAATCAACGACGGTTTTATGGCTAAAAGTAAGGTTACAAATCAATTCTTAACAACAATTCTGCTTATATTCCTGTTGCATGCACTGATGTTGACTTATATATTCAGTTCATTCTACAGGTCTTCTTCTGTTGACATTAAAGACTTAGGTACCAGTAACTTAAAAAGCCAGGCAACGATGATCGATAACTACCTTGGCAACGGCCGAAACGTTCTGTGGTTTGCTGCAGAATCCGTGGATTTCATGATGCAGAACGGTGCCGATGATGCTGAATTGCTTAAATATCTCCTTGCTGAGACCGAGGAAATGCAGAAGAGATTCGATGTGAATTTCACCGGCATTTACGGATATTTAGGCGGATCATACTTAGACGGTGCTGGCTGGACACCTCCCGATGATTATGATCCTAAGACCCGAGACTGGTATATTAATGCCATGAACAATCCCGGGGAAATGGTCATATCCAATCCTTATGTTGATGCACAGACCGGCGAGGTTATACTATCATTCAGCCAGTTATTATCTGACGGAGTGAGTGTTCTCTCACTCGATATCACCATGAATGAACTTCAGCTTATTACCGAGCAGATGACCATGGGTAATATGGGATACGGTTTCATCATGGATAAGGACGGCCTTGTAATAGCTCATTATGACCGTGAGAAGGTCGGCATGAATTATGCCACTACAAGTGAGTGGAAAGAGCTGATGAGCGGCATATATAACAATAAAGACGGTATATTCAATATGACCATAGCGGGAGATAAGTGTACCGTATTTACAGCGAAGCTTGATGTTGATTGGTATGTCGTTATTGTTGCACAGAACAACATGTTATACAGCAAGTTGTATAAGCAAATACTGTTCGGCGTTGCCTTATCACTAATTATATATGTGATCATAGTTATATTCTGTATTATTTCCGTACGAAGCATTGAAAAGGCGCAGCGAAGAGAACAGGCTGCAATGAATCGTCTTAAGCAGATGAACCTTAATATCATCCGCTCCTTAGCTTCGACAATAGATGCCAAAGACCGATATACAAGCGGTCATTCACAGAGAGTGGCCGATTATGCGCTAAGAATAGCAGAGAAGATGGGCTTATCCGAAGACGATCAGCGAATTGTCTATTATTCAGGACTGTTGCATGATGTGGGTAAGATCCGCGTACCCGGTGAAGTGATCAACAAACCCGGCAAACTTACCGAGGATGAATTCGATAAGATAAGAATTCACCCCGTCAGCGGATTCCATATACTTCATGATATCCACGAAGATGAGAGAATAGGATACGGAGCTAAGTATCACCACGAAAGATTCGACGGAACCGGTTATCCCAACTGCCTTATGGGCGAAGATATCCCACGTGTTGCCAGAATAATCGCCGTTGCCGATGCATATGATGCAATGGCAAGCGATCGAAGCTACAGGAAGCTATTGCCTCAGGATGTGGTAAGAGATGAGATAGTTAAGGGCAAGGGAACGCAGTTTGATCCCGATATTGCCGATATAATGCTGCAGATCATTGATGAAGATAAGGAATATGAACTCAGACAGCATGAAGCGGAGACTATCAATATCTTAGTGGTTGATGATGATCCGATACTTGTCAATGTATGTAAGCATATTCTTCTTGATATGGATAATGTCAAGGTATTCGGCGCGCATAACGAAGCGGAGACAATGGAGATACTTAAGAATAACAATATCGCGCTTATCATGCTTGATATTGTGATGCCTGATATCGACGGATTCAGCCTGTATGAGAAGATCAAGCAGGATTATGACATACCTGCCATTATCATGACGGGAGATAAGAGTATCGAAACAATTACCAAGATCAATGAATTGGACATAGACGACTACTTAAGTAAGCCCTTATCACCAACAATCACGCTTGAGACGGTTCACGGTGTACTTCAAAGATATAACGAAGAGATATAAGAATATAAGGTTATTTGTTAAGAGGAAGTATTACATATATGAAGAAGCTTAAGATCACGTTTAATTCGCCGGTTGTGCTTACATTTGCAGCCATCAGTTTCGCAGCACTTATACTTAATTATCTGACTGCCGGATTCAGCAATAAGCTATTGTTCATGACCTGGCATTCAACCCTTAAATCACCTCTTACATACATAAGATTCTTTACTCATGTATTAGGACATTCGGGATTTGAGCACTTCATCGGAAATATGGCTTATATACTGTTACTTGGACCCATATTGGAAGAGAAGTACGGTTCTTATGTGATTCTTGGCGTTATAGCCGTAACGGGCCTCATTACGGGTATTCTTAACTATATTTTCTTCCCAAATACGGCGCTGTGCGGAGCAAGCGGAGTAGTGTTCGCATTTATATTACTTACATCATTTACAAGCTTTAAATCAGGAGAGATTCCCGTAACATTTATACTTGTAGCCATTATATTTATAGGTCAACAGGTCGTTGAGGGAGTGTTTGTTCGTGACAATATATCCAATTCATCACATATTTTAGGCGGAATAGTAGGTTCTGCAATAGGATATAACCTTAATAAGAAGAGTTAACGGGAGATATTATCATATGTCTAAGATAAGTTTTAAACCCGGAAATATGCTGTATCCGCTGCCTGCAGTCATGGTCAGCAGCATGCGTGAAGGCGAGAAACCCAATATTATCACATTAGCCTGGGCGGGGACCATATGTTCGGATCCGGCTATGGTATCAATATCCATACGTCCGTCGAGATATTCATACGATATAATCAAAGAAACAATGGAATTTGTCATTAATCTGGTAACGGAAGAACTCACATATGCATGTGATTATGCAGGAGTTAAATCCGGTCGTGACATTGATAAATTCGCCAAGCTTAAGCTTAATCCATACGTATCTGAGTATATGAAGACACCTGCAATAGCAGAGAGTCCCGTTAATATATATTGTACGGTTGATGAGATCAAGCCATTAGGTACACATGATATGTTCATAGCAACGGTCAAAGGCGTAACCGTGGATGATAAATATATGGATGAGAAAAACTCATTCAGACTTGATAAAGCTAATCTGATGGCATATTCACACGGAGAGTATTTTGCACTCGGAGATAAGTTAGGTAGTTTTGGTTATTCTGTGAGGAAGAAGTAGATTGAAGTGGTAAATTTTTAGGGTAAACGCACATTTTTTAATAAAAAAATTTTATTGAACTAAATGCACACAAAGCCAGAGTTTTTCAGCACTAGACGTCTACCATCTATTTTTTTAGAATAAATGCACACATCTGACTGTTTGTTCCGTTATGTTGCATTTCGAATGGGATTTGTCATATGATAATCAAAAGTTGTTCATTCTAGTTGCAGCTGGAATGAGCATGGATGGCTTATTTTCTGCGATTTAGAAGCGCTGGTTTAAGAAATACGTCATCCGGCTTTATCTCAACAAGCTTCATGACTTCATGAAGCTTGTTGTCCAAAAGAACTTTCGAAAGAATATATGGCGTTTTTCCATGGAATTTCTCCCTGGAATAACTGTTGATGTGATTCACTAAAAGAGTGATGTCATCCTGGGTTAGATCTTCAAATGAAAAACCTTTAGGAATAACATATCTTATGAATTCATGGTTCTTTTCCAGAGCGCCTTTCTGCCATGAACATTGCGGATCACAATAGAATACTTTTGTCTTTATTTCCCCATAAAAATCGCATTCTAATGCCTCTGGATAAAGAAATTCTGTACCCCTGTCTGTCAGTAATACCGGGAACAACTGCTTAAATAACTCAATACCAAGCTGCTCACAGAGGTTGTTAAGGGCTATTATGACTTCACTCTGTGTCTTTTCTTTCAATAGAATAGCCAGCATGAGATTACATGACCTGAACAGGAGAGTAAGCAGTACTTTCTTAGTACCAACAGGCCCCACAACAGTATCCATTTCCACCACATCCGTGTCAGGATTTTCCTCCATATATTTTTTAAATCTTTCATAACTCCTGGTAAGCACAGCAAGCTTTTCTTCTTTGGTTAACTTATAGGTATCTTCAGTCTTGCGAGGCTTATATCTGACCTTTCTTGGTAGGTCTCCATTACGAGCTGTAATAACACCGGCATTAACATAGCGATAAATAGTGCTATGGCTGCAATTGATGTCTGCAGAGTGATTTGCAAGTACATGTGCTATGGACTGGCCTTTCTTTAGAAGAGGAGAGACCAGCTCATCAAGATCTTGCAGCGTTTCAGGAGACTGGTTTATCCCTTCACGAGAAGATATGAGGGTGTCCATATAAACATTATGAGCATATGAAGCTATATAATAATACCTTTCAAAAGTGCATGAATCCTGCTTTTGACAGCCATTGCATACATGAGGAGATGCTTCTAACTTAGAACACTGTTTAGGATAGTATTCAGGGCATATATTCACACAACCATGACAGTTCCTACAAGGTGATTTACAGTATTTTTTATCACATAGCCCGTAGATTACACAGGAATCTTTGTGTAAACAAGGAGCTTTTGCACCTTCATAACGTTTTCCTTTAAATACACGATGCTTTTCAATTTCTCTGATTACAGTTGAATGGGATTTTCCTATCTTTTTAGATATCAGATTAGGATTAAGATTATTATCAAGACCTTCCTGAATATAAACACGATCATCTAATGTCATATGAGACATTTTTTTCACCTGCCTTTCATATAATGTGTTGATCATCATATGAACACAAGAGACCCATATTCGAAATACGTCTTGATATATAGAATAAAAGAATTCTCAGACTAAATGCAACACCTTTAGAATAGTATGCTTTTAATCTGAGAAATATGCGTTTAACTAAATAATTCACAAAGTAGATTGAAGTGCAACTATTCGCAAAAGAATAGTTTAACGAATAGTTAAGGGCGAAAAAGGGCTATTTTGCAGGGTTCTTATTTTCGCCATTAACTAGTTCGTTAAACTATTGGGGTGTAAATATTTGTTTATATGTTATACTTCATCTCTTCGCATCCACTATTTGGCACCATCAACTGATTCGTTAAACTACTGAGGGATAAATAATAACAGGAGGCAAATGCCTCCTGCTTTTTATTGTTCGTTATGCTCTTGCGGTGTCGACTTGGTTGGCGTCGCAGTTGGATGCGTGGAACTGACGTAACATCTCTGCTTCACAGTTGTGTGCATGTTCCATCTTAAGATCAAACATATCACTCATTCTTCGTTTGGCTGCACGTTCATCCCGAAGCTGACCTGCAAGCCAATCATGTTCCCTGTCGTCCATAAGTCTGCTTACGGGAGGCTCTCTATGCATGGATATAAGTTCCTTACGTGCTGCAGACGTTTTATTCGAAGTTACAGACGATTTAGTCGTAATCTCAGGTCTGGCCACCGCTGCAGACGTTGATTTGTTATTAAGCTGATATGCCTTCTGACCCATACCAAGCACCGGCGTAGGATTCTTCATATCCTCCGGTGGAAGCCCTACATTCTTAGATGCGGTATTTCCGGTGGTACTCCTTAGAAATGAGCTTATCAATTCCGGCTTGGTTTTAAGTATGTTTAAAATCAATACAATTAAGATTATTACAATTCCAACGCCCATAAATCACACCCTCAATTATTACTTATCTACCTGCTTCAGCACCATATAATATCTTTGCAATCTCTGAATCCTTGTCAAGAATAAGCGTATTGTTATTGCTGCTCTTAAGGGATTCTTTAAGCGCATCAAGGCTTCTTGTGTAATTATAGAAGTCTGCCTTATCCGAATCATTATATGCATCAGATAAGATCTTCATGTATTCCGCTTCACCTTCTGCTCTTAATGTCTCTGACTGCTTATTGGCATCGGCAATGGTGATCTTAACATTCTTATCTGTTTCATTACGGATCTTCTGAGCCTCAGCTTCACCCTTGGCCTTATATCCTGCAGCGATATTGCCACGTTCTGATATCATACGTTCATATACGGCTGACTTATTATCATCAGGCAGATCAAGGGCCTTGATCTCAGCCGTAAGAATCTGAATTCCATATCCTGAAATATCCGAGTTTGACTCCGCTGTGATCATATTCGTAAGTTCAATACCTCTTGCCGCAATAACTTCATCCTGAGTCATGGAAGATATTGTATTCTTGGTGGCATTATATACGGCCGCATCGATCCTCTCTTCTGCTCTGGCTGCATTTCCGCCAAGAGTCTGATAATACTTCATAACATCATTAACAGTCCATATTACATAGTCATCTGCAATCATCGATTTCTTATCTCTTGTGATAACGTCAGACTGGGGAATATCATATATTCTGTTTCCGTCATATATAGCAAAAGTGCTCTGTATAAAAGGAGTCTTGACATGCAAGCCCGGCTCTCGCTGTATTCCTACTACCCTTCCGAACTGTTGAATAAGTACGACATCCTTATAATCAACCGTATAAAGTGATGAGAATACGGTTATTATTGCAGCAAGTGCAATTATAATTCCAATTATCTTCTTAATGTTCTTCATATTATTCACCCTCCACATTATTATTCGCTTCGGGACTCACTACTGAACTGAAGCTTTCCAAAGGAAGCATAGTCTGAGTACCGCCGTCTGTTATAATTACCTTAAGTGAAGGAAGAACATCTTCCATTGTTTCATAGAACATACGCTTCTTGGTTATAAGCGGATAGAGCTTATACTGTTCATACATCTCATTAAATCTAACCACCTGACCTTCAGCCTCGGCAATTCTTGCTGCCTTATCAGCCTCAGCTGTCTGGATTATCTTATCGGCATTGGCCTCAGCTGCGGGAATCTGCTCGTTCTGATATGCAAGTGCATTATTACGTGCGGTATCTGCTCCCTGCTTTGCTGTCTCAACGGCCTTAAATGCCTGTTTAATCTCATCCGTAGGAGGCTCAGAATCCTGAACCGTGATATTGACAACAGACAATCCGATATTATGCTCGTTAAGTTCTCTTGTCATATCCTCCTTAACATCGGACTGTATCTGACCTTTGGCAGTGGTCATGGCTTCATCTACAGTATAATCTGCTACAATGGCTCTTATGCTTGATAATGCAATATTCTTAAGTATCTCTTCCGGATTATCGGAAGCATACAGGTATGCAACCGGATCAGATACTCTGTACTCAAGATAGAAATCAATATCAAGCAGATTAAAATCAGACGTGATCATAATTCCGTTAGTCTCATCAGTTATATTCTGACCGTTATTATCGATAGTATATCCCACACCCGTTCCATGAGTTGTGATATCCACATAGTATACCTGCTGAATAAAGGGTACCTTAAAATATAGTCCTGCCGTATCGGTTCTTAATACCTTACCAAACATTGTAACAACAGCATTCTCCTGCTCTGAAACATTGTAGAAGCTTCCGCCTATGACCATGATCACAATAAGCGCAATTACAATATACTTCACATACTTACCAAACTTCGGAACTTGCTTAATATCATCAACGATACTGCCCTTCCCCCCTCCGAACGGGTTGTTGAAATTATTCATATTTTTACTCCTCCTTCGCATACAGCGACAATCTATAATCAGATTAAAGGATATGCCGATATCGACATATCCGGATATTTAAGCCAAAGACTTAATATACGCTTCTCTCACAGCCTTGGATAGCTGATCGGGGCAGGATGTACCTCGCATTCCGCATAATGTTCCGGCAAGTTTGCTTTCAATATCATCTACGGTCATACCGTCACATAATTTGGATATTCCCTTAAGATTGCCGTTGCATCCTCCCATAAAGGAAATATTGCGTACAACATCACCGTCAATATCGAAGCTTATAAGCTGTGAACATGTTCCTGCTGTCTTATAGTCGTAATGAAACATAATATACCTTACCTTTCTAACTTGTTTTAACAAAATACTCCGTTAATTGCTTAATCGGAATAGGTTTACTGTATTTATAGCCCTGAAGATAGTTGGCAGACATATCTATACATCTTGCTTCATCTTCTTCATCCTCAATTCCCTCATACAAAACTGCATAATCCATATCTGAGAACATTTTGGCAAGATGCGATACCATCTCTCTCATTTTCTCATCACTGCTTGATGCAATGACAAGGGAACGGTCGAATTTGATAATGTCAAAAGGAAGTTCCATGATACGTTCGAAATTGGAATATCCGGTACCGAAATCATCCAAATAGAACTTAATACCGCTTCCCTTAAGTTCATTGATCCTCTCTTTGATGATCTCAAAATCACTCTCATTCTGAGATTCCGTTATCTCTATCGCAATCTTATTGTGTTCGATCTCATTTTCTTTGATTATTCTCTCAACCATGGCGCAGAAATCATTCTCTCTGACATCAAATATTGAGAAATTGACGGATATTCTTCTGACATTATATCCATTTCTTATCATTGTATTGATCTGTCTGCAGGTCTTATTAAGGATGATCTTGGTAAGCATCTGTACACAGTTAATTCGCTCGGCAATAGGGATAAATACATCCGGAAATACCATCCCAAGTTCGGGAAGCTTAAGTCTCATCAAAGCTTCAGCTGTATCATATACTCCCTTCCGAATATTAAATACCGGCTGACAATATACTTCTACCCTGGGATCATTAAGGTCCTTACGCTCCACTATATCATTAAGCTGACCTTGTATATATATCTGATCATAGAAATCCTTAACATCTTTATCTTCAACAAAGTATATGCTGTTAATGGGCATCTTACGATGTATATAATCCAAGAAGGCCACATAATCCCTATTTACGCCTAATCTCTCATCGCTCTTTATACGAACGATCTTATAATCTTTATGATAAATAGGATAAACTCTGTTAAACTCGCTTATCATTTTGCGATTATGCTCGTCATAATCCGGATTCTTATCGGTATCAATGACCAGAATAAGATGACCGCCTGATAGTTGAAATAAGTTGGCACCCTTAAAGAAATCCGTCGCAAAATATCTTATTGTGCCTAATATCTCCGAGGGATAAGTGCGTCCGTTTCTGTCATATTCAGGCATATACAGACTCATAAGAAGCAAACTCTTATTTCTGTCATGATTGGTCTTGATACAATCCGCAAATGCAGGTGTACCTAAAGCACCGCTTGAAATATTATAGGGATTGGAATGAACAAGATATAACAATGCTATGATCGGGAACGTAAATGTTGCGGACGTATATGAAGACTGCCTGTGAACCTGTTGAACACACAGAATAAGCACCGATAATCCAACCGTGATCGTCACTCCCATTATGACCTGTTTGAATACCTTATCTCTGTATTTAACTAAGAGGTATCCAAGCAGGAACAAATAAGCAACATATCCTATGGGGAATAACGGAAATCCCATGTGAACCATGTAGTTATCATCTATGTAATAGCCCAAATGAGTAACGGTACCTATTACTTCCCACAATGCCAGAATAATAAAACCGATAACGGCTATCAAACCGTATCTTTTGTCATGACGTTCATCAAGTTGCATGGGTTCTTTCATGTAGTACACATAGTGTACAAACATTCCGAACAAACACAGATGATACATGGTTCTGAATACATATACGGGAACAGCCGTATTAAGCAGTTCAACATAATTGAGTAATATATGATACAGAATATTGGATATCGCACTTCCGAACAGAAGTATAACTATAACCCTAAGATACAGAAATGCCTTGGTTCTGTTAATATAGGCAGTCTTAATAAGCACTATGAACAAGATACACAGTGACATTGTCAATATGTCTCCTACCGGAGTATAGTTCTGAAAAAATGTGATAGCGCTTATTTCCATAGGATATATTTTATTAAAATATGAGGGTAGTGTCAATAGAACACTATACGTACAAAGCCCGTAAATATCGCATTTACGGGCTTTTAATCAATTCTTAATATGTGCCTTATAATATTCAAATGCTTCCGATGTCGTCGGATCCAGAGTCTTATCCGACTTCTTTAAATGATTCATTGTATTGGAATATATATGGCAAATCGCTTTATCAAGGCAGTCAAACGCTTCCTGCCTAATTACGGGCAATTCCGGGTCATGATTTCTTCCTGGTTCAATATAATCCGCCGTAAATACAATGGCCTCCATATCGCTCATACCGGGATGGCCCGTTGTATGATATCGAATCGCAGATAAGATATCAGTGTCAGTCACACCGTATTTTTCCTTAGCTATATATGCGCCCGCCTTGGCATGAAGCAATGCGGGATTAGCCTTTTCCACATCGGTCATCTCTATATCATGCTTCTTGCAATAGTCGATGAATTCCTTATCCGTCATATACTTGGCGCAATCATGCAGAAGACCCGCAAGATATGCTTTCTCCATATCAACGCCCTTACTCATGGCAAGACAGGCCGAAGTATATGCAACTCCAAGGGTATGTGTATAGCGCTTAGCATCAAGTATATTCTTAAGTTCCTTACAGATGTCCTTATAATCTCTGTCCATCAATGTCACCGTTAGTTAATACGGAAAAACCGGCCGCAACTTAGATATCGGCAGGATCAAGCACTTTGCCGTCTCTCCAGATATGCTCAAGGTCATAGAATTCACGACTTGCATCATCGAATATATGCACGATGATATCGCCGTAATCCATAAGCACCCAACTTCCCGTATCATATCCCTCAACATGAGTATAATAAACATTGATCTTGCGCATATCTTCTTCAAGATAATCGCACAGTGCATGTACATGATTGATATTACCGGCTGAAGCTATAACGAAATAGTCGGCCATTATAGATATTCCCGATATGTCGATTAACTGCACATTATTGCCCTTATGCTCATCAAGGCTTGTATATATGCTCTTAAGTATTTCTTTATTCTCCAAATCAAACTCCTGTCAAAACTAATCTCTGTAAAGGTTATTATCTTCTATATATTTACGAATGCTTTCGGGAACCATATATCTTATGCTTCTTCCATTCTTAACCCTGTTACGAATATCGGTTGAAGAAATATCTGTAGCAGGCATTGTAAGTATATTTATCTCGGTATGGTATTTATCCCTAAGCTCACATGCCTTAATCTTAAGATCTTCGATGTTTTTATCATCTCTTACGGCCGCTAATATTCCTGCATTGGCCATAATCACATCGGGATCTTTCCATGACTCTATCTGATATAAGGTATCAGCACCGAGAATAAGATAATAATCAGTATCCGGGTGTTCCTGTCTAAGCAATCTTACGGTATCGCAGGTATAAGAATTGCCGGGTCTGTCAGTCTCGATCGTTGATAAAACAAACTTAGGATTATCTTTGATCGCAAGTTCAGTCATTATTATTCTTATATCCTTGTTAAGAACGATTGCCTGATCCTTAAAATGTGACACACCTGTCGGAATAAACATTATTTCATCAAGGTCATATTCATCAAGCGCATGTTCGGCAAGAATCAGATGACCAATATGTATGGGGTTAAATGTACCTCCGAGTATTCCGACTTTCTTATTTGCATTATTGCTCATAAGGGTAACTTTATCTCCCCCGATAATGCATCGGCTATTCCCCTCGGATCATCCAAACAATTCTTAAGTACGTTGATCTTAACTATTTCCCTTGTATTAAATGCCTCGCTAACCGCAGTTACATACTCGGGAGTTACACTTCCCTTGCCTACCTGAAGTATGGGATTGATATTCATTGCAAGGCCTTTAAGATATGCTCTTTGCTTACTGGTTAATGTCATAATATCCTCTCAATCGACACACGTCGCATTGTTTACGTATAATACTCAAACTTAAGTCCGTACATTCTTACGGTATCACCCTCTTCACAACCAAGGTCCTTAAGTTTCTCGGCAATTCCGTTTTCTTTGATAAACTTCTGGAAGAATAAGAATCCTTTCTCGCTCTCAAGATTCGTATATCCAAGCATCTTCTCAATACGCGGGCCTTCAACAACATATTCATCTTCTTCCGAATCGTATTCAACCGTAAAGGGTTCGCTTAGATCACTCTTTCTAACAAACGGATCATACTCCTGCTTAAATACAACCGGCTTATCATCAAGCTTATCAAGCATCTGCCTGACTTTGAATAATATCTCCTTAACGCCTTCACCGGTAAGTGCACTCATGGGATAGACCTCATAACCCATAGGCTCGAATTCGGATTTAAGCCTGGCTATTACTTCATCCTTAGTAGGCTCCATGCCTTCATATATCATATCAAGCTTATTGGCCGCGATAATCTGCGGACGCTTGGGTAATTCTTCGTTATAAAGAGCCAATTCCTTATTGATTGCACGGATATCTTCTACGGGATCTCTTCCCTCGGTACCTGCGGCATCAACAATATGGATTATGACCTTGGTTCTTTCTATATGACGCAGGAACTCATGACCGAGTCCCACACCGTCGGAAGCTCCTTCGATAAGTCCCGGAATATCTGCAACAATAAATCCCTGTGCATCCTTAAGATCCACCACACCAAGGTGTGGGCTTATAGTTGTGAAATGATAATTGGCGATCTCAGGTCTTGCATTGGATATCTTGGTTAAGAATGTACTCTTACCTACATTGGGGAATCCTACAAGTCCCACATCGGCTATTACCTTAAGTTCAAGCTTAAGAGTAAGCTCGGTTGCTTCTCCACCCGGCTGCGCATATTTAGGAGCCTGCATCGTAGAAGTAGCATAGTGCTGATTGCCGTTACCGCCCTTACCTCCCTTAAGTAAGAGGAATTCCTCCGTATCTCCGGACATATCCACTATTACCTGGTCGGATTCAGCCTCTTTGACCACGGTTCCTCTGGGAAGCTTAAGGACTATGTCATTGCCGTTTTTGCCGCGGCAGTTCTTCTTACGTCCTTCTTCTCCATCGCCTGCCTTATACTTACGCACGTGACGATAGTCAGACAGAGTATTGACACCGTCATCCACCTTAAGGATCACGCTGCCGCCGTCACCGCCGTCACCCCCGTCGGGTCCGCCGTTAGGCACATATTTCTCTCTTCGAAATGATACATGACCGTCGCCGCCTTTGCCGCTTCGTACATATATCGTAGCTCTGTCTGCGAACATAAATTCCTCTCAATCAAATCAATCGAATCAAATTATCCGATTATACAAAAA
>CACYWQ010000036.1 GCA_902778165.1 uncultured Lachnospiraceae bacterium
AATTATAGAATTCCTTCCGGACGGTAAGTTCATAGATAAGATAACCACATATGATGAGTATCTTGAGAGCGATGAGATGGCCAGAAAGCGTACCGTATATACTGCAGACAGAGAAGGCGACGAAGATTGATTATTATGGCCGGCGTGATGACACGCCGGCTTTTTGTGAGGTATTAAGTGAAGAATAACAACGATTGGTTTAATCCAAGGGACAAGGAATGCAAAGCATATGAGAATACTCTGACGGGCAGAAATGCTATAGATCTGCATACTCATACGAAATACTCAGACGGAAGCCTGAGTCCACAAGAACTGATTGATTACGCCTTATATAAGGGATTAAAATCTATTGCGATCACTGATCATGATACGGTGGATGCCCTTGATGAGGCGATTGAGTATGCAGTGGATAAGGATATAGAACTTATCCCGGGTGTGGAATTATCAACCGAGTGGCGGGATAAGGATATTCACATAGTAGGACTTGATGTTGATTATAAGGCTAAAGGTTTTACAGAGTACCTAAAGGAATTCGTTGACTCAAGGGATGTCAGAAATGAGAAGATGTGCGCGCTGTTAACTTCTGCGGGCATGCCCATGACTTATGATGAACTTAAGGATCGTTTTCCTGACAGCGTTATCACCAGAGGGCACTATGCGAGATTCATGCTTGAGAAGGGATATACAACTTATCTTAAGGAAGCGTTCGAACGTTATATAGGTGATAACGGCCCGTATTTTGTGCCGCGAGAGAAGACTACGGCGGCTGACGGAGTACGACTTATTAAGGAAGCGGGCGGTATACCGATAGTGGCTCATCCGATGTTATATCATATGAACTGGGACAGAATACAGACTCTTATTGATGAGCTTAAGCCTGTGGGACTTCTTGGTATAGAGGCTGCGTATACTACCAATTCCGCGGCTGAAGAGAGGGAGACCAGAGAGTTCGCTGCGCAGAACGGACTGTTAATATCCGGCGGTTCGGATTATCACGGTGAGGCTAAGCCCCTTACGGATCTGGGTCTTGGTTTCGGCAATCTGTATGTATCTGCAGATATTTGGGAAGATATGAAGAAAGCAACCGGAAGAAAATAGAGTATGAAGATATTATTTGCGGATCTGGACGGAACTTTACTTAACAATCAGAGCAAAGTAAGCGACTACAGCATAGAAGTACTTCGCCGTATGACAGGTGCGGGACATAAGCTTGTACTTGCATCGGGCAGACCCCTTGGAAGCATACTGGAGGTCAAACACCTGGCAGGTCTTGATATGCCCGGAGTATATGTGACTGCCAACAACGGATCGCTCATATATGATTGTGACAATGGTGTCATAATATACACGAATCCTGTTCCCATGGATCGCGTGCGTAAGATATGGGATACGGCGCATGCAATGGATGTGCATATTCAGACATATACGGATGATTCCATTGTGACGCTTACAAATGATCACGAGATCAATAAATACACGGTTAAGATACATCTTCCTGTAATATATACGGACAGACCGGAAGATGTATTGGCCCATGCACCCTCCAAGATGTTAGCTATAGAACTGACAGATCATGATAAACTCGAAGGTTTCAGGCAGAAGGTGCTAAGCGAACACGGAGATGTGTTGGATGCACTGTATTCACAGCCTGATTATCTTGAGATATACAGCAGGACAGCCGGTAAGGGTGCGGCACTTACATGGCTGTGTAACCAATTAGGTGTTCCAATCAAAGATTCATATGCTGCCGGTGATGCCATGAATGACATATCCATGATCAAGGCGGCAGGACACGGAATAGTGATGTGTAATGCGGATGAATCAGTACAGTCACATGCAGACATAGTGACTGAATTCAGTAATGACGAGGATGGATTGGCTAAGCTTATAGAGAAAGAAATACTGGCCTAGTTATTAAAGCGGATATCAGCAGCATAAGCGGATATCCGCTCTTAAGTTATGCAGTTGCCAATACATGTATGCAGATGCTACAATATGTCTATATGGGAAATTCCCAAGATGTATTGGAGGATAGGGATATGGCGTACGGTTCGATACCGCTTGATAAAAGACTCAAGGACAATATAAGGAATTATAAGTTAGATACTTTATTTGACATCGAAGTGCTCTTGGAACTGCTTAAGTCAGTTAATAAGCTTACGGGCGTAGCCGTTATGATGACTGAGAGACACGGAGAGAAGGCCATAGCCGTTGGTGATTGGACGGGATTTGAACCTGACGTGATCATGGATCCGGGTATCAAACTCAGAATATATGACAGAACCGTAGCGCATATATATGTTAAATATGATGCGGTTGAGTATGACAAGATTCCACAGGTTAAGATGATAATAGAACGAATCGTGGAATCATATGAGAAACTTGGAGACAGAGCATACAGAACCAGAGAACTTGAGATATATACGGATGAGCTTGAAGAGAAACTTCAGAAGGAGAGTTATCAGGCCAAGACAGGTGAGAAGAATGATGAACTCACCGATATGCTTAATCATACGTATTTTGAGAACAGACTTAAGATCATAGATCGTTCACAGGTGGTTCCTGTTGCGGGAGTATGCATCAATATCAATGACTGGAAGTATGTCAATGATACATACGGAGATGAAGAAAGCGATCGACTGATATCAACTGTTGCGGGAATTATCAGAGAGAATGCCAAGCCTGATTATGTAATAGGGCGTGTGGACGGAGATGTATTTAATGTAATCATTCCGATGCCTACTGACGGTGAGTGCGAGGAGTTCTGTAAGATAGTACAGAAGAAGTGTGAAGAATATGAAGATCCGCACATAGCTCCTTCGGTAGCCGTAGGATATGCAATTAAGGAGAATGTTGAGGCGACACTTAACGATACACTCTCGGATGCGGAATATGCAATGTTTGAGAATAAGATAGAAGTCAAGAACGCACCGGGATATTACGAGAGACTTCATAAATAAGATAATTAAAAGAAGTAAGATAATAAAAAAGACAGGTTAGCCTGTCTTTTTTATTGCCAAGATTATTGCCAGTTTGTGAGGTCTGCTTCGTCTGCAATCTGTTTAAAGTACAGAGAGTCTTTCTTGCTCTTGGATAAGTCTTTGGAGAATACTCCGAGGAACTTATAAGGCTTGCGACCAATCTTGGCAAATACGATTCTGATGCCGGTTCCGTCATCCGTAATCTTGCCGACCGTATGAATATTTAAGCCGTTCTTGGATATAGCAAATACATTCTCCTTGGATGTCTCTGCGGCCTTCTCTGCCGCGGCAACTGTCTGATATACCTTCGGGAACCATACCTGGATGGAACGCTCGTTATTAAGATACATCGAGGACTTGGAGTATGTCTTGTAGCTCTTATTAAAGCAAGAGTTCAATACTTCATAACTGTAAGCATATTCGCGACCGTCCGATGTGTCGATGTGAGTTACGCGCTCGAGAGCAGCCGCAGGCTTCGGAGCCGTCTTGGGCTTCGGCGCAGCCACAGGTTCTGGAGCGGGTTTGGGTTCAGCTTTAGCAGCAGCCACGGGCGCAGGAATAGGCTTCGGAGTAGCCGCGGGTGCCGGCTCGGCCTTGGGCGCCGGAGCGACCGCGGGCTTGGGCTCTGCCACTGGAGCAGGCTTCGGAGTAGCCACGGGTGTGGGCTCTGCCTTGGGTGCCGAAGCGACCACGGGCTTAGGAGCGGGCTTAGGCTGCTCAACCACAGGCTCTGTCTTGACAACTGGCGCAGGAGCCGGAGTAGGCTTGGGTTCTGCCACAGGAGCAGGCTTAGGAGTAGCCACGGGTGCGGGCTCGGCCTTGGGTGCCGGAGCAACCACGGGCTTAGGAGCAGGCTTAGGCTGCTCAACCACAGGCTCTGTCTTGATAACTGGCGCGGGAGCCGGAGTAGGCCCAGGTGCAACCACTGGCTTGGGCTCTGCCACAGGTGCGGGCTTTGGCCTTACTACAGGAACCGGATCGGGTTCGGGTATGTCAGGCTCGATATCTATTATCGTGGATTTGATCTGTGTGTAGTCCACGATTTCTTCTTCACGAAGTGATCTGATCTTATCAGGGATAGAGGCGATTCCTCTGCCGGCACTGATAATTCCAGAGGTAATTCTTCTACCAAAATATCTTAAATTTGACCAGTTGATCTTAGGAAGTTCGTGTCCGGATTTACTTGCAATGGTGAAGACGATGGTATAGATGATCAACCAGATAATGAAAAGTACGATAAAAATGCATATCAGAGCAAGAACTGCTCCCAATATGCCCCAGAAACCGTACATGAACGGAATTAATCCGAATAAATTCTTGAAAAAACTTATCATAAAACTTTGGTACTATGGTATAATAAATCGTCCTGTGGACGATTTATCCCGCCGGGAAGACCCGGATACAGAATATGTATATATAAGCTTGGCCGACTCGATCGTCCTGTGGACGATTTATCCCGCCGGGAACACCCGGATACAGAATATGTATATATAAGCTTGGCCGGCTCAATCGTCTTCGTCCTGTGGACGATTTATCCCGCCGGGAACACCCGGCCGCCCGGCTTAATCGCCTTTGATTGTGAGAAGCTTGTCGATTAATTCGTCTATCTCAGCTTGTGTAAGAACAGACTGATTAGTGGACATATCGATGTTGAGTGCATCGAGTTGGCCATATTCTTTGAATGAATTAAGGGCATCAATTAATGAATCAATCTCAGGCTGAGACAGAGTTACGCTTAAGCCCGGCTTATGTATGGGAAGGTCTTTGACGGTACTCAGTGAATTGATGAGTTTGTCAATTTCTTTCTGGGTCAATACTACCTGACCGTTTAATATGTCGGTTGAGATTGCTTCTCCGTCGGCATAGTCCTTAAGCGACTTAAGAGCATCGATGATAGAGTCGATCTCGTTCTGTGACAACATCCTATTCATAGTATTATCCTCATGTGCTGTGATGCATGTTCGGTCGGAACCGCATAGTAACCTTATTTACAGTATAACATATTTGCCACTGATTTGTGCTATAAGATATTAATCGTAATCTATATATTCAAGGAGGACATACAGAAATGATTTGTAGAAATTGCGGAGCAGAGATAGCTGATAACTGCAAGTTCTGTACTAAGTGCGGAACACCGACTGCGCAGCCTGCTGAAGAGACTGTAACGAAGGCGACAGCCGAGTCAGCCACAGAAGTGACAGAAGAGACAACTGCGCAGGCCATTTCTGAGGCGGCAGTAGAAACAACAGTTGAGCCAACGGAGGAGCCAACGGCCGAGCCCACTGCAGAAGCTTCAGTCAATACAGAGGAACCTGCAGGCAAGAAGAGAAAAGAGAAGAAGGCCAAGCAGCCCAAGGCACCCAAACAGCCCAAGGCACCTAAGCAGCCCAAGGAGCCTAAACAGCCTAAGGCACCCAAGGAGCCTAAAGAGAAGAAGCCCAAGAATATTCTTGCAATTATAATAGCGGCGCTTATTGTACTTCTGGCTGTAGGCGCAGGCCTGCTTATATTCTTTAACCTTAAGAAGACAGAAGTTAATCTGACTGACTATCTTACATTTGAAGCAGAAGGATATGACGGATTCGGTACCGTAACGGCTACATTTGACAAGGATAAGTTCGTTAAGGACTATAAGGGTAAGATTAAGCCGTCTAAGAAACTTGAAGATATGGTTAGGGATGACAAGCAACTTAAGGCCATATATAAGGAAGGCGACTATAAGCTTAGCAAGGAAAGAGATGTGTGCGAACTCTTCGCGGATATCTATACATCCAAGGGAGCATTTAAGACATCCAAGAATGATGAGCCCAACAAATATCATAACGGCGATGTGCTTGAGTATCAGTGGAATTGCGATACCAAGGATAAGGATACGGATGATATGGTGGAATTTGCTGCTAAGGCATTCCGTGTTAATGTAACGCTTGATGATATCGAGTATACGGTTGAAGGTCTTGATGAAATAGAGACCTTTGATCCTTTTTCGTTAATAACAATAGAGTATTCCGGTGTAGCGCCCAACGGATATGCGCAGCTTACATCTTATCCTGATGATAACGGTCTGTATTATTCACTTGATAAAAACAGCGGTTTAAGCAACGGAGATGAGATTACAGTCAGGGCAGAATATGCCTATGGTTCACAAGAAGAATACATAGAACAGTATAAGAAGATTCCTGAGACAATGGAGATGACGATGGTCGTTGATTCCATTGATGAGTATGTAACCGATGCCGGTGCGCTTACTGAGGAAGATATCGAGTCCATCAAGCAGATGGCGGAGACAAGGATCGCTGATCTTAGCAAGAACTTCTCAAGCGAGGTAAGTCTTAATTCGGCCACATTTGAAACGGCATATATGCTAGTTAATAAAGAGGATACAACGTGGAGCGATGCTAATCTGGTTATACTCGCATACAAGCTTGCCGTGGATATAACATTTGATGATCATGACTATGACGATACCGTGGAGTTCTATTATCCGGTATGTTACTACGGAGTAATGAAGACGGGTGCCGGGCAGCTTCATGTTGATGAGAACAATGTGCGGCCTATATACGACAGTGTATCGTTTAAACAGTATTACGGACCTAAGTCATACAATTACAAGAATTTCTACTTCAACGGTTATGAGACTTTAAGCGAACTTGAGGAGTACATGGTTGAGTACAATTCGGATGAATATGATTGCACTGTTATCGCAGAAGGTGACGGCGTGACATCCGATATCGGTTCAATCGATGAAGCTGTAGAAGAAGCGGATGCTGACTATATCCTTCCCGATAGTTCGACCAAGAAGCTTAGCATGAGTGATTTGGAAGGACTTGATGAGGATGAATGCAGAATTGCCCGTAATGAGATATATGCCCGTCACGGCAGGAGGTTTGATGACGAGGAACTGCAGAAGTACTTCGATGATAAGGATTGGTATGAAGGCAAGATAGATGCTGACGATTTCAAGGAGAATGAATTAAGCGATATCGAGATGGCCAACAGAGATCTCATCGTAGAATATGAGAAGAAGAAGGGCTACAGATGAGACGCAGAATAATGCTAATAAGCATACTGGTATGCACGTTACTTATGACATCAATGTCAGGATGCGGCCGTAAGGAAAAAGAAGCCAAGATTGAGTCGGCAGAAATAACGGAGATTACAGAGGAAAGCGCCGAACTGTCAACAGAAGAAGTGAAATCTGATGTTGAGAGTGAGAGCGAGAATACTAATGCGAATGACTCTATACAGGTATCTGAAGTGTCGTCGGATGATGTCATCTATATGATCGCCAATGATACGGCAAGAATAAGACTAAAGCCTTCAACGGATTCAGAGATACTAAGAAACTTAAGTATCGGTGAAACAATGGAACTGGTATCTGAAGAAGGTGACTGGTATAAGGTGCGTATAGACGACGGCGAGTACTATGTGCATAAGGATTATCTGGATCGCAAGGAGACCCAACTTAAGGAAGATAATCCGGATAAGCAGGAAGAGGAGCCGGCGCCTGTAATGCCTATAGCCAATACGGGTGGAGGTAAACTCATAGCAATAGATGCCGGACATCAGGCCAAGGGCAATAACGGCAAGGAGCCCTTAGGCCCCGGATCTTCGGAAATGAAGACCAAGGTTGCAGGCGGTACTTCCGGTGTTGCCAGCGGACTTAAGGAATATGAACTTAATCTGCAGGTATCACTTAAGCTAAGGGATGAACTGACTGCCAGAGGTTATCAGGTCTTAATGATAAGAGAAACCAATGATGTGGACATATCCAATGCCGAGAGAGCGGAGGTGGCCAATAACGCCGGAGCTGATGCTTTCATCAGAGTGCATGCCAACGGATCGGAGAATTCCGGAGCATCTGGTATGATGACTATCTGCCAGACGGCATCCAATCCGTACAATGCATCATTATACAGTGCAAGCAAGAAGCTCTCATCATGTGTACTTGATGCCATGGTTGCTTCAACGGGAGCCAAGAAAGAGAAAGTCTGGGAGACCGATACGATGACGGGAATCAACTGGTGCCAGGTGCCGGTCACGATCGTTGAGATGGGTTATATGACCAATCCCACAGAGGATGCGCTTATGGCAACCGATGATTATCAGAAGAAGATCGTAGCCGGAATCGCCAACGGAATAGACGAGTATTTTAAATAATCATTAAGTGACTAATGATTGGATAAAGATTATAATATGTTAGTAAAGGGCGTGACCCTAAATCATAAGAATGGAGAGAAAGTATGAATAAGAGTGTTGTTAAGAACTTATGCAAGTGGTTAAGCGTAGTATTTGTTGCGCTTGCGGTTGTGATGTTATTCAGAGGTTCATTGACCGTTGCCGATAAGGATGCAAGGAAAGAACTGCAGAAGTCCCTTAAGTCGGCTGAGAAGGATATGAAGATCGACAAGGATGAACTTGACGAACTTCAGGATTCGCTTGATGAGATGGATATAGATATTGATGCCAAGAAGATGGTTAAGCAGGCTCAGAAGGCAATTAAGGTAGTTAAGGATGCTAAGATCGCACCTTCCGAGATTGCATCTGCAGGTCCTAATATCGTATCCCTTGCGGGAGAGTTAAGCGATAATGAATCACTTGGTTATCTTATAGGAAGTCAGTATGAAGAGGTATTTGAACAGATTGAGCAGTTTAGGGGCGCAATGATAGCGCTTATAATACTGTTCTATGTGTCAGTAATCGCAGGCGTAGTCGTAATCGTATTGCATGTTACCGACAATAAACTCCCCGGCGTATCAATGGTTGTAGTAAGTCTTATATGGTGGATAATCATGGGTGTTGCATCGGTGGGAACCAACTCATATGTATATAATGAACTTGATATAGATGAGAAGATCGTAAGAATTACCGCTGCACCTGTTTGGGGCTTCATATTCGCGCTTATAGCAATGCTTATATGGATATTTAGGGATAAGATTGCGGACGCAATAGGCGTAGGTGAGTCATCTGCTGCAGCAGCACCTGCTAAGATTACATCCGGTAAGGTATGTCCTAACTGCGGTAAGACACTCAGTGAGGGTGCACTATTCTGCAGCGGATGCGGTACTAAGTTTGAGGAAGCGCCCGTGGCAGAAGCAGAAGAGAATCCTGCGAAGGCATTCTGTGCTAACTGCGGTACTGAACTTGAAGAAGGAACACTGTTCTGCCCTAACTGCGGCACAAAGAGATAATATGGAACAGATAATCAAATCTTTACTTGAGACAGACGCATACAAATTCTCAATGGGTCAGGCGATTTACCATCAGTTCTCTGACTATAAGACCACATGGGATTTTAAGTGCAGGAATGAGAATGTCCACTTTACGCCTGAGATGGTGGAAGAGATACGAAGACAGATTCGTATGTACTGTGACTTAAGATTTAATGAAGAGGAACTTGAGTATCTTAATTCAATCAAATGGATCAAGGGCTCTTATGTGGACTTCTTAAGATTATGGAAGCCGAGATATGATGACTACATAATCGGAACGGATGCAGAGTGTGGATTAAGCATATCCGTAGGCGGTACATGGCTTAATACATCCATGTATGAGATACCTACTCTTGCGATAGTCAACGAAGTGTATTTCCGCATGGCTTATGATTATGACAAGCTGCTTGAGAGTTTTGTAAGCAGGTTAAATGCCAAGATAGAGGGACTTAAGAATAATACCTATGAACTTGGTCCCTTCTCTGAATTCGGATTAAGAAGACGATTATCGGGTGAAGCACAGGATATAGCCGTAAGAGAACTGGCGGCAGCAAAGCTTACGAATTCTAAGTTTGTAGGAACATCCAATGTGTACTTAGCCAAGAAGCACGGGATCACTCCGGTGGGAACAATGGCTCACGAGTGGATCATGTGTGTGGGACAGGGTAATCATAAGCACAATCCGGCATATTCGAACTGGTATGCACTTGATGCATGGGTTAAGGAGTACGGAGTATTAAACGGAACAGCTCTTACAGATGCGATCACAACGGATTGTTTCTTAAGAGATTTCAGACTTACATATTCGACCTTATTCTCGGGTGTAAGACATGACAGCGGTGATCCCTATAAGTGGGGAGATAAGATGATAGAGCACTATAAGGAATTGGATATAGATCCCATGACCAAGACTCTGTTATTCTCAGACAGCCTGGATTTTGAGAGAGCAACGAAGATATACAGATACTTTAAGGGTAAGGCCAAGGTTGCTTTCGGTATAGGAACATATATAGCCAACGACACGGATAAAGAGGCGCTTAATATAGTCATGAAGACTACGGCCTGCAACGGAATGGATGTTGCCAAGATATCCGATGTGGACGGCAAGGGCATGTGTAAGAATCCGGATTATCTTCACTATCTTAAGCGTTGCATAGACTGGCGTATGAATAACGAGAGGACAACGATCAGGTAGTTTGTAACACTCTTAAACTCAACAATATTTGCAAAAAAGGCGATTTTGAACTTTCTTCAAAATCGCCTAAAAAAATGCTTGACTATTATCAATTATAATAATATAATCAATATTGAGAATAACAAAGAGCAGATAATATCAGATGTGAACGGATTCAATATGATGAATGATTTGCTCTTTAAGAGGTGGGAGATTCAGAATGAGCAGGAAGAAAGCAATAAGCGCATCGGATGCGCAGAAGCTCATGCTCAATCAGGTTCGACACAGGATTCTCCAGTATATTCACCATCACGGTAATATGACCGTAAGAGAGATAGGCAATGCCTTAAGCGATATTCCGCAGGCGACATTGTACAGACAGATTAAGTTGTTATACGACGGAGGTCTGATATGTGTATGCGGACAGAGGCAGGTAAGAGGTACATTGGAACACACCTACGGCCTGGCTGCGGAACTTGACTCCACATCGGGAGACGAAGCTAAGTTAAGCGATGTCGGAGCGCAATTCACTTTGCTTGGGATAGCACAGGATTTTGCCGATTATTACACGGATGAGGATGCGGATGCTGACAGAGATCTATACAGCATACAGAGTATTCCGATGATGATGAGTGATGAAGAATTCGCAGGATATATCGAGCAGATTGAGAAGCTTACCAAGAGATATGTACATAATGCGCCCGGTAGTGACAGAAGAGTCAGAAGAGTGACGTTAATATCTTCACCGGCATGACAGCAAAGGGGGCGGATATAAGAACATGATATACGGAGTGATATTACTATTTGGAATGATTTGGATATTTACAGGAATATGAGATTGAGAGGAGATAATACAATGAGAACAAAGAATATGTTAAGAAGCATTATCATATCGGCAGCACTTATTACTGCAGGTATTGTGGCAGCTTTTATACCGGTATCTAAGGCAGAGGCAAGGAATATATATGCATTTGTCCAGGGAACGATATGTAAGGGCTCTACAGATGATACACTTAAGCTTTATTCATTATCATCAGGTAATTACGAGATCAAGATAGACAGCAATACAGATAAGAGTAAGTGCTCATCATTGGCTGTAGGTAAGGCAGTTACAGTTGCAATATATAAGGGAAGTGATTCTAAGTATTATGCCGATACTATCGTAAGCGGTAAGGTTGATACACTTGTAACTACCAATATCAATGATACATCTACAACTTCAACATCTGCTTCTTCTACAAGCACGACCACAACTTCATCAGTTCCGAGCAATACCGTAGAAGTAACGGGAACACCCACTGATAAGTCATCAGGAAGCGTTCTGTATCTGGATACCAAGGATGGTGTAATGTACCTTGTTGTTGATTCATCAGCTGATACATCAAACGGATTCATGTTCACACCCGGTAATAAGCTTACAGCATATGTTTACAGAGGTTCTGATGCCAACATGCATGTTGCCAAGGTTACGGGTAAGAGATCATCAGGTGCGACCTTAGGAAGCAGCACTGCATCATTTACAGGTACAGTTGAGAGTAAGTCTACAGAAGAAGTCTTATATCTTAATACATCAGGCGGCGTAATGACATTTAAGCTTGATTCATCAACAACACTCAGCGGAGCTAAAGGACTTACCAAGGGTAAGACAGCTACAGTAACAGGTGCGGTTGGTTCTGATGAGACCTGGCATGCCGTATCAATCTCAGTTAAGTAATACGTATAACCCTATACGGTTTATATACATACTGCCTATAGAAGACGGGATTTCCCGTCTTCTATTTTTGTGTGGACATATCGATTAAATGCGGTTAAAATATATTGCGGATATCATGAGTTAGCAATAGGAAACAGTCCGGACAGTTCGCCTCGGAGCCGTTCGGATACTATGAATCGGGAGAAACTTAATGGGCGGTTTTTTTGCGGTAGCATCCAAAGAAGATTGTGTGTTTGATCTGTTCTTCGGAACGGATTATCATTCCCACCTCGGCACAAGAAGGGCC
>CACYWQ010000037.1 GCA_902778165.1 uncultured Lachnospiraceae bacterium
TCAATTCGTTTATTCTCCATCTCCTGATTAAACTGGTTCTGGAAATTAACCTGGTCCACACCGGCTTTGGCTTCTTCATTATGCCTGATATTATGGAAATCGTTGATACCGGTCATGGCACTGTTGATTTCAACTATACCCAATGACATATAATTCTACCTCTGTACTAGTTCATACCGACCATCTTAACATCGCCGCGTTCCTTAACAAACCTGCAGTATTTAACCGGCTCTTTAATTATCTTGGACACATCGCTTATCGCAACCTTAACTCCCGGATAAACCGTATCCTTAACAACAACCGATGCCTTCTTCTCATCTGCAAGTAATGCCTTAAGATCCTCAAGTTCGGCATAACAGTCATGCTGTTCTTTCTTCTTGGATCTTACTATTGATGCAAGTCCCTTGATGTTCTCCACCTGTTCGGGACTCATCTCAACGCCTGATGCATATTTATCTCTAGCGGCTTCCAGAATCGGAATCGCTCTGTTAATCGTCTTATTGTTATTATCTATCAATTCTTCCAGTTCCTTGTGACGTCTCTTGATCGTCGGGCTGATGCCTATCTCGACTATCGTGTCCGTTCCCATATCGGAACCGAGTATCTTGGCTTCAACAAGTGTAGTCGCAGCTACTTTTCCGCCTGATATGAAGCCTCTCTTACCGCCCACATGCACTTCCGTTCCTGCCAATATCTGACTGTGCATTATGGAACCGGCCTCAACATAGCCTGCTGCCTCTACCGTCGAATTCTCTATAAATTGTGCTATGACATTACCGCCTGCCTTAAGCACTCCGCGGCTCATTCCGTTCATTCCTCTGGCAATCGTTATATTACCTCCGGCCTCTATCTCTGCACCCTCAACAACGCCTCTTACTTCGACATTGCCTTTGGCCTTAATAGAGAAATTGGTATTAACATTACCGTTGACCTGAACGTTGCCTTCATATTCTATATTACCCGTAGCCGGGTCAACATTCTCCACTTCCATTACATTGCTGACGAATACTCTGCCGTCAACAAGAGTAACATGCCCGTCACAGGTTGCAAATATCTCATTCTTATCTTCCGAAAGTCTTATGTTACGACCGAACTTAAGGACGCGTTTACGAACATCTCTAGGCTTGGTCTTCTCACCAAGTACACTTTGTCCGTATTTACCGGGAACCTCTCTTGTCAGTCTTGCAAGCAAATCACCGTCGTTGACGTGATTGATGATATTAAGATTAAAGAAGTCCACGCTTCCGTCATCTTTAAGAGTCGGTCTTGCCTTAAGATCCGTATTAAAGAAATACTCTATCTCAGCATCCTTACCCTGTACCGGTTCCTTGCCTTCAGCCAGCACAATATCTGCAAAATAACGCCTGTTACTAAGGAACCCGTTTATCGCATCTTCCTTGATTCCGAATACCACACCGGCAGATCTTAACGCAGCTTCGATATCAACGAATTCATTGAGGCTTCCCCCTTCTGAGGGCGGAAAGAAACGTCCAACGCAGGACATATTGTCCTCCGTTAATTCCAATGACAACTGTTCAGCTACCGGACTACATGGATTGCTGTTAAGCTCAAGAGTCGTCTCCTCAGTAAGATCTGCAACCGCCTTACTTACTTCGGGAACAAGAAATTCAATTTTCGAGAAATTCAGATAATCTACTAATGTTCCGATTTCAATGGGTGCACCGCCATCAGTTGCCGGAATAAGTCTAAGTCTGGCACCTTTACTATCACATATTAACTGAAAACTTGCATCCATAACACTCCCCCTTAGATGGAGTCAGTAAGTATACCCATGTACTTGCCCATCTTATTCTTCATACGCGCAAGCGCCTTGGTATGAAGCTGTGACACTCTTGATTCAGAGACCTCCAATACAAGCGCTATCTCCTTAAGTGTCAGTTCTTCATAATAATACAACTCAATGACGCGGCGTTCCTTCTCAGTCAGAAGATCCAAGGCTTCAATAAGCACTTCCTTAAGTTCTCCCTCTTCATACGCCTCGTCCGGCTGCATATAATGTGACGATACTCCTCTTCCGCTGGGCACATCACTACCCGATTCCATAAACTCATTAAGTGAAATGACATTAGTCACATTAAGCTGCGTCTGCCAATCCGTGTATTCATCTGAAGAAATGCCCAGAGCCTGAGCGAGTTCCTCATCCGATGCCTGTCTGCCATGTTCCGCTTCGAATTCTTTCATGGCTGAATCGATCTGTTTCTGCTTCTGTCTGACGGTTCTGGGTATCCAATCCATCTTGCGGATCTGATCCAATATCTCGCCTCTGATACGCAAAGAAGCATATGTCTCGAATTTATTCTGCTTGGTAATATCATACTTATCGATCGCATCAATAAGTCCGAATATTCCGTATCCCACAAGATCGTCGTACTCTACATTGTATCCGAGATACATGCTCAATCGTCCCGCTACAACCTTAACAAGCGGAGCATATTCCAATATGAGTTTTTCTCTGAGTTCAGGAGACCCCAGCCTAGCGTAATCCTTCCATAGGTTGGCTCTTGCCGCTTCGTCCATTACTCTACTCCCACGCCATCATAGTAATTCTTAATCATTGCCTATGTGGCATCATAATCTTCTTCTGTCTCTGTATTCGTATATCCCTCATCCTCTTCGGGAATATAATCCTGAGTGGATTCATCCTCAGACTGTGTCTGTTCTCTCTCCTGCCTGCCTGATGAAGTATCACCGTCTTCGCTCTCGGCAATATCTTTCTCCACGACCTTGCCTTCCTGCTCGGCTTCAAGTGCTGCTTCCTCTTCTTCCACCTGCTTCTCAAACTTATATATGGTCTTCTGAACAACAATTCCGATTATATAAAATATTAGAAGCACAATCAGAAGAATCCACAGAGCCTTCTTGACTTCATAATGCAGAAGATATGTGATTATACTCGTACATGCTCCCGCCAGCAGTGTTATCACTGCCGGCAGAAGTTTCATTCTGTCACTCATACTAAATTACCGCGACTAAGTATTTGTCGGCAGACAAATTAACCGGGCATTATATCGTCCTCGGTTCCTTACCTATCGCTCTAATCAAATACTCACCGCTCTCCGGATAGAATATAACCGTTCTACCGTAATTCTCTCCGGTGTCCTCAGCTATGAGTCTTATTCCTAATTTCTTAAGTTCTTCCTTGACAGCCGCCACATTGCGCTCGCCCACTCTAAGCATCGGCGAATCCTTATTCACCGAGAACATCTGGGCTCCTCCGGCCATTTTGGCTACCAATCTTTCTTTCTTAGCACCCTTTTTGACTACCATTTTGAGTAATTCTTCGACTCCGGTATCTGCAAACTTGGCCAAATTAGTGCCTACTCCGATTGACTTACTGTCGGGCAACATCACATGTACCATCCCGCATATCTTGGTAGAGGGATCATACAATACAAGACCGACACAGGAGCCTAATCCCAATGTGATAATACTGTCAGGGCTTGCGCAGACATTCATGTCCGCCATTCCCACCTTAACTTCCATAACCTATAATCTCCAGACCTTATACATTCAGAATACCAAGTGCCGACAGTATTTTCTCATATGATTCCATATCGGGAATCATTATGAAATATCCGTCGATTTCGATGTCATCCGATATCTGTGACTGTATAAGAATAATCTTATCACCCATAATACCGAATTCTATGGCCGGTACACTTAAGATAGCACCTGCCATATCTATCGCAAGGTCGGGGATTGAGGGATATATCGTAAGATTGGTAAGTGTTGCCAATGCATTAAGATAAGATCCGGTAATAATATTGGATATCTCCTTAAATGCCGACCTCTCCATCTCGCCGAAGTCTTCTGAAGCCATATCGCCCATAAGCTTCTTGACAAGATGAATCGCAATATCTTTCTTAACCAAGAAAAGAATACTTCCCGTTATATCTCCCTCAACAGCCAGATATGCTCCGGCCATTACCTGCTCTTCTCCTCCGAGCAATGTGCCTACGTCCTTAAAATCAAGTGTAAGCACCTGAGGCACCTTCATGTCTACCTTGCACTGTAACAGTGAAGCAAGGGCGGTTGTTGCATTACCCGCCCCTATATTACCTAATTCCTTAAGCACATCAAAGTATTGCGTCGAGATGCTCTCTAACGTTAATTCGCTCATGTGCTATTCCTCCTTTGCCGACTTCTCCATAACTACCATGTCGAGATCAAGCAGTGAAACAAGTACTCCGTCAACCTTACCCACTCCTGATACAAAGTGAGCAATCTCCTCTGATGTATCAACCTTAACACGTTCAATCTGGTTGTCTTCAAGAGCAACAACCTCCTTGACCGCATCTACGATAAGACCGATCTTACCGTACTTCTCCATCTTGATGATGATAAATCTGGTACTCTTACTCTCTTCAATCTCTTCAAGGCCCATCTTAAGTCTAAGACTCATAATCGGGATGATCTCACCTCTGATATTGATTACGCCCTTGATATATGAAGCGACATTGGGTACTCTTGTCACATGCTGCGGTCTGACAATATTGTCGACGTAGCTTATATCTATACCGAACATCTCGGTACCCATCTCTATTTTGATGTATTGAACAGCTTCTGAATAAATCTTTACTTCATCCATCTTTACATCCCTCCTATCATATCAAAGCATTAGGATCAATGATGAGTGCAACCTCGCCGTTACCCAAGATTGTAGCACCGCTGATAACCTTGCTTCTCTGAATATACTTGCCAAGGGACTTGATAACTATCTCCTGCTGACCTGTAAGTTCGTCTATTACAAGGCCGGCCTGCTTGTCACCCTTCTTGACAATAACTACTACCAAATCCTCATCCTCTGCCTTGGCTGACTGACAATCGAGTATCTCGTTCAGTCTTATGATAGGGATGATATTTCCTCTTAAATTGATTACTTCCTTCTGCTGTACAGCCTTAACCTCATCGGGACGAATGCTCTCGATTGTCTGGATATTGCCAAGAGGAATTGCATACTTCTCATCACCGACAATAACCATAAGACTCTGTATAATTGCAAGAGTAAGAGGAAGTCTGATGGTCCATGTACTTCCGACTCCGAGTTGTGATTTAACATCAACTTCACCGGAAAGTGATTCAATCTTAGACTTAACAACATCAAGTCCCACACCTCTTCCGGATATATCGGATACAACTTTGGCTGTTGAGAAGCTGGGAAGGAATAAGAGATTAATAATCTCCTTATCAGACATCTGATTAGCCTGCTCTTCCGTGATAGTACCTCTCTCCAAAGCCTTTCTCTTAACAGCTTCTACATCGATACCGTTACCGTCATCTCTTACTTCGATGACAACGTTGTTACCATCCTGGTAAGCATCTAAGAATATAGAACCTTCTTCCGGCTTGCCTCTTTCCTTACGAAGAGCAACGTCTGACTCAATACCGTGATCGGCAGAGTTACGAAGCAAGTGCATCAGAGGATCACCGATCTCATCAACCACTGTTCTGTCAAGCTCTGTCTCCTCACCTGTCATATACAGTTCCATCTTCTTACCAAGCTTCTTCTGTAAGTCTCTGATCATACGAGGGAACTTATTAACAACGCTCTCTATAGGCACCATTCGAACTTTCATGACTGACTCATGAAGTGATGTGGTCACGTTCTCAAGATACTCAATATGCTCGCCTACGTCATTAGCCGACTCATTATCTGCCGTTGCAGCCGAAACAAGTGAATTCTTGGCTGTGATAAGCTCACTGACAAGATTCATAAGATCATCAAGTTTCTCTATGTCGACTCTGACTGTTCTGTTAACTACAGGTTTCTTCTTCTCCGCAGTGGGCTTGCCTGCGCCATCATGAGCAGGAGCTGCAGGAACATTCTTATTCTCCTCAACTGTATCTGCAGCATCTGCAGCTACTGCAACCTCAGCCTTATCATCAGCGACTGTTGCTTCTTCAACATATCCGCCGACTGCATCTTCTATCTCGGATACGCCCTTAGCCGCATTGATTGCGGTCTCAACGTCGGAATCCGTAATAAGTATCACACTGAACTCGAAATCAAATCTCTCATCTTCTATATCCTGTGTCGAAGGAACAGATACGATAATCTCACCAAGCTCTTCCAATGCCTTAAATACAAGGAACGCTCTGGCAGACTTAAGTATGCAGGCCTCCTGAACGAATACCGTTAAGCCTACAACCTTCTTACCATCCTTCTTGGCAGCTTCAATAACATCAACCTGCTCTTCCGTAAGTTTGATGTCTTTCCACTTATCTTTTCCGTCAGAAGAACCGGCAGATGCAGACTCTGCGGTCGGTGCAGCAGTACTCTCCTCTGCTTCTGCAGCCGGAGCAGATTCACCGCTTAAGAATCCGTTTAATGACTTAATGATAGCGGCATTGTCATTGGTGCCTTCATCTCCGCCACCCTGAATATTGTCAAGATACTCCTGAATAGCATCAAGGCACTGGAATATGGTGTCGATCATTGCGGAATTAACCTTAATCTCACCATCTCTGACCTTGGAGAATACATTCTCCATTGCATGAGTCAAATCCTGCATTCTCTTATATCCCATTGTACCGGCCATACCCTTAAGGGAATGAGCAGCACGGAATATCTCGTTGACTGTATCCATGTTGTCAGGATTCTGCTCGAGGTCCAGAATCGAAGTATTCAGATTCTGTAAGTGTTCGTTTGTCTCATCGATAAAGACTTCTAGATATTGACTAACATCCATTTTACTTTACCCCCACGTGTAAAATAATCTCCTGTGCAATGTCCTTAAGCGGTACCTCCTCATTGGAGTAGCCGGCCTTAACGGCCGCCTTAGGCATTCCGTACACTACACAACTACTACTTTCCTGTGTGATACAATAAATCTTCTTCTTTTCTTTAAGATGTCCGATTCCTTCCGTTCCGTCCGCTCCCATTCCGGTCAATACTACACATACAACTTCATCATAGGAACAATCCGCAAGGGATTCATACATATAATTGGCGCAAGGTTTAACACCTTCTCTTGACGGTTCGTCCGAATAGTGAACCTTGGTCGATGTACCGCTCTTTATAAGGTTCATATGCATACCGCCTTTGGCAATGTACACACAGCCCTTCTGCAATACATCTCCCTCTTGCGCTTCCACCACCTTGATACGGCTCATGCTGTCCATTCTCTCGGCAAGTGATGCCGTGAATCCGACAGGCATATGCTGTACCATTACAACAGGTGCGTTAAGATCTTCCGGTAAGAAAGGTATTACGCTCTGTAATGCCTTCGGTCCTCCGGTAGATACCGCAATCGCAACAATACGGTTACCTGTAAGTCTGCCTACACTCTTACGGGCAAGTTCCTCTACCTTCTTGGTATTCTGTCTGCCCACATTGGCTTTGGCGAAGGATGCTCCCATACTGGCATTGGCCACTGCATTAAGCTGTGCAAGGAACTGACCAATAAATTCATCGTCCTTGACCTTGAATGACCACTCAGGCTTATGGATGAAATCCATTGCACCCAAGTCAAGTGCATCCATGGTAACCTTGGCGCCTTCCATGGTAAGAGTGCTGGCCATTAATATCTTGGCCTTGATGTCCTCTTTTTTAAGAGCTTGGAGTAAACCGATACCGTCCATCTGAGGCATGTTTACATCCAGTACCACCGCGTCATATGTATTTTTCCTAAGGAGTTCAAGTGCCTCAAGACCGTTCTTGGCTTCGTCGGCAACAGTGAATCTTCCATCCGTATTGATTATATCACCGAACACCCTTCTCATGAGTGCAGAGTCATCTACAATCAAAACTTTTTTCATTTTTTCACCATTCTTTCTGTATTTTCACACGCGATGCGCCAATTTGTCAGAATCCTTTTTGTCTGTGTCTGTTTCTTCTCTCTTCTTCAAAGATAAATTGGATAATTTCTTCTCTCTCTTCATTATCCATATTCATATATTGTACTCGGTGCTCATACTCACCGGGTCTGTTCTCTAGTTCTCTTACATCAAGTATCTTACATACAAGCTTATACTGCTTAGATTCACCCTTAACAAAGAGCTTGTAATTGCAGAGTATGAAACTGTCTTTCTCATACTTATAATCAGAGATAAATCTTAGACCGCCTCCGCTTATATCAACAATTATGCTTCTTTTAAGAGGAAGGCCGGGAACAAGATGATACTGTCCCATCTTCTCGAGTTTATCCACTTCTTCTTCAAACAGATTTCTTGAATCCATATCAAGAGCACAGCTGTATCTGTAGTATTCTCTTCTCTGATACTTACGAAGATTGGTCTCAAGTTCCACCAGTATAATGTAGACGTTATTACTCTTATATCTGTCTACCACTCTTCCGACACACTCATACAGACCCATCTCGGTATAGAAGAACATCTCATATTCTCCGTCAACCGGCAGCAATATAAGTTTGGTGGCTTCGATAGGCATCAAAATCTCCATCCTGTCTTCGCTTATAACATCAAATACCTTGGTGGTATAAGTTCTCTCCGGTGGGGTATTCTCAGACTGTGCCGTCTGCCTTTTAACCGCTCTTAAGTCCACCTTCTGTCCCGGTGTAACATATTTCTCTATCATATAAATCTCCCTTTATATATATTTTAAGGATTACTATCCAATTTTTTGCCTGTCACGATATGTGAGAAGAAAGCTGCCATTCCTCTCTTCTTGACATCCATATTCATCTCTCTGTTCATGAGTATGGCCGCAATATTCTCATATGCCTTGGCAGATTTAGAAGCAGGATTAGCAAGGGATACCGGCGTCTGCTGCATCACGGCCTGCGACAACTTCTCATCCTGCGGCACATATCCCAAATATGTAAGCGGAAGCTTAAGATATCTCTGAACAACCACATTGAGCTTATTAAACAGAGCATCTCCTTCTCCGGGTTGTGATACCTTATTGGCTATTACCTTAATCTTAGACTCTTCCATATTAAATCTCGGATGTCTGTTAAGAGCTTTAAGCAGAGAGTAAGAATCCGTTATTGAAGTAGGCTCGGGTGTGGTAACCAACAATATCTCACCGCTTGCAACTAAGAATTCAAGTACCGCATCTGATATTCCGGCACCTGTATCCACTATTATTACATCCGCTATGGCATCAAGTTCTGCCAGATTCTGAATTATATATATAAGATAATCACGGCTTAAGTTAGACAAGCCTGCTATGCCGGATCCGCCTGAAATAAATCCCACTTCTCCGGGGCCCCATGTGATTATCTCTTTAATATTCTTACCCTGATAAATAAGATCGCAGAGATTATGCTTAGGTACCGTACCGAACATTATCTCTATATTGGCCAATCCGAAATCCGCATCTAAGATTATCACCCTCTGTCCCATCTTACGGAACTGTATTGCAAGATTAATCGCAGTATTGGATTTACCGACTCCTCCCTTACCGCTTGTTACGGTAATCACTCTTGCCAAGGGTCTTGCGTGATTGTTATTGGCCTTAATTATATTACGTAATGCCTGTGCCTGATCCATTAATCTCCGCCTCCGAGTATAGACTTAACGGTAGTCTGAGGATTGAATCTGTCTATATCATCAGGAACGTTCTGTCCGTATGTAACATATGACAGTTCACAGCCCGTATAAAGCCTTAAGTTAAGCAGATTACCCAAAGATGTTGTCTCATCAAGTTTGGTGAAAATAATCTTATAATCCGCCATTTCCTTATATGTATCGGCGATACTTATAAGGTCACGATACTTGGTGGTTGCACTAAGCACAAGATATATCTCACACTCGGCAATCTCATCCACCGCATGAATCATGAGATTCGTATTGGCGCGCTGTTCCTCATTGTGATGAGAATGACCGGCAGTATCTACCAGTATGTAATCATAGTCATGATAATCTTCTATCGCCTGTTCCACTTCAGAAGGACTGTATATTATTCTGAAAGGAACCTCTAAGATATTGGCATATGTATGCAACTGTTCCGCTGCAGCTATTCTGTATGTATCTGCCGTAAGCAATGCGACTTTCTTACGATCCTCCACACAGAGTTTGGACGCAATCTTGGCAATCGTCGTTGTCTTACCCACACCGGTAGGACCAACGAAATATACAACCTTAGGCCCCTTAGTCGCCGGAGTGATAACTCTAGGATTACCGAATTTAAGTATCATCTTCTGATATATGTTGGTAAGCATATAGTCAAAAGGCATGCCCGGCTTATTGGTCTTCTCGGCTTCTTCTATTATGGCGCCCGCATACTTCTCGTGCACCTCATTGTCTATCATCATATTATACAGAAGCTTCGTAAAACGCATCTGTTCTGCATTGTCGGAAGAATCCGAATGCTTATCCTTGTCCGAATCCGAACTGTCTTCAGATTTGGTTACAGGATTTTCCAATCTGTTCTTAAGCAGCGTCTCCAAGGAATCGAGTTTCTCTATTACATCTGCCCTTGGCTTGGGCGGTGTATCATCGGGTATTACACTTCCGTTGCTTATGGCAGCTTCCATACCGGACCCACCCAATCCGTCTGCCGTCTCCCTTGCTCTCTTGTCGTTAATCTCTTTCTGTCTGGCTGCAAGCTGTTCAAGTGCCGTCATTGCAGGAGCCTTGTTCTGCTGCTTCTCATTCTCCTCCTCAAGTGCCACGGTTACTTCAACCATGGGAGAAGCGAATATGCCGGCAAGTCCCTTGCGCTTGACGTTACGAACATTCATTATTACAACAGCACTGCCCAGTTCTTTCTTGGCGTTCTCTGTCGCTTCCGCTTCGGTTTTACCTTGAAACTTCTTAATAACCATATCTGCTCTTTCTTTATTCCCCCTCAATGATGTCTGGGCACGCAAACGCGGTCAGTACTGTGCACGGACGCACAGTCATCGTTTACATCAGTCAGGCCGTGATCATTCCCACTGACTGTAACTCAACATTGGATTCAACCTCGTTGTAAGATACAACAATAAGATCTTTGAAATAATCCTCAGTAAGTCTCTTAAAATATATCCTCACTATCGGCGAGGTAATAATAATCGGCGCCTTGCCCTGTTCTTCAAGCTTGGCAACTTCCGTCTCAACCGACTTAACTATCTCCTTGGTCGTATCGGGATCTAAGTTTAAGTATGCTCCCTGCTCCGTCTGCTTAACGCTTCCCATTATCTTCTGTTCAAGCTTGGGATCAAGCGTTACGACGCTTGTTGTTTCATTAGCAGGGAAGAACTTGCTGCTTATCGCCCTCTTAAGCGCCTGCCTTACATATTCCGTAAGAATATCCGGGTCTCTTGTTGTCGGCGCATAGTCCGCCAGCGTCTCGAATATCGTAAGAAGGTCTCTTATTGAGATTCCCTCTTTTAACAGATTCTGCAGCACCTTCTGAATCTCGCCCACCGATAACATCTTGGGCACCAGTTCCTCGACAAGGGTCGGGTTGGGCTCTTTGATATTGTTGATAAGGTTCTGTGTATCCTGTCTTGAGAGGAGTTCCGAAATATGCTCTCTTATTACCTGCGTTAAGTGTGTCGCAATGATTGACGGAGGATCCACAACCGTGTATCCCATACTCTCGGCTCTTTCTCTCTGAGATTCGCTTATCCATATGGCCGGAAGATGGAATGAAGGCTCAAATGTCGGAATACCCGTTATCTCTTCTTCAACATATCCGGGATTCATAGCCATATAGTGGTCAAATAAAATCTCACCCTCCGATACCTGCACGCCTTTGATCTTGATGATATACTGGTTCGGATTAAGCTGGATGTTATCTCGCAATCTTATGATGGGAACCACAGTACCGAGTTCAAGCGCAATCTGACGCCTGATCATAACAACTCGGTCAAGCAAATCTCCACCCTGATTGACATCGGCCAGAGGAATGATTCCATAACCGAATTCAAGTTCAATGGGATCAACCTGAAGAAGCGAATTGACATTCTCCGGTTGTCGTATCTCTTCTGCGGCAACTTCTTCTTCCGCAACTTCTTTCTCAATTCCGGCAGTCTCCATTGTTCCTGCCATTATACGTCCGACTACCACGAATATAACGCCGATCGTGATAAAAATTATGGGATTAAGCGGTGTTACAACTCCAAGGAATGATATGACCGCGCCGACCATATATAATACCTTGGGAATACCGAATAACTGTCCCACAAGTACCGTTCCGAAGTCTGCATCCGCAGAGCCTTTGGTCACCAAAATACCTGTTGATAACGATATAAGCAGGGAAGGAATCTGGGATACCAGTCCGTCACCTATGGTAAGGATCGTATATTTCTGTACGGCCGCATTAAAATCAAGTCCCTGTCTGGCCATACCCATTATAAGTCCGCCGATCAAGTTAACGGCCGTAATGATAAGACCCGCAGTAGCGTCTCCTTTAACGTATTTCACGGCACCATCCATGGAACCGAAGAAGCTGCTCTCCTGTTGAATCTTATCTCTTCTTCTCTTAGCTTCCTCATCGGTTATTGCGCCTGTGTTTAAGTCCGCATCTATGGCCATCTGCTTACCGGGCATTGCATCGAGCGTAAATCTTGCCGTTACCTCGGCAACTCTCTCGGAACCTTTGTTTATGACCATGAACTGAATAATGATCAGGATTATAAATACTATAAAACCTATAATTAAGTCGCCGCCGCCGACATACTGGCCGAATGTCTCAACGACATTACCCGGATCACCGGTTGTAAGAATCAACTTGGTTGACGATACGTTAAGTGATATTCGAAAGATCGTGGTGAACAGCAACATCGTAGGGAAGTATGACATATCCAATACTTCCTTAGAAAACATACAGGTGAATAATATCGTGAAAGCAATCGCTATATTGATCGCCAACAATATATCCAGTATCCAGTTCGGTATGCTGATGATGAACATTACAAAGGCCGCGAGGACATACAGTGCAACACCTATGTCAGCCTTCTTCATCTGTGTAAACATTCTCTAAACTTTTCCTTCGGCATGATATACAAATGCCAATACTTCTGCAACTGCCTGATACAATTCGGGCGGAACCATCGCTCCGACTTCAACGTTGGCATACAACATACGTGCAAGGGGCTTATCTTCGACGATATATACGTCGTTTTCTCCGGCCAACTTCTTAATTCTTAAGGCCAGATAATCCGCACCTTTGGCGAGTACCACAGGAGCAGGCGCCACTTCCGAATCGTATTTGATCGCCACGGCATAATGCGTGGGGTTGGTGATTACGACATCGGCCTGGGGAACGGCTTGCATCATACGTCTCTGAGATGCTTCACGCATTCGCTGACGTATCTTACCCTTAATCTCAGGATTACCTTCCTGATTCTTATACTCCTCCTTGACCTCCTGCTTGGTCATCTTCATGTCTTTGTTGAATTTAAATTTCTGATAGATATAGTCCCCGGCTGAGATTATCAGATAAACCGCCGCTATTCTCATGCCCAAATTGGTCACGGTATCGCCTATCAAGCGTATCGCCTGCATTATGGGCATATCTATCAGACCAAACAGCAGATGGTCCTTGCCTTTAATATATGAGTAAGTAATATATCCGATCAGAAATATCTTGGCTATCGACTTAATCAGCTCAACAAGTGATTGAGGCGATAATATCTTCTTAAATCCCTTGGTAGGATCAAGTTTGCTGAATTTGGGTTTAAGCGGATTGGGGGTCGGTTTCCATCCGACCTGTATGTAATCACACAGGAATGCAATCAGTACTCCGACGATTAAAACCGGTGCCAGCATGATGATTATCTGCAGTGCTTCCGTTCGAAATAAGATTGCCATCTCCCTGTCAGGAATGACTCCTCCCGTTAACTTAGCCACTTCGGGAATCCTGTTATATACTGCATCAAATGACTGAAGAAATCTTATTCCCAGAGGACCGGACCACAGTTTCATGACAAGAAACAGTGCCAATAATCCCACACCGTTGGCTATCTCTCTTGATTTGGCAACCTGTCCTTCTTTCCTCGCATCATCTAACTTCTTCTGCGTGGCAGGTTCCGTCTTCTCTCCGCCTTCTCCGTCGTCAGCGAAGAACTGCAGGTTAAGCGGTAGCCTTAGATCATTGTATTTACAAATGTGGCTATCATTGTCTTCATTTCCGTATATATGAAATTCGCCACAGTGGGCATAAGGCTTGCCGTGAAGAATAATATACATATACCTACCAAAACCTTAAGCTGCATACCTACAGCGAACATGTTCATCTGCGGAGCAACCTTGGCCATTATACCAAGTACCGCATTAAGCAACAGCATAACGGCAAAAACGGGAAGACAAATACGGAATCCTATCTCTATATAATCTCCTGCAAATTTGATTACCGATGCAAGGAGTTTGTCGCTGTTAAATACCGCACCGTCAACCGGTATCAGAATATAAGTCTGCGCCAATGCCGTGATCAGATATCTGTGCATTCCGGTGATGATAAGCATCAGAGTAACTGCATACTGATACATTACACCCGTCATACTTCCCGACATGCCTGTGGTCGGATCCATAAGATTACTCATGGACAGACCGCTCTCCATATCGATTATTCTGCCGGCGAAATCCACTATCGAATTACAGATTGCCGCCGAGTATCCTACGATGGCACCGACCAAAGCTTCCTTAAGAACGATGATCGCATAGCCGTATACCGTCTCATATTGCAACGGCTTATGATCTCCTATCACGGTATACATCATACCTGTTAGGAAAAGCGACATCGCCAGTTTCATCATTCTGGGCACACCTCTTTGCGAGAAGAAGGGCGCCGTATATACAAACATACTGATTCGTACGAGTATGCACAGCATATACTCCACGTCAGTCATATTAACGGTGTAATCAATCATCTGTGTATTCTAACCCGCTACTTGATATACATCGGAAACTGAGACCACAGATCCGTCAGAAATTCCACCATGTTGTTAAGCATCCAGTGTCCTAAGATAATCAGTGTAAGGAATATTCCCAAGACCTTGGGCACAAACGTAAGCGTCTGCTCCTGAATGGAGGTGACCGTCTGGAAGATACTTACGATAAGACCTATCGCCAACGATACCAACAAAACCGGAGCAGCTGTTATAACAATTGTATACAGAGCATGGCTCATTATCTGTGTTACGTTATCTATAGTCATTATTCTTACCCTTTATCAATCTGACTACGCTAATAGAACGTTCTTACAAGATTGCCTATTACAAGATTCCAACCGTCCGCGAGCACGAACAGAAGTATCTTAAACGGCATCGATATAGTCGTGGGCGGCAACATCATCATGCCCATACTCATAAGTACCGAAGCCACAACCATGTCTATGACAATGAACGGAATATAGATCATAAATCCTATGATAAACGCCGTTCTTAATTCACTGAGCATAAAACTCGGGATTAATACAGCATTTGGAATACTCTCAAGATTGCCGTCCCATTCCGCTCCGGATATTTCCATAAACATCCTTACGTCCTTGGTCTGTGTCTGGGGATACATGAATTCCCTGATCGGATCCATTGCAATCTTAAATGCTTCCTGCTGCTCAATCTGTCCCCTGTCAAACGGCTCTATGGCCTCTGTTCTGATCTTTGATATTGTAGGGGACATTATAAAGAACGTCAGAAACAACGCCAGCCCAACTATTACCTGGTTGGGCGGAGCAGTCTGAGTATTAAGTGCCTGTCTGGTAAAATGCAAAACGATTATGATACGTGTAAAACTCGTTAAGCATATTATAAGTATCGGGGCCAACCCTATAAGGGTTAAGGTTATAAGTATCCTTAATGCGCCGTTAACGGTTCCGTTGCCGTTATCATAGGTTACGGTGACTGTATTGGCGATATTAAGTTCCTTAAGATCATCTCCGCTGTCCGATGTGCCGGGATCATTGATATTGGTCCTCTCATCCGTCGAACCGGTGAGATTGGAATCCATGGTTCCGTTCTCCACCGCTGCGGCATGTGCTCCGATGCACGGGCATATACACAATATGCCCACCACTAACAGCAGGCATAATGTTCTTAATATTTGATTGGGTTTTCTTATACAATATCTATTCATCACGGTCATTTCCCGAGGTATCATAATCTTCCTTACCGTCGATTTTATCCCGCATTTTATTTAGGATACCATTGAAGTTAAGCGCACTCGAAGTACCGTCTGTAT
>CACYWQ010000038.1 GCA_902778165.1 uncultured Lachnospiraceae bacterium
TGACGCAATATATTTTGTCAAGAAAAAATTTTTGCAGCGCAAAAAATTTTACACAACTTCAGAAGAGAACAAAAGGAGACGGCTGTGACGTCATGCACATCCGTCTCTGACCGCTGCCTGCAATTATGCAGTAGCAAAAAACTCCCTGACAGCATCCGCCAGTTCATTCTCCTGACCGATGAAGCAATGATCAGCACCCTTGATTCCGACCAACTTACAGTTCTTATATAACTTATCTGCCTTCTCGGCATACATATACGGAACGACCTCGTCATTGACTCCGTGAACGATAAGCACAGGACCTTCGTATCTTGCTATCTCATCTTCCACATGTATGGTCTGAGCCACACGGATATAATCACCGCCAAGTGTCCAGTCATCGGTTGATTTGACGATTTCAGGGATATGCTTAGGGTCAAATGTCGTACCTAAGATCTCTCCTTCTCGACAGATCTCCGGTATCATCCATGCAGGAGATAAGGGAATTATTGCTTTGAAATCATCGGCACACATTCCGCCCACAAGCATCGTAAGCAGACCGCCCTGAGAATGTCCGCACAGATACAGGTCTGTCACATTATCAAGTGACTTGGCATACTTAACAACAGAGAGTGCATTGGATACCCATTTATACAGAGTATGATCCTTGAATTCTCCGCCACTTTCGCCGTGTCCGTACATCTCAACACGAAGGACCTTGATTCCCGATTCATTCATTGCCTTCGTTACCGCTAACAGATGATCCTCTTCCATATTACCCGTAAATCCGTGTATGAGGATACACAGCGGTCCCTTATCCATTCCTTCCGGGCAGTCAAGCTTCGCATGAAGCTTAATGCCGTCACTGTCTATATAGAATTCTTTCATAACACAAATCATCCTTTTTTTCTAATTCTATCATCCGCACTCATACATAACAAGGAAATTGCCAACAATTACCCGATATGGTATATTAGTACCGTAGTGTAAAAATCCAGGGGAACGATATGGCCGAACACAAACGTGCTTTATCAGATTATAGCAAAGGCCTTGTATTTACCAATGATTCTTGCGTGGGTTGCAACAAGTGTATTGCCGCCTGCAGTTGTATAGGAGCATGTGTCTCAACAGAGGCTGACAGATCAGGTAATTCAAGGATAATAGTAGATCCCGAGCGTTGCATAGCATGCGGCGCCTGTTTTGATGCTTGTGAGCATAAGGCAAGAGAATTTGCTGATGACACACAGGCTTTCTTTGATGACCTCGCCGGTGGCGAGAGCATCTCAATTCTGATCGCGCCCGCATTCCGGGCTAACTATCCCGATGAATACGGCCAGGTATTGGGTGTGCTTAAATCACTTGGAGTTAAGCGCATGATCAACGTCGCTTTCGGCGCGGATATAACCACATGGGGTTATATCAATTATATTAAGCGTCATGATTTTACAGGCGGAATCTCGCAGCCCTGTCCTGCAGTCGTATCCTATATCGAGAAATACCATCCGGAGCTTATTCCCAGGTTATTCCCCGTGCACAGTCCTCTTATGTGTGCGGCTACATATGCCAGGAATCAGATGGGCATTACAGACAGATTTGCATTTATCAGTCCCTGTATTGCCAAGAAGCTTGAGATAGACGATCCTAATACTCATGGACTGGTCTCTTATAACGTAACTTTTGCCCATCTTATGAAATATATCAAAGATCGCGGCCTTGAAGCAGAACCGGTAACGGATGAAGTGGAATACGGTCTTGGTTCATACTATCCAACTCCCGGCGGTCTGATGGAGAATATCAGATGGCTTATGGGTGATGAGCAGTTCATACGTGAGATAGGCGGTGAGAAGCGTCTGTACGCTTATCTTAGAGAGAATGCTAAGTCTATTGCAGGCGGTGAGAATCCGTTCTTATTATACGATGCACTTAATTGTGAGAACGGCTGTATCTGCGGTACGGCTGTTGAGTCTGAGCGCTCTGAGAATGACAGAGCCTTGATCAATCTCCTTACTATCCGCGAGGAAGTTAAGAGTGATAATGACGGTGCGTGGGCTAAGAATCTTACACCCGAAATGCGCCTTAATCACCTTAATGAACATTTTAAAGACCTTGACTTATCCGACTATTTAAGAGAATATACGGACCGTTCCGCAAAATGCAGATATACTGTCCCCAATGCAGAAGAGCTTGATAGGATCTATCTGTCCATGAGCAAAGACACCGAGGAATCCCGTAAGGTCAACTGTTCTTCCTGCGGTTACGATACCTGTTATGAGATGGCCTGTGCCATCCACAACGGATTTAACCATCGCGACAACTGTGTCTATTATCTTAAGAAAGAAGTTGAGGATGAGAAGGAGCAGCTACTGTATCAGGCAACTCATGACGATATGCTTCAGATATGGAACAGAAAGAGCGCCATCTCCTTATTATCTGATATAATGAGCGAGACTACGGAATTCTCCGTTGTTATCGCTGATATCACGGGATTTAAGAATATCAATGCAACTTACGGACATATAACATCCGACAGTTTCTTAAGATTACTCACCGACAGATTAAAGACTGTCCTTAAGCCCCATGGCGCCCATATCATTCGTTACGGCGGTGATGTATTCCTCTTCCTTATTCCGGATGTTATCCTCTATCCTGACAGCAGGATCATAAGCGAGATCCAGAGGGCTTTCACTGCTCCCATGGATATAGAGCATAACCACCTTACCATGAATGTAAGTATCGGTATATCGCAGTCAGACGGTATTGCCGATGCTGAGGAAAATATTGTCAACGCCGAAGCTGCTGTCAATGAAGCCAAGCTTGGTGAGAAGAATTCGATTTTCTTATATGCCGATGAACTCAAGGCCAGGGCAAGAGAAGAGAAATATATTGTCGAGAAGATTAAGGACGCCATTGAAAATGACGGGTTCTACATCTTATATCAGCCTCAGGTTGATTCACGTACCGAACAGATCAGTGGATACGAGGCGCTGGTTCGTATGAAAGATCCCGACATCGGTCCCGGCAGATTCATACCCATAGCCGAGAAGAACGGATGGATATGGCGAATAGGCAGAATCACAACCGAGCTTGTCATTAAACAGATCGCAGCATGGGGCAGAGAGGGACTGCCTCTGCATCCGGTATCCATTAACTTCTCAAGCAATCAGTTAAGCGATTCGGGTTATATTGATTTCTTAGAGAAAACTCTGAAAGACTATGATGTTTCGCCGTCTTTAATTGAGATAGAGATCACGGAAGGAGTCTTCCTTGATAAGACTGCTCAGGCCAACGCGCTCTTTGATCGTTTCAAAGCCTTGGGCATTAAGCTTCTGATGGATGATTTCGGAACAGGCTATTCTTCTTTGGGATACTTAACCTATATTCCGGTAGACGTGATCAAACTTGATAAATCTCTGGTTGATAACTATCTTGTGGAAGGTAAAGACAGTTTCATTGATAATGTGATTCGTCTTGTACATGATCTGGGAATGAAGATGATCGTAGAGGGTGTGGAACACAGAAGACAGTTCGAGCGCCTCAAAGACTTCGGTGCAGACACGATACAGGGATATTACTTCAGTAAGCCGATACCTCCGGAAGAAGCCATCAACTTCCGCGTGGATTCTCTGTAATACCCCCCTACTCAAGATATGTCTGAACGTTATCATACGTAATTGCACTGTATGGTTTAAATACGTATTTATCAAATGTAAGCTCAACGGTGTCAGGGAAGGGCTCTCCTCTTCCAAGGTCGTATGCCATCTCCATGATGACATCCGCCTGACCCTTGGCATCGTTATATACACTTCCGTCAAGTTTCATTGTTCTTATGGCTTCAAGCGCATCATCCGTACCGTTTATTCCCACCACAAAAGGATGAAGAGGATATGATGTCTCGCCCAGTGCATCAAGTGCACCGAGTGCCATATCATCGTTATTGGCAATTACCATCTCTATCTGGAACGGATATTTATCAATAAGTTCCATCATCTTGGTCTTGGCCTGGTCTCTCTCCCAGTTGGCATATTCATCACCGAGTTTCTCCAAAGAGAACCCCGCACCCACAAGTTCATTGACGCATACACTGGTTCTTACAAGGGTATCCTGATGACCTGCCTCACCTTCTAACATTACATACTGTATCGTTCCGTTACCGTTGGCATCTATCTCGGCAAATTTCGCTTCATCCGACAGCGCATCTATAATGATTCCTGCCTGCAATTCCGCAGACTGACGTGCGGCCGCACCGACATAATATATCTTATCCCATCTTGATAGATCTTTATCAACAGGCTCTCGATTGAAGAATATGACAGGAGTGTCACTTGACATTGCCATATCGATTATCATCGTCGCATCGGTTCTGTCTACCAGATTAACACAGAGTACATCGTATTTCTCATTAATGAATTTCTCTGCCTGATCGTTCTGCGTAAGCTGACTCTTTCTGGCATCAACCACATTAAGAGTGATTCTTATTCCGGTCTCTTTCTCTTTCTGTCTGCACCATTTGCTCATGTGCTTGGTAATACTGTCGATAAGCGTATCGTACTCATCATATGCAAGAACGGCTATCTTAATCTCTTTATCAGTATCATCCTGCTTAACAGAAGAACAACCGCTTAATGCAGTTATAGATATCAACAGGGCGAATACCGTGATAACGGCAACGTATTTAGTTAACAAACGGGAACAGAAGTCTCTGATTGTTCTCATCATACATGTTTTCCTTCTTTACTATTCTGTATTCAATCTGCTCATCCGAATACTTACGTCTTGCATAAGTTTCATCAAGAGCATACATGGCCGCAAGGTATCCCATGCTGAACTCATTGGTATATTCAAGCGCCTTGATCTCTTTATTATACAGGTTATATACCGCCTTATCGGAGGTTGCTATGGAATATACCTTACTGCTCTGATTAAGGTTAGATAAGGCATCAAGCAACGCATCAGTGGTCGAATTATCGAAAGTAACTATTACATCCGTAGCCTCGGACACAATCGCTTTCTGAATAAACATTCTGGTCTGAACATTCTGCTGGCGTTCGCTTCTCTTCCACTCAATAACTCTGCCGACCTTACCGTCTATGGCATCCTTAAATCCCTGCTCTCTCAGAGCCACACTGTCCCTTACGGTATTCTCGGATATTACAGCAACAGTCACCATATCACTTTCATTAGCCGTAACAGCCTCACCAAGTTCATAACCCATCTTGTAATCATCAGCCGAAACAGCAATGCTGTTACCCATGGACAGCGGTGATATATTTAGTGATTCAACAAACACAACCGGGATTTTGGGCTTACGCTCATCGATAAAAGCCTTGATCTCACCGCTGTTACATGAGGCAATGATAAGCGCATCCGCTCCGCCTTCTATTTCTCTGTTTATTATCTCTTTCTGTTCTGCGGCATCCGTCTCAAGCAGTGTTGTCACCAAAGTAAGGTCCGCATTCTTATCATCACATACAAGTCCCGCGCCCTGACGAAGATTCTCCCATCTCTCGTTATCATCTCCGTATACGACTAAGGATACTTTTCTTCTCTTCTCTCCCCCCGGCGAAGATATCTTCATCTGGGACATAACAAGCATTAAGAATACCAACAGAAGCACAAGACCTGTAAGGAGGGCCCGCTTGTCTTTAAACATCTTCATTTGACGGATTCCTCCTTCCTGTATTCTTCAATCGGAACTTTGGGCAGATGGATTGTTACGGTGGTTCCTTCATCAAGTTCACTCTCAACCATCAGGCCGTAATCGCCTTTAAAGTATATCTGTATTCTCTGATTGACATTCCACAGACCAATACCCGAACCCTTACCGCGGCTTCTTGCCTTATCGGTAAGCAGGGTATCAAGCACTTCCTTAGGTATGCCCATTCCGTTATCTGATACGGAGATATAGATATCTCCGTCTTTCTCATAACCTTTAAGATGTATCTCACCTTCTCCGTCCATATGCTCAACGCCGTAATAGATGGCATTCTCAAGCAGAGGCTGTACTATGAGTTTGATCGTTGCACAGTTCTCTATGGCCGGATCTATATCTATATCCGCGGTGAATTTATTCTTATATCTTACCTGTTGGATACTTAAGTAATTCTTGGCATGAACTATCTCATCATGAATGGTTATGATGTTATTACCCTTACTTAGAGATATTCTGAATAACTGTGCAAGAGCCGTAACCATCGAGATGGCCTCTTTGTATCTCTCACCTTCTATCATCCATACAACCGAATCCAATGTGTTGTATAAGAAGTGGGGATTGATCTGGGACTGCAGTGCATCAAGCTCACTCTTACGCTTGGCCTTCTGCTCCTTGACCATATCATCCGTAAGTTTCTTCATCTGACGCACCATGGATTTGACAGTTCGCCCTAAGTGTCTGATCTCGTGGGAGCCGCCGATGAATATGTCTTCCTCATTCATCATATCCTGATTGGCAACGCCTTCCTCAAGGTATGCTATGGAATCCTCAAGTTTTCTTATTGGATCGGTTACAACATAAGAGATAATATAGTTACCGAAGATGATAATGATAAACGCAATGACAACGACCATGATAAGGTAATTACGCATCTGACCCAGGTCAGGCGCAAGTTCACTTATGGGAGTTACGCTTATTATCTTCCAGCCCGTATAACCAACGGTCCTTACAAGCACGTCTCTTTCCTGGCCGTCGAATCTCTCGGAGAAGACTCCGTCGGAATGGGCCGCATGCTCGATATTGTTCTCCTTAACAAGACCGGCATATATGGCCTTCTGCATCGGATGATATATTATCTGTCCGTCACTGTCACACAGATATATGAATCCCACACCGCCGTTATTGATCTTCTCAAACATCTGCTCAATACCGCTGTAGTTCATATCAACAAGCAGCACTCCGGTGCGGACGTTACCCATATTGGTAAGCTCCACACACCTTGACAAAGATACGACCCAGAAGTATCTGTAGTTACTGTTATCGAAGATATTCTGCACGTGAGGCGTAGAGAAATGAATATTCTCTATCTCGTCAAATGCATCCAAAAACCACTTCTCCTTCGTAAGATCCACTCCGGATTTCCTTGTGGATACAGGAGAAGCCGCGATTATGGCACCATCCTCTGATGCACACACTATACTTGTTAAGTTGTCCTTGTTGGCTTCATAGAGAAGATTCATCTCTTTGTTGATCTTCTCATACGTCAGATCCGTATTCTTAATGACGCTGTAACACATGGTATCGGAGATACCCATCATGTTACGCAGATATGAGTTAAGATTAAGGCTTACCTGATCCACCACCTGCTTGTTCATCTCGATGGTATTGGATCTGATAGTATTGGTGGAATGGCCGTAGAAAGCTATCGCCATCGACGCTATGGCCAAGATTGATATAAGCGTAAATGACAAAGATATGGTCCATTGCAGACTTCTTTTTTTGTATCCTTCCTTAAGAAAGCTCATAATCCCCGTTACTGTGTTCCCCATTACTGTCTGTATTTAGACGGTGATACACCGAAATGTCTCTTAAATACATAGCTGAAATAGTTAGGTTCTTCATATCCCACCATTCCCGCTATGATATAACTCTTCTCATCCGTCGTATCAAGCAATCTCTGTGCCTCATTCATACGAATCTGTGTAAGATAAGTCACGAAGCTTACACCTGTCTCTTTCTTAAATACCGAAGAGAAATACGACGTACCCACACCTAAGTGTGAGCATATTTCATCAACCGATAACGTGCTCTCACCATAGTGGTCGGCTATATATTGCTTGGCATCCTCTGCAAGTTTCCTGGTACTGTCAAGTCTTCCTATGCCTATCTTCTCCCAGAGTATACCCGTGAGTTCTATTAATCTGTCGGCGAATTCATCCATCGATGCAAATGACGCCAGTTCTTCATTTGTATTGACGGTGTTAAATCCCGTCTCATCAAGACTGATGACATGACCTCTTGAGAGTCTGAACAGTTCGACCATGAATTCCGCATAGAATATCTGGAGCTGACTTAGGTTAATGTTCGATCTTTTTAACTTCTCGATAAACTCCCTTATCTCTGCTTCAAGGCTCTCTTTCGTACCTATCTTGACCTGTCTCATGATATGGCGGATCTGCTTCTCACTGACATAGTCCTCGATATGCGATGAAGGATCCACGTCGCTTATACACAGAGCCTGGTTCTCACCTACGAATATTCTGTGGTGGAAAGCATCCTTGGCCTCAAGGAATGATGTATGAATGCTCTCGGCACTGCCGTATACTCTTCCGATACCGGCAGATACATTGGCCATAAGAGACTTATGGGCCACCTTACATATCCTGTCCATCTCACTTACGAATAAGCCGTACTGCTCCGTACTCTTAAGGCGGGCAAGGACACAGACCGTATCAAGATATACAAATGCCTCGATATCTAGCACTCCTCTGAAGCGCTCTATAACGATCTGTTTAAGTGATACCGTCATTAAGTTCTTATCAAGAGTGTTGGTCTCATCAGCTGCGGGCGTTATACGAAAAGCACCTACGCAATAGAACGCCGACTCGATCTTAAGATTGTAATCCCTCTGATATCTCTCCAGATCAAATTGAAGTTCTCTGCCCTCAAGCAGACCGATTATAAGCTGTTCCTTCATCATGGGTCTGCTCTCCTCGTAATACTTGGACAGCAGTTCCACATTCCTTCTCTCCTTAAGCTTATCGTCAAGGCGCACCTTGATGCGCTTGAATATCTCGCGAAGTTCATCCGCATCAACGGGCTTAAGTATATATTCTTCCGCCTCTAATCTTATTGCCTCTTTGGCGTATTCGAAATCATCGTATCCCGAGAAGATTACGCTCTTGACATCCGGAACCTTCTCTTTGAATTTGCGAAGCATAGTAAGGCCGTCCATAAACGGCATCTGTATGTCCGTCATCACCACATCGGGTTCTAAGGATTCGGCAAGTTCCAGTGCATCCTCACCGTTTTCGGCAGTTCCTACTACGGTGAAGCCTATCTCTTCCCAATTAATCCTTCTTCTTATTGCTTCTCTGACTTCTTCCTCATCATCAACGAGGAT
>CACYWQ010000039.1 GCA_902778165.1 uncultured Lachnospiraceae bacterium
CCTGTACCGTAGAGACATCCGTTGGTACAGTTAAGAGCATCCACGAACAGATAAGGTGTCTTCCCGCCCTTAATACGATCCTTATTACGCTGAAGGTATTCATACATATGATGCTCACCTTCCATCTGACGAACAAGGGCATCCTCGCCAAGCAGCCAATACACATTCTCTTTAAGTCCGCCGGGCATCGGATAGATCGATCCGAGACCATACTCAATCTCATCCTCATAAGGTGTTGCACCGCTTACCGGATGTTCCTTAAGATATGCCACAAGTCTTGAGAATGTAAGGTTATATGACACATATCCTCTGTTATTGGGATCATCTATCTCATTCTTCTTGGCAATACAAGGGCTGATGAATGCAAGCTTATCATCCACATTAAGATACTTCTTGGCATATATTGCCGTACACATCATAGGGCTCTGTACCGGCATAAGCTTAGGTAACAGTTCCGGAAGATAACGCTCTATATATCCTACAACCGCAGGGCAAGGCTGAGAGATTCCGCCGTAGAAATTTCTCTCCGTAATATACTTAATATATCCCCATGTGGTAATATCCGCACCGAAAGACACACTTATGAAACGATTCACACCAAGTTTCTTAAGCATTCCAAGATACTTGGCATAATCCTGCGGATAATTGGCAAGAAATGCCGGAGCTATTATTACGGATATCTTCTTACCTTTACTAAGATCATCGAAGAAGACATCAACATCATCAATGTATTCGCGCGCACCGTGTTCACAGGCATCGATACAGGCTCCGCATCCGATACACTTATCCTGATCGACCTCTATCACATTACCCCTGTCCTTCTCAACAGCGATATTGGCGCCGGTGCAACTGCACGCTCTGATACAACGATTACAACCGATACATTTGTCGTTAGTTCTTACTACACCCATAACCCTCACTCCTTAAACATACCTACTGATCCAGCAACAACCTTCTACCCTTTAATATATTTTTGACATTCCCCTTGTAATATATTATTGTAGTACACGCATCACGATTTTTCAAGCCTCGAAACGATAACCCATCCCCCAGATAGTCTTGATCGCATTGCCTGATTCTCCGAGTTTGTTCCTTAATTTCTTGACATGCGTATCAATCGTCCTGGCATCGCCGAAATAATCATAATTCCATACATGATTAAGTATCATCTCACGTGAGAGTGCTACTCCTTTATTCTCCATAAAAAACACGAGCAACTCAAATTCCTTAAAGCTTAAGTCTACCGGCTCCCCCAAGGCGAACACTGTATGGGCAGACTTATCAACCGTTATACCGGCGGCATCAAGGGTATCTGTACCGGCCTCTCCCGTAGTACGCCTGAGTATCGCTTCTACTCTTGCAACCAGCACCTTAGGGCTGAAAGGCTTAGTCACATATTCATCAACGCCCAGTTCAAATCCCTGCAGTTCATCCCTCTCACCGCTTTTGGCCGTGAGCATTATTATCGGCACCTTGGAATACTGTCTTATCTCCTTAACAGCCGTCCACCCGTCCATCTTTGGCATCATTACATCAAGAATAATTAAAGCGATATCCCTATGTTCCAGAAATAAGTCTACCGCTTCTTCACCGTTGCAGGCTTCCATCACATCATATCCCTTCTTAATCAGGAAATCCGCGACAAGCCTTCGCATTCTCTCTTCATCATCTACTACAAGTATCGTGATTCTATCCATGATAATCCTCCGCATATACTGTCATATCACGTATTGTATTACATAAATGTGTTTATTCTGTGTTCTGTTCGTACTGTATGTCCAGTTCCCTCTCCTTAGCTCTTACGGCATTCTCTCTCTCCTTAAGTTCCTGCTCCCATGAAGCATATTCATTCTCGATCGCATTCTTATAGTTAAGTATCGTAGGGTTCGAACCGTTAAGGCTTATTGCAAACAATGCAATAATTAAGAACACAAGAATAACATTTACAATGATAAGATTGCGATTCATACGTATGATCGCACTCTTCTTCTTACGCTTAGGCACCGTGAATGTACGTCTGGGCGTAAGTTCCTCATCCAAGTTACTGTTATATACCTGATATAAGGGTATGCCGGGTATACTCTCAGTTCTTACACCCATAGATGCCATCTTCTTCTGAAGATCATGCATATATGCATAGCCTACCGGAGTACGGAACATCTTACGGTCAATCGCACCCTGATATACGCTCATAATCGTATCACTGTTACGACCCTGTATCTTGCCGTCTATATACTTAACAGTCGACAATTCCTGTTCGGCAAGTTCCACATCTTCCTTGGAACCGAACAGGAATCCGTTAACCGTATATTCTCTTCTTGTCTCGTCATCCATCTCTTCTTCCCCTATTTCCCTTTGGAATTCTCTTCTACAAATGCACTCAGATTGGCCTGTCTTGCCGCTTTAAGTTTCTCTCTCTGCTTATCGTTAACAAACTTGGCGATCGCATTGCTCTCCTGGTTAAGCTTACATCCATACATAATCCTGGATCTCTCCATTTCCATGCTCCGAACAATAAGAGCCGTTAATGTAAAAGGTGTGCCGGTTGACTCATCCGTAAAATTCACATGTACGACCGAACCATCCGGGATATCCTGGTCCTTATCACATATGAAAGCAATACCGCTGACGCTTATATCCTTAACAGTTACGGGGAAAGATTTGTTACCAAGTCCATAGGTGGCATAACCTTCTTCTCCGAGCCACACTCTGCATGCGCCTCGTCTGTTGATTGCCCTGCCTTCGCCGGTACATCTTATCTCATGATATATTTTCTGTTCCTTGGGAGTCCTGACAGACCTGATCTTGACGTTATTGAACTGATAGGCTCTCTCACTGTCAGCATCTGTTACAACCAGATCGACCATGATACCTTTAGCTGAGAATCCTATAACTTTATCATCCTGCATAATAGGTTCTGCATATATGCAATCATCATAAACCTCAGCTATATTGGTCGTAAATTCCAACCTCTGAGGTCCTATGCTTACTATAAGCTGTGCTCCCGTTCCCGGTGTAAGTTCATTTAATCGCATATCCCTATTATCCTCATAAAGCTGCCCCGTAATCTACGGGGCAGCCTTATATTTACATCTCTAATGTGTTAACCAAACAAATCAGTCATTACTTATTCAGCTTGGCAGCTTCTTCAGCTTCTTTCTTCTTCTTGTACTCATCATACATCTTCTTACCTGTTGCTCCGAGCAAGAAGATTATGAGCAACCACATCCAATTCATCGTAGCCTCATTATCCTTGTTGGGGATTTCTGCAAGAGGTATTTCGTTGTCCTTGATCTTAGTGGTATTCTTCTTATTTGCTATAACCGAATTATTCTGCTTATTATTTGAAGCCTGAATATTTCCTGCAAGCGGTACTCCGCCATCTGCAATATTAGTAATGTTGTTACGTATGTTACGAGCACCTAATACCTGGCCGTTGTTAAAGCCTGTGATTCCTGTAAGATTGATTGCATCAATTCCGGCACCACCGGGGATAGTAACAACAACATCACCGCCATCGATAACTGTATCTCCGCCGCCGGTTACGTCATCACCACCTGTTACAATATCATCGCCGGTTACAATATCTTCGCCCTCTACCTCAGGATCGATATCCTCCTCAACAAGTTCGCTGGGCTGTACGCCCTCTGTCATATATCTGTACAGATCCTGGAAGTCCTTAAGGCTCTTAGCACTGTTATCATATGCTGTCTGCGCCTCCTTAAGTTCGCCCTCAAGCTCTTTAATAACTTTGCTGTTAGTAGACACCTTATCAGATAAAGCGGTCAATTCATTTCTAAGTCTTACGACTTCAGCCTTTGCCTTCTCTACCTCTGCAGCTGCATCTCTGTAACCCTTGGTAAGATTGTAATCACTGAGGAAATCTGACTTCTCTGAATAAGGAGCATAATTCCACTTCTTAGCTTCCTTATCATATACAACTTCAGCTACGTAACATATACCCTTGGTAAGATCTACATTCGAACCTTCATACTTGGTTCCCTTATAAACGATGTTATAATACTTGGTCTGAGGCTGACCTGAAGCATCCGTATATGTAACCTTATAATGGTTCTTTCTGCCGTTATCTCCGCCTTCCCTGTATTGTGTATGAGAACCGGCATCAGTAAGAGTGACTATGTCCTTGCCCTTAGCGTCTTTTTTAATACTTACTTTATTCTCTACAACGGTCTTGGTATTATCTGTATCTGGCTTTCCATCACCGTCAACACCCGTTGCACCGAAAGTGATCTCCTTAGCGCCTTCACTCTCAAGCTTATACATGATGAGCTGTTCAAGAAGTTCTCTTCCTATCTCATAAGTGTTACCCTGCATACCGTCGCCTTCAACTATCTGCTTATCTTTGCCGGTAACCGATGCAACTGCTTCTGCGCTTGCTTCTACATCCAACTTGCCGTTCTCATCATACCGGGCCGTTCCAACAGATTTAGAGAAGTACTCGATCATCAATCCATAGTACTGATCGGCAATAGCCGTAAGCTTCTCGGCTCTGTCCTTGGCCGCATTAAGCTGAGCTTCTGCCGCATTAGTATCAGAGATTGCTGTTTCAACAAGGCCCTCTACCTTCCTATAGCTTTCATATGCCGCATCAGCAGCTACCTTAGCAGCTTCATACTGTGCCGTAGCATCTGCCAAAGCCTTGGTGGAATCATCAAACTTATCTTCACAGGCCTTAAGATATTTGTTGGCTTTTGCAAGAGCTGCATCTTCAGCATCTTTATTGCCGTCCTTACGCTGCTTTATAGCTTCTTGGATCTGCTTCATTCCTTCCTTATATGTACCCTGGACGCTTCTGTTCTCAAGATTTACTCCATCGTTAGCATCGGAATCCTCACCATACTGACCCGAAATCTGATCAACAGCTTTACCCTTACCAACCTCAGGGCAATTATTCTCATCTATTACAAGATCACCGTTAGGGGCACCGTTCTCTCTGGAAACGTCAAACTGTTGTCTGGGAGCACCGGCGTCAGGATTCCCCTGGTCCACCTCGTCGCTGTGCTCTAAATATACGCCAACCAATGCCTTCTGAACTTTGTCGATATTAGCTTCAGCAACAGCTGTCTGAACAAGCGCATTATTAAGATCCTCATTGTTAAGACTCTCACTGTTCTTAAGAATATCGTTGGCCTTATCTACTTTTCCCTGAATTGCTGCATCATCTTTCTTAAGCGCCTCATCTGCCTTAAGTGTGTCATTGTCAACACTTTTTGCATGATTCTCATATGAATCTGCTGCTGCATCAACTGCCGCTTCAGCTGTTTTAACAGTAGCTGCATCAACTTCATCTGCAGTTATAACAGCATCATTTTCTGCTGAGCTGGAAGACTCTGAACCGGTCTCTGATGATCCGGAATTCTCTGAACTGGTCTGCGTGGGACCATCTGTCTCTACTGCTGCATATACATCCATAGGAATGCTTGTTGAAGCAATAACTGCTGCAAGACCTATTGTTATAGCCGATAATACTTTCTTGTTCTTCACTTCTCTCCTCATTGTTATGTCCTCCTTGCTGAATGAATTTCCTTCTTTATGAATCCCCCGGTACCGTGTAGTGCTTTACACTTTACCAAATAAAAAGGCCCGACAAAATAAATCCTCTCGGATTGATATTGTCTGGGCTCGATGTAGCGGGCGTTCCCATTTAGATTTATTATAGTACTCTCCCTCGGTACTATATTACTATACAACATCTTGTGTTACCAGTCAATATCTTCTTGGTACTTTTTTCATAAAAATTTAATATTTTCACTTCCCATATATATATCGACATATTCCGTCTAAACTTTAGTCAGTCTCCAAAACAGATTCAATCCGACTCTTATTATTTATCCCAAAGCCACATCAAGGGCCATCATCATTGTGAAGCCAAGCGCAAACATAACAACACCGATATTTGAATGCTCTCCCGTAGACATCTCGGGGATCAATTCCTCTACCACAACATACATCATTGCACCGGCAGCAAAGCTTAACAGATAAGGCATTGCGGGAACTATAAATCCTGCAGCGACTATCGTAAGAGCCGCACTTATGGGTTCAACCGCTCCGGATAACGCACCATCGATAAATGCTTTGCCCTTACTCTTGCCTTCCGCACATAACGGCATCGATACGATTGCTCCTTCCGGGAAATTCTGTATTGCTATTCCCAGCGAAAGCGCCAATGCGCCACCGGCCGTAATAAGTGCACTACCGGATATATATCCGGCATATACTACACCAACCGCCATACCCTCAGGTATATTATGAAGAGTGACCGCAAGGACCATCATCGTAGTCTTCTTGAGTTTGGTCCTCGGGCCTTCTGCTTCTTCAGTATTAAGATGAAGATGAGGGATAACCGTATCAAGCAGGAGCAGGAACAGTATTCCTAACCAGAATCCGATAAAAGAAGGCATAAATGCAAGTCTCCCCATACCTTCACACTGTTCCATGGCTGGGATTATAAGGCTCCATATGGAGGCCGCTACCATCACGCCTGAAGCGAACCCGGTAAGTGCTTTTCGGACATTTTCCTTAAAATCCTTCTTCATTATGAATACACAAGCCGCACCTGCACTTGTTCCCACAAAGGGAATTAACAGACCGCTTAACACCTGCATGTTCATGCTATCACCTCCCTGTCAGCCTTATCGGCTTATACCTGTAATCCGTTTGACTGACGAATCATATCTTCAACGTTCGCTCCTCTCTTAATCTACAAACTTAACCGCTGTACCGAAGACTATAATCTCCGCTGCAGATGTCATAACAGACGAAGAACCGTATCTGATGCCAACTACGGCATCGGCGCCGAGTTCCTCCGCTTCATCAACCATTCTCTTGGTTGCAATCTGTCTTGCTTCATTAAGCATCTCGGTATATCCTACAATCTCTCCACCAACGATGGTCTTAAGACCCGCCATAAGGTCTCTTCCTATGTTCTTGGAATTAACTATTGTTCCTTTGACCAGTCCCAGCACTTCATAATTCTGTCCAGGAATTGTCTCAATACTTACGAGCTTCATATGCTTCTCCTTTCTTGATCTCCTTAATTCTCTGTATAAGTGCGGATACCGTCAATACTATCATTATAGACGGAATTATAAGAATCAGGAATAAAAAAATTCTCGGCAAGGGATCAACGACTGCCGCTGCTGCAATACATATAATGATAAATGCCATAAATGCTATGAAACAAACGGCGGCAAGCACAGCTCCCGTCATGGTCTTTCTGCTAACATCACTCTGTGTCAGATCCATAAATACCGCACCTCCTTTCTCTAATTGCTTAAGTTCATCGAGGTATAAGGGTGCATCGATCAGATTATAATCCGTAACTTCACTTTGCAACTTCTCACACAGGCCAATCATCATATCCATATTATTCCGTTTGTCTGTAAGATTCTTGGCCTGCTTCTCCATACACTCTGCAAAGCTAATCGTTCCACTCTGCAACTGTTTGATCTCCTCAATCGGAACATCGATCTTCCTTAACAGCTTGATCTTATTAAGACACTCAACATCTTTTAATGAATAATCTCTGTATCCGTTCTCCGGATTGCGCTCGGGATTTAATAATCCCTGTTCTTCATAGAATCTTATGTTCTTCTTGGTGATACCCACCAGTTCCTCAACCTGATTGATCTTCATAAATACCTCTTTTTGCATATCGGTTGGCCACTCGATAGCTAAAATATAGACCTTCCACCAGGTGGAAGGTCAAGCGAAAATTTTAAAAATATTTATTTATCGTATCCGAGTATGGTTCCCGCATGGCAAAGTCCGCAGTATCCGTTCTTATCATAAAGTGAATTGATATTATATCCTGCAGGGATTGTAAGGTGAAGTCGCGTTCCCTTGTGTCCCTCAGAAAGGAATGATATCTTTACCGTTACATCGGGACGTGCCAGGAGCTCATCTCTCATATTTCTTCCCAATGTGTTCCATTTATTGGTTTCAAGCGAAACCGTTCCGCCAACAGGAGCTTTCTCTATTTTGTCGATTGATTCTTTTTCAAAAGCACCTATAGCAGGAAGTGCACGCCTGTCTATAACACTGCCGCATCCGCTGCAGACATATATCTCTTCACCGTCAGCATCTGCAGTGGGCTCCTGTGATGTCTTCCATTCATATGAATGAGTGTGAGAGGAACCATCGCCTGCCGAACCTGAAGCGTTTGCGCTACCGCCTGCTCCTGCTCCGCCTCCGGGAATCCATGACCGAGTGCCTACAATCTGTTCTTGTGCATCCTTAACTGTAAGCTGAATTGTCATAGCACCTTTCCTCGTATCATCCGCATAATTATGTAACTCAAAAGAGAGTACACCCGAGCTCGATGCGGTACCAGAATAATTAACAGTAGCACTTTTACCACTTTCCAACCGCCCATTATTCACATTATTCCCAGTCATATTTGAAGAAGAAAATCCTGTTCCACCATAGTAAATAGAGGCCAATTCAACTGTGTAACCCGTATTATTGGTCACATTGATTTCAATCGAATCCCCTACGTGAACCTCCACATCTCTTGTAATTGTACTATCTGTTGAAGAAAAAGTAACGGGAACATTGTGAATCTGATTCGCATACACATCGGTCTCACCGCCGGCGTTTGTAAATACCATAACTCCAATTGTGCATACTGCAATAATCCCCCTGCTTATCGCTTTGATTAACCTTTTGCTGTTCATTTTCATTTCTGCTTCTCCTTTTTCCGGTTATATTTCTAAATTGCCTTCCTTGAAGACCCAAGCTAATATTTTATCACCACCCAAGAATTTTTCAATTACCATTTGAAATCGAGTAGGAGGAATTTCTCATAAGTGAGAAATTCCGACCTCTCACACCACCGTGCGTACCGTTCGGTACACGGCGGTTCAATCAACTTAACAAGT
>CACYWQ010000040.1 GCA_902778165.1 uncultured Lachnospiraceae bacterium
CGGGGGTTCCGACCACAAGCATATGCTTTGCAATATCATTAAGCGATATGCCGATAGTATCCTTATTTCCTGACGATTTTAAAACTCCAATCTCTATATCGCCGGAGTTTATAAGATTGTTGGCGTAACTTTTACTTGTACTTTCTGTTTCGTTAATCGGTAAACCTGCAGATATTCGCTGTGTACCAATTGGAAGGCGAAACAATCCTGCGCATTCCTCCGCAGTTATTATATAAGGAAGTCTATATAAATTTTGAAATTCATTGCTTTGAGACCATATACGCGCATCTCTATTAGATTGAAGTAATAACTCGTTTATAACCCATGGAAGCGGAGCAAAATTTTCTTTCAGTATAATATCATCATTCGTGTAGAATATATGTTTTAGTGCAGTAGGACTTTTGGTGTCATAAGCCAATGTGCTATGAAGTTTTGATGATATATCATCAACTGCCGCCTTACTTCCATACACATTAAAATTATAATTAAACAATGCATCATTCTTACCGCTTTGATAGTAACGATACGTTTCAGCAAGAGTATCCGCATTTGAAAAGCTGACACTACCTATCCCCTCCGCAGTAATACCCTTGCTCAAAGTATCAAGTATAGGAGTTATCTGAGTAATGGCAAAGTTCTCTTCAGAAGTTAGATATGTTGGAATCAATTGAATAGATAACGCACTATAAGGGTGCTCTATAAGACTATTTATTACTGATCCCAAGTCATGAGCAATACCCTTGAACCTATCAAATGCATAACAAATTGGCAGCATTTGGTTCTGAAGGTTTTCGAGACGCTCGTCCTTAACCAGAACTTCAATAGCCTGCACTGACAAGTTCCCTATTCTTTCTTGTATTTCAGAAGCATCTATCTGTTCGGTTCCATATTGATTCATTTTGAGCATAGATCTGCAAGAATTTGTTATCCGCTCAACTATTGACGCTGTTAGAGTTTCATTATTCGCAATGGCACGTAATATTAGGTAAAGACTAATTCTTGCCTTAAATGGCTGATTTTTTACTGGTTCTGTAAGCCATAAAATTTCAAATGACATCTCAATATTAGCATTATTAGAAACAAATGAACGATAGCTTTGATATAACTCAACTAATAAATTGCTAAAATTATGTTTATACTCTGTTTCGATATCGGTTCCTTGCATATATTGATCTTTTAAAATACTCATTGTCGGAATAGAAGTAATCTCAACTGCGCTAACACCGACATATTCACCGCCATTTAATTCAACGATTTTTACATTCATACTCTCACGCTCTCTAATATCTTACTATTTCATACGAATGATAAGTCCAAAGATACAAAATTCCCTGTGCAGCTTACAAAGCCAAACTTATAGCTTCATGCCACACAGGGAAATAGTATATTGTTCAGCCCTGTTTTTTTGTTTTAAGCAGTGCTCTCATTACATTTATCGAACGTTGTGCATGCAAACCAGTATTTAATGGTAATCAGCCCTGTTTTTTCGTCTTCAACAGTGCTCTCATAGCATTAATAGATCGCTGCGCATTATCGACGTCACGCAAAGAAACACTAAGTGCAGTTCCGCCTGCTGTCGTCAATTTAAAATATTCATAGTCTATTTTAAAGCCCAAAACCTCGACAGTTTCAGATGCAGTTGATACCGATACTATGTCTTTATAGAAATATACATCTGTTGATTCAGTCTCTTCGACACGAAGGGATACATCGGTATTAAGCTCTCTGAAGAGTCTGTCACGAAGGTGACGGCTTGTCACGTATTTGCCTTCAAGTCCTGCCAAAGGAGAGTCATTGACCATGAAGTTCATGGCTATTGTAGGCTCCGTGATCTTCTGGAAGGGAATGGGCTTGGGATCATCAACCGAACAGAGAGTATCTCCGATCTTGATATCCGCAATACCCGATATCGCTACGATAGAACCGATAGTGGCCTTGTCTACCTCAACACGCTTAAGGCCGTCGAATTCATATAACTTGGATATCTTAACCTTCTTGCATAAGTCAGGTTCATGGTGATTAACGATCACCACTTCGCCGTTAACGGCAATAGTACCGTTATCGACCTTACCGATACCGATTCTTCCTACGTATTCGTTATAGTCGATTGTGCTTATAAGTACCTGTGTGCCCGCATCGGGATCTCCTGTAGGAGCGGGAATATAGTTGATTATTGTCTCAAATAAAGGAACCATATCCGTTCCGGGAGTGTCGGGATCAAGTGTTGCAGTACCTGCCTTGGCAGATGCATATATAAAAGGACAGTCAAGCTGTTCTTCGCTTGCCTCTAAGTCTATGAATAACTCAAGGACTTCATCCACAACTTCTGCAGGTCTTGCCTCGGGTCTGTCGATCTTGTTGATACATACTATTACGGGAAGCTTAAGTTCAAGTGCTTTCTTAAGCACGAATTTGGTCTGGGGCATTGTGCCTTCGAATGCATCAACGACAAGTACAACACCGTTGACCATCTTAAGAACTCGCTCAACCTCACCGCCGAAATCGGCATGGCCGGGAGTGTCTATAATGTTGATCTTGGTATTCTTATACGTAACTGCGGTATTCTTTGATAAAATAGTGATTCCGCGTTCTCTTTCTATATCGTTGCTGTCCATCACGCGCTCGGCGACTTCCTGATTCTCTCTGAATACGCCGGACTGCTTAAGTAATTCATCCACAAGCGTAGTCTTGCCGTGGTCTACGTGCGCTATTATTGCTATGTTTCTGATATCGTCTCTGGTCTGTACCATTGTATTGCCTCTTTTTTTCTGTATCTACCTATGTTTATTCCTATATTTATTCACAAACGACGATAGTATACACCAATCTCCATATCTGTGCAATCCCACATTCTACGGACAAGTGAACGTAAGAAACGGACAAGATGCGCAAATGGCGCCTGTAATCCAAGATTTATATTGACATTAGGTTATGTGGGTGCTACTTTTTAAGAAGTAATATTTACTATATCTATTAGGATAAATCGATCGGAGGTACAATATATGGCAATCTTTACCGGAGCGGCTTCGGCCATAATAACACCCTTTAAGGAGAACGGGGATGTCAATTATGAGAAGTTTGAAGAGATACTTAATGATCAGATAGCCGGTGGCATTGATGCCATTGTCGTATGCGGAACTACAGGTGAGGCAGCAACACTTTCACATGAGGAGCATCTGGATGTTATCAAGGCCTGTGTTAAGTATGTAGATCACAGAGTACCGGTTATAGCAGGTACGGGTTCCAATTGTACGGAGACAGCCATATATCTCTCAACAGAAGCTGAGAAGCTTGGTGTTGACGGATTGCTTGTAGTGACTCCTTATTATAATAAGGCTACACAGAAGGGCTTATATGAGCACTTTAAGATGGTAGCTGATTCGGTTAAGCTTCCTATTATTCTGTATAATATTCCCGGAAGAACAGGTTGTACAATGCTTCCCGAGACAGTGGTTAAGATCTGTAAGGAAGTTCCCAATATCGTAGGTGTTAAGGATGCCACAGGCAATCTTGCACAGGTAGCCACAATGATGGCACTTGCAGACGGATGTGTTGATCTGTATTCGGGTGAGGATGCACTTATTACTCCCATACTTGCTCTTGGCGGTAAGGGTGTTATCTCTGTATTGTCAATCGTTGCACCCAAGCAGGCACACAATATCTGCCAGCTTTACTTTGACGGTAAGACAGAAGAAGCAACCAAGGAGCAGTTAAGAGCAGTTCCTCTTATTAATGCATTATTCTCAGAGGTTAATCCCATACCTGTTAAGAAGGCAATGAACCTTATGGGCAAGGGTGTCGGACCTTTAAGAAGACCTCTTACTGAGATGGAGCCTGAGCATGCAGATAAGCTTGCAGCGGCTATGAAGGAATACGGATTATTATAAATCTATGAGATTCAGACCATGTATAGATATTCATAACGGAAGCGTCAAGCAGATTGTCGGTGGCAGTCTGACCGACGCTGTAAACAATACGCCTGCAGAGAATTACGTATCCGATGCAGGCGCAGTTTATTATGCGGGTATGTACCGTGACTTAAATCTTAAGGGCGGACATATCATCATGCTTAATAAGAAGGGCACGGATGAATATGAAGCATCTAAGGCGGAAGCTGTAAGCGCTCTGCAGGAGTATAAGGGCGGTATGCAGGTAGGCGGAGGAATAGATGCAGACAATGCGCCGGATTTCATCAGATCCGGGGCAAGTCATGTGATAGTCACATCATATATATTTAACAGCGCCAATCTTGATATAGACAGATTAAAGGCACTTAGTGATGCCGTAGGTAAGGGTAAGGTCGTGATCGATCTAAGCTGCAGATACCGCGATGATGCATATTACGTGGTAACGGACAGATGGCAGACATTTACGGACCTTAAGGTCACACCGGATGTGTTTGATAAGCTTAGTGCATATTGTGATGAGTTTCTGATTCACGGAGTGGATGTGGAAGGACTTAAGCAGGGAATAGATGCAAGACTTCTTAAGCTGCTTGCAGATGCTGATAATCATATGATCACTTACGCCGGGGGAGTCAGATCTTATGAGGATATTGATACGATACGAGATATGGGAAGAGGCAGAATAGATTTCACTGTGGGAAGTGCCTTAAGCATATTCGGCGGAACTCTTGATATCAAAGAGATCATCAGAAGAACAGAGCAGTAGAGATAATACCAAATAATAAGAATAATACAATCAGAAAAAGAGTCGGTCTTATGACCGACTCTTTAAGTTCAAATCCAAAAACGTCTGCTGATTCTTATATTTCATATCTTCATTATGCGAAATTACATATCAAGTATATCAAGTATAGAACAAACACTTAGTCTTAAGATTGATTGCCATGATCAATACCGGATAACTCCGGATGAAATCAAAGCTTGGTTACGTTAACAGCCTGAGGTCCCTTCTCCCCATTGACAACCTCGAACTCAACTGCTGCACCTTCATCAAGTGACTTGAAACCTTCCATGTTAAGTCCAGAGTAGTGTACGAATACGTCATTACCTGACTCATCACTGATGAAACCATAACCCTTCTGGTTGTTAAACCACTTTACCGTACCTTTGTTCATTGTAAAAATCCTCCAAAAATACTAAAACACTGTCCGGTTACGACACCCATAGAATAGCATAACAATAAGGAAAAGTACAGCAAAAAAACGAAAAATTTGATAATTTCGTACTTTTCTGATATTATATAACTTGTGACATTTTAAGAAATTAAAGTGTGAAACTACAGTGCGTGAAAGTGCATTAAAATGTATCGCACGGGAGGTTTTTCTTGAGCACATCAGGTAACAGCAAAAAGAAGAAAAAACGCGGGGCGTCGTATTATTATGATCTGACGATCTCCAACGATCCCAAGTCGAGTGTCAAATCAAGAAGATACACTCACGCAATGCTTCGTATATTTGAGATAGTGATCTCAATCCTGGTAATTACCATTATCGGATTTGTGGGATATGTCAATTATACGGGGTCTGTAACAAGGGAAAGAGAGGGAGCCCTGCTAAGTAACATCGAACAATTACAGAATGAGAATGCAGCCCTTAAATCCGAGAATGAGCAATTAGGAGAGAAGATAACCATCCTTAGCGAGACTGTCAATCAGAAGACTGAGGTGGTTGCTCAGATAGAGGAGAAATCTCTTCCTACGGGATTCCCGTTATCGGGTACCGCAGAACTTGAAGAGAAGCAGGAAGAGTTAAGACTTGACGGTGAGACAGTCAGTCGTCCGATGATCGAATTTAAGGCAACTGACGGAACGTATGTGATAGCAGCCGGTGACGGAACGGTATCACTTGTAGCTGAGGAGAGCACATACGGATGGGAAGTAAGAATAGACCACGGCAACGGTTATGTGACGATCTACAGGACCAACACCGAGCCTAAGGTCAAACAGGGTGATGAGATACCCAGAGGCGGTCTTATTTTCGAGATTGAGAAGCCTAACGGCGAGGATATCGGTAAGGTGGCATATCAGATCCTTAAGGATGAAGAGTATATAGAGCCTACTGAGATGCTTAAGATAGAAGGATAGTTAAGGGTTATACCGGGAGGAAGAATAAATGGCTAGAAAGAACAGAGGTAATGTTGCTAACGGCGAGAATACGGTTATAGGTTCCGGAACAACAGTTAACGGAGATATAGTATCGGATTCAGCGATCATAAGAGTGGACGGACAGGTCAACGGCGGAGTTAATACTAAGGGTGATCTTGTTATCGGCTGCATGGGCATAGTTAACGGCAATGTATATGCATCAAGCGTTAATCTTGCAGGTAAGATCGTAGGTGATGTTGAAGCTGCCAATAAGATCGAGATAGAGGCCGGCGGTAAGCTGCTTGGTAATATTCAGACCAAGTTACTTGCAATGGATGAGACGGCTGTTATACAGGGACAGGTTAATATGACTTCCGAAGAAGAGGAAGCGGCTAAGGCTGATTCTAAGAATAAGGATTCGGAAGAAGATAAGGCAGAGAAGGATTCAGACACAAATAAAGAGGAAGACTAAGGAATGAACAAGAAGATACGTACAGAAGCAGTTGACCATATGATAGATGCAATGATGTGCCTTGAGAGCAAGGAAGAACTCTATGATTTCCTTGAAGATCTCTGCACGGTTAATGAGATATTGTCATTATCACAGCGCTATGAGGTGGCAACAATGCTTACTGAGAAGAAGACTTACCTTGAGATAGCAGAGAAGACCGGCGCATCAACGGCTACAATAAGCAGAGTCAACAGATCGCTTAATTACGGATGCGAAGGTTATGAGAAGGCATTCAGAAGACTTGGTATAATCGGAGACGGTGAATAATTATGACACTTGACATGGACGATCTGATAAACAGTCTGATGGCGAGCCTTGACAGAATTGATTATATCAAGGCGGCTGACATCCCCAATATAGAGTTGTACATGGATCAGGTTACGACCTTTATGGAGAGCAGACTTAAGAATACTACGCGTAATCCCGGAGTCGACAAGGTATTGACCAAGACAATGATCAATAACTATGCCAAGAACAATCTCTTACCGCCTCCGGATAAGAAGAAATACAGCAGGGAGCATATGTATGTGCTCTTATTCATCTATTACTTCAAGAATATACTCTCGATCAACGATATAGATGTTGCGCTTAAGCCCATCAAGGAGAAGTATTTCGGCGAGGATAAGAAGGATAAGCCGTATTCTGTAGAGGATATATACGAATCCATTCGTAAGACTGCGGAAGGACTTACGGATTCCATTAAAGAAGATCTCTTAGAGACATATCACACCGCTTCGGAGATATTCCCGGATGCTAAGGGAGAGGATGAAGAGATGCTTACGATGTTCTCTTTCATAACCCTTCTGGTGTTGGATGTATATATCAAGAAACTGCTAATAGAGAAGATGGTGGACGGTTACAGCATCAAGTTAGGACTTACCAAACCTAAGGATGGCAAGTCGGATAAATAGGACGATATTTTATCGACAGTTAACCGGAAGTATTGTATACTGAATAGGTCATTAATTGATAAAGAAAAGGAGGAACAACATGGGCTTTATCAAGAATCAGTTACTTAATGTAGTAGAATGGAATGAGGACAGAGAAGGAATACTTTTCTGGAAATGGGACAATAATGAGATTAAGAAGGGCTCTAAGTTGATCATTCGCCCCGGTCAGGATGCGATTTTCTTACACAACGGCGCAATCGAGGGTGTGTTTGAGGATGACGGAGAGTACGATATAGAGACAGAGATTATTCCCTTCCTTACGACTCTTAAGAGCTTTAAGTTCGGCTTCAATTCACCTTTCAAGGCTGAGGTATTATTCATCAATACCAAGGAGCAGACAGTTAAGTGGGGAACCAAGAATGCGATCAATCTTCAGGCACCCGGACTTCCCGGCGGTATGCCTATCCGTGCATTCGGTACTTTCAGTTGCAAGATAGGTGACCATGATGTTCTTATAGATAAGGTTGCCGGAATTAAGAATACATACAGCGTAGAAGATGTTAAGGAGCGTATCATAGCTAACCTTGACAGACTCTTAATGAGCTGGATCGCCAAGGAAGGCAAGGATATGTTTAATCTCCAGATCTCTGCTACAGAGATCGGTGAGGGCATCAGAGCTGACCTTGATGCGGATATGGCTAAGATCGGTATATCCGTTACAGAGTTTAATATCGAGAGCTTCTCTTATCCTGAAGAAGTTAAGAAGATGCAGGAGAAGGCAGCAGCTCAGTCAATGGTTACAGATGCCAACAAGTACACCCAGATGGCTATGGCAGATGCTATGGCTAACGGTAACAACGGCGGTGGCGATGGCTGCTAACATGATGGGTGGAACCGCTGCACCGGCAGCAGGAGCTGCAGCACCTGCAGGCGCTAAGTTCTGTCCTAACTGCGGAACACCTACAAACGGTGCTAAGTTCTGTTCTAACTGCGGAACACAGCTTGGCTAAGACAGTTCGTACAATACAGGCAATATCTCAGACCACTTGATAACTCAGGTGGTCTGTTTTTGCCGATACAGGCATATAACGGAGAATTAAAATGGGCTATCTGGATACGCTTAATCCCATGCAGAGAGATGCGGTCGTTAAGACCGAAGGACCGTTGCTTATACTTGCGGGAGCCGGAAGCGGCAAAACTAGGGTAATAGTTCACAGAATTGCATATTTGATCGATTCCTGCGGAGTCAATCCTTGGAATATACTTGCCATAACCTTTACCAACAAGGCAGCTGAGGAGATGCGTAAGCGTGTTGACGGAATTGTAGGTCAGGGGGCCGACAGCATATGGGTGTCGACCTTTCATTCGATGTGCGTAAGAATACTTCGCAGACATATCGATATGATAGGCTATGATACCAACTTCACGATCTATGATACGGACGATTCCAAGACTGTTATGAAGGATGTCCTTAAAAGGCTTCAGGTCGACCCTAAGACGGTAAGCGTAAGGACAGCTCTGGCTACCATATCCAATGCCAAGGACAGTCTTATAAGGCCGGATGAATTCAGGCTTGATGCCAGTGGTGATTACAGGCTTGAGCTTATAGCGTTACTGTATAAGGAGTATGAGGAGACGCTTAGGAGGGCCAATGCCCTTGATTTTGACGACCTTATATGCAAGACGGTTGAACTGTTTGATACGCATCCTGAGGTGCTTAATAACTATCAGGAGCGTTTCCGTTATATCATGGTCGATGAGTATCAGGATACCAATACGGCGCAATTTAAGCTTATAAGTCAGCTTGCAAGCAAGTATCGTAATCTGTGCGTCGTGGGAGATGATGACCAGAGCATATATAAGTTCAGGGGTGCCAATATAGGCAATATCCTTGATTTTGAGAAGATATATATCGAGGCAACGGTTGTTAAACTTGAGCAGAATTACCGTTCCAATCAGAATATTCTGGATGCAGCCAATGCCGTCATAGCCAATAACACCGAGCGTAAGAGCAAGAGCCTGTGGACTGATAAGGGCAAGGGCTCGCGCATTCATTTCAGGCAGCTTGACAATGCATATGAAGAGGCGGAGTATATCGCCGATGATATTGCCCGTGCCGTCAAAAAAGGGGAGACTAAGTACGGTGAATGTGCCGTATTATACAGAACCAACGCGCAGTCGCGTCTGCTTGAAGAAGCGTTCGTTAAAGAGGGTATGCCTTATAATATCGTGGGCGGAGTTAACTTCTATTCAAGGCGCGAGATCAAGGACATTCTGGCCTATCTTAAGACCATAGACAACGGCGTGGATGATGTGGCCGTTAAACGTATCATAAATGTGCCCAAACGCGGTATAGGACAGACAACGATAGGTAAAGTCGAGGAATATGCTGCCAAGGAAGAGATAAGCTTCTATGATGCCCTTACGATTGCATCCGATATACCGGGACTTGGTAAAGCTGCAGGCAAACTTAATTCCTTCGTAAATATGATCAGAGTATTTAGAAGTGAAGCCGAACATTTCAGCGTGGAAGAACTGATCAAAGAGGTAATTAAGACAACGGGGTATGTAACGGAACTTGAGAATTCCGATGATGAGGATGCGGATGATCGTATCGAAAATATTGATGAACTGATATCAAAGGCGGCAACATTTGATGAGGAGAATCCCGAGGGCGGACTGACGGATTTCTTGGCAGATGTGGCGCTTGTAGCCGATATCGATTCAGTGGATACGGACAGTGATATCGTGTTGCTTATGACACTTCACGGAGCCAAGGGTCTGGAATTCCCGAGAGTATATATTGCAGGAGCAGAGGACGGAGTATTCCCTTCAATAAGCGCGGTATATGATGAGGATCCGACGGCGGTTGAAGAAGAGAGAAGACTTGCCTATGTGGGCATTACAAGAGCCAAGGATGAACTAACGATAACCTGTGCCAAATCAAGAATGATAAGAGGTGAGACTCAGTATAACGCAGTCAGCAGGTTTGTTAAAGAGATTCCCGAAGAACTGATGGATAATAAGCCGGCCAAGGCACGTACCGTTAGGTTAGACGGAGATGAAGTATGGAGTTATCCTGAGGGTTCGGGACAGAGGGATGCATTCTTAAGTAAGCCCTACGGTGGTTATTCGGACGTCACTTATTCCAAGCCTAAGGCTGTATTAAGACCCAAAGTCACACCTGCGGATAATAAGCCCTTTATTGCCAAGAGTATGGGCAATGCAGGTGGCGTATCGGCAACAGGCAAGCCTGAATATGATGTCGGTGACAGAGTTAGCCATACCAAGTACGGTGAAGGCGTTGTGAAGGCGTTAAGCAAAGAGCCGAGAGACTATAAGGTTACGGTTGAATTTGATGCTGTGGGACAGAAGATAATGTATGCCGGATTTGCCAAACTTATCAAGATCTGATACGGGCTGATAATAAAGCTATAAACGGGCTTAATTGCAGGGGTTTAAACAGGCTTAACAAGAGAAGAATAGCCTTGATGCGAAGGCTTTGATGTGATAAGATAATTACAGTGAAACTTAGCTTATTTGTACATTCGGAGGTACATTATGGATAGAGTGGATGAACTCATGAGCATTATGAAGGGTATTATTCAGACCGGCGAAGAGAAGAAGAAGGTCAATGTCTTTGCAATAGTTCTTACCGTGCTTGTAGTCGTTGCGGCTGTAGCAGCTGCAGCATATGCGGTATATAGGTATATGCAACCCGAATTCGATGATGATTTTGATGATGACTTCGGTGATGATGACGATCTTGATGAGTTCTTCGAAGATGAAGATGATGACACTGATGTACCGATTAAGCCATCGGCGGATGAGGATAAGTAGTAATCGGTACTTATTGGATTTATCAGATTTATCGGTTTTAAAGTCGAGATATGAGATTGTGACACATGTGTCATGAGCGTTGTGTTTGTGGAATGTTAACAGCATACCCTCCATTGAATGAACGGAGTCAATGGAGGGTATTATTATATAAGTGAGGATGCAGGATTTGAAACGTGGTGAGATTGTTACAGGAATCGTCGAGAGGACGGATTACCCTTGTAAGGGCGTTGTCAGAGTGGATGATGAGAATACAGTAAGTGTTAAGAATGTTCTCCCGGGACAGACGGTTAGTGTAAGAGTTAAGAAAGTAAGAAACGGCAGGGGGGAAGGCTCTCTTATTGATGTAATTAAGCCTGCAGATAATGAGATTAAGGCTCCTTGTGAATCATTCGGTATATGCGGCGGATGTGCATATATGAATCTTTCATACGAAGATCAGCTTAAGCTTAAGGAAGAACAGGTCCTTAGGTTACTTAAGGGGGTCCGCGGTCTTGAGAATATAGATGACGGAAGATGGCAGGGAATTAAGGGTAGTCCTGTTCATCTTGGCTATCGCAATAAGATGGAATATACCTTCGGCGATGAATATAAGGACGGACCGTTATCCTTAGGTCTTCATAAACGCGGAAGTTTCTATGATGTAGTAAGCGCAGGCGGTTGTAAGATATGTGATGAAGACTACGGGCTTATAGTGGATCAGACTCTCGCTTTTTTTACAGAAAAAGGCATAAGCTACTATCATCGCTTAAGGCATGAAGGTTACTTAAGACATTTGATGGTTCGTAAGGCGCTTCATACGGATGAGATAATGGTTGCGATTGTTACGACGACCCAGCTTGATTTTGATATGACGCAGTATAAGGATATGCTGCTTGGGCTTACAGATAGGCTTAAGGGTAAGATCGTCAGCATAATACATACTTATAATGATTCCCTCGCGGATATAGTGCAATCTGACAGAAGTGTCATATTATATGGCAGAGACTATATCACTGAGAAGATGTTAGGTATGGAATTCAGGATATCGGAGTTCTCGTTCTTCCAGACCAATACGCGGGGTGCGGAACTTCTGTATGAGACGGCCAGAGACTATATCGGCGATATAGGCAAGGGCGAGGCCATCGTGTATGACTTATACAGCGGTACGGGTACGATCGCGCAGATGATGGCGCCCGTGGCTAGGAAGGTCTACGGTGTTGAGATCGTTGAAGAAGCCGTGGAAGCGGCAAGAGAGAATGCGCTTCTTAACGGGCTTGATAACTGTGAGTTTATAGCGGGTGATGTGCTTAAGGTATTAGAGGAAGCCACAGCAGGCGGTTCGGACAGTTCGCCCGGTGGTGAGACGGGTTCAGGGGAAGCCGTAATAACAGAGGCTCCGGATTTTATAATCTTAGATCCACCCAGAGACGGCATACACCCCAAGGCATTAAGAAGGATAATCGACTACAATGTTGATCGAATTCTGTATATTTCGTGCAAGCCGACTTCTTTGGTGCGCGACCTTGAAGTCTTCTTGGCACACGGCTATGAGGTGGTCAAGGCGGTTGCAATCGAGCAATTCCCGAATACGTCTCATGTGGAGACTATAGTTTCGCTTTCAAGGGTTTAAAGATAAAGTGCCTCGAAAAGGCTTGAAATCAAAGGGTTTTGGCACTTTGGGGTAAAGGCGGACGAGGGCATAATAAGGAATAATTTGTTTTACAGAATCAGTCCACCGGGAAGAGTGTAAAAAAGGTTGAGAACACAAGATGGTTAAGAAATCTTCGTTGAGAATATAGGATAGTTAAGATTTCGGGGTTGGGAATACAGAATGGTTATTTGTTGTTTTTATTTACACAGCAAAGGAATGACAATATGAGTAAAGTAAAAACTGATAAAACTGGGATTGTATCTTCTCATGATTTAAGTCTCGATAATGATTATGTTAGATGGATTCATGAGTTAAAACAGCGTTTCCGCAATGCTCAGATAAAGGCTGCCGTCAAGGTGAATTCAGAACAGCTTCTTTTTAACTGGCAACTCGGGAGAGATCTGGTATCAAAGCGTGCAGAGGAAAAGTGGGGAAAAGGAGTTGTTGAGCAGGTCAGTCTGGATCTTCAGGCGGAATTCCCGAATGTAAAGGGATTTAGCACTTCGAATCTCTGGTATATGAAAAAATGGTACCAATTTTATGAGCCGGTTTTGAAGAGTGAAAAACTCCAACAACTTGTTGGAGAAATTGTTGTTACAGAAAACACGAGGCTTGAGCAAATTGGGACAGCAGTTGAGGAACTCCAACAACCTGTTGGAGAAATAGGATTTCCGATGTCATTCAGTTATGTGCCATGGGGACATCATATTCTGATTATCACCAAATGTAAGGAGGTTGAGGAAGCTCTTTTCTATCTAAAACTTGTAGTAGACAAGGGATTGAGCAGAAATGCATTAGATGATTATATCAGATCAGATTATTACAATGTCTCCGGAAAAGCACTTACAAATTTTCAGGAAAAACTACCTGTTACACAGGGAAAACTTGCGCAGGAACTATTGAAAAGCAATTATGACCTTGGATTTGTATGTTTATCCGAGGAATATGATGAAAATGATCTGGAAGATGTGTTGGAACAGCGCATGACACGTTTTTTACTTGAACTTGGTGAGGGGTGGGCCTTTGTTGGAAGACAGAAAGAAATCATCATTTCGGGGAAAACAAGAAAAATAGATTTACTATTCTATCATATTTACTTGCGATGTTATGTTGTACTGGAACTAAAGGTTAAACCATTTGATCCTGAATTTGCAGGTAAACTGAACTTTTATGTGAATGCTGTAAATGAGTTTGTCAAAAGGGACAGTGACAATCCAACAATAGGTCTCTTGATCTGTAAGGATATGGATCGAACGGAGGTGCAGTTGGCATTTCAGGGAATAACCACTCCGATGGGTGTTGCCACATATGATAATGTTAAGATCAAAGAAATACAGGAACATCTTCCTACAACCGAGCAGATACAGCAGCAGATAGCATTGGCAGAGGAAGAATATAAACTTAAGAAAGAAAAGAAATGAGCTAATCGAATCATATGCTTTGGGAAGGATATATAGACCATGATTATTGGAGAGGTATGCCTACTGACAAATGATGTGCGGAAATTGGCGGATTTTTATAAGAAACTGTTGGGTGTAGATAATTGTAGTGATGATGATATTCATCAGTATACTATCTCAGAGGGGACGACTCTGACGATATATAATGACGGAACCGTTAAGAATAATCAGAATCAGAACATTTGCCTGGCATTTACAGTTGATGATATTGAAAATGAATACAGAAAGGTACAGGCGCTTGGAGTGAGAATCATAGAACCGCCAACAAAACGTCCTTGGGGTGCGGTAAATATGAGTTTTTACGATCCCGACAATAATGTGATCTGTTTTAGGCAGTTTCAATAGTTTTTAGATAGGTGAAAAAATGCTACTTTTAGAAGAATACATTGCACAGCGAAAAAAAGAAGATGGAATAAATGATAGAGATATATCTGCAAGATATAATAATGCAAAGATATGTACAGGGTATGTTTTAGATTATTATACCACCTATATTGATTCTATACCGGAAGATAATGAAACGCTTCTCCAAATGGAAAAATATGAGAAGTATAGAAAACAATTGGAAGAGTATAGCCCTGATATACAAGACTGGCTGGTGCAGATATATATAGATTACGGAAATATGCTTACGCGTCTAATAAGGAAACCTTTATTAGATGATAAGTTTTTTTATTTGCACTACAAGCCGGAAGAATTTGAAACGATGACATATGATGTGTATGCGAAATTGATAAAAAAATGTCCGTACTTGCATGGAAAGAATGTTAACCTGAAACAACTGATTACAGAGTATCATCATTCTATGTCAGAACCTCGATGGGGCTTTCCTGTTATTGCCGATAGTGTTGATGAATGGTGTGTTGACACTTATAACAAATATGGCGTGAATTTAAATTGTTTTGCTGAAAACTGGGTATGGGATTATACAGAGCATCCTGAACTATGGGCAAAAGGGACGAAGAAAAAGTCACAGTTTGCCGGTTTGGAATGGGCTCGATGTGATTATGAGTACGATTATTCTAAATCAGATGTAAATCTATTTGGTATTGATATTATATACAGGGATATGCCTAAACACCCATTTCTGAGGGGCAAGAAGCAAGACCTGACAACCTTGTTAATTTATCATGGAATCTGTCCTGGCAATAAAGACGAAGAGGCAAATGCTTATTGGGAAAAATACCTAACTCGGATAAAACTACGCTAAAGAGCACTTCAGTCTTCATATGAAAAGTGATATCCGACGTAAAAAAACGGGATATAGAAAAATAGTACGTTATAGAAATGTGATAAATACAGGCTTGGGAGCGTGGACTTGTTTCCGAAAACCGATGGACTTGTTCCCTAAAACAAGCAAATGGTATGGTATCGAACAATTCCCAAATACTGTAAGGGTAGAGTTATCCATACTGTTGTCCCAAGCCATGTGGAAGTCTGTTGTTTACTTGAGAGGCTGAGATCGGCAAAGGAGCATATCGAGATTACAATTGATGCTGAGGATTACTATAGGATAAAAGATTCTCAAAAGGGGGTATAACTGGATGGATGACATTAAGAGACAAAGTATTTGGAATTGTTCTTAAGAAATCTTCTTTTGGGTGAAACTAACGAACTGAAAAATCGTTATACACATATTCGATGGAAAGATAAAAAACAGGACATTGGATCCTCAAAACAGGACATTGGCCCGATAAAACAGGACATTGACTCCTCAAAACGGGATATTGAAATTCCTGTTTCTGTAACGAATAAAACCAAACAGCATATTCAACGGTTGTTTGAAGAGTTTGAATATGAACGGTTCTTTGGCAGGACTGAGGTGATGAATATATTGAAGATTACTGCTTCTCCGGCATCGGCATTGATAAAGAAAATGCTTGATTTAGGCATTGTTTACCCAATGAAAGGCAAGGGCAAAGGTAAATACTTGTTTAGAAGATAGATAGCATATACAGAGATATGCCTGGGCATAAGGAGGATATATGTTAATAAGATACGCAGAATTAAATGATAAGAATGAATGGTTCAAGCTTGATTGCCATTTGCCTGAAGCAGGATTTGAGGAAAAAATCAGAAACCAACAGGGCTATGTATTAACTGAAGACGATAAGATAATCGGATTGCTCAGGTATAATCTCTTCTGGGACAATACACCGTTTTGCACAATGCTTTTTATGGATTCTGATCATCGCCAAAAAGGATACGGAAAACTGCTGATGGAGCATTGGGAACAGGACATGAAATCCCAGGGATATGGAATGCTGATGACATCTACGCAGGTAGATGAGGACGCTCAACATTTCTATCGTAAACTTGGATATAAGGATTGCGGTGGATTTGTGGTTGACGTTCCGGGATATGAGCAACCGATGGAAATGATTATGATAAAGGCGTTATAGATATTTAGTGATATTGAGTGGGCAGTATGAGTTTTGTTGTTCGCATGACCGAACGTCGAGACTGTGTGCCTCTTGAGCAACACCCAAAGTAAGAAGAAAGAGTCCTATATTACGCTTGATGTGGAGATGGAAGACTATTACAGACTCAAAAATGAAACAGAGAAGGCTTAGCTGGAGACTCAACCAGAGGTAGAGTTGCTTGAAATCAACCTGTAGTTCGTG
>CACYWQ010000041.1 GCA_902778165.1 uncultured Lachnospiraceae bacterium
AATATCTTTTATAGGATAATCTATACCAAGTCTCTCATACTTGGCAATATACTTCTGATATGACTTCTCGGCGTAAGGCTCTAAGATATTGTCAACGCTGGGAACGGTGAATCCGCCGTACTGCTGTGAAGCCGCACTTAATACGATATCACCGATAACATCAAATGCAGTATCAAGGGTCTTGGGCTCGTTATACCAGATATTACCCATCTCGAAGCCGCCTCTTAAGACATGTTCAACATCAAATAAGCAGCAGTTCATGGTATCACGTCTGGCACTCATATCATGTATATAAATATATCCGTCACGACATGCCTGAATCTCTTCCGTGGTTAAGAAGAACTTCTGATACAATTCCTTATTAAGCTGATTAAATACAAGCGATCTCTTGGTAGATACAAGGGCAGAATCAGTATTCGCATTCTCCTTGTCACCGATGTACATAATAGACTGGCTCTTCTTATAGACATCGTCAAGCATGCTGACAAAGTCCTGCTTATAGTTACGATAGTCTCTGTAAGACTTGGCAACTATGGGCTTAACCTGCTCAAGTGCACTCTCAACGATATTATGCATAATGGCGATTGGTACTTCGTTGGTATCAAGTTCGTCCACCTTATCACAGACAAACTTACATATCTCCTCCTTCTCCTCTTCCGAGAATTTGGTCAATGCTCTGTAGGCACTCTTACCTACTGCAACGATAACCTTCTGAACATTGAAGTTCTCAACACTGCCGTCCTTCTTGATAACAACCACATCCTTGTGGGGCTTGAATTTATCCCCGTAATAGTTGTCATCACTCTTAGTAACAGCTTCAGAATACTCCGCCATGGATCCCTACCTCCGACTTATAAGCCTCTCATAACATAAATATAACCACAACATCTTGTGGTTATTTAAGTATATCTTAACTAATTATTGTATGTCAATGTCAAATAAGATCTTATAAAGCAAAAAAATAACCAAAAATCAGATATGAATTTTGGTTATTTTTTATAGGATAACGTCATCCAACAGCTCATCACCGTCAGCTGCCGAAGTAGCCAACTTATCGCACCGCTCATTCTGTGGATGACCCGCATGTCCTTTGACCCATGTGAATCTTACCTGATGCGGTTCCATAGCCTTAAGCAGGCGAAGCCACAAGTCTATATTCTTGACTTCGTTGCTCTTGCCCTTGCGCCAGTTCTCTCTTACCCAGGTATCCACCCAGTGTTTATTGAAAGCATCCGTCACATACTTGGAATCCGATACCACCTCGACTCCGCAAGGTCTGTTAAGCGCTTCAAGCCCGGTAATCACTCCCATAAGTTCCATGCGGTTATTGGTTGTCTTACGATATCCTGCACTGTACTCTCTGGTATGTAATGTACCTTTACCGTCTATATATTCTATTACAGTCCCGTATCCGCCCGGTCCGTCCGGATTGCCTCTGGCAGAACCGTCGGTATATATGGTCACATTCATAAATCAAATCAAGCAAAGACCCTGCACTTAAGCTGTCTGCTCTGTCGCATCATCATCTGCGGATATCTCTTCAGTTGCCTGTGCTTCCTTAAGATTCTTACGTTTCCTTGCTGCAATTCCGGCAAACACTGCACCGACTATGCATGCTCCGAAAACAACATATACCAACAGATATGTTATAAAAGTATTAAAAAATGAGATTGCATTAGCGTTCATTTATTTTGCACCTCCGTTACGAACCATTATACTAGGATAATCCCGTATTAACAATAGCATTATAAGCCGTCATGCTCCCGCTTTATATGCAGGAACGGCATATCCGCACACATACCATAACAATAACATGCAGACGAATATACAGCCGCATCCGCATATAATTGTCTTATTTCTCTCCTTACCGGGTATCTTCTCTATTCCGAATTCATAGCCCTTGATCAACAGCCAATATATATGGAACAGAGCCGGGAATACATATCTTCCCTGAGGCTGATAATCCCGACAGTAACAATAGTATAACCACAGGCCCACCGTGATTAGATCGCCTATAAGCAACATTGCATGGAAATATACGGTATAAGCAATCTTCTTATGCTTAACACACATATATATCACCGCGGCAATTACTAATATCACACCGATTATATATACAGCCTTATACAATCTGTAGATAAGAATATTACCCAATATACTGCAAGATCCGTAGGTGGCAACGAAATTAACAAATGCGGAACTGAAAGGCTTAAATTCCCTTATCATGCCTATGAATGTATAGCCCTTATCTCTTAAGATATTCTGTCCCACGGCATCAAGCGTTGAATTTCTTATCTTCATTCCCAAGAAATCACCGTCAAACAGTATTCCCTGTCTTATAAACCACCAGAGACTTAATACACACCAGATAAGTATGATGATGCCGCCCTGTGCAAACATCTGCTTATAATCCACTCTTAGCTTGCCGTCATCGTCTTTATTCACATACAGGCTTATAAATATCGGAACGGAAGCAAGTAATACTCCGTAGGCATTATAATATGACAAAGTAAGGATCGATGCGCCCACGGCGAATTCGATCAAACTCTTAATATCAGGCTTTTCCTGAAGCATTCGCATAAGCGAATGATAAATCACCGCAATGGATAACATACACAGCGATTCCGTATTGACATATGTATGTATGAACAGATGTTGCGGAAGGAACATCACGGCAAAAGCAAACAGCCAAACGTAACGTTCTTTGTTAAATATCCTTCTGCCAAGCAGCCAGATAAATACTGCGGTTATAAGACCGAATACCACATTAACGCATCTGGCCGTAACAAAATTAATATATGCATCCGGGGAAATACCTGAATTGAACAGGCGCATCACCCATCCCATCACAATGTATGAAAGGCCCGGAAGATATGCATAAGAGAACTCACCGTAGACCTCGTGTCTGCTCTCCGCCTCAAGGCCCGTGGGCAGACTTCCGTGTTCAAATATATAACGGGGAACCAAATACCTTGCCGTTTCATCCGGAGGTGATGTGAATAAAGGCGGATCTATAACCGTCGCCTGCATCAATGCAACAGTGAGAGCCACCGCCGCAAATAGAATCAAATATACAACCAATACAGCCTTCTCATGACCGCTTATTCTGTTCTTATACATACAGTTTAAATTCCTTACTGATTATTCGGCTTAACAAACTGAACCTTGTCCTTAGGCAGCCATCTTCTTAAGATCCTTGTTATTCCCGCACTGTCAACAGGCTTGGATAAGAAATCATCCATTCCCGATTCGATCAACATCTTCTTGGCTTCTTCCACTGCATTGGCAGTAAATGCGATAACAGGGATCTTCTTATATTGCGGATACTGTTCTCTAATTATCTTAGCCGCCTCAACTCCGTCCATCTGCGGCATCATATGATCCATAAAGACAATATCATAATCCATCTTGCCGGCTTCATCTATGGCCTCCTGTCCGCTTGCCACACAGACCGGCTTGATGCCGAAGGGTTCTAACATTCCGCTCATAATAAACAGATTGACCTGATTGTCATCAACAACCATAACCTTGGCTTCCGGCGCAATGAATTCAAGCACAGACTTAGCCACTCCCTCTGATACATTAGCATCCGCGCTCTTAATTCTGCATACTTCCTGAGGAAGTTCAATAGTAAATACGCTTCCTTTGCCGAACTCGCTCTCAACACTTACCGTTCCGTTCATAAGTTCAATAAGTCTCTTGGTGATCGCAAGTCCCAATCCCGTACCTTCAACGGCTCTGTTACGCGTACTGTCTACCTGTGAGAATGATTCGAATATTCTGTTTAAATGCTCATCCTTAATGCCTATTCCGGTATCACTTACCTCGAATTTAAGCATTATATTATTATCATCAAGGCGCTCGTAATCAACACCTATATCAACCACACCTTCTTTAGTGAACTTAATGGCATTGGAAACGAGATTAACAAGTACCTGCTTAATGCGCACACTGTCACCATACAATTCTTCAGGCAACGTGGGATTGATATCGGTCTTGATCTCAACAGGCTTGCCCTTAAGACTGTGAACCGTCATATTTACAACTTCATCAATCATAACAGAAGGCTCGTATTCGCCTTTGACTATATCCATATTTCCCGACTCAATCTTAGAGAAGTCAAGAATGTCATTAATGATCGTAATCAAAGAATTACCCGATGACTTGATCTGCATGGCATAACTTCTAGCCTTATCCGATATCTCTTCACGAAGAATAAGATCCGACATTCCTATCACCGCATTCATTGGAGTTCTTATCTCATGGCTCATATTGGCCAGGAAATCGGACTTCATCTTGGCAACCTTCGATACCTCATCCTCATGTTCCTTAATCTCGCAGATCATATTAGCCGTATTGTCAGCAAGCGTCGCAATCTCATCATTGCCGAAGTTATAGTTCCTGATCGCATCAGCCGTATCAAGTGCCCTGCTGCTTGAGAAAGAATCTATCTGCGAAGACAGGAAATTGATTCTGTTAACAAGACTTACTCTTAATGCAATCATCAAAAGCGCGGACATAAGTATTAGTATTCCCACCAGTCTTGCCATTAGATATAAGGTGTTTCTTATGATACCTTCATTAACAGCCGCAACATTAACCTCTGCAGCAATTAATCCCAGCACTTCGCCATTTATCACAAGAGGCGTATAGTAGGCATAGGTGTTGCCCCATTTATTGTCAAATTCCTTGACACCGTTCTGCTTGGCACCTGTAGACCACGTCTTCCACATAATGGCATAATCAAAGGGATCATTGTAATATTTATCCCCCATGTATATAAGCGAAGGATCATCTTCCTGTGGCGTACGTTCTCCGTCGATCATATATACTACTTCATGAGTCGAATCATCAAGGGTTAAGAAATACGTATATGGAAGGCCAAAGGATGTTCTTGCATGTTCGAATGTAAGAAGCCAATACTCATGTCTGTATGTATAATACAGATTCTTAAGCTCATCGTTTAACTCGCTTACCTTAACATCCGTATTAAGAGCCTTACCCGGATACTCTTTTACAAACGAATCATAGAACTTTTCCTTAGCCGTAGTATATTCATTGAAATTAATCGGTATCGTTAACTTATCGTAGTTGGCCCCATAGTATTCCGTATAGCCATAGAAATCTTCCGGATCTTCAAGTATAAGTTCCGCAAGATAGTCTCCCACATCTATGATGGAATCAATACAGAGATCCTTATACTGTTTAAGTTGCACTCTGTAAGTGGCGATACCTGCAATAACGGTAGTTACCGTTGCAAATGCAAGCATCATCCATCCCAACTTAGCTATTACCTTCTTATCTCCCTTTTTGCTCATAACGCTTCTCTCCCTCAGTCTGACTGACAGCTGATCATAATCTGTACTCTCCGATTGTCATATAGTTAAGAGCCATTTCTTCCGCCTGCTTAACAAGCGTCTTATCATATCCCATAATATCAAGCAGTTTGATCGCATTACGCGTGGTCGCACTGCCCGTCATAAGTCTGTATTCGAATCTTATATCATCATTCTCTATTATCTCTTCAAAATGATAATTATCGTAATAATCCTTAAGCAGTTCAGTCAATTCAAGGTCATGTGTTGCAGCCATAATGATTCCGTTTACTTCGGATAACTGTTTCATTATAACTGCCGATGCGGATATTCGCTCCACGGTGTTCGTTCCGCGGAGTACTTCATCTACGCATGCCAATATCTGAGTCGCCCCTGATTTACCCGCATCTATAATTCGCTTAAGGGAGCGTATCTCGGTCATATAATAACTCTCGCCCTTAAGTATGCTGTCATTAAGCGCAAGGGATGTATATACCCTGAACGCAGGGGCCTCATATGAGTCCGCGGCAACCGTTACGATCGACTGTGCCATAATTGCCGCCAGTGTTACGGTCCTAAGCATAGTGGATTTGCCGGATGCATTGGAACCTGTTAACAATATGCCTCTGTTAAATTCAATATCATTGGCAACGGGATCGGATATAAGGGGATGATATATTCCTGTTGCCTTAATTCCGCTCTCAGTCTGTTTCGGTATGCAGTATCGCCTGAGATAAGTTCTGTACGAACCTATGGATACAGCTGCATCTATAAACCCCGTCACGGTTAAGAGTCTGTCTATATCTTCCCTGTGTCTGTCCACTTCATCTCTCATATGAAAGAACTTGATTATATCAACATGTGTAAACATCCTGATATAATCCATGACCAGTTCTATGGGATCTCCGCTGCCCGCCCTCTTATTCATGATAAGTCCGGACATACGATTGAATGCAGACATATTCGCAACGCCTTCCTTAAGGGCATCCTTCTCAGGCTTAAGGAATTCATCGTTACCTCCCGCTATGGCGGATGTACTCTTAAGTAATCTCAGTATATAAGAGAAACTTACCACATAAGGTTCAATCTCACTCTTACGAGTAAAATATGACACACCGCCGTATAACATTGATACCGCAAGCAACAGTGCACCGACTCCCCTGCTTATAAATATCAACAGAATAATCGATACAATGTATACGGCTAACAATGCATAATCTTTGATCGCACTCTTACTTCCGAGAGTATCAAGATTATTGATGTAATCATAAATACTGTACTTGCCGGTACGTCCCGCATCATGAAGCTTGATCGACATATCAAGCCTTATGTCGGGATTATTCATATAGTGATCTGCCAGTTCATTTAACCTGTTATGGTCACATGCATCGGGCCTGGGGTTACGAAGCAGATAATATAAATACTCATCTCCTGCAGATGATAAAGAATAATTCATGGACTTATATACGTCGTCCATATTAAGGTCATTCCATGTAATATCATCCACATGGTAACAATCTTCAGACGCATCCGAATGCACTCTGTAATAACCCTGGATATGGGCATATTCACCCTCACCGTAATTACGATTACATTCTTGGCCGTATCCTTCTGCAATCTGCTTAATCTCGTATTCTCTTATTCTCTTGTTACGTATCGTGCCGTAAATAATGATTATAAGCGCTATGACACATAACAGAATTACAAGTACAACTGTCTCCACGGATGTATCTCCAAGTATTACCTGAGTCTGTCCATGATCTCAGCAGATTTGGCATAAATCTCATCAACATCCGTATCAATGAACTCACCGTCCATATACAGAATCTTTCCGTCTATCATAGTCATCTTAATATTCGTCTTATCACCGCTGTATACAATATTATTGGGGATATCAAGTACGGGCTGCATATTGGGCTTATGAAGATCTATCATAATGATATCCGCAAGTTTGCCTTCTCCCAAAATATCCGAATTATGTTCCAAAGTCATGGAGCCGTTAACGGTAGCCATCTTAAGGACTTCGGTAGCAGGAACCGCCAATGGATCCATCTCTCTGATCTTACCCAGTACGCTTGCCAAATACATCTCCCTGAACATATCTAAGGCATTATTGGAGCTGGGGCCGTCTGTACCTAAGGCAACAACTATACCCTTATCCAGATATGCAGTAAGGGGTGCTATACCGCTTGCAAGCTTGGCATTGGATGCAGGATTGCTGACTACCATCACATTACGTCTGTAGAGGATATCCATATCATTCTCATCTACCCATACTCCGTGATAGATTACTCCGCCGAAATCAAATAATCCCAGTTCATCAAACAGAGCAACCGGCGACATGTCATATCTCTCCCTGCACTCTCTTACTTCCGTCTCCGTCTCTGACATATGAACATACAGAGGCGCTTCGTATTTGTGTATGAGAGCCGATACATTCTCAAGGAGTTCTCTGTCGCATGTGTACTCGGCATGAACGCCCATCTTAAATCCAATAAGGGGATGCTTGTTGTTAAGCTCATTATATCTTTTCTCAAGTACCTCTAACGTAGGACCGAATTTATTAAGTCCCGATACCAGCTCACATCTCATACCCATCTCAATGCAGGCATCCGATATGGTCTCCGGAGTAAGATACATGTCTTCTATAGCCG
>CACYWQ010000042.1 GCA_902778165.1 uncultured Lachnospiraceae bacterium
CCTCACGATGGACACCCTTGCTGTTCAGCTATACACTTCCCACTATCTGGGCGTGTTCGGGACTTGCACCCGTTAGAGCGCGCCCATGGCGCGCAAACTAAAAATAGAGGGTGCACTTTGTGCACCCTCTATCACCATGAACCTGACGGGAATTCCGCCGGCGCCACAGGCGCCTTTCAGGCCACGCTTCGGCTCGGACGCGCCACCGGCGCCTCCTCTCGCTGCTTTGCAGCTCGGCCTCGCCGTTCAATTCCCGTCAGTTGTGACGATGACAGAAGAACAGACCATGCAACGCATGGCCTGTTCTTCTGTCAATGGACCTGACGGGAATTGAACCCGTGTCCGAAACCGTTTCCATCGTACTTCTACAAGCTTAGCTTACCGATTGGCATTCCCTCCTGCGACCGGTGATAAGCGCCCTATCACATTCGGTAGCTTCATGGTACGCCCATATCCGCAAAGCTTAGGATATGTCGTTTCTCACATGGATGATACTCCTGGCTTAAGTGTGAGTGCCTAAGGGGAGCAGCTGCTCTTAGGCAGCGAGTGCAACAGTATTTCTGTTAGCGTTTAATTTTAATTGTGCGATTAACGTGTCGCAACGGCTTGCTTCTCCGACTTCCACAACCCCGTCGAAACCTTTACAGGCCCTGAATGCTTTTATCTTAGATTACGGACTTTAAAATCTCGTTCCGCCTCTCTCATTATATCACGTTTGGCAATATCATGCCTCTTATCATACAGTTTCTTGCCTCGGCATAATCCTATCTCCACTTTGGCCTTGCTGTCTGAGAAATACACCTGCAGTGGCATAAGTGTATATCCCTTCTCTTTGACCTTGCCCAGAAGTTTTCTGATCTCGCTTTTATGCATAAGAAGCTTCTTAGGGCGAAGGGGATCTTTATTGAAGATATTACCCTTCTCATATGGACTTATATGCATGCCGTATATCCATACCTCTTCATTCTCTATACGAACGAAGGCTTCCTTGATACTGCACTGGCCCATACGTAAGCTCTTAACTTCCGTACCGTGCAGCACAAGCCCCGTCTCATACTTCTCATCAACGAAGTAATCATGATATGCTTTTTTGTTGTTTGCTACAAGCTTAATACTTTCTTTCATATCTGTCGTGATTTACCCTGTAGTTCTATTCTTCTTCTGCCATGGAGAAATCAATATTCTTCATAAACATATCGACATTATCAACCTTAACCTTAACACTCTGTCCAAGTATGTAGCGTCTTCCGTGCTTGGTTCCGCGCATTTCATAAGTACGCTCATCATATATATAATGATCTCCCGGAAGTTTACTGATATGCACAAGGCCCTCAACCGTATCCGGAAGTTCAACATACACTCCCCATTCGGTAATACCCGAGATAACGCCGGTATATTCCTCTCCGATCTTATCAAGCATATATTCTGCTTTCTTAAGTTTAACGGTCTCTCTTTCCGCTTCTTCGGCTCGCCTCTCCATCTTGGATGACTTATCTGCCACTACCGTCAGTATTCCGGTATAATGTCCGATCCGCTTATCATTAAGTCGACCCCTAAGCTGTTCCTTGATTATACGATGAATCTGAAGATCCGGGTATCTTCTTATGGGCGATGTGAAGTGACAGTAATACTTACAAGCCAGTCCGAAATGTCCCGTACACTCAGGCTGATACTTGGCCTGTTTCATACTTCTTAGGGCCATCCTTGATATCAACGCCTCTTCCGGCGTATCCGCCACATTGGCAAGAAGCTTCTGTATCTCCTTAGGATGAATCTCACTGTCCGAAGTCTTGATATGGTATCCGTGATTATTGATAAAAGCAGCAAGCTTCTCAATCTTCTCCGGATCCGGATTATCATGCGTTCTGTAGACAAACGGTAATTCAAGGAAGAAGAAATGTGCCGCAACCGTCTCATTGGCCATAAGCATGAAATCTTCTATAAGCTTGGTGGCTGCGTTACGCTCATAAGGATGTATATCCACAGGGTGTCCGTCCTTATCAAGCTCTATCTTACATTCCTCGAAATCAAAGTCAATCGCACCTCTTTTATATCTAAGTGCACGTATGATCTTAGACAGTTCATACATCTTATCAAGCATATCCGCCACATCGGAATACTTGGCTCTCTCTTCTTCATCCTTATGATATATCATCTTATTGACGCCGGTATAATTAAGTCTGTGATCAACTCTGATTACGGACTCAACTATTCGATAATCTATTACCTTACCTGCAGGGGTGATAGTCATGATACAACTAAGCGCCAGTCGATTGCATCCTTCATTAAGCGAACATATACCGTTAGAGAGTCTGTGGGGAAGCATGGGTATTACTCTGTCCACAAGATACACACTTGTTCCACGATCCAAGGCTTCCTTATCAAGAGGTGAATTCTCGCGCACGTAATTGCTTACATCGGCTATATGTACACCCAGTACATAGTTCTCCCCATCCATAGTCAGTGACACTGCATCATCAAGATCCTTGGCATCCTCTCCGTCAATGGTGACCATTAATGTATCTCTTAAATCTTCTCTTCCTTCTGTCTCAGCCTCATCAATCTCATCGCCTATACTTGCGGCCTGATCCATAACGGCATCCGGGAATTCGGTATTAAGACCGTAACCCATCACAATAGACATGATATCAACACCCGGATCGTTGACATGACCGAGTATCTGTACAACACGTCCTTCCGGACTGTGTCTGTCATCACCGTAACTAATAAGATCAACAACCACCTTATGTCCGTCCATGGCTCCCATGGAATCTTCCATGCGCACATATATATCACTGCTTAACTTATGATTATCGGGAATCACGAAACCGAAAGACTTATTACTCTTCTCATAAGTTCCGACTATCTGTGAAGTTCCGCGCTCTATGACTTTAACTATCTTACCGACGGTCCTTACAGTTGCAGCCGAAGACCTGCCTCTTCCGTAACTCTTGGCAGGACGTGGATCCTTAACTATTACCACCTGCACGGTATCAAGATGGAATGCTCCTCCCGTATTCTTCTCAGGAATATAGATATCTTCATCCCTTCCGTCTACCTCAACGAAGCCGAATCCCTTCTGATTGCTGATGAAAGTTCCCGTTAATACATTCTCTGCATTCTTATTGCCCTCACCTGCACCGACTAAACTGTATCTTCCGCGTTTGCTTACCTCGATCTTGCCCTTAAGAAGCAGTTCTTCTAAGATCGAACTTAATTCCGGGCGATCCTGCGGTGCTACCTGCAGAATCACAGCCAGCTCCTTCTCCTTCATCGGAACATAATACTTATCCTTCATAAGAGACAATATTACATTTATTCTCTGTTCTCTTGATTTCTTCATAATACAAACCTATTATACAAAAATACCCTGCGTCAGACCAGGTCATGACGCAGGGATTAATTCTTGTAATGTATACCGGATATCAGAATCTCTTGATATCAAGTATAATCGCAATAACCAGGAATAATATGGTAAGAATTCTGGTTATCTTAACCAAGGCGCCTTCCATTGAACGGCCCTTGTTCTTGCCCCAGTAACTCTCAGCTGCTCCGCTTATAGCTCCGAGTCCTGCGGACTTACCTTCCTGCATCAGCACGATTCCTGCCAATACAACACTTATTATTATAAACACTATTGTTAATGCTATTCTTAATGCTGCCATCTACGAATACTCACCTTCTTAATAATCACGTTTTTTGACCACGCTTATCAAGTCTATCATAAGGTATATGATTTTTCAACTAGTTTTTTATCTTATAAGCAGGCTGTGACCTGTCATCTCTGCGGGCTGCTGCTCACCCATAATGTCTATAAGCGTAGGAACGATGTCTGCAAGTACTCCGCCCTCTGCAAGCTTAGCACCCTCAGGACCGTTAACAAGGATAAACGGAACAGGGTTTGTTGTATGAGCCGTGAAGGGCTCACCTGTCTCATAATCAATAAGCATCTCAGCATTACCGTGATCGGCGCAGATGAACATGCATCCGTCAACTTCCTTAATGAACTCAACAAGCTCACCTACACACTTATCTATTACTTCGATTGCCTCAATTGCTGCGGGAAGAACTCCTGTATGACCTACCATATCGGGATTAGCGAAGTTACAGATGATAACATCATATACTCCGTTGCCGTCCTCATCCTTAGCCGTTATTGCCTTAGAAAGCTCATCACATACAGTATAAGCACTCATTCTGGGCTTCTTATCATATGTAGGTACATACTTGGGTGAATTAACAAGGATTCTGTCCTCACCCGGATTAGGCTCTTCAATACCGCCGTTAAAGAAGAATGTTACATGAGCATACTTCTCTGTCTCAGCGATACGTGCCTGTCTTAAGCCCTTAGCTGCAAGCCACTCACCGAATGTATTGGTAATCTCCACCTTATGGAATGCTACAGACTTATTGGGTATTGTAGGATCGTATTCTGTGAAGCATACATACTTAACATCAAGTCTTACTCTGTCAAATCCCTTGAAATCATCATCACAGAATGCTCTGGTTATCTCTCTTGCTCTGTCGGGACGGAAGTTAAAGAATATAATTGAATCTCCGTCCTTAATTGTTGCTACGGGTGCACCGTTTTCCTCGACAACGATAGGTACCACGAACTCATCCGTAACACCGTCATCATATGACTTCTGGATTCCTTCTGTTGCAGATGCTGCCTTAACACCCTCACCCTTGGTAAGTGCAATATATGCCTTCTGCACTCTGTCATAGTTATTATCTCTGTCCATTGCGTAGTATCTTCCGTGTACGCTTGCCACCTTACCTACGCCGATTTTAGCCATCTCTGCCTCAAGATCTTCTACATAGCCCTTGCCGCTTGCCGGAGGTGTATCTCTTCCGTCAAGGAAAGCATGAACATATACCTTATCAAGTCCGTTACGCTTAGCAAGTTCAAGCAGACCGTATAAGTGTGTATTGTGTGAATGCACACCACCGTCACTTAAGAGTCCGTACATATGGAGTGCACTGTTATTCTTCTTGCAGTTATCAATTGCTTCCATAAGGCCGGGATTCTCAAAGAATGTTCCGTCCTGAATCTCCTTGGTGATTCTTGTAAGCTCCTGATATACGATACGACCGGCACCCATGTTAAGATGTCCGACCTCGGAATTACCCATCTGTCCGTCGGGAAGTCCTACAGACATTCCGCTTGCATAACCCTTAACAAAGGGATATTCCTTCATAAGTCTGTCCATAACCGGAGTCTTGGCCTGCGCGATCGCATTGCCCTCCGTCTTCTCATTAAGTCCGTATCCGTCAAGTATAAGTAATACTACCGGTTTCTTAGCCATTTCTTCATCCTCCTGTCTAGCTGTTACTCAACACCGTTCCAACAGAACGTGCAGAGACTGTCCTTATCTATTCCCACAGATTCGATAAGATCATCCAATCTGTGATAACGAAGAGACGTGAAATTAAGTTCCTTTCTTATCTCTTCATTCATATATGCATAACGCTCAGAATCGGGATCGGCATATTCCTGCAAGATGTTCTCAGCAACATCCTCTCCCTCCTTCTTCGCTATTATTCTCCTTGTTATAAGATCCATCTCAGATGAGCTTCTTGAGAAATTAATGAACTTACATCCGTATACAAGAGGCGGACATGCAGGTCTTATATGCACTTCCTTGGCACCGCTCTTATATAAGAACTCGGTTGTCTCACGTAACTGTGTACCGCGCACAATAGAATCATCTATAAGAAGAAGGCTCTTATCCTTAATAAGATCATGCACCGGTATAAGCTTCATCTTGGCGATGAGATTACGTTTGCTCTGGATCGTAGGCATGAAACTTCTGGGCCATGTGGGCGTATATTTAATAAACGGTCTTGAGAAAGGAATACCGCTTTCATTGGCATAACCTATCGCATGAGCCGTACCCGAATCAGGCACACCTGCAACAATATCAGGCTTCACATTATCACGCTTGGCAAGTAATGCGCCACAGTTATATCTCATCTTCTCTACGCTTATTCCTTCATATGATGAAGAAGGATAACCGTAATATACCCATAAGAATGTACATATCTTCATCTTGGTTCCGGGCTTAGCCATAGTCACCACCGCTTCGGGCGTAAGCACGACTATCTCTCCGGGGCCTAACTCTCTTAACGGTTCGTATCCGAGGTTAAGATAAGCAAAGGATTCAAATGAAGCACAGTAAGCTCCGTCTTTTTTACCAATTACCACAGGAGTTCTTCCAAGTGCATCTCTGGCAGCATATATTCCCTTCGCGGTAAGTAATAGTATGGTCATTGAACCGTTGATAACGGACTGTGCATACTGTATACCTTCCACTATATTGTCACGCTGATTGATAAGAGCGGCCACAAGCTCAGTCGCATTGATATCGCCACCGCTCATCTCAAGGAAATGAGTATTGCCCTTGCCGAATACTTCTTCAACAAGTTCCTCCGTATTATTGATCTTACCTACCGTGGAAATGGCGAAAGTGCCGTGATGCGAGCGAACGATCAGAGGCTGGGGCTCATAGTCTGAGATACATCCTATACCCATCGAACCTTCCATCTCGTGGAAATCACTCTCGAATTTGGTCCTGAAAGGCGAATTCTCTATATTGTGAATGGCCCTGACAAAACCCTGTTCCTTGCTATAGGTGGCCATGCCCGCACGCTTGGTGCCCAGATGGCTGTTGTAGTCGGTGCCATAGAACAGGTCGTTGATGCATTTGGTCCTGGAGACCACGCCGAAGAATCCTCCCATATAATCGTATATTCAAAATGTAGTGCAAAGTTAGTAAAAAGACAGCGACTTCCACCGTTTAGTGAACGAGTTTTTCGTACCTTTGCGCCATAATTATTCTCCGAAAGAAAAAATGAAGCGAAAAGTACTGCACATTTCAATGCTCCTGCTCTTGCCGGCAGCCCTCATGGCACAGAGCCCGGCAGGTACGTCTGCCCCAAAACTCACGTCGGCCTATGTGAAGATGCTCGGCTACAAAGGCCAGTCTTTCAAGGCGGCCGATGCCGCCACATGGACACTCAAAAACGGAGTGACCGTCTACAGCACCTACCCCTACGGCAAAAACATCCGCGGCTACATGGGCCCCACCCCACTGTTCATTGCCGTGGACAAGACGGGAAAAATCAGCAACATCGTAGCGGCAAAGAATCAGGAAAGCCCCGAATTCTTCGTTTACGTCAAACCGTTGCTCAAAGCCTGGAACGGCAAGACCCTGCGCGAGGCCGCACACTTCAAGCCCGATGCCGTCAGCGGCGCCACCTTCAGCAGCGACGCCATCATCAAGACGGTCAACGCCACAGCCTCCAAGCTCTCCAAGTAGCCGGCAGCAGCCACAACCGTCGGCCGGACTATGTCCCATTTAGTCTTCACTATATCGGACATAGGAAAAAACATATCGGACATAGAATCATCAATAACCATTTTTTAAAATTCATTATAAGGTAACATGAAACATAGGTACCTACTACTATCAATCATTCTGCTTTCAACGGCAGCCAGCGTCCTGGCCCAAAACATCAGCGGCTACGTCCGCTGCAAGGGCATACTTCCCGACAATCAGCAGATCTACTGCCCCATACAGGGCCTGAAGAAACAAGGCCAGCAGAATTGGCATGGA
>CACYWQ010000043.1 GCA_902778165.1 uncultured Lachnospiraceae bacterium
CGCCAGCACTATCCCTACAATTATCTTGCTTTGCTTATTCATCATGTTGCATTTCCCGCCTCCTTTCTTAAACGATGATCGTTCCTTCTATTCTTCGCTAACTCAATCTGAGATAAAGTTCGTCCAGAGATGTTCTTCCTTCTTCGGAAGCCCATATTTCTCTTTACCCAGCGCGATGCTCTTCATCAAAAATGTCATATTACGGGCAAGCGTCCTCACTGTCTGCAAGCCTTCAAGATCCTTAGCCGCCTGACCGGGCGCACCACCGTGTACGCTGTTCCAATACTGACTCGATGCAACCGGCATCCCGCTTATCGTAAAATACTTATTAAGCTCATCAAATGTGGCCGAACAGCCTCCGCGCCTTGCTACAACAACGCTCGCCCCCGCCTTCATCGTCTTATCAAAATGGCTGCTGTAGAACAGCCTGTCCAGGCATGCTATAAGCGTAGCATTAGCCGAAGCATAATAAACCGGCGAGGCAACAACAAGACCATCCGCCGTCTCTAACTCAGATGCTATCTCATTTACCACATCATCAAACACGCACTTCCCCTTCTCAGAGCAGGAACCGCACGAAACACATCCCCTCACGTCCTTGTTGCCAACCTGTACGACCTCTGTCTCAACACCCTCTTCGTCAAACACCTTGATCATCTCGTTTACGGCAACCATCGTATTACCATTAGCCTTAGGACTCCCGTTAAGTATCAATACCTTCATATCCGTAACCTCCTTACTTCCCTGCTTCAAATATTATAACATAAAAATGCGGGCCCCTGCCGCGTTTCCACGCCAACTGCCCGCACTCTATATTCATGTAAAAATCGACCGCCTCTGACTCATCCTCCCTCCGAACGTATTCCCGCCCGGGGCGAACCATCATTAACAGAATCTACTTGCTCCTTATAATCCCAACCTTACGCCGCAGTTCTTCCGCCTAACAAGGCAACCAAACCCACTACCGCAAGCACAGGCACAGCCAAATAAACAAGGCCAAGGGCAACCAAACTAAATATGATTGCCGGGAATATTACAATGCTGAATAAGAATTTGAATATTCCCCAAGTCAACCTGATACCCAACATACATAATCTAAATACTACCGCCAGAACAGCTATTGTTAATATAATCATTTTCCGTCACCCTTTCTTTGATAATCAGTTATACTTCCCACTTTTATATGGCCTTAACCACATTTCATTTTTGTTATATCTATACTATAATGAATGACAGAACAATTAAATCGTCACAGGTCCGAATTAAGGCACACTATTTCCTTCATATCAGAGAATTGAGGAGCAAACAGATGGGTAACAGATCAATTAAGGAAGACAAGAATATATACTTTAAATGCCGCGAAGAGGCCGGCCTTACAAGAGAAGCCGCCGCGGAGAAAATGGGCTGTATATCAGCTGACAGGATTTACAAAATCGAAACAAAATCAGTACCTCATCCGGACGAGGTACTTCTAATGGCGGATTGCTACAAGAATCCCGCAATATGCAATTACTACTGCTCGCACGAATGCGAAATCGGCCAGAAATACGTACCGGAGGTTGAAATCAAGGATCTTCCGCATATTACTTTGGAGATGTTGGCCACCCTTAACAATGTATCCAAAAGCAAAGACCGTTTGATCGAGATATCCGCCGACGGCAAATTATCGGAAGATGAGCTGCCGGACTTTCTTGCCATTCAGGAGACTCTAAGCCAACTCTCTCTTGCAATCGACTCACTCAAACTATGGGTTGATAACGCTGTAGCCACCGGTGAGATCACCGGCCTTAAGAGTCAGAAAACTCAGTAAAAACGAGGGCGACTGACTTTAGTCTCCCTCGTAATCTACTTCCGCCCGGGGCGAACACCGGGGACCAATTTCATCCCAGCGCACTAAGCAATCCGCCCAACAATATCCAAAGTATATTACCCACTAATCTCATATCTGCCTCTTTCTTTGCTTTATTCTTTTAATCTTCCGACAACATTTTTTCCATTCTGATGCATTGAAAGGTCTCACCATCAACCTTTTCTCCACATGATACATATCCAAGTTGTTTATAGAATTCTGTCTTGTTATCCCGGCTCTCTACTACCGCTTTTCTATGGCCTAATTCCACCGCCCATGCTTCACAGGCCTCAACAACCTTTGAACCTATACCCTTGTGACGGTACTCAGGAAGTACTACGACTCTGCCAATCATCATTTCTTCTCCTACCGGATACATTCTCGCCGTCGCAATCGGAAATTCATCCTCTGTTACAACTATATATTTTGTATCAGGAGTATCATATTCATCAAACTCCTGCCTCAGCGTAATATGATGCTTTTTCGCCATTGCCTGAATCCTAACATAATAAGCTCCGGCCTGTTGGTATGTTTCGGTTGCTCTGATAATATTCATAAACTATATCCTTTTACAAGCTTTTAAAGCTACACTATATCCGCCAATTGGCATCCTGCGACTGATATAAGGTCATCCGGCGCCAGTTCTATTTGAAAGCCAACCTTGCCGGCACTGACAAACACTTTGTCAAACCCGGAAGCAGTCTCATGAATAAATGTCGGGAACTGCTTCTTCATACCGATCGGAGAACATCCTCCATGGACATATCCCGTAAGCGGCAAAAGTTCCTTTTGTTTGATCATGCTTACAGCCTTCTCTCCCGACGCTTTGGCAGCTTTCTTTAGATCCAGCTCCTCTTTTACGGGAACAACGAAAACATAATATGCTCCACTTTTCCCCTGCGTCACAAGCGTCTTAAACACCTTCGCCGGATCTTCGCCTAAAATCCCTGCGATCTCTTCTCCTGTCATGGTCGCATCCGGTTCATATGTATGGCTCTCATAGGTGATCTTTTTCCCATCGAGAACCCTCATCACATTTGTCTTTTCTTCTTTCTTCATACCGCCTCAATGCCAATACGGCTTCTGATCCTTATGGGTGTACCCCTTCATCTTATCCCTATATCCGTCCAGGATACCCTCATACTTAGTCAGCGCGCCTGCCTTAAGAACGCCGCTTGCCTTCATTGTCCCTATAGCCTCACCCAATTCCTTAAGATTCGCCTGAGCATTATCCTTATAGTTATTGGCCATGTTCATCTCAAGGCTCTGTATGATACTATCCAGTTCTTTCTCTGCTTTACTCTTAAATAATCCCATATGGCCTCCAAAGTAAGTCCATTATAGCATAAAAAAGCGAGCCCCTGCCGTATCGATCACGCCAAGTGCCCGCATAACTGTAGCGAATTGACATTGTCAATCTTATTTCTAGAGGTAAAGATCGAGTAGTCAGTATGATTATACTAACTGTCCTTGGTTCAGTAGCATCCATTGCCGGGTTGATCCTGGCAGTGATCTTCAGGATCAAAGATAGTAACAATCAGAAAATGAAAGACAGCAACCGCCAATCCCGCTAAAGATTAGGTTGCTGTCTTTTAGCAACTAATAACTAAGGCGAACCGTTTGCCGGTAATGCCTTTCTTTTATTATAATACTGCGCTTCTAACTTACTGTCAACAGGATGAAGGCTTCGGACTTAGGATAATCGGGCGACTCACACAGTCTCCCTCGTAATCTACTTCCGCCCCGGGCGAACTGTCCTATAACAATTCCCGCACTATCTTCTCCACATCATAGTCCGGTGCATACTTTTCTGCTATATCCACAATCGCCTGCACTCTTGCTTCGTCCTCTTCCACTTCATCTGCGATCTGCAAAGCAGACCTGCCCTTCTTAAGCTTCTTACAGATCAAGCTCACAAGGTGGCTCGTTTCACCTTCCTCGTGGCCCTCTTCTCTCGCCACATGCGCTGCATGCCTTATCTCCATCTCGAGTGTCATATATTCCTTCCTCCATACGGCGCTGCCTCTGGCTATTATCACCGATTCATCCAGCGCCTTCGTGAACTCACCCGTCGGCTTATGCTCCCTCAGATATCCGAAGAACTCATTAAGTTCCTCGCTGATCTCTCCCGAGCCATACGGGTTTAGAAATATCTTCGTAGCATCATCGCCCAGCTCTATACTTGGATCATCTACACATATATTGCGGAATGTATAGACATATCTGCCCTTCTTAAATATATCCGCCATACATATGAAGATCACGTACGACTTCTTAAGATCCTCATACGATGCCCCTTTCTCCAACACCGTCAGGTCAATCATGCTCTGATAGTACCTGCTTCGCTTCGGCAACTCCTTCGTGTCGATAGCCTGCATCTCGATGTCATATACAGTACCCTGCTTGTCATCGACATACACATCCAACCTGACGCCCTTGCCGTCCGGGGCAAACTTCATGTCCTTCTCAGCCTCGATATACTCAATCCTAAGTATATCAATCCCAAGAATGATCTCCAACAGCCGCTTACACAACCTCTCATCCGTCATCACCTTCGAGAAGATGAAGCTGTTGGTCAAATCAAGCTCACTGTAATCCTTTGTCTTCTGCATGTTGTTCTCCTTTCATTATAGATTCTTGCAGTTACCATTACAAGCGCCAATAATGCGATCAAAGACACATACATAAGACAGATGTTCACCGCATAAGATTGCGGCAAGTCTCAGAATTATTGATACCCCTTACCCAACTAAATCAACTAAACCAAATCGAACAATCAAATATACTAAAATGGGAATATCGGACAAACGTCCAAGATAATGCATGCGCCTCATACGAATCAGCGCTTTGATTTGAACAAAAGATAGCACGCATTACTGCCAATACGCAATACGTAATATTTCACAAGAATCCATCCTTCGATTTGTGAATTATCCACAAGAAAAACGAGGGCGACTCACACTGTCTCCCTCGAAATCTACTCCCGCCCCCTCGGGCCGAACTATGAGGAATTTTATCAAAATGCTCGCCCTTAACTGCAGAATTCCACGCCCTTAATCTTCTCCAACTAGATGTACTGTCTGATATTCATGCCCCGTTGCAGGCAGGAACTTCTCTATAACATCGGAAGTCTTCATCTTCAGACTCGATGTGCAGACGCATGGATGACAGCCCAGTTCTTCACCGGCCAAAACATCCTCATCAATGAGAAGTTGTACCGCATGGTCCTTATCATTCATCAGTCCCATAATACTCACAGCACCGGGCTCAATATCAAGATACTTAAGCATATCCTCCGGATCAGCGAAGGAAAGCCTTGCAGAATTAATCTGTGCTGACAACTCTTTAGTCTTAAACTTCTTATCACCGGGCATCATAAGCAGGTAGAAATTCGTCTTTTGCCTGTTACACAGAAAAAGATTCTTGCAAATCAGGACGCCAAGCACTGCATCTATCTCATTGCAGGCCTCCATGTTATTGGCAGGCTCATGATCCGTTCGCTGGTACTCTATTCCAAGCTCATCCAGAAAATCATATGTTCTGATCTCTCGTGGCAAACGCCCTTCTGCATTTTCCGGTCTTCCATTGTATAACTCCATAATTCGTAAACTCCTTAACTACTTCCACCCCTTAAGATTGGCCTGCGCTTTGTCCTTATACTATTTTAATCGTAAAACGACTTCCTGTTTCTTACTTCACAATTGTATCTCCTCAACTATTTGAGAAGATTAGAAAACTCTAACGCCTTACCGATGTCACCGTCAACCTTAAGTTTGCCGACAGTAAACGCAAGCACTGGGTCAAGTTTGCCGCTTATAAGCTTATTGAAATCATCCGACTTCATCGTAATTGCGCAGCTACGATCATGGTAATCATAAGGTTCCACAGATATCTTATGATCCTTGACTTCCACATAGAACACCCCGGGATCACAATCTGTCAGATTAACCTGCACAGCCAGAAAATCCGTGCCGGACACATCGACTTTTTCTGACAGCTTCCTTACCTTATCCAGAATCGATTCAAACTTCATATATACTTTCCTCCCAACTCTTTATGCAATCCTCATGCAGCTTATGCAATCCTTATACAACTAATATTATACCATACCGCTTATATATATAACGAGGGAGACTGACTCTGTCTCCCTCGCAATTTCTGCCCCCTCGGGGCGAACTGTCACTCCATATCATCAATCTTACACGTCTTATAATACTTACACATCGGGCAGAAATACTTACACTGTATTCCGTTGCCGAATATGCATTTGCGCATCCAATATATTAACCTATCCATATCTTCAACACTCCGCCTTAACTTCCTATGTCCGGTTCACCCCGGCTTCATGACTTAAGTATAAATTCTGACGTGTCCAATAAATACACCTTATATAAAAACAAGGATACTGCTCACCAAAACTATTCCTCCAATCAAAAGGTATATAGCAGCCTTCAACAATAAGGTTCTGCTCATTCTCAATAGCAGTCTTTATTATCTCTC
>CACYWQ010000044.1 GCA_902778165.1 uncultured Lachnospiraceae bacterium
GCGCTTATGTTGCAGGGCCTGTCTGCGGCGCCATAGTCGGTCTGACCGGCAATCTGGCATATTGTGTAGTTAATCATCTGTCTGCTGCTTATTCGCTGACGAGTATTGCACTGGGCATAATCGTCGGTATCGCATCACGTCGTAATTGGTTCGATCGTTTCTACGGCTTTATGAAGGCCGCTTCCTGGGCCATGTTCACTGCCCTTATTGTTTCGGTTCCCATAGATATTCTGCTTGATAACGGTTATACCGGTAATAAATGGGGTAACGGTGTGGTTGATTATCTTCTTGCAAGGAATTTCCCGCCTTTTATCAGCACGATCTTCGGCCAGCTGGCAATAGAATTTGCGGATAAGGTTCTTACCATTGCCGCAGTATATTGGGTTATTCTTGCAAGAGCCGTCCATAAGAATCACAGGAAAGACGAGGAACTAAGGCACGGTAAAGCTACCAAGGCCGCTTTATTTATATTCTTAACTTTAGCCGTATCAATGTCTGCTTCAAGTGTATCCGAAGCGGCAACTCCCTATGAATCCCCTGATTATAATGACTATGTACAGACCGTATACAGCAGCAATAACGGTCTTCCCTGCGGTGAAGCCAATGATATTGCACAGACCAACGACGGTGTTCTGTGGATCGGTACTTATGCAGGATTATACCGCTATAACGGACGAGAATTCCGTTGGATAGATGAATATGAATCGGTTAAGAATGTCAACTGTCTGTATGTGGATGAAGAAGGACGTCTGTGGATAGGTACCAACGACAACGGTCTGTCTATTGTAATTCGTGAACAGGTTGTCAACGTATTGGATCAGTCAACCGGTCTTCCCTCCAATTCGGTAAGATGCATAATCCGCTCAACCGACGGATACTACTATGTGGGTACCACGGGAAGTATGCAGATACTTGAGATGAATAACGGTCTTAAGGCGACCAAGTCCCTTAAGGAGATTACCTATGCCGACAGCATAACGGCAGATCAGGAAGGACGTGTTGTGACCGTTACTTCAGACGGCAAATTGTTCTTATTAAAGGACGGATCAATTAAATGTTCCGCCAATTTGCCTTATGAAAATGAATTATATAACTGCTGTGCCTTCTCTCCTACCGGAACGCTCATGGTAGGTTCTTCAACTAACCATATATATTGCTATGATGTTTCAAATGATAACTTTAAACTTCTTAACGTTATCACCTGCGATGATGTAGCAAGTATCAACAACCTTAATTATCTGGACAACGGAACATTATTCATATCTTCAGACAGCGGTATATCCTATACGGATCTAAACGGCTATCACAAGATAAATACAAATGATTTTGACAACTCAATAGATCACATGCTCTATGACTATCAGGGCAATCTCTGGTTCACATCATCAAGACTCGGACTTCTTAGATTGGCCAAGTCTCCCTTCAAAGATGTATACGGTTCCATCGGTATGAAACGAAAGGTCATCAATGCCATAGTCTCATGGCAGAACTGCTATTACATCGGCACGGATGACGGTCTTGATGTGGTTGATAAGTCCTGCAGGAGACAGATCATGAATGAATTCACCGAGCAACTTACGGATATGCGAATCCGTTGTATGTATGTGGACAGCGATGATCATCTGTGGGTATGCACATACGGCAACGGTCTGATGGAATTTGATCCTGACGGAACAACATGGACATATAATTCTGAAAGCGGAAGCTTCGGCAATCGTGCAAGAGTCGTTACAGGCTTATCCGACGGAACGATCATAGCCGCCGGCGATACCGGAATAAGCTATATCAAAGACCACCAGATCAACCAGACCATTCGTAATAAGGACGGCCTTATCAATTCAATGATTCTTACTATCACCGAAAGAAGTGACGGAACAATACTGGCCGGTACCGACGGTGACGGTATAGCAGTTCTTAAGGAAGGCAAAGTTGACAGGATACTTACCCGTGAAGACGGCTTAAGCAGCGGAGTTATCTTGCGAACAGTCAAAGACCCCAAGTCTGACGGAGTATTCGTAGTTACCAGCAACAGCTTATGTTATCTGGAGCCTGACGGATCTGTCAGAACACTTGATAAATTCCCGTATTTTAATAACTACGATATATGGGTCAAAGATGAAGACACCCTCTTTGTCATGTCCAGTGCCGGAATCTATGTCGTTGAACGCGATGAATTGGTTGAAGGCGGTGAGATTGCCTGGGAGCTTCTTGATGCAAGAAGAGGTCTCGGAACATCATTAACAGCCAATTCATGGAACTACTTTGACGGTAAGAATGAATTGTTCTTACCTTGTGACACGGGTGTATATGCGATTGATGTAGAGAAGTACAATACCGACGTACGTTCTTATCGTATGCAGATAGCTTCGGTCAAATTAGACGGTGTATTACAGCCCCCTGCAAGAACCGGTACCATCACGGTCGGTCAGGGTGTCAATCGTATTGAATTAAGTCCTGAGATCCTTAACTATACGATTCAGGAGCCTACCATAGGTTATTACCTCGAAGGTTATGATACACAGTGGACCAAGGTACCTCAGAACAATCTTAATAACATCATATATGTTAATCTCCCGGCAGGAACTTATACATTCCACTTAGCCATCCTTGACAGCGCCGGAGAAAAGATATTGGAGGAACGCAAATTTGAGATAATCACAGACGGCGAGTTCTATGACAGACCCGGATTCGCAACATATATGCTTATACTCCTGACCCTGTTTGTTATCTGGTTTACATGGATGGTTGTACAGAGACAGCTTAACCAGCAACAGATCAAGATCAATATGGCCAACATGACCGTCATGGCTATAGCAAACGCAGTCGATGCCAAGGACGTGCGTACTCATGAACACTCTACAAGAGTTGCCGAGTATTCTGTGCTTATTGCCAAAGAGATGAATTGCTTTAAGTGGTGGCAACGAAGCAAAGAACTCTCCAACTTAAGAAAAGCCGCGCAAATGCATGATATCGGTAAGATCGGTGTTCCTGACAGCGTGCTTAACAAGGTGGGAAGATTGACTGATGAAGAATATGCTCAAATGAAATCCCACGTCACTCGTGGTGCCGAGATACTCAAAGACTTCACTCTGGTTGAACATGTTGTGGACGGAACCAGATTCCATCATGAACGTTATGATGGCAAAGGCTATCCCGACGGATTAAAGGGCGATGAAATACCGCTTTACGGTCGAATAATCAGTGTTGCCGATACATTTGATGCAATGACATCCAACCGCGTGTATCGTAATCACATGGACACCGATTATGTAATGAATGAGATGAAGCGCGGACGCGGAACACAGTTTGATCCGGAACCCCTTGATGCATTCTTCAGGTTGATTGAGAAAGGCATCATTAATCTGGATGAGATTTATGCACAGAAACGTGCAGAGATTCAACACGCTGATGAGGAAGCCCAGGCAGAACTTAAGCGTCGTGTTGAAGAAGATAAGAAGATTCAGGAATCCGAAATGGTATCGGAAGGTCAGAATACCACCCCGGATGATAATAGCGAGAAAGGAGGCGAAGCATGAAGCGAATATATACTTTAACAGCACTTACCTGCCTCATTATTCTTGCTGCTTTGGCTACCGTTCTGCGTATTCTTAATCTCTCCGGATACAGGGATCATGTCAAAGTCGGGTTTATCTATGACAACGATGAGTGCACACCTTATACATATAACTTCTCTCTTGCCAAAGACGCATTGGAGAAGAAATACGGTACCAAAGTAGATATAGTCACCTGCAGTAATGTACTTGATGATGAAATGGAAGAACCCTTAAGAGAACTGGCAGATCAGGGTTGTGACATTATATTCTTTAACGGCTACAGCGAATTGGTAAGACAACTGGCTCCCGAGTATCCCAAGATTCAGTTCTGTCAGACATCATATATGGATATGAGTAAGCAGACGGTGCCTGCCAATTACCATACGTTCAAAGGCGAAGCTTATCAGGGTCGATATGTAAGCGGCGTTGCCGCCGGTATGAAGATCAAGCAGATGATATCAGACGGCATAATAAGCGAAGATGAAGCTGTCGTCGGATTTGTTGCGGCATTCCCCACATCCGAGGTCATATCCGGCTATACGGCATTTATATTGGGTGTCAGAGCAATGGTTCCTCAGGCAGTAATGCATGTAAGATATACAGAGACATGGAGCAGTTATGCCAAGGAAAAAAGCGCCGCCCAACAACTCATAGATGAAGGTTGCGTAATTATCTCTCAGCACACGGATACAATCGGCCCAGCCATCGCATGTGAAGAGGCGCTTGAGAATACTGATAAAGAAGTATACTTCGTGGGTTGGAGTCAGAGTATGTCCGAGGTCGCACCCGGTTCATCACTTGTAACTTCAAGGATCTGTTGGGAACCATACATACTCTCTTCCGTTGATGCACTTATGCAGAATAAGAGCATAGAATCCGTTGTGTCCGGACATATTCACGGAACCGATGTATCAGGTGGATTTGAAAGCGGATGGGTAGAGATGACAGACTTAAATCTTCAGGTTGCCGCCCCCGGAACACAGGATGCCATGAACAGTGCCATAGAACAATTCAAACGAGGCAATGTGGTATTTGTATTCAGAGGCAAATATACCGGAGTTAATCCTGACGATCCTTCGGATACAATTTATTTAAAGCGAGGATATATAGAGAATGCAAATACTTCATATCCTCTCTTCCATTACATACTGACAGACATCATCACTGTTGATGAGTAGTTAACAACTCAATTACGGAATCATAATCAAATCTTCCGGCTGCACTCTTAAGATCCTCATACAGTGTCTTATATTCATCCGGAATACTGTATTTATCGATTTCATCAAATATGTCTTCAAGTTTATCACACGACATATCTTCCGCAGCGGATCTGATCTCACCGAATACCGTGGATAATAATTCAGGATCCGCTGCAGGCTTATTATCATCCTTAGCTATATCAAACAATTCGGACAGAGGCTTATTTAGGCTTCTGCATTTTGCAATAAATTCGACGTGATTATCATCGATATATCGCTTATTGCCTTCCTTACCCGCATTCTCAAGTTCCTGTGCCTCTCTTCCTAAGCCTTCGGCACCCAATATCTTAAGGGAACTCTTAAGGGCATGTACTCTTATCGTATAAGCCTCATAAACCTTATCGGCAAGTAATTCATCCAGCTCCTTCGCATTCTCTTCCAATGACTCATAGAATATCTTAAGGGCCGCTTTGTAGGTATCCGCCGATCCGCTGTTCCTGATTCCTGCAGTTACGTTGATCAGTTTATTCTCGCTAAGACACATAAGTTCCTTAGGTATA
>CACYWQ010000045.1 GCA_902778165.1 uncultured Lachnospiraceae bacterium
TCACCCAGCTCTATGACGTCCGGGCAGTGCGCATCATCGCGATATCGGCGCGGTAACCGTCGACCGACACCTCCGAGCACAACCCTGAGGAGAATTCAGCTACGTCATCAGGAAATACAACGTTGGGATACAGCTCCTTGGCGCGCGCGATCTCGAAGGTCAGGCGCTGCTCGAGGCCGGGGACCTGCTGGCAGCCAAGGGCGTGATCCCCTGCACCGATTGCCGCTACTGCATGGAAGGCTGCCCTCAGGGCATCAAGATCCCTGCCATTCTCAATGTCACTTACAACGGGATCGGCGAATTCGGTTACAAATCCTGCCTCCTTAAGATTGTTGACAAGCGCATCCGCCATGAATCCGGATCCGCTACTAACAACAAGTATTTTATTTGCCGTATTATCCACTATCATATCTGTCACATCTCTCCCTTAATTATCCCGGGTATCATTTCATAATCAAAATTATCTACTGCTTTGATGATCGCGTCAACCCTCGTTGCCTCATCTTCGGGAATTCTGTATCTTTCCAGAGATTGCACAACGTGAACAACACTGTCAAAGTCAAAGCTTGCACAGAACTCAGACAGCGTCTTGTAAGCCTCTGCCAAATCATCTGCTGTTATAAGCGGTCTTGCATCATCGCCCTGTGAATCATCCTGTTCATTTAACGGTTTTAGATCTTCTGCCAGTTGTCTGTACTGCGCAACAAGATTGGACAGTTCCTTATCAAGAGTCTCTGCATCACCGATATCTCCCGCTTTCTCAAGCCTTGCCGCAAATTCTCCAAGCTTAAGAGCTCCTATTACTCTTGATGTACTTTTAAGCGCATGAACCTTAATTGTAGTATTCTTAATATCCCTTGCTGCCCAGAATCGCTCAATGTCATCGGCGTTTTTGGCCGCAGTGTCAAGATACATCTTAAGAGTCGATAAATATGAATCACCGTTTCCGCAGTGATTTAACCCCGAACCCACATCAATCTCATCCAGATTAAATAAGAAATCCGGAATCGCATAATCGTCATCATCCTCGTCATTTGATGCCGGTGCAATCTTACCCTTAGGCAGATACTGCAGTAACATCTTCTCTAACCTGTCGGGATCGATAGGTTTGGTAATATAATCATCAAATCCCGCGTCAATATACATCTTACGCATGCCGGATATCGCATTAGCAGTAAGACATATAATAGGCGTCTCTTCGTTAGGCATTCCCTTTAAAGAGCGCATCTCTTCAAGAGTCTCTATACCGTCCTTATCAGGCATCATGTGGTCTAAGAAGATCACATCATAATGCTTGTTCTTATACAGTTGAATCGCTTCATCTCCGCTCTCCGCCGTATCGATCTGAATCTTGGTACGGCTTAGAAGACTTGCAAATACCGTAAGATTAACAGGAGTATCATCAACAACAAGAACTTTCGCATGCGGTGCCGTAAATCTCTCTCTGTAATTACGTCTTTCCTTAAGCGCGCGTTTAAACGCATCCTCATAATTACCGACGGGATCCCATTTAACTACTTTCTGTTCCAGTTCAAAAGAGAATACGGAACCTTCTCCGTAAACACTCTTAACATCAAGGTGACTGCCCATCATGGTAAGGAAACTCTGGGCTATGGTCATACCAAGGCCGGTTCCCTCAATGCTGCGATTTCTCTTCTCTTCGATACGCTCAAATGCCTTAAACAGCTTGTCCATATCTTCAGATTTAATACCTATTCCTGTATCGACAACACTTATCTTAAGAATTATTGAATCCGGCCTATCAGGTATCTTCTCATAGCCTACTGAGAATGTGACAGAACCTTCTTTGGTGTATTTGACCGCATTTGAGAGAATATTTGTAATGACCTGCTTAATCCTTATCTCATCACCGTAGAGAATTGAAGGTATATTTCTGTCAACATCCATGTTAAAGGCAAGGCCTTTATCTTCCGCTTTTTTCTGCACCATGTTGACAAGATCGTTTAATACGGATACGAAACTGTAATCAACATTGACTATATCCATTTTGCCGGCCTCTATCTTAGAGAAGTCCAAAATATCATTTATAAGGCCCAAAAGCGTATTGCCGGCTGTCCTGATATTCTCGGAATAACCTATTATAGTCTCATCATGACTGTCTCGTAACACCATTTCATTAAGTCCTAAGATGGCATTCATGGGAGTACGTATGTCATGTGACATTGTTGATAAGAAATGTGACTTGGCTTCATTAGCCTGTTTGGCCTGTTGCGCTGTTTCAGACAATTTGCGATTAAAGGTCATCAACACAATAAAGTTATATATAAGCAGGATAACAAGGCCGACCGATACTATGCCGGGCAGAAGCCAGTCAATCGAATTGTCCTCTTCAAGGTCATCCAAAGGAATATATGCAAGCAGATACCAGACCTTTAACGCTTCAAGGGGCGTATAAGATAACCTGCAATCCTCCCCTTTGGAATTCTTAATGACAGTCGAGTCCTCTCCGCCTATGATCTCGTTCTTAAATTCCGTGAACTTATCAATCGAAACATTGTTATATGACTTGTAATATTCAAAGAAATTATTGTTCTTAAATGATTTGCCACGAATAAGGTAATTACCGTCTTTGTCAATAATACTGACTTCGGCACTCTCATACTCTCCCTTTAAGAATACAAGTTTCTGTTCAAGGCTGCTTAAAGGAACCACTCTCATCAAAAGACCGGTACGTAACTTACCAGTATCCGGATCTAACACCTGCACGTAATTCATGAAGGCGATAGACTGTATTCCGTTTAGGGGATTGGTGTAAGCTCTTGTAAGATTGACAACACCGTCTTCATTGTTCACACTGTCCAGATTATCAAATATCGGGACTTTACTGTATGAGACAGAATAATCATTAGGTTTATTAGGGTTCTCAAACGTCGAAATACCTGAGAGATCCGGGGTGTCCATAAAGATAAGATGTCCTGATATTTCAGGTGATATCTTGGCTTTTCTGATATAAGAGATTGCATCCTCAGCGGTCATCGGCGTACCCGACTCGGCAGATCGGTTGACATAATTCGACCATATATCACAAAGATGCTGCTCATCTTCAAGATAGTTCGTAATGATCTGATTAACAGTGACAGTCATCTTCTCATAATCTTCTGTTACGATCCGATTGCTTTCATCTGCTTTAAAATTCGCATACCGAACCGTAAAAATCAGAACGAAAATTATGATAAGAAGATTGGGAATAATGACCAGTGCTCTCTTCAAACCTCCGCCTCCCGTTTATTACTCATAGGTTCCGTAATTTGCGACGGCTTCGTCCACTGTGATCTCGCCCTTTCCAACCTGATATGACGCAAACTTAATCTGCACTGTCAGAGCGTCGGTAATACCTACTACCTCCGGAGATATTGTGCGCTCTGCAGATATCTTGCCGAAAGGAGCATAGACTGAATCAAAAGACAGATCCGCTGTGGGCGTTACCAGGCGCTTCACGGACGCCATCTCATTTAATTCTTTATTTGAAATCAAGAAGCGCATAAACTCATTGGTCATTTCAAGATTATCGCAATCCTTGTTAACGGCAAATTCAACAGACGGACTGTCTATAAAATATCCTCCGTCATCTGTCAAAGGGATCGGATAGAATGTGTAAGTGAAAGGTGAATTGGTAAATGCCTCAGACTGACTCTCACGCTTCCTTGTACCTGATACCGTATCACCGGCACAGAGCATCATAGGAACATCACCTTCAAAGAATCGCAGAATTACCTCTGTATAATTATCCTTAATCTTATCGCACTCATTAAGATCCACACATCCGCTTCCTATCAGATTCTGCACTGTTTCAAGAGCAGGACGCATGAATTCCCCGGCCGCGGGATCAAGATCATTGGCAAGTGCAAGTGCTTCCGGATTATCGGCAAGTGTAGCTACAAACATAGGATAAGCAACCGTGTACATAAGACAGCTCGATGCGTCGGCACTGTAGCCCATCATGGGGCTTGAATAGCCCTTATTACGGAACTTGTCACACACCTCCATGAGTTCAGTCCATGTAGTGGGAATGCTTAATCCTTCCTTCTCAAATAAATCGTTATTAACAAGCATGCCGTAACTTCTTGAGAATATCGGCACCATCATAACCCTGTCCTGCTCATCACGATTGATAAGACCGGGACGTATGCAATCCAGATTCAGACCTACGGTTGCATCCGCAAGGTTCTCAGTATGTTCAAATATGTGAGTGTATTTCTCGTTTCCGAACATACCCGCATTCGTAAAGAAAATGTTAGGGCTGTCATTGCTTTCCAACACCGTATCCAATATGTTGTAGTAATCATCAAGCTTCATATAGCTAAACCGGACATTCGGATACATCTCGTTAAATCTGTCAAATTCAGCCTCTAAAGCTTCAAAATTATCATAACTTCCGACAACGGATATACTGCATTCGGTATTTGTATCAAGGGTCGGCTTAAACTCTGCAGAAGTTACACTGCCTCCCTTAGTCCGGCCTGCACACGCCGTCAGTGATACAACGGCACAAACTGCCGCGATAATACTGATTGATTTCTTCATGCTCTATCTCCCTCCAAGAATCTGCATATCATTACATATCAATGTTATAAAGTTGGCTTCCGCATTTCGCAGAAGCCAGTTATTATTATACCATATATGGTTATGTCACAGCCACTCTATCTTTCAGCGCCAATCTCAAAATGACACTTTACTATTCCCAGATCCACACGGCTTAATACACCGCCGTTATCTATAAACTCAACTGAGTCATCATCATTTAACTTAATCGTAAACTTCTGCTGATTAATGGCTGTCGGTGCCAAAAGAGCCATTTCCACACCCTTATTAAACCACTCCGGTCTGTTATCTCTTCCTTCTGTCACCTGATCCGCTGTCTTGGAATTGTGCGATCTTCCCTGATCCTTACCGTAGCCCACCGCTATGGCGATCACAAGTCGCTCATCATCGGCAACACTTACATCTATGGTCTTACGGTTAAATGTTCCGGTCCAACAGGTATTTAATCCAAGCTGTGTAAGAAAGAGCACAAGCTTCTCTCCGTAGTATCCCACTCTCTCATCAAGGTCATCAGTATCCTTACCTACACAGGCTATAACGCTGGGAGCCGATCCCAGTCCCACTGCCCTGTTAATTAACTTATTATAAGTCTTACCTGCATCCTCAATA
>CACYWQ010000046.1 GCA_902778165.1 uncultured Lachnospiraceae bacterium
TAAATACGGTTGCAAGTGTAAGTCCTGCTGCATCAAGAGCGGGAGCATATGTAGATACCACCTTAAATGTTGAACCGGGCTGTCTGTATGAAGATGTCGCACGGTTAAGTGTACGGCTGGCTGACTTAGGGCCTCTGCCGCCTACCATGGCAACGACTTCGCCGGTATGCTGGTCCTCAACCGTAAGTGAGATCTGAGGCTGGGGAGTAATGGATATCTTCTCGCCGATCTCCTCATCTCCGGGGCCTATTACGGCTGCCTTATATTCTTCAATAGCCTCATAAGCCTCTTCCTCACTGTTATACAAGAGATTGAATCGGCTGTTAGACTCCTTGAAATGCTTCTTAAACATCTCGGTACTGTGGTTGACTACCTCACCGTCCGACTTCTCAACAGAGAGTGTGTAGTTAAGGTAATACTTGGTACCTGCGGGATAATTCTCCTCATTGCCGCACACATCATCACAGATCCTCTGAATATCGGGATCCTGTGTTGAATATATCGACAGACCGCCACTGTAAAGAAGTGTATATGCCTGGGTATCCGTATATCCGGCTGCAAGCAGATCGTTATATACGGCTTCCGTTACGGCATCGTCAAAGTATGAATTGATAGTATCTTCTTCAACGGTCTCGTTGGTGGTCTGAATTCTTGAATATACGTCGTCTTCACTGGCCTGCTTGAATTCTTCGTCATCTATATATCCTTGCTCAAGCATCTTATGAAGCACCTTATCTCTTCTCTCGGCATTCTTATCGGGATGGGAGATGGGGTTATATCTTGAAGGGTTCTGCGTGATACCTGCAATAACTGCGCATTCCGACAGACTCAGTTCATATACATTTTTATTAAAGTATCTTAAAGAAGCAGCCTGAACACCCAGGGTATTCTGTCCTAAGTTGATCGTGTTCATATAGTTAAGCAGGATGTCCTCTTTGCTCATCTTCTTCTCAAGCTGGATGGCAAGATACTGCTCCTGAATCTTACGCTTAACCTTCTCGATCGTGCTGTTCTCACTGGTCCAACCGGTGAACACGTTATTCTTAAGCAGCTGCTGAGTGATCGTTGATGCACCCTGTGATAAGTCCTTATCCTTAAGAGCCGTTACGCCGGCACGCATGATACCCTTGATATCAATACCGTTATGGCTGTAGAAACGCTCATCCTCGATTGCCACGAAAGCATCCGAAAGGTTCTGAGGGATCTTGTCCATACCAACAGGGATACGGTTGGAATCCGATGCGACAAGCTTCGCAGTCTGATTACCGTTCTTATCATATATAAATGTAGAGAATCCTGTGGGTGATACATCGATGTTGGTGATATCGGGCGCCGTATCAATGATACCCTTAAATACGCCGATTCCTGACGCGATGCCTATTACACCCGCACCGATTACCGCTATAAGAATAAGTCTCGTAGCCAACAGCCCAAGCTTCTTACCAAGCTTAAGGCTTACGGAGTTAAGTTCCGCCTGTTTGGACTTTATTCCTGATTTACTGTAATTATTGTTGCTCACTTTATTGCCTCCCGGCATCTTAATGCCATACGAGGCTTATTATACCAAAATAAAAATCATAAATAAAGGTGTTTATAAAGTCTTAAGAAAGGCTTAAAATAGGCTTATGGAATCAACAATCAACCAATATGACACCGTAGTCGATCAGACTGTAGGAGAGATTACGGAGAAGAAATCAAGATTCATAGCAACCGCCTTCCATGTGGAGAGTGAGGAACAGGCCACGGCCGTCATTGCCGATATGAAGAAGAAATATTGGGATGCCAGGCATAATTGCTATGCATATACGGTGGGAATAGGAGATAGGATCGATAGATTCTCAGATGACGGCGAACCGGGAGGAACGGCGGGCCGTCCGATTCTTGATGTGTTAAAAAACAGGCAACTGACTAATACTCTAATCGTAGTGACCAGATATTTCGGAGGCGTACTGTTAGGGACAGGGGGTCTTGTCAGGGCCTATACGGATTCAACCAATACAGCACTTGATAATGCCATAGCAGAGGGTAAGTTAATAACGATGCGCCTTATGCGTAAGTTAAGTATCAAGACCGATTACAACCTCTCGGGCAAGGTTAAGTATCTTATTGATAATAATGAGTCCATCACCATGCTTGATACGGAGTATGCAGCGGATGTGACGCTTACCGCAGCGGTGCCTGTATCGGATACAGAGGGATTCGTTAATAAGATAACAGATGTTACTAGTGGAAAAGCCGAGATTTTATTAGGTGAAATAGACTATTATCCGTTGACAAAACAATTGGCATAATTGTAGAATAAATTGGCAAAATTAAGTATGGGTTCATAGTATTTGGAAAGGTGGTGATCAATATGAAGAAGAAGGTTATAACTAATGATGTTCCTCTTCCCTCGTCGGGTAGCATGTTGATCAACACTTTTAGAGAAAGCAAGGGCAATTACTATGGACGAGATTATGGAATTAGAGAACATCAAGGAACTCCTTGATACTAAGCAGTATACCAGACTGCGTCAGAGACTTGCGGAAATGAATGAGGCTGATATAGCTTCGACTCTGGAAGAGTTGGAGGAGAAGGATCAGCTTAAAGTGTTCCGTATTCTTCCCAAAGATATGGCGGCCGACGTATTCTCATATATGGATGTGGAGATACAGCAATTCATCATCACATCCCTGTCAGAGAAGGATGCCGGTGTCATCATCGATAATCTGATGGCGGATGATGCGACGGACTTATTGGAGGAAATGCCTGCCAATATGGTTAAACGCCTGCTCGCAGCCGCTTCCCCCGAGACAAGAAGAGATATCAATAACCTGTTACGCTATCCGGAAGATTCAGCCGGTAGTATTATGACGGTCGAGTATGTTGACCTTAAGGAGAATCTGACCGTTGAACAGGCAATAGAGCGGATCCGTAATATCGGTGTGGATAGCGAGACCATCAATATCTGCTATGTGCTTGATGCAAGGCGTAAACTTATAGGTACGGTTGCATTAAGATATTTGTTATTAAGCCAACCCGATGACGTAATCGGCGACATAATGCATGAGAATGTCATCTCCATCAATACGATGATGGACCAGGAGGAGGTTGCCAGACAATTCAAGAAATACGACTTCACGGCGATGCCGGTTGTAGATAACGAGAACAGACTTGTGGGAATCATCACAGTCGATGATATCGTGGATATCTTAGAGCAAGAGGCTACTGAGGATATCGAGAAGATGGCCGCTATCGTGCCCACCGACAAGCCTTATATGAGAACGGGAGTCTTCGAGACATGGAAGAAGAGAATCCCCTGGTTATTACTTCTCATGATCTCCGCAACATTCACCGGCAAGATCATCGCAAGCTTCGAAGATGCCTTAAGCGTATATGTAGTCTTAACGGCATTTATCCCGATGCTAATGGATACCGGCGGTAACGCAGGCGGACAGGCCTCCGTCACCATCATCCGTGGTCTTTCACTTGATGAGATCGAATTCGGGGATGTATTCAGAGTCGTATGGAAGGAGATAAGAGTAGCGGTAGTGTGTGGCATAACATTGGCGGTTGCCAATTTCGCCAAGCTCATGCTTCTTGACAAAGTAGGCCTTCAGGTATCGCTTGTTGTATGCTCTACCCTTGTAGCTGTAGTCATTATCGCTAAGTTTGTGGGCTGTACACTTCCGATGCTTGCCAAGAAGTTAGGCTTTGACCCCGCCGTTATGGCGAGTCCCTTCATCACTACTATAGTGGATGCAATATCGCTTCTTATATACTTCGGAATCGCAACAGAACTGTTGCACATCTGATGTGTTTGTGACGATTAAATAAGGTCGCCACAACATATATATTGCTAAGCAGACAATATGGAGGCGTCGGTTCTTAGCCGGCGTCTTTTGACGGCTTATGAACCGCTACGCCGGAATCTTAGCGAGAGCGTGTCTGCGTGTAATATATATGTTGCGGCGGCCTTTTGTATTGCCTACGAGCGAGAGAATCCTGCGCGCTTACGCTGCAGCGAGTCGAGGATCTTCTTGCGGATTCTTAAGTTATCCGGCGTGATCTCAAGCAATTCGTCGGTATCTATGAATTCAAGTGCCTGCTCAAGGCTTAAGACCTTCTTGGGCGATAGGCGAAGCGCCTCGTCCGAACCCGACGCACGGGTGTTGGTTAACTGCTTCTTCTTGCAGACATTGATCTCAATGTCCTCGGATTTACCCGTCTGTCCTATGACCATTCCGGCATATACTTTCTCGCCGGGCTCTATAAATAAGGTTCCGCGCTCCTGGGCATTGAACAGACCGTATGTGATTGCTTCACCGGCCTCGAATGCGATAAGAGAGCCCTGCTTACGATACATCATATCTCCCTTGTAGGGGCCGTAACCGTCGAATGTGGTATTAAGGACTCCGTTACCCTTTGTATCTGTCATGAATTCGCCTCTGTAGCCAATAAGGCCTCTTGAGGGAATCTCAAATTCAAGTCTTGTATATCCGCCGCTTATGGAAGCCATTCCCTGAAGTTCACCCTTTCTTGAGGATAACTTCT
>CACYWQ010000047.1 GCA_902778165.1 uncultured Lachnospiraceae bacterium
CGATGGACACCCTTGCTGTTCAGCTATACACTTCCCACTATCTGGGCGTGTTCGGGACTTGCACCCGTTAGAGCGCGCCCATGGCGCGCAAACTGAAAATGGAGCCGGCTTTTTGCCGGCTCCTTATTCTTATCTATGTTACATCATATTCAGTCAAACAGTCCCATGGACACCCATGTCTTCTGAATCCATCTTAACCAGATCCCGAATCTTATCATCCTCGATGAGAATCGACCAGGCTTCATATGCCGTCCGGTGGAAGTCCTCCGACACAGCGGCCTCTCCCTCTATGAAAGGGCAGGAATACGGCAGATCGGAATTACATAGTATCATCTTAAACTCACCGTCAGGCGAAATATACGGCTGAAGCGGAAATGTCCTGCACTGGATCGGACGCACTTCCCTCTTACACTCATTCTTACCCGGACAATGGGCGACATAGACATATTCACCCCACGACTTCGGCAGATTGTGGTCCGAATGCTTCTCCTTCACTGCCTTAAGCTCACAGCCGACAGATTCAAGGTAATCCATCTCTCCCGGAAGAAGATAGATGTATGATTCTTCATTGGCAAACGATGCACCGTTGCAGCATGCAGCCCCGCAGAGTGTTCCGCAATCATACACGGCCGGTGTCGACGAATCCAGTATTCTGTATATTTCTCTGTACCGATCAATGCTTAGCATAATTCATCTCCACATTCCCTGCGTGGGTATCACAGGCACAGTTACCGAACCTCTGCTTCAATCCCTGTCTTGTCTATTACTTCGTTCATGCTTCCGGTCCTGTAACCATTAAGGTCCATTGATATATATGTAAATCCGTAAGACTTAAGCGCCGTCGTGATCTTATTACGAATATCCTCACTGATCAGTTTGTCAAATTCTTTAGGAAGGATCTCGATCCTTGCCATGGTGCCGTGAATCCTGACACGAACCTGACTAAATCCCAGATCAAGCAGTAGCTGCTCTGCCTTATCAACCATCTTAAGCTTCTCTTCGGTTATGGTCTCTCCGTAGACAAATCTTGAAGAAAGGCAGGCAAAGGATTGCTTATTCCAGGTAGGAAGGCCGAGGTGTTCCGATAATGCCCTTATATCTTCTTTGGTAAATCCTATCTCACGAAGCGGGCTCTTTATGCCAAGTTCCGCAACCGCTATAAGTCCAGGACGATAATCTCCGTTATCATCAAGATTAGAGCCCTCAACAATCACTTCAATTCCTTCGGCATCAGCTATCTTAATCATCTTTTCAAATAATTCGTGCTTACAAAGATAGCATCTGTTCTTGGGATTCTGTGAGAATCCTTCTATGTTCAGTTCCTCGGAATCAAATATAAATTGGTGGATTTTATGTTCTTTGCAGAATTCTTTGGCCTCATTAAGTTCTCTTTCGGGGAATGAACAGGATCTTGCCGTTACGGCAATTGCCTTATCTCCCACAGCTTGTTTGGCCGCATACATAAGAAATGTTGAATCGACTCCGCTTGAGAATGCAACCGCCACACTCTTATAACTCTTAAGCAGTTGCATAAGATCATCATATTTCTTCAACTGTTCGTCTGTTACTCTATTTCCCAACGAATTATTCAATATCAGTTCCTCTTATTTTTTCGGTTAGATCCTTGATAACTTCTCCCGCAATGATCAAACCTGCTACAGAAGGTACAAAGGCCGTACTGCCCGGGATATCTCTGCGATCGGTACAATGACGCTTCGTACCGGGTGGGCAGATACAGTTGGTTCTGCAACTTATTGCCATATCCTCGATGGGACGAATGGGTTGCTCTTGCGAATAAACGACTTTGAGTTTCTTAACTCCTCTTTTCTTAAGTTCACGCCGCATAACCTTGGCCAAAGGGTCCATTTGGGTCTTATAAATATCCGCAACACGAAACTGTGTGGGGTCAAGTTTGTTCCCCGCACCCATTGAGCTGATGATCGGAACACCGAGGGTCTGACACTGCATCACAAGTTTAATCTTGGCAGTCACGGTATCAATGGCATCTACCACATAATCATATTGTTCAAAGGGGAAATCCGAAGCATTCTCCGGAAGAAAGAAACACTTATATGTATTCACTTCCGCGTCAGGATTGATATCAAGGATTCGCTCCTTCATAACATCCGTCTTATACTGACCGACGGTTTTCCTTGTGGCGATTATCTGTCGGTTAATATTCGTAAGACAGACTTTGTCATCATCTATCAGATCAAATATTCCGACACCGCTTCGTACAAGTGCCTCACATACATATCCTCCGACACCGCCAATGCCGAATACGGCCACACGGCACTTCGACAGATGTTCCATCGCGGCTTTGCCGAATAATAATTCTGTTCTTGAGAATTGGTTTAACATATTTATTACACTCTCCCAAACCGGTGGTTAAGGAGCACTTATTATCCCTTCTTCGCTTTCATTACTCATGCATGGTATACTCAGTATCTTCTGCAATCATATCAAGCATGATTCGTGCGAATTTATCATCAAACTGGGTCTTCATTCCCTTCTCTATCTCACTTCTGACATGATCCTGGGGAATGATATCTCTGTAACTTCTGTGGCTTGTCATGGCATCATAAGCATCTGCAACGGCTATTATCCTGGCTTCCTCAGGGATATCTTCACCTGATAAACCGTCCGGATAGCCCTTACCGTCATATCGTTCATGGTGCCATCTTGCTCCGGTGACAAGCGCCGGCATCTCACTTATCGTTGCAAGTATCTCCGCTCCCTTCACGGGATGGATCTTGATCATCTCATATTCCTCGTCGGTAAGTTTCCCGGGCTTATTTATTACTGTATCCGGAACTCCGATCTTGCCCACATCATGCAGAAGACCCATCATATAGATCTCTTCCTGTCTCTCCTCACTGTATCCGTATCTGCGCGCTATTTCTTTGGAGTATTCCGCCACTCTCTCTGAATGACCGTTTGTATATGCATCCTTGGCATCAATTGTCTTGGCCAGAGTATGTACGACATGCAATGAAAGACTCTCAAGTTCTGCAGTCTTCTTGGTGACCTCTTTATGCAGATCTCTCTGTAAGCTTATAAGATCTATAAGATTTCTTACCCTGATCTTTAACGCTTCCGAAGAGAAAGGCTTTCTTATAAAATCCAACGCACCAAGCGACAGTCCCCTGGCCTCGGAATCCGAATCCTCGTTGGCCGTAAGGAAGATCACCGGAACAGGCTCACGTTTATTATCACTCTCCCACTCTCTAAGTGCGCGAATAGTCTCAAATCCGTCCATTTCGGGCATTCTTATATCAAGCAGAAGAATATCTGTCGGATTCACAGTAATATAGTCAAGCAGAAGCCTTCCGCTTTTAAGACAGGTTACCCTGAATCCGGCTTCTGTAAGTATCATATTGGCATGTTTAAGAATGATGGCATCATCATCAACAACAACGACTCTCTCGTTCATTTGTATCCTCTGATTTATCCTTGTGTATTAATACAAATAGTCCCACTTATGTCCAATAAAGAAATTGTCTACTGCAGACACGATATCATCTCTGCTCATTGTCTTTAACAAATATCCCTGAGGTCTTAATCTCATAACATTCATGATGCTCTCACGGTCGGATTTGCCCGTAAGGAAAATGATCGGAATCTCGGATGCATTGAACTCACTCCTGATCATCTCCATGACCTGCGGTCCCGGGGTTATGGGCATATCATAGTCAAGCAGAATAAGATCCGGCGAATGATTGGCAAGATAGGTAATGGCCTGCATTCCGGATTTAACCGCCGTAATGCGATACTTATGTGACAGCCAGCCCTGGAGCATCTTAAGGAAAGTCGGATCATCATCCACCAAGAGTATGCGTTTGCCAAGCCTGTTCTCAGAGGCAACTTTGGCAAC
>CACYWQ010000048.1 GCA_902778165.1 uncultured Lachnospiraceae bacterium
ATTTTAATTTTTATATTGACGGCGTTGGTGCAAAAGTACGTGTTCTTTACGCAGATGATGGTTCAGGCATTACTGGACAATCACGTGAAGCTGGTACATATGACCTTGTAGTTGTAAACGGTGACCATTGGAATTCTGGATATGAAGCTAATGGCTCATATGGGACAATGGTAGTTAAAGACGGAAATATTATTGCCACAGGGCATAATACCGTTCTTAGAGATAAAGATTCAACAGCCCACGGAGAGATCAATGCCATACGTGCGGCTGAGCAAATACTTGATACATATGACCTGTCTGGTTGTGAACTGTATACGACGGGGGAACCTTGCCCAATGTGCCTTGCGGCATGTATGTGGGCCAATATCGATAAGGTTTATTACGGATGCACGATAGACGATAATGAGGACATCGGATTCAGAGATGCCAAGTTTGACAGGATGATGGGCTCAAGAACGGGCTTGGGAGACTATCTTGGCATGATGGACAGGGATGCATGTCTTGAACTGTTTGATGAGTATAAGTCTGTCGATGCGGTTAAGTACTGATCGGCAAATCGGGATGATCAGGGGAGAATTAATGTTAGATTTTCTGCGTGCTCACCAATTAAATATCATGCTTTCTTTAAGCAGTATATGTGGTATTATTGTCTTCTTTATCTTTATCACAAGCGCCATGCCAAGACCCAGGAAGATTGCGCTTATGATAACGGAGACAGCTGCGACGTTACTGCTTTTTTTTGATCGTTTCGCATATATTTACAGGGGCGATGTAAGCAATATGGGATGGTGGATGGTCAGGATAAGTAATTATCTGGTATTTGCGCTTACGCTCCTTGCAATATATGGATTTAATCTCTATCTGTCAGATATGCTTCTAAGAGAGGGCGGTCTGACTAAAGTTCCGAAGATAATGCAGACGGTTAAAGTGCTTATAATCATCGGTGAACTCTTAATCTTTGTTAATCTCTTTACAGGATTTATCTATACGTTTGATGCAACCAATTGCTATCAGCGTTCCGGCGGATATCTTATAAGCTATGCAATTCCTTTTATCATACTGATAATTCAGACGACGGTTATTATAAGAGACGGCGGTAAGATACGAATGGGAATGAAAGCACCCCTGCTGTTATTTACAATCGTTCCGTTAATCGCATCGACTATGCAAATATTTGCATACGGTCTGTCGCTTACTAATATGGCAATTGTCGGCGTTGAGATAATCATCTATGTGTTCGTTGTGCTTGATATGAATGCCGCGAAAGAGGCCAAGGAAGAAGCGGAATATGAGAATCATGCCAAGTCGGCATTCCTTGCTAATATGTCTCATGAGATCCGTACGCCTATTAACGCCGTGCTTGGAATGAATGAGATGATCCTCAGAGAGTGTGAGGATGAGAACATACTTGAGTATTCCGGCAGCATTAAGATGGCCAGCAATACGCTTCTAAGCCTTATTAATGACATACTTGATTTCTCCAAGATTGAGTCGGGTAAGATGGAGATAATCCCTGTGGATTACGATATATCATCCGTTATAGGTGACCTTGTTGCCATGGTGCAGACCAGGGCGGAAGAGAAGGGACTTAAGCTTATTCTTGAATTTGATAAGACTCTGCCTAAGATGCTTCGGGGTGATGAGATAAGGATCAAGCAGATCATCACCAACATACTTACAAATGCCGTTAAGTATACCGAGAAGGGAAGCGTTACTTTCCACATCGGTTATGAACCTATAGAGAATACAGAAGATCTAATTATGCTTGATGTATCGATCAAGGACACGGGTATCGGAATTAAGCAGGAAGATATTGATAAATTGTTCTCGGAATTTGACCGTATCGAAGAGATGCGTAACCGCAATATTGAGGGAACGGGACTTGGAATGAGTATTACAACACACCTGCTTGAGATGATGGACAGTCATCTTAAGGTTGAAAGTGTCTATGGTGAGGGTTCGAAGTTCTCGTTTAAGTTACAGCAGAAGGTTGTAAAATGGGAACAACTGGGTGATTATGAGAAGGCCTACCATAATGTATTGGCGGCAAGAGCCGTATATAAAGAGAGCTTTGTTGCTCCATATGCCAATATTCTGGTAGTTGATGATAATCCGATGAATCTGTTGGTATTTAAGAATCTGCTTAAGCAGACACAGGTCAAGGTAGATACTGCAGATGACGGAGATTCGGCACTCAGAATGATGAGGAACAAGCGATATGATCTTGTGTTCTTGGATCATCTTATGCCCGGTAAAGACGGCATAGAGACACTTCGTGAACTTAAGGCATGGCATGATAATCCCAATTTCAATACACCATTTGTATGTCTTACGGCCAATGCTATTTCTGGTGCGAGAGATGAATATATTGCAGCGGGATTTGATGATTATTTAAGTAAGCCCATTAATCCGAACAAGTTGGAAGATATGCTTATTGAATTGCTTCCTGATGAACTGATTGAATCTGTTAATGAAGATGATGCATCAGGCGATACGGAAGCTGCAGATATACCATCGCCGGCGGCCGTATCATATACGAAGCAGACAGATGACCTTCCGTTCCGGACCACTTAGCGCACCTGTGAAAACAGGAGAAAGGAGCCGCGTATGATCGACCGGCTGATCCAGAAAATCAAAATGATGGAAGGCATTTATCGTGTAGAGGAAGCTATTGCTCCGAACAATTACGCCAAGTTGGGCGAACCCCTACTGATCACTGTAAGAGAAGAAGGTGATTTTGTCCTTCGGAGTACGACAGGTGGCACGATCAGCGAAAATGTTGCGAAACTCACTGGAGACGACAGCCATACATTGACGGTTTATAATCGGCCTATTAAAGAGATAACATTATATAAAGAGGTGCAAG